>JBBIRW010000003.1:0-247218 GCA_037441565.1 Deltaproteobacteria bacterium | reverse complement strand
CCGCCACCAAAAACGGGGGCGGGCAAAAATTCATTTCCCCCAGACCCCCTTTTCTTTTTGCCCGCCCGCCATTGCCCGCTTCGCGGGCGAGCCGCCGCTAGTAAAGCAAATGCCCTTGTCCCACCCAACCCAACACGGGCATTTGAAATTTTTACTCCCTTATTTTTGTTGACTATTTTAAATTGATTGTGTATCATTATTATAGATAAGCCGACAAGTCGGTTAGTAATATAACCTTATACTAATAATAGTATTCTATGGCTACAATGTCAAACGAAATTTCCACAATCGCGAAAAATATCAAAAAAATAAGAAAGAAAAAAGGCATCTCGCAAGATAAACTTTCAAAACTTGCCGAAGTTGCCTATAATACAATTATTAAAATTGAATCAGGGGCTATACAAAATCCTACGATTGAAACCGTACAAAAGATAGCGAAAGCCCTTGATACTTCTTTAGATGAATTAACTAAAAAATAATTATGAAATTTCAAGACCTAATAAAACTTTACGAGAAAAAGAAAGAACAATATAAAACCGATGCTTTTAAGCATATTTCCGAATTATTAAGAGAAGCTAAAGAATTACACAAAAAAGATTGGCAGAAATCCCCAACGCCAAATAAAGACCACGAGCAATCTTGGCGAGCATTCAAAGGTAAAAATTTAGAAAAACTCGTTGTTCATATTATAAAAGACGAACTAGAAAATTTGGGCTTGAAAATTGTTGAAGGCAATACATTAGAAAGAAAAAACAGCAATAACCTATCCGAAGAATTAAATCGCGTAAAAAGAAATCTCTTAATTGATTATGGAGAATTTGGTTCGCATTTACCCGATGTTGATATAATAATTTACGAGCCGAAAACCCGTGAAGTCATTGCTGTTCTATCTAGTAAAGTAACTCTACGAGAAAGGATTGCCCAAACCGGTTATTGGAAAATTAAATTAAGTCAAGATAAAATTACAAAGCATATTAAAGTTTTCTTCGTAACGCCCGATGAAGATAAAACTTTAAGTATTAGGAAACCAGCTAAGAAAGGTAGAGCGATAGTTGAAGTAGATACAGACGGAAGTTATGTTATGAGCGAAGAAGAAATTGAAGAAAGCAACAAGGTTAAAAAATTTGATAAATTTTTAGTTGATTTAAAAAACTTAATCTATGCCAAAAGGAGCAATAAACAATAAAAAAGTAGTTCCACAAGTAGTAGTAAATCAAGAGGAAGAAAAACCGCCTTTTGAAACAACTACCCTTTGGGATTTCCCAAGGCAAAGTTACGGTAAAAAACCAAAAGGCAATAATAAATTTCAAGGCGTTACGCCGGCTTTTATTATTTGGAATATGATACAGAGATATACAAAACAGGGCGATTTAGTGGTTGACCCAATGGCCGGAAGTGGGACAACAATTGATGTTTGTGAGGAAGAAGGAAGAAAAGCAATTGGTTATGATATAAACCCTCAACATCCGAAGATTATAAAAAATGATTCACGCAAGATTCCGCTTGCTGATAATTCGGTAGATATGGTTTTTATAGATTCTCCTTATGGCGATAATGTTAGTTATTCTAATGAGCCGGCAGATATTGGAAAAATTTCTGCTGAAGACCCTAAATTTTATGAAGAATTGGAGAAGGTGGCCAAAGAAATTTATAGAATTTTGAAACCCGGCAAAGTAATAGGTTGGTTAATTGGTGACCAATGGGTAAAAAGAAAATTTACTCCTGTGGGATTCAAAATTTACCAAATGTTAGTTGACAATGTAAAGTTTGAACCTATTGATATAATTTGTGTCGCAAGAAGAAATCAAAGTTCAAACACCAGAATTTGGCATTATCGGGCCCAAAAATTTAATTTCTTTTTGCGAGGATTTAAGTACCTAATTTTAGCGAAAAAACCAGATAAGAAGGTCGAAAATTTTAACTCTGCTACAAAAGTAAAATGGCAGAGATATAAGTAAAAGCATAATGGGAAAATTAACTCAAAAAATAAGACCAACTGAAAAGAATTTAGAGAAAATTCCTAATCAGTCAGGAGTTTATATTCTTCATCGCAGACAGCAAAGTAAATATGTCGGTAGTGCCGCCGCTGGCAGACTCCAGCAGAGGATTAAACAGCAATTGAGAGAAAAACGAGGGATTACCTCGATTCAATATCGTCCAACAAGCAGCGAAAGGGAGGCACGAAGATTAGAAAAGAAATATCGAGACAGATTAAATCCAGAGCAGAAAAAAGTTTAATTTTAAGCGGCGGCTCGCCCGCGAAGCGGGCAATGGCGGGCGGGCAAAAAGAAAAGGGGGTCTGGGGGAAATGAATTTTTGCCCGCCCCCGTTTTTGGTGGCGGGTGTGCGTCGCCGAAGGCGACGCACAAGTCAAAAATCAGCGTCAGGATTTTGCTCAAAATAGGTTCGGATTTTGTCCAAAAGGTACCGCCAGTTGGAAAAAGAGGTTGCTGGCTCTCCCGCTGTGAGAGCGCAAAGTGCGCTCCAGCCGATTTTAGGCGCAAAATTGAATTTTTTGTCTTTGTCCCGCAAGGCGGGACGCTAGAAGCGGGCTTTTCTAAATTAAATTTGAAATTATGAAATACTTTATCTATTGCAAAAAATCTACAGACCCTGAAGAAAGGCAGGTTTTGTCTATTGAAGCTCAGCTTGCTGAGCTAAAAGAATTTGCCGCCAAAGAGGGAAATCATTTATAATTTTTCTTGCGGGTTACTACCCGCCAAAAGGTCGAAGAAATATACATCATAAGGAAAGGAATGAACAGTATGAAATTAATTATTAAAAAAAGTTTTACATCCCCTGATGAAGTTAAAAGGCCCTTTGCCAAAGGGGTTATTGAGGTAGTAAATATTAGCGGACTCGTGATACAACGAGAGACGCTTGAGCCGGGATGGAAATGGTCGGAACATGTAAAGCCAGTGGTAAAGACTGAAAGTTGCGAGAAGTATCATGTGAAGTATTTTCTCTCCGGCCGACAAAGGGTGATAATGAATGATGGTACAGAGTTTGAGTTTGGACCGGGCGACCTCGCCATCATCCAGCCGGGACATGATGCTTGGGTTGTGGGAGATGAGCCGAATGTACTTCTCGAGCTCTCCGGCGCAACAAAACCAGCGGAACTTTAAGGGGTATTTATAACTAAATCGTCCTTTTCGCTTCTGCTTTCGGGCGAGGCAAGCGGAAAGGGGGAGAGATTTTGCCCTCCAAGCCCGCAAATGAAATCGGTTCGGATTTTTTCAAATACACACTGCTATTTTTATCTCCATTTATTACAGAAAAACTCCTTAAAGTCGGGATTGTAACGGAGGTCATCCATATGTCATATTTTTACCTTTTTCTCCTTGGTATTATCAGCGGAACAGTAAGCGGCCTTCTCGGCATTGGAGGTGCGATAATTATAATCCCTGCACTTGTATATATCTTTAAGCTATCCCAGCACCAGGCACAGGGAACCTCCATTGCGATTCTACTGCCACCTATAGGATTGCTTGCATTTCTTGAATATTATAAGGCAGGTCATATCGATCTAAAAATTGCTGCATTTGTGGCACTGGGTTTTTTCCTGGGTGGCTTTCTGGGCGGTTACCTCGCCCAGCAGTTTCCTGCAATAATATTAAGAAAGATTTTTGGCTTTTTCCTTATCCTTATCGCCCTTTATATGATCTTCGAATAGATTTACAGAAAGGAGTCGGTTGAATCTTGAAATCACAGATATATAGAATAACTTATGGGGATGAAGGAATACACTGTCAGCTTATTGAAAAAGGAAGAGATTGCACATGAAACGATGGCATTTTACTTTGAAAAGCCGGAGGGTTTCTCATTTATACCCGGTCAGTTTATAACAATCCATCTTTTAGATCCCCCCGAAGATGATCCAAAAGGCAATTTCAGGGTATTCTCTATTGCAAGTGCACCCTTTGAAGTTAATATCATGATCGCAACGAGGATGACAAATAGTATTTTTAAAAATACCCTTAAGTCAATGCCCGAAGGGGAGAAGGTTAAAATAAAGGGCCCAAATGGCTCCTTTATTCTTGATCAAGGGGACAGTAGACCCGCCATCTTTCTTGTCGGAGGTATAGGTATTACCCCTGTTCGATCGATTGTGCTTCAGGCAACAAGGGATGGGATATCAAGGAGGATATCGATCCTTTATTCAAACAGAAGACCCGAGGATTCTGCTTTCCTTGAGGAATTGCTTTTACTGGAGAAGAATAATCCTTTTTACAGGATCATTCCAACGATGACAGATATGGAGTATTCAAATCTAAGATGGGAAGGGGAAAGGGGGTTTATAGATGAGGAGATGATAAAGAGGTATGAGCCTGATCCAGGCGGGTGCATCTTTTATGGTGTGGGACCTCCTGGTATGATTGCTGCAATGAAGGGTTTGCTGAAAAGGATGGGGATAAGCGAAAAGCTTATTATCACTGAGGAGTTTCCTGGATATTAAGGTATTTTTCAAATTTATAGGAATTCCTCTTTACTTTTCTAAAAAAATTAAGCTAAAATATCGAGAAATTTATTTTCCATTATTAAAAATGGGATACGGATTAATTTTTAATTATGATATAATTTAATGCTTTATTGAAATTTAAAACCAGATTCAAAAGTAAATCTGCATTTTTGAGGTTGAGGGATATGGCAACACCGATTGAAAAATGGGTTGAAGAACAAGCTAAAATCATGCAACCTGAAAAGATCCACTGGTGTGATGGATCCGAGGATGAGGCAAGGAGGCTTATAGAGATCGGTTTGCATAAGGAAAAGATAGATGGACGACCTGTCTTTTATGAACTCAATCACGGCCTCTGGCCACACTCCTACCTCCACAGGAGCCATCCAATGGATGTGGCAAGAACTGAAAATTTAACATTTGTATGCCATCCTGATAAGGAGACCTCCGGGCCCAATAATAACTGGATGAGGCCTGAGGATGCAAAGAGGCTACTTTTTAATCTTACAAAGGGTTGCATGAAGGGAAGGACCATGTATGTGATCCCCTATATGATGGGAAATCCCTTTTCTCCTCTTTCAAAGCCATGCATTCAGATCACTGATAGCTCTTATGTAGCAGTAAATATGAGAATAATGGCAAGGATGGGGAGAGAGGTTCTCGAAAAGATAGGAGATTCCGATGATTTTTTCAGAGGTATTCATTCCATTGGCGATCTTGATCCTGAGAGACGATTCATTATGCATTTTCCAGAGGAAAACCTTGTATGGAGCATAGGCTCTGGATACGGCGGAAATGCGCTGCTTGGAAAGAAGTGCTTTTCGTTGAGGATTGCCTCATGGATAGGTCTTAAAGAGGGGTGGCTTGCAGAGCATATGGCCATTATTGGGATTGAGGATCCAGAGGGAAATATCTTTTATGTAACAATTGCTATGCCCTCTGCATGCGGTAAGACAAATCTCGCAATGCTTGAGTCACAGATACCAGGTTACAGGGTCTGGACATTGGGGGATGATATTGCATGGCTAAAGTTTGGAAATGACGGGAGGCTTTATGCAATAAATCCTGAGACAGGACTTTTTGGTGTGGCACCTGGCACCTCTATGAAGACAAATCCCAATATCATAAAGGCCCTTAAATCCGATAAGACATTTCCCACCCTTTTTACGAATACCGCCCTTCATGTCGAGAGAAACGAGCCCTGGTGGGAGGGTCTCAGTGATCCACCTTCTTCAGGGATCCTTGACTGGCAGGGAAGACCATGGGATCCATCAATGAATACAAAGGCCTCCCATCCCAATGCCCGATTTACTGTTTCCATATATAACTGTCCAAATCTCTCTTCCCAGTTTGAAAATCCTCAGGGTGTTCCCATTTCAGCAATAATCTTTGGGAGCAGAAGAAGCAGGATAATCCCGCTTATTGTTGAAGCCTTTGACTGGGAGCATGGGGTTTTTCTCGGTGCAAGGATCGGCTCCGAAACCACGAGTGCTGCAGCATTAAAGGAAGGGGTTGTAAGAAGGGACCCTATGTCTATGCTCCCCTTCTGCGGATATAATCTTGCGGATTACTTCAGGCACTGGCTTGAAATTGGAAAAAGGCTTGCCCATCCACCGAGGGTATTTTCAGTAAATTGGTTCAGGGTTGATGAGGAAGGGAATTTCATATGGCCAGGATTCTCAGAGAATATGAGGGTTCTTAAGTGGATAGTTGAGAGGATAAAGGGAAGGGTAGGTGCAATAGAGACACCTATAGGTCTGATGCCGATCCCTGATGAGCTTGATTTAGATGGACTTGCGCTCCCCAGTGAGAGAATAAGAAGGCTTTTCCAGATAGATCCTGAAGAGTGGGAGTGGGAGCTTAATGAAATAAAGGGATTTTTTGACAGGTTCGGCGAAAGGATGCCTCCTGAGATGTGGCAGATGTATGATGAAATGAAAAGGAGGATTAAAAATGCCTGATGGGATTCATAGCAGAGTTTTTCCTCAGTATAATCCAGATAATGGTTGCAATCGATGCTCCTGGCGTCCTTCCCATGTATATTGCCCTCACTAATAAGATGGGTCGGGAAGAGAAGCAAAGGGTTGTGAGGCAGTCGGTGATAACAGCTTTTGCTGTCACCGCAGGATTTGTTTTTCTTGGGAGAGGGATCTTTGGTGTGCTCGGCATAGAGGTTGAGGATTTTATGATCGCCGGTGGTATTCTCCTTCTTGTTATCTCCATTGCTGATCTCATAGGGCTCGGGGAGAAGGTTATTCCCTCATCTTCAACCCTTGGTATTGTCCCCCTTGGAACGCCTCTGCTTGCGGGTCCAGCAACGCTGACGACGACTCTTGTCCTTGTTGGGAGTTATGGGTATCTACCCGTCCTTTTATCACTCATGGTTAATCTGTTTTTTGCCTGGGTAATATTTCGCTATGCAGATGGGATCATAAGGATAATGGGGACAGAGGGTGCTCATGGCATAGCAAAGATTGCATCCCTGCTGCTTGCGGCAATCGCTGTTAAGTTTATAAGAACAGGGTTGATCAAGGTTTTGTCGGGCAGGTAATCCAATATTTTGGTGGAGGCGGCGGGAATCGAACCCGCGTCCGGAGAGCCTGAATCTGAGGTCTCTACATGCTTATTTCACTCTTTGCATCTCAACTCCTCACCCGCAAGTGAACGTGCTGATGAGGAATCCAGCCTGCTTTCTTTCTGCCCCTCCCTCCGCAGGCCCTAAGGAGGAGCTCTCCTGCTTGCTTACGCCCATGTGGAACCCGCAGGAGAGATCCCACAGGACGTGGCTGCATTAAGCAGCCATTGCGTAGCCGTAGTCGGCCTTTGTTTTTTTCCTGCCTGTTTTACGAGGTTGACAGGACCTCGGCATGCAACCCCGATTCCGGTAATCCCCGTCGATCCCATTCGCCCCCTTCATATATTTATAAACCTTTTCAGCTCTTTTCTCAACTCCCTCTCCTGATCCTTTTTCTTTATCTCTTCCCTTCGATCGTAGAGTTTTTTACCCTTTGCAAGCGCAAGTTCCACCTTGGCAAGGCCCTTTTTATTAAAATATATTTTCAACGGGATCAGTGTATACCCCCTCTCATTTATCTTGCCAATAAGGCGATCGATCTGTTTTTTATGAAGAAGGAGTTTTCTAATTCTCAAGGGATCATGATTGTATATATTGCCGCAGGAATAGTGGCTAATATGTGCATTTACGAGAAAAATCTCCCTGCCCACGATCTTTGCATAACTATCCGTGATATTAGCCCTTCCTTCCCTCAGCGCCTTAACCTCGGTTCCCTTTAGCACAATCCCTGCTTCTACTGTATCCTCTATCTGATAGTTGTGGTATGCCTTTTTGTTTGTGCAAACAGTTTTCTCACTCATTATGAATTAATCTTATCATGGATAGCACCTTTTTCACAATGGGTTTGAAAACCCATGCCCCTGTATCTCAGATAATAGTAAAGGCCTATCAGGCTTGTGATGAGATTTAGAAGGGCAACAAGTAGACCCAGGGATAATCCCTGCTCCCTGGTAAACCCGGCACTACTAAAGAAGAAAACGAAGCTTGCTTCCCTTATTCCGAGACCTCCCAGCGTGAAGGGAAGTCCTGCAAGGAGACTTATTGCGGGAAGGAAGAGAAGGAAATAGGGAAAGGATGCATTCATATGGAGGAGTATCGAAAGTAGATATACTGTGTATATGGAAAGAAAATTTCCTACAAAGGAGATAATAAAAAGAATCGGTATTAGCCTTAACGATGGTTTGAGAGCGGAAAGGTCCTTTAAAAGCGGGTTTATCTTTTCCTTTATGAGTTTATTCTGAAATCGAGATAAAGTTTTTGAGAAAAGTAGTGAGATTCTGTGTCCATACCAGAAGGTGCTATATATTATAAACAGCACGATACCTCCAGATATATACAATGTCCTGAATGCGGAAATGGGGATCCCAACAGGAGACTTAATCCACATAAGTCCAAGGATGCCAAGTGCCATCATACTTAAGAATCCAACAATCCTGTCATATATAACAGAGATCAAAGGGAGCATTAACTTGCCTTCATTTCTGAATAGATAAAAGATCTTCAGTGCATCACCACCAAAGCTCGTAGGAAGAAAATTGTTGAAGAATCTTCCAATAAAACTGAGTGCGTTTGCGGCGTAAAAATTAACAGGTATATCAACAGCGTGAAGGAACTTCATCCACCTGTAAGAGTTTATAGTTACGGATATAAGGAAAAGGGCTGTTATAAAGCCGAAGCCCCAGGGGTTTACACTGATTAAATGGATCTTTAATTGATGGATATCAATCGATAAGATAAGTATCCCGAGGAGTAGTATGCTTATGAATATCTTCAGCAGAGGTATCTTTGATTTCATCGATACTATCTAATCTTACTTAATATTAGAATATCAGATAAAGATCGAACCCGAAGTATGCACTATCCCCGATATCTGTTGATCTCTTATATCCAGCTTTACCTGTTATATAGAGTTTTCCACTAAGTGCAAGTTCCTTAAAAATTCCAATCTGCCAGGCCTGAAAATCCTCATTTCCTGAGACTATTGCTTCAATTCCTGCAAAAATATTCTTTCCTGCTTTGAAAAGCTCAGCAATATCCCTTTTTACCCTCACCCTTGACCAGAAAAATTCATCAACACTACTAAAATTCAGTATCACATTCAGATTTGCCTTTGCCGAGGGCCATATATCCAGTTCCAGCTGTCCGATTGCACCCTGTTCATCCTCTGTTTCTTTGCCACCGCCAACCTTTTCCCTTTCTGTTCTCCTGAAGTCAGCCCCTGCAATAATTGCAGATGAGTATCCTTTCTGAGAGTATCTTATGCCAACTGCAGGCATGATGGTCTGAAGCTCTGCATCGAGTATATTTGCATCACTTTTAAATTTGTATCTATAGAAGCCCGCCATCACACGCGGAAATACACTGAACTGTCCTGTAAGGGGATTGATGAGACCTACACCGATAAAATGGAAACGCTGATCCTCTGTGTCAAAGTCGCTTGCAGTGAATATTTCCAGATTAAGTGCATAGATCCTTTCTGTCACTGTTAGAAACAGGAAGATTACAATTAAAAATAGATGCCTCTTTTTCATCTGCATGCCTCCAATTATTATTGTCGGGAAAGGAGTTTTTCAAGATAAATAGGAGAAAATCCATTCATATCAAGGAATCTTACCCCTATTAATGTTGAAAATATGGTCCTCCTTACCCACCTCACCACTGCATGTATTGTAATGGAGCGATTTTCAATGGGGATCCTTAAAGTTAGATAGTTGAGATTAGCAGGTATATCTCCCTTTAATGATATAAGTGCCCCTTTATAACTGAGATTTAAGATTATACCTTCCTTTATCAGATCATCAAAACTTAAGATACAATTGATTTTTACTGGAATACGGGGCTCTGATCTTCTAAGTGCAAGACGCGCCCTCAATGTCCTTATTGGTGTTGATAACAGTGTAAGAAGGGATGAGAAGATACCCTTTTGTCTCTTCAGTTCTCTCTCCTCCATCTCCCACGCATCAGGCTGACAAAAGATCTGCCTTATTAATGAACTATATTGTTCCTCATCCTTTATCAGGAATTTTACACCAACGTAGAAAAGTCCATCGCTCCCCTCTTCATTCCGTACAATTTTTCCATCAAGTGCTGTAAGCTCCCCCCATTCACTTATAAGTCTTATCGTGATCATGGGAGGGAGTTTTCTGTAAGATGCCATTGTAAACAGCATGCCATTTTCACTCAGATCCCTTGTATGGGTTATAAGGCTTTCACTCTCTGATAATATGATCTCACAGGGAATCCTTCTCCATACCCTGTGATACTGTCTCATCTGTGGTTTTTCTTTTGCAGCAATAATAGCAGCAGAAAGTATAAAGATATTGTATATGGCCCAGATAAGTGAAATGGTAGCTCCACCATCAGTCTCGTTGAAGATATCGAATTTCCATACACCATAAACTATACCGAGTGAGAGAAAGATAAAGAGAAATAGTTGAAAGAAGCTATTTGAAAGATCATATGTTGCTTCTCTTAAGACGAGCCCTTTTGGTGTGACCCTGTAAAGTGATTTTCTGGGTCTCATTATTCCGTCCAGGACAGCGATGCAGAGATGAAAATGCATCACCGTTTCATAGACATCGGACCAGAAAGGCTGGCGATATTTTCCTGCGATACAGCTAAAAACAAGGAGATTTGCAAAGTAGAAGGAGAAGTAGAAGTTTACAAGATCAAAGACAGGTGACCTCAAAGGTGGAATTCCTGCAAGGAGATAAGATAAGGGTGCAACAAGATATATGAATCTCGGGAATCCATGGAGGAAGTAGTAAAATGAGGCAAAATAGCATATCCGCTGTGAGATTGTAAGCCCCTTTTTTAGAAGTGGATTGTCGAAGATGAAGAACTGGACCGAACCCTTTGCCCATCGCATCCTCTGCCTCAGATAATCGTGGTATGTCTCAGGTGTCAGTCCACATGTGATGTTCCTGTTATAGAATATCGATCTGTAACCTTTTGCATGGATATGCATGCTTGTATGGATATCCTCGGTCAGGGTTTCTGTTTTAAAACCGCCAATCTCTTCAAGAACAGACCTTCTAATAACAACATCGGATCCTCCAAAGAAGTCAGCATTTAGGTAGTTTCTTCCAGGTTGTATTATTTTGAAGAAAAGGTCCTGATCATTTGCGATCTCCCTCTCAAGCCTCAGATTCCTCTGGTATATGTCAGGATTGTAGAAATAGTGCGGTGTATGTACGTATGCTACCTTTTCATCATTAAAAAATGGGATCGTTTCTTTAAGAAAGCTCCTTACCGGTGTGTGATCAACATCAAAGAAAAGTATGAACTCTCCAGAAGTTAGCTTCAGTGCATTGTTAATATTGCCAGCCTTTGCACCGATTGTATCCTTCCTTGTTATGTATTTACAGGAAAATTTTTCTGCAAGCATCCTTACCTCATCCCTATCACCATCATCAAGGATACAGACATTGAGTTTGTCCGGAGGCCAATCAAGTGCCTTGCATGCAATAACTGTCCTTTTTATTATCTCCAGCGGTTCATTTATTGTTGTTATGAAGACATCAACAGTGGGGAATCTATCGCATTCCGATGGTGTCTTCCAATCGGTTAGCTTGTATGTCTGAATATAAAACAGGAAAAGGTGGATATATCCGTATAGCTCAGCAATATACAGTGTAATGGATATTATGGATGAGGCTGTTGTTTCGAGATTGAGGGTGTAAAGAGCCCTCCAGAGGAAATACCTGAACCCTAACAGGATAACAAGAAGGATGAGGGATAGTTTCACATATATATTTCTTTTGAAAAAAGGAAAGACAAGAATTATTGTAAGGATTGAAACAAGGGAAAATATAATATGAAAAGGGCTTTCAGGAGCTATTTCCATCAGGGTTGTTCTCTTCTGTCAAGTAGTATTTTACCCGCAACTACTACGAGGTTTATCCTTTTTTCGTCAGTATGCTCGATTATTTCTGAAATCTCAATATACCTTTTAATTCCTGAAACATCAATAGCTATGAAATCTGCCTCCTTTCCCACTTCAAGACTACCAGCCTGCCTTTCCCATCCCAGTGTTTTTGCTCCTCCTATTGTTGCTGCCCTGATTAAATCATCTGGTGAAATATTTTCCCTATAGTTATTTTTTAAGAAACGCATTTCATCCCAGAGGCTAAGCGAGGTATTGCTGCTCAAGCCATCTGTTCCTATGGAGATGGTCAATCCCCTCTGGAGGAATAAAGGGATGGGTGCCTTTCCCACAGCAAGATAGTGATTACTTCTTGGACATGTAACCACTTTTGAGCCATGAGTTCCAAGGATCTCTATCTCATCCTCTTCAACATTTACAGCATGGACAACAATGGTTTCGGGTCCTATTACCCCTATATCTGAAAGATATCTGGCAGGCCTAACACCTTTTGCCTCTATCTTTATGTCACCCCACCCGACAAGTGGAAAGAGCCTTTCAGCGATTTCTCCCTTCCCCTCAGATATAAACTCTATCTCTTCGGTGGATTCCGAAAGATGTGTGCAGAAGGGTAACCCCTCATCCCTTGAAAGGTTGTAAAGGTTCCTGTAAAGCTTTGAAGAAACAGTATAAGGCGAATGGGGAGAGATACCTATGAATGTTGTAGAGCTTATGTTGAATATGTTATCCCTTATTTCATGAGTAATCCATTTTGTAATCTTTTCACTGTCTTCGTCCCTATATCCGATGACCTCCTGAAAAAGTGTTGCCCTGATGCCCGATCTCTGAAAAAAGGGGAGCCATCGCAGTGTTGGAACTATAACACCAACACAGGTTGTGCCTGATGATATGAGCATCTGTATGCCAGCCTTCAGGGATTTTGTAAGGTCTATCTGTGATAGCTCCCTTCTTAAGCTTATGATCTTTATAAGCCAGTCAACAAAGGAGAGCTTCTCAGCGAGATTTAAAGGATATAGTGTATATTCGAGGTGTGCATGTGCATTTACAAGGCCTGGGAGTATTACACACCTTCTCAGGTCAACAAGTGTTGCATTTATATACCTTGGAATAAGGTGTTCGAGTCTTCCCAGATCAACTATCCTGCTTCCCTCTACAACAATTGCCCCCTCCTCAATGGGAGGGGATGAGACAGGAAAGAGTGCTTTTGAAGCATAGATCTTCATTATGTGAAAATTTTACCCTTTCTGACCTTTATCGACAATTTCATTTCTCTCATTTACATAAACCAGTTTCGGTTTGTAGTTAAATATTTCCCTGTCTTCAACCATTACATAACTTGCGATTATGATCAGATCCCCCCTGTTTGCCTTCCTTGCAGCAGCTCCATTCATACAGATTTCACCCGAGCCCCTTTTCCCAGGTATGGCATAGGTTACAAATCGGTTTCCATTTGAAATGTTATAGATATGAACCTGTTCAAAGGGAACGATAGAGGATGCCTCCATGAGATCCTCATCTATGGTGATGCTTCCTTCATAGTGCAGATTTGACGAGGTAACTGTTGCGCGATGGATTTTTGATTTAAGCATTATTCTCCACATATATTACCTCCAATAATGCAGTTGTCTATAAGTCTTGCATTTCCTACATAGGCTGCAATGGCAACAACTGTATTCGGACTTATTTGCTTAACGGGTGTGAGATTTTCAGCATCGCATATTTCAAGATACTGAAGTCTCATAAGTGGTTCCTTTTTTATCTCTTCGATAAGTTCATTTCTCAACATGACCGCATCCCTGATCCCCATCCTGTATAGTTCCCTTGCCTTTCTCAGGGTCCTGTTCAGTACAACAGCCGCCCTTCTTTCATCCTTGTTCAGATAGAGGTTCCTTGAACTCATTGCAAGACCATCCTTCTCCCTTACTGTGGGGAAGCCTACTATCTGAACATCAAGATTAAGATCCGAAACCATCCTTTTTATTACAAGGAGCTGCTGGTAGTCCTTTTCTCCGAAGATAGCAAAATGAGGCTTTACAATATTAAAAAGCTTGAGCACAACAGTTGCAACACCTCTGAAATGGCCAGGTCTGAAGGCACCGCAGAGTGGTTTGCTTAACTCCTCTACTGTAACATAGGTCTGATATCCTTCGGGATACATTTCGCTTACATCAGGGAAAAATACGGCATCAACTCTATGTGATTCAAGTATGGATCTGTCCCTTTCCCAGTCTCTTGGATAGCGGTTATAATCCTCCGAAGGTCCAAATTGTGTTGGATTGACGAATATGCTAACAACAATCACGTCTCCTAATTCTCTTGCCCTCTCTATCAGTTTCTCATGCCCTTTGTGCAGATAACCCATTGTTGGGACAAAGGCTATTTTTTTTCCAAGCATCCTTTGATTTTCAGAGAATTCCTTCATCTCTTTTATTTTTTTAAAAACCTGCATCGATTAACCTCGATAAATCGGATTTAGTGATAGGAATGCTCTTCATCAGGAAACCTCCCTGCTTTTACATCATCGATGAACTCCCTTACAGCCTTGCGTATTATTTCTCCACCATTAACATATGCCTTAACAAACTTTGGTCTTGGAGGAAATGTTATCCCGAGCAGATCCTGGATAACAAGCACCTGACCATCGCAGTGGACACCTGCACCTATACCTATGGTTGGGATCTTAAGATCCTTTGTGATTGTCGCAGCAAGATCATAAGGGATCCCCTCAAGAACAATAGAGAACGCGCCTGCCTCTTCAACAGCAAATGCATCCTCAATTATCCTTTCCCTTTGCCTCTCTTCCCTTCCCTGAACCCTGTATCCTCCCATCCTGTGAATAGACTGAGGGGTAAGACCAACATGACCCATCACAGGGATATCCATATCAACGATAGCCTTTATGGTATCAGCCATATTTTTTCCGCCCTCAAGTTTAACAGCCTCTGCTCCACCTTCCTTAATCAGCCTGCCCACGCTTATCTTTGCGTCCCTTATGGAGGATTGATAAGAGAGGAAAGGCATATCAGCTACAAGAAGCGCCCTTTTTCTTCCTCGAGAAACAGCCCTTGTGTGGTAAATTACCTCTTCAAGGGTGACAGGCAGTGTGGTTTCATATCCCGCAATAACAGTCCCTAAGGAATCACCCACAAGGATGATCTCAATGCCTGACTCGTCAATAATCCTCGCTGTTATCCAGTCATAAGCAGTAAGCATGACAATCTTTTCACCCTTTTGCTTCATTAAAAGGATCTGAGGAACCGTAACTTTTTCCTTCATTTACATCTCCATAATTTAAAAGGCCTTCCCGAGAATCCGAGAAGGCCTTCTTATGCCTGGAAATCCTTCCCCTGCGATATTGGTTTTCTGATATTAAATGCCTTCCCGTCTCGGTCCCTTTCAGGATCCAAGCGGATTAAAATAGTAGATCCCGTGCTTAATAGATTTTATCTCCTTTACAAGTCTTTTAAAATCCTCCTCCCTTTCAACAAAATCTATATTGCTCGTATTTATTACCAGCAAAGGTGATTCATTGTAATGAAAGAAGAAATCATTATATGCGGTTGTGAGTTCCTGAAGGTATTCTATGGTAATACCCTTTTCATACTGCTTCCCCCTCTTCTTTATCCTTGAGAGCAGCACATCAGGTGTTGCTTGAAGGTATATCACAAGATCAGGTTTTGGAAGTCGAATATTAAGGATTCTGTAGATCTGATCATAAAGCTCAAGCTCATGCCCCTTTAGATTTAAACATGCAAAGATCCGATCCTTTGAAAACAGGTAATCTGCAATTACATGCTGTTTGAAGAGTTCCAGCTGGGATAGTTCAAGTTGTTGTTTATACCGACTCAAAAGAAAATATATCTGGGTTTGAAATGCATATCTTGTCCGATCCTTGTAAAATTCTTCCAGAAAGGGGTTCTTGTCCGTATCTTCAAGCACAAGCCTTCCATTAAAGAAGTTGCAGAGCTTTTGAGCGAGGCTTGTTTTTCCAACAGCAATAGGTCCTTCCACTGCAATATACCGAGGTTTTTCCATAAATCCTCTGAGCTTTTAAAAATGCTTTTTATTTTTAGCACAAAATCTTAACTGCTGTCTATTAAATTTTTATACTTTCCTCCAGGGCTGTAAATTATTTGATATAGCCTTATAAAATCCTCATGGGAAAGATCCTCTGCCCTCAATTTCGGATCAATCCCTGCCTCCATAATCTTTCCGATAAGATCTTCCCCTTCAGCGCCTTTTGCACTTTCGACAATAGTATTCTTCAGCATCTTCCTTCTCCTGGAAAATGCCTTTTTTATAAGCATGGTGAGATCTTCAGGGTTTATATTTGAAAGGGCAGGGTGTGGATCAGGGATGAATCTGATAACACATGCTGAAACAGATGGTGGGGGGTAGAAGCTCCCCTTCTTTACTATGAAAAGCCTTTCTACTTTCCAGTAAAGTCTGCAGAGGACCGAAAGGATTCCGTATTTCTTACTTCCCGGTGGCGAGCATATCCTTTCACCAACTTCTCGCTGCACCATAAATACCATCAATTCGATATGCTTATAGATTCTCATGAGCTTGAATAAAAGGGGGGATGTTATTGAAAATGGAAGATTGCCGACGATCTTAATCCTCCTGCCAAACCTTTCAGCAACCCCAGCATAATCAAATTCCATAGCATCTCCCTGCACTATCTCTACGTTAGTATCTTTGAACCTTTCCTTAAGATGGGATACAAGCCTTCTGTCCAGCTCAATTGCTATAACCCTTCCTGCGTATTTCAGAAGAATTGCAGTGAGTGTCCCTGTTCCTGCACCGATCTCAACCATGATATCATCAGGCGAGGGTTCACACTGCATAGCAATCCTTTCCAGAATATGCTCACTAAATATAAAATGCTGTCCAAGCCTTTTGTCGGGTTTTATAGAAGTGGTATTTTTTTTCATGAAATCCTCATAAGATCCTTCCTTGAATAGGCATTAAGTGACATGGGGGAGCGGTCCCCTCTCTGAAGGCGTTTCCATCCTGCGTATGCTATCATTGCTCCATTGTCCGTGCAGAGATGCGGTGAAGGAAAGTAGATGGAGATGCCCCTTGTTTTTCCATCTTCCATAAATTTTTCTCTGAGTCTTGTGTTTGCAGCAACACCCCCTGATACCAGAATCGTAGATACACCCATCCTTTCCGCTGCCATGAATGTTTTATCAACGAGCATATCAACTATTGCTTCCTGGTAGCTTGCTGCAATATGCGGTATCATACTGGATCTTTCTTCAGGACTCAGGGATTTTAGAAGATACGATGCCGCTGTTTTTACCCCGCTGAAACTGAAATCAAACTCTGTGGAAAGCTGGGCCCTGGGAAAGTGAATTCTTGCCGGATCACCATTTAAAGAGATCTTGTTTATAATAGGCCCGCCTGGATATCCCAGGTCAAGCAGTTTTGCAAGCTTATCAAAGACTTCCCCTGCTGCATCATCCCTTGTTTTTCCAAAAAGTTGATAGTTACAAAAATCCTTTACTATATAGAGGTTTGTATGACCTCCGGAAACAACAAGCCCAACATAAGGGAAGGGAGGATTTGTCTCAAGAAAGATTGCATAGAGATGCCCTTCCAGGTGATCCACGCCTATTAGCGGTATCCCCCTTGCAAATGCCATTGCCTTTGCTACGGAAAGCCCGACAAGGAGCGATCCTATAAGTCCAGGCCCTTTTGTTACTGCAATGGCATCGAGACTTTCAATGGTGATGCCCGCAAGATCTAATGCTTCCTGTATCACATGGAGTATAACTTCAATATGTTTTCTCGATGCAATTTCAGGAACAACACCACCATATTTTCTGTGAAGATTAAGTTGTGATGAAATAATATTTGAAAGAACCTTCCCTTCGGAAAGGACCGATGCTGCCGTTTCATCACACGATGTCTCTATACCTAAGATCTTCATAAATATGGATTCGAAGAGACTATTTTTATTTTATTTCGAGAAGCTTTTTCTTAGCAAGTTTCGCTACTTCACTTTTCGGGTATCTTTCGAGTATTCTCCTGAGAAGGACCTTACTGTAGGTTTTGTCTCCAAGAGAAAGGAATGCAAGTGCCTCTTTGTAAAGTGCATCCGGGGCCTTTGATCCTTTCGGATATCGGTTTATTATTTCATCGTATTGAAGGATTGCCATCTCAAGGCTTTTCTTTCCCTCTGCATGCTTCCCCTGTTTGAGAAGCACAGTTCCCTCTTCATAGTAACATTCACCGAGAAGGAACAGTGCCTTTTCCCTTTCACTGTGTTGTGGATAATCCCTTATGAATTCAGTGAGCAATTCTCTGGATACCGCATATTTCTGATTTTTGAATGCATCTTCAGCCCTGCTTAAAATATCTTCAGGGGAATTGGTTTTCTCGGAGGGAGCCTTGGTAGCTCCCTCCTCGAGGGCCTTTATCCTCTGCTCCAGGGATTTTATCATATCCTCGAGGTCTTTTAATTTAACCGAATAGCTTTCCTTTATCTCCCTTGCCTCCTTCAACATGATCTCAGATTGGTGCTGGGATTCTTCGAATTTGCTGATTGCAGCCTGAACATCCCCTTTAAGTGTCTCGATCCTGCCAAGCAGATCAGTCATACTTCTCCTTATGTCTCGATTTGACTCCTCAACCATCTTTTTCAGCTCTACATCGGATCTCTTTTCAACTTCTCTCATCTCCATCTGGAGCCTCGCGACTTGCTCCTTAAGCTTGAGATGTTCCTCCTGCGTTACGATCGCACAACCTGTGATTAAAAGGATAATGGGTAGTATTGTTTTGTACCTCAATGGAACCCTCCCTGTATCAGAGGTTTTTACTATTTGCTTATAATGATAAAATCTGCCCTCCTGTTTTTCCACCAGCAATCTTCATTGTGCTCTTTACAGACAGGTCTTTCCTCACCGTAACTGATTATCTCGATCCTATCCGCAGAAATCCCCATTGTAACAAGATAATTCTTCGCAGATCGCGCCCTTCTTTCGCCGAGAGCCATATTGTATTCATTTGTTCCCCTCTCATCACAGTTACCCTCAATACGGATCTTAATGTTGGCATTCTGCTTGAGTGTTTCAGCATTTGCATCTATTATCTTTCTCATATCATCCCTGATGCTGTATTTGTCAAAATCAAAGTAGATGGGATCCAGATTGATCGGCTTTGCTTCCTCAACCTTTGCTACCTTCTCCTCTACAGGCTTTGCCTCTATTTTTGGAGCTGGTTTTTCAGCGGGAGGTGGTGGCGCAACCTCTGGTTTCGGTGCAGGCGGGGGGGTAACTTCCTCCTTTTTCACTACCTGTTCCCTTGCACATCCTGCGATAATGAACAATACCAGAACAAAAAGTCCTATAATCCTGTAAGCTTGCATCTTCATTTCCTACACCTCCTTTCTTTTGTTATTTTATCAAGTGCGGAGACCATGAAGGATTTGTGGCACCAGATTTTGCTTCTGTTAACCTTTTCTGATTTGCACCATTTGCATTCATAAGATATACTTGCGGAATTCCACCTCTTGTTGAACTGAAAGCAATAAGTCTTCCATCAGGAGACCAGCTTGGAGATTCATTACTTCCAGATAAGAATGTGAGTCTTTGTATCCCTGTTCCATCAGGATTAATGGTAAATATATCAAAATTATTTCCATTACTCAATGAAACAAAAACAATCCTATCTCCTCTTGGTGACCAGGAGGGCTGGGCGTTGTAGTTTCCCTGAAATGTTAATCTCCTTACATTTGATCCATCGCTGTTCATGATATAGATCTGCGGTGCCCCTGATCTGTCGGAAACAAAAGTTATATATCTGCCATCAGGAGAGAAATTTGGTGAAAGATCGATAGACCAGTGATCGGTAAGCCTGAGAGGATTTGATCCATCAGGATTGGAGATATAGATATCGTAGTTACCATCCCTGCTTGCTGAAAATATCAATCTACTGCCATCAGGCGACCAGGAGGGTGTTAGATAGTTTTCTGCACCTGCTGAGATAGGCCATTCCCTGTTCAGAAGGAGGTGCCTTACAAAAAGTTTTGTTTTTCCACCTTTCATGGATATATATGCAATCTTGTTCCCATCAGGAGACCAGGAAACAGAAAGCTTTATCCCTCCATCTGTTGTTATCTGCTTAATACCGAATCCATCATAATCCATAATATAGATATCTTTCCCCCTGTTTCCTGAGAGGAGAAATGCAATCTTGGTAAGAAAGGGCCCCTCCTCGCCTGTAAAATAACGGAGGATTTCATTGGAGAAGTGATGGACCGCCCTTCTTACCTCGGGCTCTTCTACTTTGTATCTTCTTCCGATAAGCATCTTTGCCTGACCGACATCATATAAACGCATCTCTATATTCACTGATTTTTTGGAATCACTTTTTATATCAATAAGACCCTTTAGGAGACATTCAGCACCTATTACAGACCAGTCACGAAAATCTATCTCTTCCCTGTAGAATGCACCCCTTCTGGGATCCTCGAGGAAGCTTGCTGGATCAAGGATTTCAAAGAGACCTGATATCTCGAGATCCATTGATAAAATGCCGATAATCCGGCTTGCAAGGGTCTCATAATCTTTTTGGTCGCCATCTACTATTTTGAATTTCGGGACCGCAAGCGCAATTTTCCTTATGAATGGCCCATAGATATCAATATAGATCTTTTCGATTGCGGCTGCTGCCCCTGTCAATATTATGAAGAGTATTACTGTAATTCTGAAGGGGATGAGATTCTTCCATAACTTCATCATGTATCTGACCCCCTGAATCTGACGCCAATTTCTATATAATCCTGCTTTAGCTCATCAGAAAAAGGGGGGAATGGAGCAGTCTTTGAAATAGCTCGCATGGCTGAATCATCAAAGAGCCTGTCTCCAGAACTCTTCTCCATCCACATATTCATTATCATACCACTCTTTTTTATCTTTATGCCAACTATGCATTCAAGAACATTCTTTTTTCTATTAAGCTCAGGGGGGATAGACCAGTTATTCTTTATTTTAAGCCAGAGTATGTCAAAATAGGTGACTTTTTCATTTGGTATGCTTCCTTCTGCCAGGCCATGACCTTTTTCCAGTTCCGAGATTCCACCTCTGGATGAAGTGGTTGCCTCCTCTGACCCCATACTTAACTTTTGCTTGAGCCTTGATACTACAGAACTTATTTCTTCAAGCAGCTCCCTCTCTTCTTTATGCCTTTTTTCTATGGAGATGATATTTTCATCTTTCTTTTTTGCTTGAGGGGTGATTTCCGCCCCTTTTTCCTCATGAGATCGCACTGCCTTTTTCTTTTCTACTGCTGAACCCATCTCCTCCCTGCTCCATATCTGATGCTTTCCTGTTATGGGGCCCACAATCCGCACACTGTATGCTGGAAGATAAAAGTGTCTCTCCCCCAGAGTACCCTTCATTAATAGAAGTAAAATGGTCAGGATGTGGATGGAAAATGAAAATAGAAGTGACATTAAAAATAATCTATCAATGCCGTTTTTTACGGGGGGCATCATTCCTTTTCCTCTGAGGGCTGAGTTACCATGCCGACTCTCTCTATGCCGGCCTTCCTTATCTCTGCCATAATCACCATAACATTCCCATACGGGATACTCCTGTCTGCCCTCAGAAAAATTTCCTTTTCAGGCATTCTCCTCGCAATAGCCTTCAGTTTTTCCCTCAGGGATCCGGGATCTATACGGGTTTCATTTATATAGATTATTCCATCCTTGGTAATAGTAATCACAAGCGGTTCTTCATTTGCCTGAAGTGGTGCAGTTGTAACCCTTGGCAGATCCACATCCATTCCATGCTGAAGCATGGGTGCAGTGATCATAAAGATGATAAGTAGCACAAGAACAATGTCAACAAGCGGTATAACATTTATTTCAGAAAGGTGTGTGAGTTCCCTTCTTGAACTTTTACGCATCTATACTTTCCTGATCATTCCCCTTTCGATTAAATTTAAAAACTCGGAGGAAAACTCTTCAAGTTCTGAAGAGAGGATTTTTACCTGATGAAGATAGTAGTTATAAAATATTACCGCAGGTATGGCAGTTGCAAGACCTGCTGCAGTGGCAATGAGGGCCTCAGCGATACCGGGTGCCACAACAGGGAGGCTGGCTGCTTTAAGCACACCAATGCTTCTGAAGGCATCCATCACGCCCCAGACTGTTCCAAATAAACCTATGAAGGGTGCTGTACTTGCAGCTGTTGCAAGAAAGGGGAGATATTTCTCAAGCCTTATGACTTCAGATATCATTGCCCTTTTCAGTGCCCTGTTGATATGTTCAAGTTCATCAATATTATGTGCGGAGGATAAAGGATCTTGAGCCTGGGCTTCCTTAGTCTTTAATTCAGGATTTCCTTTAGTTTTGAGTATCTTTAAAAGCTCCATATATCCTGATGAGAAGATCGTGCAGAGGGGGCTATGATCGAGATGGGAACATCTGTCATAAAGTGAAGGGAGATTTCTTGTTTCGCTGTATGCTGAGAGAAAGAGCTTATTCTGTCTTTTTGCATTAAGGATGACCCTCCATTTGTAAAATATGATGGCCCATGAACAAACGGAAAAAAGGAGTAAAATCAAAAGAACCGCCTTCACAACAGGTCCTGCTGAAACTATTAATTCAAGGGCGCTGTTTTTATAAAAATAGGGAATACCACCCATATTTTGAACCTCTATTTTCCTACATTTTTTGAATTTATGCCCTTATTGAACAAATGTCAAATGAATTGGTATCAATTGACGATTTATAGTCTTTTCTATTAAAATATATTGCCTCCATTTTTGATAAAAAGGTCTTGACAAGGATAGATTTTTTAATTAATTTGACAACAACCTTTTTCTAAGGATTTGGAAAATCATATATAGTTTAATAATTTAAGGAGAGGGCATTATATATGGCTAAGATTGAAAAGGGACTTAAATATTCCCCGGAACATCTTTGGGTTGATATACAGGGGGATATTGCAAGGATCGGATTAACAGATTACGCGCAGGATCAGGCAGGGGAGATAATATATATTGAGCTGCCTGAGATCGGTGAGGAGATCGTTAAATCTGAAAGGATTGGGGAACTGGAATCTACAAATACCGTTGCGGACATTATTGCGCCATTGAGCGGGACCGTTATAAGCATAAATGAGGATGTGGAGGACACACCATCCATTATAAATGAAGACCCTTACAGGGATGGATGGATTCTTGAGATTGAATATTCTGATCCCTCAGAAATAGATGAACTTATGGATGCCTCAGAATATGAGCAGTATATAAAGGAAGAAGAGGAATAGGATAACCCCCTGAGGATATCTGTCGACAGAATTTTTATTGAATCCATCCAGCGATCTAATCTAAAATTTTTAAGATAGGTTTACGGAAGAGAGATCGATTGTATGAATAAGGCAAGAATAAAGATAGTTGCAGGCTCCATTATAATCCTCCTCACATTAGCTTTCCTTGTCTTTACAGGGATGAAGGAAAGCTTTGTCTATTATTTCACTGTTAGTGAATTACTTGAAAAGAAGGACTCCCTCTATGGGAAAGGTGTAAGGGTTGCTGGGAAGGTTGAACCTGGATCCATTGTATACGATTCAAGGAATCTAAACCTAGAATTCAACATCATGGATGACTCCCATAGGGTGAGGGTCATCTATCACGGGATCCTGCCCGACCTTTTCAAAGACAATGCAGACGTAGTGGTGGAGGGTGAATACCATCCATCAGGTCTTTTTAAGGCATCACAGCTTCTTGCCAAATGCCCCTCCAAATACGAGGCCCGATACGAAGAAAAGAAGAAGAGCAGGGATTCGAAATGACGGATCTCGGTTATTACTGCATGATGATAGCATTTCTCTTCTCCTCCTATGCCTTCCTTGGGCCCTATATGGGTTTGAGCAGGAAAGGAGTCATGCTGAGGAGCGTGGAGAATGCAATTACAGCTGTTTTTGTTCTGCTAACTGTCGCATCCATCGCACTGCTTTATGCGCTGGTAACGAGGGATTTTCAGGTGGAGTATGTAGCGAATCATACAAGCCGGGAGCTACCACTTTTCTATACAATCTCTGCCTTCTGGGCAGGTCAGGATGGTTCACTTCTTTTATGGGCATGGCTCCTTTCACTCTTCTCATATATTGTTGTGTTGCAGAACAGATATAAAAACAGGGAACTCATGCCCTATGTGATATCGGTCCTTTCAGCAACTGAACTATTTTTCCTGATACTTCTTATATTTCCATCAAATCCCTTCAGTCGGCTCCCTTTCGTCCCGGAAAATGGTCAAGGGATGAATCCACTGCTTCAAAACCCGGGGATGATCTTTCATCCACCAACCCTTTATCTTGGATATGTAGGATTTACGATCCCTTTTGCCTTTGCCATATCAGCACTGATAACAGGTCAGCTGGGTGAGGGTTGGTTAAAAAGCACCAGGGGGTGGATTATATTTTCCTGGTACATGCTGGGAATAGGGATACTGCTGGGGGCAAACTGGGCATATCAGGTCCTCGGATGGGGCGGATACTGGGCATGGGACCCTGTTGAGAATGCATCGCTAATGCCATGGCTTACAGGAACGGCATTTCTCCACTCCATTATGATTCAGGAAAAAAGGGGGATGCTTAAGGTCTGGAATATGGTGCTCATAATTGTAACATTTCTTCTCTGCATATTCGGGACATTTATAACGAGAAGTGGAATTATTTCATCAGTTCATGCCTTTGCAAGATCATCCATAGGTTATTACTTTATTGTTTTTATTATTATTTCGGGTGCTTATTCCTTTTACCTGGTTAACAAAAGAAAGGGGGGGCTTTCAAGCGAAAAGCATCTTGACTCTCTGCTTTCAAGAGAGAGCAGTTTTCTATTCAACAATCTTATTCTTGTTGGTGGTGCCTTTGCTGTTTTCTGGGGAACGATCTTTCCTATTGTTTCTGAAGCAGTTAGAGGTGTGAAGATTACTGTTGGTCCACCTTTTTTCAATAAGATAATGACACCTATTGGATTCTTGCTTCTATTTTTAACAGGGATATGCCCACTGATCTCATGGAGCAAGGCAACATGGAGCAATTTTCGGAGGAACTTCCTTATCCCGACCATCTCTTCAATCCTCTTTTTTATAATCCTTCTTGTTGCAGGCATTAATCACATTAAAGCTGCCATAAGCTTTTCGCTATGTTTTTTTGTATTTATCACAATTCTCCTTGAGTATTACAGGGGCACAAGGGCAAGGATGCAGTTGCTCGGTGAGGGTGTAATCAGGGCATTCGTGAATCTTAACTTGAAGAACAGGAGGAGATACGGAGGATACCTTATACACATTGCAATGTTGATGATTTTTGTAGGTATAACAGGATCAAGTGCATTTTCCATTGAGAAAGAGGTTGTTCTCAAAAAAGGGGAATCCATCGAGATAAATAGTTATAGAATAACATATAGTGATTTCAAAATTGAAAGAAAAATAAATAAATTCATTGCACAGGCAGAGCTTATTGTTACAAATAACGAAAAGCAGATTGGTATAATGAAACCTGTAAAGGCATTTTACCTGAATCAGATGGATCAGCCTGTATCGGAGGTTTTTATAAGGATGGGTCTCAAGGAAGATCTTTACGCAATCCTTGCGGGATATGAGGAGTTTGGGAGAACAGCTATTTTTAAGTTTCTTGTCAATCCCCTCGTGCTCTGGATATGGATCGGTGGAGCTGCTATGACAGCTGGAACCATCATTGCTGTATGGCCGGAAAGAAAGAGGTAGGGGTATGAGATACTGCTGGAAATATGCAATAGCACTCGCTTTAATGCTCCTGGTATATTCTTTTAATCCTGCTGTTTATGCGTTGACAGTGGAAGAGGTTTCTGAATATCTGATGTGTCAGTGTGGATGTAACTTGACGGTAAAGAATTGCAATCATACAGGTTGTCCCTCTGCTACACCTATGAGGGCAGAGATAAAAAGGCTTATAGAACTTGGAAAGGGAAGGGATGAGATCATTGCTGTTTTTGTTTCCCGTTATGGAGAAACAGTGAGGGCAGTTCCTACAAAAAGCGGATTTAATATAACCGCATGGGCCCTTCCCTTCCTCTCAATAATCGGTGGAGGGATAATTATATCAATCCTGCTTAAGGCATGGGTAGCGGGTGGAAAGGATAAAGAAAAGGCGCATATTTCCCAGGATGAGAGTGAGTACGATAGACAGATTGAGGAGGACTTAAAAAAGATTGATTAGGAGTTTGTGAGTTGGCAGAGATTGCAGGTATCCTTTTTATGATCCTCGGCATAGTCTATATTGCCTACCCCTTTTTCATTGAATCTGCTGAAAGTGAGACATACTTTGAGGGAAAGATGGATTCGGAGCTCCTTTTGAGAAAGGAGAACCTTCTTAAGGCTATTAAAGAGATAGAGTTTGATCTCAAGATGGGGAAGATTTCAGAAGCGGATTACAGGGAGATGAAGGGCAGGTTCAGGGATGAACTCGTCACCATTTATAGGGAGCTTGATAAAAAGAAGGGTAAAGAGAGGGCATCCTCCCCTGATGATGAGATAGAGAGCGAGATAAGGGCAATAAGGAAGAAAAAGGGGTAAAGGGATGAAAAAACCCCTGCTTATTTTTTTAGTATTTTCCCTGCTAATCTTTGGATGGAAGGCGCTCTGTCTCGAGAAGGGAAGGATCACGGGAAAGGTGAAGAATGGTTCGGGAGGGAATCTACCAAAAGAAATGGAGGTCACCCTGATACAGGGGGGCGCTGAAGGTGAAAAAGGTCAATGGAAGACAAGGATTGATAAAAATGGCACCTTTACCTTTGATGGAATTCCGATTGAGCCCGAGACCTTTTTCATCGCGCAGACAAAATACAAGGATATAGAGTATACGAGTAGACCGATCAGCTTTGGAAAGACAAAATCACAGGACATAGAGCTCTATATTTACGAAACAACACCTTCAACTGAGAATATAGAGGTCGCAACTGAACATCTCATAATGCAACCAGGGGATGGGTTCATCCATATTACGGATGTTATCGCATTTATCAATAAAGGAAACAGGACGGTTATCGGTGATAGAGAAATCTCGCAGGGGAAAAAGGAGGTAATTCGCATACCCCTTCCAGAGGGCTCAAGGAATGTTGCTGTTGCAGAAGGGCTTATGGAGTGTTGTGCCATAATATCACAGTCAGATATTATTGATACAATGCCCTTTGCCCCTGGAATAAGACAGGTAGCTATTACCTACCAGCTTCCATATTCTCTAACAAAGGCGAATTTTTCAAAGCCCATTCTTTACAATACGGGCAGAGTTGATCTCTTTATTCTTGGAGAAAACATAAGCGCAATGAGCGGCAGTTTATCAAAAAAAGGATTTGTTAACATATTCGGAAAGAAATACCTTCACCTGACAGGAAGTGATATAAAAAAGGGCAGCAGCATACAGGCTGAGATTACGGGTTTATCGATCTCAAAGTCTCCTCTCAGATGGGTTGCGGCTGGAGTGGTGATCTTATTTTCACTTCTTGTTATATTCTATTTTACTAAGAGGGGGAAGATAAAGGAGAAATATACTGCTATCCACCCGAGGGCAACACTATCTGAGCTTGAGATGGAGAGGAGGAAACTCCTCAATGCCATTGCAGAACTTGATGATAAGTTTGAGGAGGGGAAGATAGATCCCGAGGAGTATCAAAGGATCAGAAAGGATAAGAAGGAGCTGCTCCTTGAAATTACAACGAGGATAAAGAAGCAGATGAAATCTAAAGAAGGCTGAAAACACGATGGGTTCTGAATCAGATGTCATGTGGGCACTTGAGCTAAAGGATATCACAAAAATCTTCGGAACAACTCCCGCCTTAAGAAATATAAACCTGAGGGTTGAGAGGAAAAAGTTCCTCACCATTTTTGGCCCAAACGGGGCTGGAAAGACAACAATGATAAAGATCCTTTCCACGCTGATGAAGCCCACATCAGGTGAAGCGTGGATCATGGGGATGTCAATTAGAAAAAACAGGGACGAGATAAGGAAGATCATAGGGATGCTTTCCCACAACACCTATCTATACCCTAACCTCACACCCATTGAGAATCTTGAATTCTATGCATCACTTTATGAAATAGGAGAAGCAAGGCAGCGGATCCTTGAAATCCTTAACAGGGTTGGTCTATATGAGAGGAGGAATGAACCTGTAAGAAATCTCTCCTTCGGTATGTGTAAGAGGCTCTCCATAGTGAGGGCACTTATTTCAGACCCACAGGTGCTTCTTCTCGATGAGCCTTATACAGGACTTGATGTAAAGGCAACGCTGACACTGAGGGAGATCCTTCAGGATATAATGGGCGGGGAGAAAACAGTTGTAATGACAACCCATGATATATCAGTGGGTCTTGAACTCTGCGATGAGATCATCGTGCTCAACAGGGGAAGGATAATATTCTCAGGAAACAGATCAGATATAAATCCTCAAACCTTTGAGAAGGACTATATGGAATTGCTTGAATGCGGAGGGGGAGGATGAAGAGGATTTATGCGATCGTCAGGAAGGATTTGATAATAGAATTGCGAAGCAAGGAAATCATATCAACAACCCTCCTCTTTTCACTCCTTGTTCTTGTAATATTCAATTTTACATTCGAACCTGGCTCACAGGCATCCCGTGAGCTTGCACCTGGTATTCTGTGGGTTGCATTCAGCTTTGCAGGGATCCTTGGACTGAACAGGTCGTTCATCTATGAGAAGGATCAGGAATGTCTTCAGGGTATCCTTCTTACGCCTGTGGATAGAGGATCACTCTATCTCGGAAAATTTTTCGGAAATATCATATTTCTCGGGATAGTAGAGCTAATAACACTTCCACTTTTTGCTCTACTCTTCAACATGGAAATAATTAATGTGCTTCCATCCCTTTTACTTATAATTTTCCTCGGAACAGTTGGATTCTCTTCTGTGGGCACACTTTTTTCCGCAATCTCGATAAATACCAGGGCAAGGGAGGTAATGCTTCCTATCCTCCTATTCCCCATATCTGTTCCTGTTATCCTTTCATCAGTAAAGGCAACGGGTGCTATTCTCAGGGGGTCGGATCTCTCCGATATATCCTCATGGTTGAAACTCCTTGCAGGATATGATGTAATCTTTTCTGTGCTCTCCTACCTTGTTTTTGAATATGTTATCGAGGAGTAACTGAAGGTGATAAAAAGATTATATCTCCCTGGATTCCTCTTCTTTATGGTTCTGATCATCGGGCTTTATAGTGTATTTTTCTATGCACCTATTGAAAGGGTTCAGGGTGTTGTTCAGAAGATATTCTATATCCATGTTCCATCAGCGTGGGTAAGCTACCTCGCCTTCTTTGTTGTATTTATAGCAAGCATAATATTTCTCATAGGATCCAGCCCACAGTGGGATACGATTGCATACTGCTCTGCTGAGGTTGGTGTAATATTCACCACCATGGTTCTCATTACAGGACCATTCTGGGGAAAGCCCATCTGGGGAACATGGTGGTCCTGGGATCCCAGGTTAACTACCACACTTATACTTTGGCTCATATATCTTACGTATCTTACGCTCAGGGCATATGGGGGCCCAGGATCAAGCAGATATGCTGCGGTTCTTGGAGTTGTGGGATTCCTTGATGTGCCTCTCGTCCACGTTTCCGTAAAGTGGTGGAGATCACTGCATCCTACACCTGTTGTCATAAATCCCCAGGGACCTCAGCTTGAAAGGAGTATGTTTATTACACTTATTATAATGCTCATCGCATTCACAATACTCTATCTCCTGATCTTATCGATAAGGGTTGCAATGCACTATCTTGAGAGTGAGATCAATGAATTAAAGGCAGCCTCTGAATAGTTCAGAGGGGGAGGTATATTATGAATAACCTTTTTTACCTTTTCTGGGCATACACACTCCTCTGGGCGGTCCTTTTTGGGTATGTATTATATCTCATAAGGAAGTTATCTTCCCTTCGCGATGAGATAGATTCTATCAAGGAGAAAATGAAGAAAGACTGATACATATCCTGCCTTTAAAAATTTCCTTGACAAATACTATATATTGTGTTTTTTAATTAATCCATATACAATATAATGTGGAGGTAGTATTTATGTCTGTTACCCATTATGATATAAAGCCATCTTTAACCCTTAATGCGATGAAGGTACTGGAGAGAAGGTATCTAAAAAGGGATATAAACGGTAAGGTCATCGAGACCCCCGAGCTTTTGTTCAGAAGGGTTGCACACAACATAGCCCAGGCAGAGCTCTTCTATAACCCTGCTGCGGATATAGAGCTCTGGGAGGGGGAGTTCTACAAGCTGATGGCATCACTGGATTTTCTTCCCAATTCACCGACCCTAATGAATGCAGGCAGAGAGCTTCAGCAACTTTCTGCCTGTTTTGTTCTTCCTGTTGATGACTCTATGGAAAGTATCTTTGAAGCAATCAAGCATACTGCCCTTATCCATAAAACAGGAGGTGGAACAGGTTTTTCTTTTTCAAGGCTGAGGCCAAAGAATGATGTTGTTATGAGCACAAGGGGTATTTCCAGCGGACCTGTCTCATTTATGACGGTTTTTGATGCTGCCACTGATGCAATAAAACAGGGAGGAACAAGGAGAGGCGCCAATATGGGGATCCTGAGGATCGATCATCCGGACATTCTTGAATTTATACATGCAAAGAGTGAGGAAAAGAGGCTCAACAACTTCAATATATCCGTGGCTATAACCGATGAATTTATGAAAGCCCTTGCCAAGGATGAGGAATATCCACTGGTCAATCCGAGAAATGGTGAGGTTGTTAAAAGACTCCGTGCCCGACAGGTCTTCGATGAAATTGCCCATCTTGCATGGAAAAACGGGGAACCAGGCGTCATCTTTATTGACAGAATAAATGAATACAATCCTACACCGGAGCTTGGCAGGATAGAGGCAACAAACCCATGCGGAGAGCAACCACTTCTTCCTTATGAGAGCTGCAATCTTGGTTCTATAAATCTATCACACATGGTTAGATTTAATGGGAAAGGATATGAAATAGATTTTGAGAAGCTTTCAAAAACAGTGAAGATAAGCATCCGATTCTTAGATAATGTTATAGATATGAACAGATATCCGCTGCGGCAGATTGAGGAGATCACAAAGGGGAATAGAAAGATTGGCCTCGGTGTGATGGGTTTTGCTGATATGCTCCTGCTTCTTGGTGTTCCCTTTGATTCCTTTGATGCTATCAGGATTGCAGAAGAGGTGATGGGTTTTATAAGCAGGGTATCAAAAGAGACCTCACAGGAGCTGGCTGAAGAAAGGGGGCCATTCCCCAATTGGAAAAGGAGTATCTATTATGGCAAGATGAAGCTCAGGAATGCAGCAACAAATACCATTGCGCCCACAGGAACAATAAGTATCATTGCAGGTTGTTCATCGGGCATAGAACCGCTTTTTGCCCTCGTTTATGTAAGAAACGTAATGGATAACACCGAACTTATGGAGATTAACCCCATATTTGAGCACGTCTTGAAGGAGAGAGGTCTGTGGCGTGATGAGCTTATTGAAAAAATAAAGCGGGAAGGTCGCATAAGGCATATGAAGGAGCTTCCTGAGGACATAAGAAGGGTGTTTGTAACCGCCCACGAGATCTCCTATGAATGGCATATAAGAATACAGGCTGCATTTCAGAAATATACGGACAACGCAGTCTCAAAGACGATAAATTTCCCCAAATCAGCGACAAAGGAGGATATTGCAAGGGCATATCTCCTTGCATATGAGCTTGGATGCAAGGGGATAACTGTATACAGGGATGGTAGCAGGGATGAGCAGGTTTTAAGTATCCCGAAGGGAAAGGGTTCTGAATCCATGAGTCAGATCTCTTCATCAAAACCAAGGCCAAGACCTCCCATTATAAAAGGGAGCACAAGAAAGATGAAAACAGGGTGTGGAAATCTATATGTGACAATAAATGAAGATGAGGATGGAAGACCATTCGAGGTATTCAATCAGATGGGAAAGGCTGGTGGTTGTGCAGCATCCCAGTCAGAGGCAATAGGAAGGCTTGTTTCTCTTGCACTGCGGTGTGGGATCGATCCTGAGCTTATAATAAAGCAGCTCAAAGGGATTAGCTGTCACCTTGCAGTGTGGCAGGATGGGGGAAGGGTGCTTTCATGTGCTGATGCCATTGCAAAGGCATTAGAGTGGTATATATATCCTGAAGCAGCTTCAAAGGGCGGGAATGGAAGGAAAAGGGAGGAGATAGATGTGGAATTTGTGCCGGTAAGGGGTGCATGTCCGGAATGTGGAGGACAGCTTGAATACACTGAAGGGTGTCTGCTTTGCAGGCTCTGCGGATATACGGAGTGCCCTTAAGAAAGGTCCTCACAGACCGTCCGATCATGGGAAAATTTATAAGTTTTGAAGGGATAGAGGGAAGTGGAAAGAGTACGCAGGCAAGACTCCTTGCGCATGCACTTTCAGATAAGGGTATCAGATGTATTGTGACGAGGGAGCCAGGAGGAACACCCCTTGGGGAAAGGATAAGGGAGATAGTACTTCGTTCTGAACTCTCACCCATGGCAGAGCTTTTCCTTTACCTTGCAGTAAGGGCAGAGCATTTAAGGGAGATAATAATCCCTTCGCTCAGGGATGGCATCTGGGTTATTTCTGACAGGTATTCTGATGCCACTGTTGCCTATCAGGGATATGGAAGAGGTCTCAGCATTGATAAGATTCTGGAGCTGAACAGGATTGCGACCTCTGGAATTTTTCCACACATAACATTTCTCCTCGATGTACCTGCTGAGATAGGCATTCAAAGGGCGATGAGTAGAATAAGTGATACAGGGATGGAACCGGACAGATTTGAGAGGGAATCACTTGAATTTCACAGAAGGGTGAGGGATGGTTACCTGATGCTCGCAGAGATGGAACCAGGAAGGATAAAGGTAATAGATGCGGTTGATGATAGGGAAAAAATTCATAAAAAAGTGATGTCCCATCTTGAACCATTATTGATCAATAAAGATGCTTGATAGGCTGAAGGGTCAGAGAAAGGCAAAGCTCATACTTAATAGCTTTATCGAGAGGGATAGGGTCCCTTCTTCAATGATCTTTACTGGTAAGGAGGGTGTGGGAAAGAGAACAGCTGCGCTCTACTTCGCTATGGCACTTAACTGCCCTGTTGAGGTTGGAAAGGGGTGCGGTAAATGCTCAGCATGCAGAAGGATAGAGAAAGGCACACACCCTGATGTTTTTATTATTGAAGGGCTTCATGGCATCGGAATTGAGGAGATAAGGGGGGTTCAGAAAAAACTACATTTTCGACCTGTTGAGGATATGAAAAATGTGATAATAGTTGATAAGGCGGATAAGATGACACATCCCGCATGTAATGCACTTCTTAAGACACTGGAGGAACCCCCTTCACATTCAGTTATCATCCTCATCACATCATCCCCTCATTCACTTCCTGCAACGGTGGTTTCGAGGTGCTACAGGGTTCACTTTGAACCTCTTGGTGAGAGGGAAATCTTTGAGATACTCACGGAGAACTATGGAATGGATAAAGAAAAGGCCATGTTTATATCAACAATTTGTGATGGTAGCATAGGTCAGGCACTTGAAAAAGAGGGTTTTCTCTCGGTCGATGAGATTGAAAGGATCATGTCTCTACTGATTTCATTAAGAAAGGCTACTATTGAGGAAATTGGTGGTTATGCAAGGGAGTTAGGAAAAAGGGATGATCTTTATCTGGATTGCTTCTTCAATCTTATAAGGAACTTTCTTCTTGATGGATTGAAGTATAAAATAGATTCACCGGACAGTATAAGATACAAAGGTTTCAAGCAGGGTATCGAGGAATTTTTAAATGGTGCGTCCATCGATGATATTTTATTGATCATTGAAAAGACGGGGAGGTATCAGAGGATTCTCACTCAACATCCCAATAAACCTCTTTTAGTGGAGCTTTATTTACACGAAATCAGGGGTATATTTTTAAGGTAAGGGGGTTAGATGAAGCTGTTTAAGGTTCGATTCAAACCTGCTGGAAAGTTATATGATGTGGATCCAGGAGGGTTAGAGTTAAATCTTGGTGAAAAGGTCATTGTTGAGGGTGAAAGGGGTATTGGGATTGCGACGGTTGTTATGGGTCCTTATGAAGTTGAAAACCCCCCTGAAGGGGTAAAACCCATACTGAGAAAGGCAGCCCCTGAGGAGATTAAAGACTCAATTGAGCGGAGGGAGAGAGAGATGGAGGCATTCCGATTCTGTCTCCAGAGGATAGAGGAAAGGGGTTTGCCTATGAAACTCATAAAGGTTGAAGAGCTCATCGATGGAAGTAAGATAATATTCTATTTTTCAGCAGAGGGAAGGATCGATTTCAGAGAGCTTGTAAGGGACCTTGCAGCAAAATACAGGACAAGGATAGAGATGAGGCAGATAGGTGTTCGGGATGAGGTGAAGATGCTCGGTGGCATTGGTCCATGCGGGAGGGAGACGTGCTGCTCCACCTTTCTCTACGATTTTGAACCCATATCTGTAAGGATTGCAAAGGAGCAGAACCTTATACTCAATCCAGCAAAGCTATCGGGTATCTGTGGAAGATTGATGTGCTGCCTTATTTATGAGTATGAGGCAATGGGAGGCGATGAGCAGGTATGTCAGGGCTCATTGAGCTGCAATAAGTTCTGTTCGTATTTAAAAGGGGAGTCCCATTTCACAATCGATGATGAAATCATAAGAAGGGCTGAAGAGATCGAATTTGATATGGAGTAAGGGGTAAATAGTATGAAGGGCAGTTTCTATATAACAACACCAATCTATTATGTTAATGATATACCCCATATAGGGCATGCATATACAACGATTGCCGCAGATGTTGTGGCGCGCTACAAGAGGATGGATGGATATGATGTTTTTTTCCTAACGGGAACCGATGAGCATGGTCAGAAAATAGAAAAAACCGCACGTTCCCTGGGTGAGGAACCAAAGGCACTTGCTGACAGGGTTGTTGTGAGATTCAAGGAGCTGTGGAAGAAGCTCCTTATTTCCAACGATGATTTTATAAGAACAACAGAGCCAAGACACAGGAGGGCTGTTGAACATCTCTTCAAAAAGGTTATGGAAAAGGGCGATATCTATCTTGGTGAATATGAAGACTGGTATTGCATCCCCTGTGAGACATTCTGGACAGAAAAGGAGTTGATCGATTTCAAATGTCCAAGCTGTGGAAGGCAGACGGACAGACTCAAAGAGGAAAGTTATTTTTTCAGGATGTCCCGATACCAGGAACAGCTACTGAGGCACATAGAGGCTAATCCTGATTTCATCCAGCCACCATCGAAGAGAAACGAAATAATCAGTTTTGTAAAGGATGGTTTAAGGGATCTCAGTGTAAGCAGGAAGAATCTTGAATGGGGAATACCTGTTCCTGGTAACCCTGAGCATACGATCTATGTATGGTTTGATGCCCTTACAAACTATCTCACAGCGGTTGGATATCCTGATAATAAGGTGCTTTTTGAAAAATTCTGGCCTGCAGACATTCATCTCATTGGAAAGGATATATTGAGATTTCACTCCGTATACTGGCCTACGTTCCTTATTTCAGCAGAACTCCCCCTTCCCAGACAGGTCTATGCCCACGGATGGTGGACTGTTGAGGGAAGAAAGATGTCTAAATCCCTTGGAAATGTTGTTGATCCATCTGAGATGGCTGACCGATTTGGTGTTGACCAGTTTCGATACTTCCTTCTGAGGGAGATCTCCTTTGGTCTTGATGGTGATTATTCCTTAAGTGCCTTTGTTAAACGCATAAACAGCGATCTTGCCAACGATCTCGGGAATCTTGTGAGCAGGGTTCTTACCATGGTTGAGAGGTTTCATGGAAGGAGGTTAAGAAAACCTGCTATCCTCTGCGCAACACTTGAGCAGGGGTTCAATAGGGTTGTAAAGGAGTTCAGAGAGGCTATGGATACGCTTTCATTCCAGAAGGCGCTTGTATCCATATGGGAATTCATAAATCTGACAAATAAGTACATAGATGAAAATCAACCATGGAACCTTGCAAAGGACCCTTCGAGGAGAAATGAGCTCGATGTGGTGCTTTATGGAGGGTGTGAGGCACTGAGGGTAATTGCCCTCATGATTGCCCCGTTTATGCCGCTTTCTTCGCAGAAGATATGGGAATCTCTTGGGTACAGCAGTCCAGTTGAAAAGCAAAGGTATGATGAAAGCCTGAAATGGGGGCTTCTTAATGATGGGGTGGAGGTTATAAGACCTGAGCCTATATTCCCCCGTGTGGAGAAGGAGTAAGGATGTTTGTAGACACGCATGCACATCTGGATTTTCCAGAATTTGATGAAGACAGGGATGAGGTAATAAAAAGGGCAAAGGAGAATGGTGTAGAATACATAATCACTATCGGTGCAGGAAGGGGTTTTGAGGGGAATATTTCAGCTATTGGCATCGCGGAGGAATATGAAAATATCTTCTGTGCTGTTGGTATACACCCTCATGATGCATCCAGTGCGGCAAAGGATTTTAATAAATTAAGGGAATTTGTCAAGAGGAAAAAGGTTGTTGCAATAGGTGAAACAGGTCTTGATTTCTACAGGAGGATCTCCCCTGAGGATGCACAGATAGAGAGCTTCAGAAGGCATATCCATCTTGCACTGGAGACAGGTCTTCCGCTTATACTTCATATAAGGGATGCATACAGGAGGGCATTTGATATCCTCAAGGAAGAAGGTTATGTGGGCAAAAAGTGTGTTGTCCACTGTTTTTCCGGAAACATTGAAGATGCAAAGGAGGCTATTGATTTAGGATTGTTTATATCCTTTTCAGGATCCCTTACATTTTCAAATGCCAGAAGGCTCCGTCAGATTGCAGCCAGTATCCCTATTGAGAGGGTCATGGTGGAAACGGATGCACCATTCCTTTCCCCTGAGCCGATGAGGGGAATGAGGAATGAGCCCTCTTTTGTTATTCATGTTGCGAGGATTCTTGCAGAAATCTCATCACTCAGTATGGAGGATATAGAGAGAATAACATCGCTAAATGTGAAAAGGGTATTTGGTTTCCTCCCTTTTGATGACAGCCCAAAGATTGCATACAAGATCCGTAATTCTCTATATTTAAATATAACAAACAGATGTACACTTTCTTGCACATTCTGTGCAAAGTTCAAGTCCTTTGAGGTCAAAGGGCATAATCTCAAGATCAAAAAGGAGCCAACTGTTGAAGAGATCCTGAACGCTGTCGGGGATCCACTGGATTACAGGGAGATCGTTTTCTGTGGATTCGGGGAGCCTCTCCTGAGGCTCGATGTTGTTAAGGAGGTAAGCAGGATTCTTAAAGAAAAGGGGGCAAAAATAAGGATTGATACCGATGGACTTGCAAATCTTGTATATGGAAGAAATATAGTTCCGGAGCTAAAGGGGATTGTCGATTGTATATCGGTAAGTATAAATGCGCCCGATCCAAAAACATATGCAATAATCTGCCCATCGAGCTATGGAGAAAGGGCTTTTTTTGCAGTAAAAGATTTTATACTTGAGGCAAAGAAGCATATAGGGGAAACTATTGCAACATGCGTTGATCTACCTGGTATTGATGTTGAATCATGTAGAAGGGTTGTTGAACAAGAACTGGGAGTTAAGTTCCGTCTGAGAAGATACAACGATGTGGGATAGTCCGTTATTTAAAATGGGATCTCAGTATTTCTGCTGCAATCATATGGGCATGACGTATAGGATCGGGTATCCTGAGTTTTCCACAGATTCTAAGGATTGCATCCTTTGACTCAAGTATACCTGAACGATTCCCGGGAGAGATATAAACAGGTTTTATACCATCTCTCGTTCTAAGGGAAACACCAACCATCTCGTTTTCGTGATAGATGAATGTAAAGCTTCCCCTTCTTTTATCCGGCTCGTCAGCTTTCCCCGTAAGTATTGATTTTGCAACGCCAATACACGGGACATCTATATGAAGGCCTATATGTGAAGCAACGCCCATCCTCCTGGGATGGGCTATTCCATGTCCATCCATGATTACAAAATCGACATAACCCCTTATCTTCTTGAGCGCCCTGAGGATAAAAGGGCCTTCCCTGAATGCAAGCAGACCTGGTATATAGGGGAACGAGGTTACTCCCGAATCTGTTCGATATTCAAGGATGGTGCTTTTTTCCATATCCATGAGAACTACACATGCAACAACAATTCCTCCACTTCCATGTGCGACATCACAGCCAACCACATATCGATGGCTTCTAATTTCACCGGAAAGGACAAGCCACTTCCTCAGGTCTTCCTGAATCTTTAAGGCTTCCCTGAGCGAAACATTCCATGGATGGATGGTCTTGATCTCCATTTTTTAAGATTTTTCATGGGGACCATCTCTTTCGATGGATGATCCCTTTTTATCACCATATTTGAATTAATTTTTCCTTTTTCCCGGAAAAAAGTAAAATATATAATTATTCAAGTCAAGAGACAGATCTCATAAACAAACTGGAAAGTGAAAAATTAATATGATAACTTTATATCTGTCATGGGTGAGATGATCGATCTCGTAAGGGTATTTTCTGAACGGATCGGGCCCCGCCCCGCTTTTACAGAGCGTGAAGAGGAAGCAGCAAGGTTCATAGAAGATTACTGGAGGGAAAAAGGGTTAAAGCCTTTCCGTGAATATTTTAAAACAGCAGCGTCTCAGAATCCATCCTTTGTTATTTTTACTCTACTTTCGCTTCTTTCACTTTATCTTCTCTGGCTTCATTTTTCATTCACAGCCCTGGTGGTTTCCCTAATCGCACTATGGGGATTTTATAGGGAGTTCCATGGTAAAATGGTGATCTCCGATCTTACACCGCAAAGAACCTCACAAAATATTTATACCGTTATTGAGGCCAAAGGAGAGAAGAAGGGGAAGATATTGCTCGTATCAAATTATGACTCTCCAAGATCTATCCTCCTTTTTCATCCCCTTGTTGCATGGATTTACCCGTGGCATATGATCTTTACATTCGGGTCATTCTGTGTAATATCTGCTTGTGCTGTTCTCCAGTGGATGATACCATCCCTTTCATGGGTAACAGTGGGCTTAATTCCAGCTTCATATCTGGTTTTTTACATTTTTTCCATACTAGAGGGTTACATATTTGGAAGATTTACAGATGGTGCAAACAACAATGCATCTGGTCTTTCAGTTATCCTTCAGCTTTCTGAGGACTTTAAAGAAAAACCTCTTGAGCATTATGACCTGATGTTTCTTGCAACAGGTGCAAAGGAAGCAGGTTTTGCTGGGAGTAACGCATTTGTGGATCTTCACTATCGAGAGCTTTCTGATGCGCTGGTTATAACTGTCGAAGGGGTGGGGGCTGGGAGATTGTGCTACATTGATACCGCAGGCCTTATCCCTCCAAATCTATCTTCATCAGTGCTACTTGACATATGTAATGAAGTAGCGAAAAGACATCCGGAGCTTTATATATCCCCCGGGATATTTAAACATAGCTTTACGGAGTGCTATCCCTATCGGAAGAGGGGATTAAAAGGGATTACTATCATGGGCCTTTCTGATTCAGGTGCACCGCAACACTATCGATGGCGTGAAGACAGGATCGATTTTGTGAAGAGTGAGAACCTTCACCGGACAAAGCTATTTCTCAGAGAAATAATTTTAGAAATTAACAGGCGTCTTTAAACAGGACTTTCCCATGGTGATAGGTGTTCCAAAAGAGATCAGGGAAGGGGAGAGAAGGGTTTCAATTACTCCTTCATGGGTAAGTATACTTGTAAAAAGAGGGCATAAGGTTCTTATAGAGGAGGATGCTGGCGCAGGAGCGGGTTTCAGTAATTCCTGTTACAGGGATGTTGGTGCACTGATTGTGAAGAATCCATCGGAGATATGGGAGAGATCCGAAATAATTGTGAAGGTAAAGGAGCCCCAGAGGGAAGAATTTGGTTATCTTTCCGAGGGAAAGATCATATTTACCTATCTTCATCTTGCAGCTAACAGGGAATTGACAGAGACCCTCATGAAAAAAGGTGTGATTGCCATCGGTTATGAAACAGTTCAGATGGATGATGGGACCCTTCCTCTTCTTAAACCGATGAGTGAGATTGCAGGAAGGATTTCAATTTTTAAGGGTGCACAGTATCTTCAATCACCTGAAGGTAAGGGTGTTCTTCTCGGGGGCATTCAAGGGGTAAAGCATGCAAAGGTTGTTATCCTTGGGGCAGGAGTTGCTGGGACTTCTGCAGCAATGTGTGCACTTTCGTTGGGAGCAGAGGTTATATGCTTTGATATAAACATAAGGAAGCTCGAGAATCTTCACATAAAATCAGGCGGAAGGATAAAGACATTTTTTATTCATGAGGATCAATTAAGGCATGAATTAACAGATTGTGATCTGCTTATAGGCGCAATACTTATTCCTGGTGCAACATGCCCTAAGGTTATTAATGAAGAGATGATAAAATCAATGGAGAAGGGATCGGTTTTTATTGATCTCAGTGTCGATCAGGGAGGTTGCAGTGAGACAACAAGAGAAACATCACACTCATATCCCATATATAAGATCCACGATGTTATTCACTACTGCGTTCCAAATGTTCCTGCGCTTGTTCCAAGAACTGCATCGATTTACCTCTCCAATGAAACCGCCCCATATATTATTGAAATTGCTAACAAGGGCATTAAAAAAGCCATTTCGGAAAATACCTCGCTCAGGAGAGGTATCAATACTTATTATGGAAGGATTGTTCATCAATCTGTTGCGCAATCGCATGGTTTTGATTCTGAAAGTATAGAGATCAGGTAAAATTTATTGAAAAGGAATTAAGCAGGAAATATACAAGGGAATTTTTTTAATGGAGGGCAGTAAAATGTCAATCAGGATAGGAATAAATGGATTTGGAAGAATAGGAAGAAGCACATTTCGTGCCCTTTTTGGATCAGAAGGGATTGAGGTCATTGCTTTAAATGATCTCACCGATGCAAAAACCCTTGCACATCTATTAAAATATGACTCAATTCATGGAAGATATGAAAGGGATGTGAGGGCTTATGAAAAAGGGATAATGGTTGATGGAAAGGAGATCATGGTGTGGAGCTTCAGGGATCCATCAGAGCTTCCATGGGATGAGGCTGGTGTTGATATTGTCCTTGAATGCACCGGCAGATTTACCGATAGGAAATATGCAGTTAAACATCTTGAGCGAGGCGCCAGAAAGGTGATTATATCTGCCCCTGCAAAGGATCCGGACATCACAATTGTTATTGGTGTTAATGAGAAAAGATATGACCCGCAGAAGCACAATATTATTTCAAATGCATCATGCACAACAAACTGTCTTGCGCCTGTTGTTAAGGTATTACATGATAATTTCGGAATAAAGCGTGGACTCATGACAACAATACATGCATATACGAATGATCAGCAGCTTCTGGATCTTCCACATCGGGATCTCAGAAGGGCAAGGGCAGCATGTATGAGTCAGATCCCGACGACAACAGGGGCTGCAACTGCGGTCTCTCTTGTCATTCCAGAGCTCAAGGGAAAGCTTGATGGTATGGCAATAAGGGTTCCTGTTCCAAATGTTTCACTTGTTGATCTGACTGCTGAGTTGGAAAGCGATGTTACGGTTGAATCGGTGAACAATGCACTAAAGAATGCATCGGAAACATATCTAAAAGGAATAATGGAATACTGTGAAGAGCCACTGGTCTCTGTGGACTTCAATCATACATCAGCTTCAGCAATAGTGGATGCACTATCAACCAAAGTAATAGAGGGAAGATTGGTAAAGGTTATAGCATGGTATGATAACGAATGGGGGTTTTCTTGCAGGATGAGGGATCTGGTCATATATATCGGTAGATTGATGAAGTAAGGAGGAAGGGGAATCGGGTATGAGATACATAGATGAGCTTGAAATAAAGGGGAAAAGGGTCTTCATAAGGGTTGATTTCAATGTTCCAATGGATGATAGCGGTGCCATAACTGATGACAGAAGGATAAGGGTAGTACTTCCAACGATAAACTACTGTCTTGATCATGGAGCAAAGGTTATCCTTGCATCCCACCTTGGAAGACCTAAAGGTAAGAGTGAGCCAAGGTTGAGTTTAGCACCTGTTGCAAGGAGACTCTCGAGACTTCTCGGGAAAGAGGTAATGTTTGCTCCTGACTGTGTCGGAGAAGAGGTGGAGAAGATTGTTAATTCAATGAGGGAACAGGATGTTGTGCTTCTTGAAAATCTCAGATTTCATGAAGGGGAGGAGAAGAATGATGAATCTTTTGGTAAGAAACTTGCCTCCCTTTGCGATATTTACATAAATGATGCCTTTGCAACGTCACACAGGGTGCATGCATCAAATGTGGCTATAACAAAATTTGTAAAGGAAAAGGGCGCAGGTTTCCTGATGCGGAATGAGCTTGAGTATTTTAAAAAGGCGATGGAATCACCTGTGAGGCCATTTATTGCAGTGATAGGAGGTGTGAAGGTATCGGATAAGATAAAGGTTCTTGAAAATCTCAGCGATAAGGTGGACAAGTTCATAATAGGGGGCTTCATATCCCTAACATTTATAAAGGCCATGGGATATAATATCGGAAATGTAGAGATAGAAGAAGAATATGTATCCATTGCTTCAAAATTTATGAAAAAGATGAAAGAAAAGAGGATAAAATTCTATCTGCCTGTTGATTATGTTATTGCACAGAGGATGGAACCCTCAGCTGAAACAAAGATAGTAACATTTCAGGAGATACCAGATGGCTGGACCCCATTTGATGTGGGTCCAGCAACAACATCCCTTTTCTCCGAGGCACTTCAGAATGGAAAGACCATAATATGGAACGGCCCCATGGGTGCATTCGAGATTGATGCATTCAGCAGGGGAACCTTTGCAATGGTTCAGTTTATTGCAAACTGCCATGCACTAACAATTGTTGGCGGAGGAGACACGGATGTTGCCTTCCAGAAGGTTGGACAGTTTGCAAATGTATCCTATATATCTACCGGTGGAGGTGCCTTCCTTGAGCTTCTTCAGGGAAAAACTCTTCCTGCAATAAAGGCCCTCGAGGAATAGAGAATGATGGAGAGAAGTGCTCTTATCGTTGGTAACTGGAAGATGAATAAGACAGTAAGCGAGGCGATAAGACTTTCATCTGAGTTGAAACTTCAGTTGAGGGATGTAACTGAGTGCGATGTTGTTATTGCCCCACCATTTACTGCACTTTACGCTGTGTATCAAGTAATTGAAAATAGTCCAATTATTCTCGGAGCACAGGATATATTCTGGGAGGAAGAGGGTGCTTACACAGGTGAAATCTCTCCGCGTATGTTAAGGGAGGTTGGATGCATATATGTTATTGTTGGGCATTCTGAGAGGAGAAGATACTTCAAAGAGGATAATTTGAGTTGTAACAGAAAGATAAAGGCTGCAATTAATGCTGATCTTATACCGATCTATTGTGTTGGAGAGACAATAGAAGAGAGGGAGTCAGGAAGGACGTTCTTCGTTGTTGAGGAGCAGCTTGTAGAGGGTTTGAAAGGGGTTGAACTTACTGATGGCAAAGAGATAGTTATTGCATATGAACCTGTTTGGGCAATCGGGACAGGGAAGAATGCAACACCCCAGGAGGCACAGGAGGTGCATGGTTTTATTAGAAAGCTTATCGGAGAGATCTTTAAAGAAAGGATTGCCTTAAATATGAGGATCCTTTATGGTGGTAGTGTAACGCCTGAGAATGCAGGGGATCTTATGGGGCAGAAGGACGTTGATGGATTACTTGTAGGAGGCGCAAGTCTAAAGGCATCGAGCTTTGCAAAAATTGTAAAATATAAGATGGAAGGGGAAAGAAAATGATCACATTACTTGTGATTATCCATGTACTTGTATGTTTTGCCCTTATTGTAATTGTTTTGCTGCAGAAGGGAAAAGGTGCTGAAATTGGTGCTGTATTTGGCGGGACAACGCAGACAATTTTTGGCGGGAGGGGTGCTGCAACATTTTTAAGTAAAATAACAGCGGCTGCAGCAATAATCTTTATGATTACATCTTTCCTGCTTACCCATCACTTCTCATGGAAGGCAAACCCGAAAAGCGTGGTTGGGGATATGCCTGTCAAGGAGCAGAAGCTGCCTGAAGCTCCTCAAATACCAGTTGAAAAAGCGCCTTCAAAGTGAAGCTTGACACCTGCTTTACTTATGGTTTAAATAAAATATACGGTGCCGAAGTGGTGGAATTGGTAGACACGCTGTCTTGAGGGGGCAGTGGTGGCGACACCGTCCGGGTTCGAGTCCCGGCTTCGGCACCAGGAACCCTCCCTTTTATAAATCCTCAGGGCTGCTGAGATCCATCTCAGGAATTGTAAAATTTCATCTCAGATCAATCGGTATGTATTCCCGATTTTCAGGACCAACGTATTCAGCCCTCGGCCTGTAAATTCTGTTATCTGAGAGCTGTTCAAGCACATGGGCTATCCATCCAGCCATACGTCCTATTGCAAAGATCGGTGTGTAAAGGTCAAGTGGAATTCCCATGGAGTAGTAGAGTGATGCTGAATAGAAGTCAACATTTGGCCATACACCCTTTTCTGAGAATCTGGAAACCCAAAGCTCCTCGATCCTTTCCGACATCTCATACCATTTTGTTTCTCCCGTTTTTTCACCGAGCAACTTTGAGTATCTTTTCAGTATAGTGGCACGCGGATCCATTGATTTATAAACCCTGTGTCCAAAACCTTCGAGTTTGCGCTTTTCTTCAAAAGCCCTCTTTACAAAATCATCAACCTTTGATACATCTCCGATATTTATCAGGTATTTCATCACTTCCCTGTTTGCTCCTCCGTGAAGTGGTCCTTTGAGTGTCCCGATTGCTGTAGTGATTGCTGAATACATATCTGTTAAGGTTGAAATGGTAACTCTTGCTGAAAATGTTGAGGCATTCAATTCATGTTCTGCATGAAGGATTAGTGCAACATCCATGACCCTTGCTGTAAGTTCATCAGGTCTTTCACGCTTGAGCATGTAGAGGAAGTTTGTGGCGATATTGAATTCTTTTTCAGGTTTAACAGGTTCCTTACCGTTTCTGAGCTGTTCCCATGCTGCAACAATAGCGGGAAACTTTGCTGTTAGTCTGATCGCCTTCCTTTTATTTGCATCAATTGAGTTTTCGTCTCTTTCAGGATCAAGAAGACCAAGAATCGAAACCGATGTCCTTAGGACATCCATTGGATCAGAATCATTCGGGAATAGTTTCATGATTGAAATCAGCTGCTCCGGCAGTTCGTATTCGGACCTAATTTTTCTCACAAATTCTATATATTCGTCCTTTTTTGGAAGATATAGATTCCACAGAAGAAAGGCAACCTCTTCAAATGTTGAATATTCGGCAAGATCCGCAATATCGTAGCCAAGATAAAGGAGTTTGCTCCTTTTACCATCAATAAAGCAGAGCCCTGTCTGATTAGCTATAATATTCTCAAGACCCTTTGAATATTGTGTTTTTGTTGTTTCTATCCCTGACATATCAACCCCTCCATTTTTCAGGTTAGCAGAATAGCCCTGCAGATTCAATCAGGGAGGGGTATAATGCTTTTATCACATCAGGGATGCTCATTAGTGGATGTTTTCAAGTCGGTTTTTCAACCAGATAAAGAACTATAGAACATCACTTTTTGTTGTTTCTGGTGTTACTGCCGGAACCTTCTTTTTCATTAAGAACCTCGCTGTTTCCTGCTGGATTTTATCCATATATACATAGATTACAGGTGTAACATACATTGTGAAGAACTGGGAAAAGAGCAGACCACCAACAACCGCAATGCCCAGTGGACGGCGGACCTCAGAGCCTGCTCCCATACCGATAGCGATGGGAAGTGCACCGAGGATCGCTGCCATGGTTGTCATCATTATTGGTCTGAATCTTATAAGGGACGCCTGATAGATGGCATCGACCGGGGGTTTTCCTTCGTTTCTCTGTGCATCAAGTGCAAAATCTATCATCATTATACCGTTCTTCTTTACAAGTCCAACGAGCATTATGATTCCAACGAATGAGTAGATGTTCAGCTCCACATTGAAGAGCATTAATGTTACAAGTGCGCCGACACCTGCAAAGGGTAGTGCTGAGAGTATGGTTATGGGATGGATGAAGCTTTCATAAAGGATGCCAAGCACCATATAGATTACAAAAATAGCCATAAATAGAAGAACAATAAGACCCCTGTATGATGCCTGGAATGCCTGTGCAGCACCCTGAAAACCGGTAGTTATGGTGTCAGGAAGTACCTCCTTTGCGAGCTTCTCTATGGCAGACACCGCATCCCCCAGTGCAGCACCTGGCCTCAGGTTGAAGGATATGGTAACAGAAGGAAGCTGTCCCAGGTGATTTATTGTCATGGGACCAAGCTTTGGACTGATTTCAGCAACGGTACTGATGGGAACGAGTTTTCCCTTTGATGATCTCACATAGATCATGGAGAGTTGAGATGGATCCCTCTGGTATTCAGGTTTCAGTTCAAGAATTACCTGGTACTGATTGTTCGGTGCATATATTGTTGATATCCATCTCGAACCGAATGTATTCCAGAGTGCATTTTCAATCTGCTCTGCTGTAACTCCAAGTGATTCAGCTTTATCCCTATCTATATTCACATTAAGTTTTAGGCTTTTAATCTGAAGATCACTCGTTACATCCTGAAGCATGGGGATGGTCTTCATCCTTTCTTCCATTATCTGTGCATACTGGTAAAGCTCATCAGTGTTTGTTCCACTCAATGTAAACTGATAAAGGCTCTTTGTCAGCTGACCTCCTATACGTATTGTTGGAGGGTTCTGAAGAAAGGTATTTATCCCGGGTACAGTTGAGAATTTAGGTCTAAGCTGGTTTATAAATTCATCAACACTGAGATTTCTTTCCGATCTATCCTTCAGGACCATAAACATTCTTCCACTGTTCTGACCAGGGGAACCCGGTCCTGGACCAACAGCGCTCATAAAAGCCTTGACAAGGGGTTCTCTTTTGACAATCGATACAAGCTCCTGTTGATGTCTTATCATATCATAAAAGGATATATCCTGCGATGCCTCTGTTACAGTGAAGACCATACCTTTGTCCTCATTGGGTATAAAACCCTTTGGAACCTTTATAAATAGAATGACATTAAGGATTAAAATTATGATTGTAGCGATGAGAACATGAAATTTATATTTCAGTGTCCATGAAAGCGTTCTTGCATATAGATCAAGCATTGCTTCAAAGACCTTCTCAGATGCTGCGTAAATTCTGTTATGTTTTATCTCATGCGGAGGACGCACAAACCTGCTACCAAGCATGGGGGTGAGAGTAAGTGAAACGATACCTGATATCAGTATGGCAACACTTATTGTCACTGCAAATTCACGGAACAAACGACCGATGATTCCGCCCATGAAGAGAAAGGGTATAAAAACAGCAACAAGAGAGATGGTCATTGAAAGAATGGTAAAACCAATCTCTGCTGATCCGTTAAGTGCTGCCTGCATCGGCCTTTCTCCCTTCTCCATGTGCCTTACTATATTCTCAAGCATAACTATTGCATCATCAACGAGAAAGCCAACGGAAAGCGTAAGTGCCATGAGGGAAAGATTGTCAAGGCTATATCCACAGAGGTACATAATCGCAAATGTTCCAACGAGAGAGAAGGGGAGTGCAAGTGCTGGTATCAATGTGGCTGAAAGGTTTCTTAGGAAAAGAAATATAACAAGGATAACAAGAAATACTGTAAGCTTAAGCGTGAATTTGACATCATCTACGGAGGCGCGAATTGAAACAGATCTATCGTAGAGAAGATGCATGGAAACAGATGCCGGTAGTTGTTTTTCAAGCTGTGATACGAGATTCTTTACGGCAGTTGCGACCTCAACAGTGTTTGTTCCCGGTTGCCTCTGAATGGCAAGAACTATTGCCCTCTGAAGGGAATCTGGTGTTCCATACCATGCTGCAACCTTATCATTTTCAACTCCATCAATAATCGTGGCTATATCCTTAAGTCTTACCTGTGATCCATTCCTCTCAGCAACAATAAGGGGCTCAAAGGCCTTTGCACTCATTAGCTGTCCTGTTGCCTCAAGGGTATATGCCCTGTGGGTTCCATATATGGTTCCTGTTGGAAGGTTAACATTTCCTGTGCGAATGGCCCTCTCAACCTCATCTATACCAATCCCCTTTGCAACAAGGGTTCTCGGATCAAGTCTGATCCGCACCGCATACTTCTGGGGACCGTAGATAAGAACCTGGGCAACACCATTTACCATGGAGATCCTCTGGGCAATCATCGTGTCAGCATATTCATGGAGCATGTAGAGGGGGAGTGTGGGTGATGCGAGCGCATAGAAGAGTATAGGTTGATCTGCAGGATTCACCTTCTGATATGTGGGTGGGTTTGGCATTCCGGGTGGTAGAAGGGGTGCTGCCTTTGTGATCATCGACTGGACATCCTGGGCAGCAGCATCTATATCCTTTTCAAGGCTGAACTGAAGTGTTATCTGGGTAAGACCAAGCGAGTTTACGCTTGTCATCGATTCAAGACCTGCAATTGTAGAGAACTGTCTCTCGAGGGGTGTTGCAACAGCAGATGCCATGGTTTCAGGACTTGCACCTGGGAGGGATGCGGTAACAAGAATTGTCGGGAAGTCAACATTGGGAAGTTCACTAACAGGTAGTGAGCGATAGCCTATTATTCCAAATACAAGGATCGCTATCATCAAAAGTGTGGTTGTTACAGGACGCTTTATAAAGACTTCAGAAACATTCATCGCTTTAACCTGCATCCTTCTTTATTTCTACAATCGCATCGGGGGTTAATCTTAACTGTCCATCCGTAACAACAACCTCACCGGCATCTATACCCTTTTCAACAATGGCTTCATTTTCCGACAGGATTACAGCTAAAACAGGCCTGAGTTCAACGGTATTGTCTGGCTTTACAATGAATACATATTGCCCCTGCTGGCCTATCTGGACTGCCCTTGATGGAATTAAAACTGAATTTTTTCTCACTTCAACTTCGAGAAATACATCAACAAACTGACCGGGCCAGAGGATCATATTCCTGTTAGGAAATGTTGCCTTCATCATTATCGTTCCGGTTGTCTGGTCTATCGTATTATTTATAAAGGTAAGTTCGCCAATCTCCACATGATCCTCACTTCCTTGGAGATGAGCTTCAGTTTTTAATTTTCGCTTTTCCATTGCCTTTTTTATTCTGAGAAGCTCATGTTCCGGAATATGGAAAGTAACATAAACCGGTGTTATCTGATTTATTATGGCCATTGTTGTTTCGTTTGGTTTTATCATATTTCCTGGATGTACAAGTATGCTCCCTATAAGTCCATCTATTGGAGAATGGATATAGCAGTATTGAAGCTGGAGCTTTGCATTCTCGAGCTGAGCCCTGTCAGCCTTAACAATGGCTCTAAGCGATTCTACATTTGTGCGGATCCTGTCATATTGCTGTCTCGGAACGAGTTCTTCTTTCAGGAGTTCTTCATAACGCTTCAGATCTGCCTCTGCGTTCTCTAACTGAACAAGATCCCTTGCGAGAACAGCCTCTGCCTGTTTTACAGCCTCCTCAAAAGGACGGGGATCGATCAGGAAGAGAAGATCACCCTTTCTTACATTCTGCCCCTCCTTGAAATAAACACGGAGGAGCTGCCCTTCAGCCCTGGATTTCAGAGCCACTGTTGAAAATGCCTCCACATTTCCAATGGCATGGATTTTTAAAGGCACATCCTTCATCACAGCAGTTGCAACACGAACAGGAACAGCCGGTTTTGCCTCACCCGCTTTTCCCGAACTTTTTCTCGCGGAGCATGAATTAATAAGAATCAGCAGAATCCCTGATAATATAAGATACGGGAGAATAAGTCGCCTTTGTATCATATAAATTTTCATCATTCGATCCTCGCCATTTCAAGTAATGTCCCTGTTGCCCTTCTTAGTTTTAAGAGGGAGAGTTGATAGTTGTATTTGGCATTTGAAAGATTCTTTTCAGCTGTAAGGAGGAGTGTGTTTGCATCCATAACATCGACACTGTCAGCGAGTCCATATTCAAACTGTTTTGATACTGCACGGTAATTCTCCTTAGCAAACTCCACTTCATCTTCAAGGAATTTTATTGTCTCTCTAAGGGTTATGATTTCAAGATAGGCTTCCTCAACCTCAATCCCTACATTTTTTTTCAGATCCTCATAAAGGAGCTCTGATTCCCTCTTCTTTGCAAATGATTCCATAAGCTCTGCCCTTCTTAATCCTCCCTCAAAAAGCGGAAATTCAATCTTTACGATTCCATATATCTGTTCTTTTATAAGGGTAAATGTAGAAGGATCGGTCTCATTTCTTACATAGGCTGCTTCCAGCTTGAGGTCTGGAAAATATGAGCCCCTTGTGTACTTGATCTGTTCGTCTGAGATAATCTTCTGCAGTTCCATACTCTTTAGCTCAGGTCTTTTTGAAAATGCAAGTTCCTTGAAATACCTTACATCAGGCATCTCAGGATAAAGCTCCTTTATCGATGTATCAAGCTGTGATTCAGCAACATCGTAATCCCCCTCAATTCCAGCAACCCTTGAGAGAACCGCCTTTGCAAACTTTAGATTATTCTCCGCCCGTACGAACTCAGATTTTGCAGATGATAGCTCTGCCTCTGCCCTGAGGAGTGCTGTTTTTGTAACCTCACCAACCCTCAGTCTGGCTGATGCTGCATCCCTGTGCTTTTTAAGTCTCTCCACATTCGCCCTTGCAATCTCTAAGGCCTCCTTTGCCCTGAGGACCTCAAAATATGCGGATGCAACGCTAAATAGAATGGATTCCTTTGTGCCCATGAGATCGTATTTTGCCCTCTCTATGTTTTCGCGCGATATCCTGAGGGCAAAGAACTCTTTCCCTCCAAGTGAAAATGATCGATCTATCTTCAGGCCCCAGTTACTGGCACTTGATGGTTGGATGAGGAAGGTGAGCTTTTGTTTTTCTTCATTATATTTCTTATATTCACCGAATGAGGATATCCTGGGGAAGAGAACGGAGATTGCCTTATCTTTCTGCCTCTCGGCAATATATAATTCTTGTTCCGAGAGCATTATCCTTTCTGACTTTCTGAGGGCTATCCTGTAAAGGTCATCAAGGTTATATTTTTCAACAGGAAATGACGGAGTAGCATATGTAAGGATAAAAATGGGTATAAAAAATAAGATGGTCTTTTTCATATTTATTCCACCTTTTTCATCAAAATGCCTTCAACAAATATGTCAACGAGCTTCCGGATGATCTCTTCTTCTTTATACCCTTCATACATACTCAACATAAGGAGCTCCCTCGAATTGAAATAGGAAAAGATCATACCCATGAAAACAGCAGCATAAAACTCAGGATCACCCTCTTTAATCAATCCCCTCACCTCTGCATTCCTGAAATATGATGCAAGTGTTTTTGTTATCTCCTCAACAATCTGATCCCTTATCCTGTGAACTCTATCAGGGTATTTGTGGATTTCAGAGTAGATGATCTTTATAAGGTCCTTTTTCATTCTGAGTGTTTTCAGAAATCTACCTCCTATCACAGCAAGGGCATCCTTAAACGGTAGTTGCTTAACCTCCGGTAAAAGGTCTTTAAGCTCCGGCAGGAATGAAGACCATTTTAAAACCTCCGAGAAGAGCCTTTCCTTCCTTGGAAAGTGTCTGAAGAGTGTTACCTCCGTTATACCTGCCTTTCTTGAGATCTCCCTTGTTGTTGTGCCAAGATACCCCTTCTTTGAAAAGAGCTCGAGGGAGGCCTTGAGGATTTTTTTCTTGGTTTTTGCAGGATCATATTTCATATGTTTGTAATTACTTACTTTAAATTTTTTAAATAAAGATGTCAATCCCATAAAGAGGCGGGACCCATTTTTCGTAGGTGATCCCACGATAAAAGATGAATGGATGATAAAAATCTGATATATTATCGATTGATTGACAGGGAGGGGGTCAGAAAGATGCAGAGGATAGATGGAAGGGCAGCAGGGGAATTGAGGAATGTCAGGATTGTGAGGCATTATCTGAAGCATCCGGAGGGCTCATGTTATATCGAAATGGGGGATACAAGGGTAATCTGCAGTGCATCTATTGAGGAAAAGGTTCCCCACTTTTTAAAAAATACGGGAAGAGGGTGGATTACTGCAGAGTACTCGATGCTTCCCCGTTCTACAACAACAAGGACACCCAGGGAATCTGTCATGGGAAGGATAAACGGGAGGACCCACGAGATCCAGCGTCTTATTGGAAGATCTCTCAGGGCTGTAACAAGACTGGAACATCTCGGAGAGAGGACAGTGTGGATCGACTGCGATGTTATACAGGCAGATGGGGGCACAAGGACTGCATCTATAACAGGTGCCTTTGTGGCACTTGTTGATGCTGTTATGTTCTTACTGAAGGAGGGGAAGATAGATGTATTTCCGTTAAGGGATTCTGTTGCTGCAGTTAGTGTTGGGAAGGTTGGTGGTGAGATCCTCGTGGACCTTACATATATGGAAGATTCAAAAGCGCAGGTGGATATGAATCTCGTAATGACAGGAAGGGGTGAGATCATCGAAATCCAGGGGACTGCAGAGGAGTCGCCTTTCACTAAAAGTGAGCTTGACAGGATGATCGAGGTCGGTTATGAAGCCATAAAGAGGCTTACAGTTATACAGAGAGAAGTGCTTTCAGATATAACGCATGTATGGAGGTTTTAGGAAGGATGGAGATTGTTATATCAACAAGAAATGCGGGAAAGGCAAAGGAGATAATGGAGATACTCCATGATCTCAAAAATGTAAATTTCCTCACTCTTAGTGAATTTCCGGATATAGGAGAGATAATTGAGGATGGGGAAAGTTACCTTGAGAATGCCATAAAGAAGGCATTATATGTGGCACATATAACAAAGAAGATATCCATTGCTGATGATTCGGGGCTTGAGGTTGAAGCATTGGGGGGGAGACCCGGGATCTATTCGGCCCGTTATGCGGGAAAATTCGCCTCGGATTATGAGAACAACAGAAAACTTCTTGAAGAATTGAGGGATATTCCATATCCCGGAAGGAAGGCAAGGTATGTGTGTGTCGCAGCCCTTGCGACGTCATCAGGAGAGGTGTTCTGGGAAGAAGGGGTATGTGAGGGCTATATAGGGTTTGAAATGAGAGGGAGTAATGGGTTTGGTTATGATCCCATATTTGTGATACATTCGGGAAAAACCATGGCAGAACTTGAATCCAGGGAGAAAAACTCCATAAGCCACAGAGGGAAGGCATTCAGGAAGCTTAAGAATATCATTGAAGGATTGCTGAAAAGATGATATCTTCCAGATCTATCGGGGCGTAGCGCAGCCTGGAAGCGCGCCTGCCTTGGGAGCAGGAGGCTCGGCGGTTCAAATCCGCTCGCCCCGATTTTCTTTAAAGATGTCGGAATTAAAATTCAAGGATAACAATCGATGTTTTGTCTGTGGAAAGGAGAATCCTTCAGGACTTCAGCTTTCCTTTTACTTAAAGGACGGTAAGGCAGTATCTGAATTCACCCTTTCTGAGATATTTCAGGGATATGCAGGTATAATTCATGGTGGTATTGTTGCGATGATCCTTGATGAGGCAATTGCCCAGGCTATTATTCTTATGGGTTATAATGCAGTAACAATGCAGATCAATGTGAAATTTAAGAGGCCTCTTATTCCAGGGGAAGGTGCAAGGGTTGAGGCTGAAATAAGGGATATCTCAGGACGGATCATCGAAGGCAGATCCTGTATGATTGGATCCGATTCAAGATTGATAGCTGAAGCTTCGGCAAGATTTATCAGGGTTGGTTAGGATTCAGAGGATTCTTTCCACTATCTCCTTTATCTGTTTCAGATCAAAGGGCTTCGCAATAAAATAGTTTGCTCCTGCATCAAGGAGTTTTTTCTCTTCACAGGATCCACTGATTCCTATTATTGGGAGGGATGGATTTATGGTTCTGATATAATGGATGAGCTCAACACCATCCATATCAGGCAATGAATAGTCTGTTATTATAAGATCAAATTGTTTTATACCAATCCCCTGCATAATTTCCCTTCCACTTTTCAGGGATAAGACATCATATCCAAGTGTTTGAAAGAATTCCACAAGGAGTCTTCTTATAAAATAATCATCATCAACAATTAAGATCCTTCGGTTCATGAATTATAATATACAACTTATGGTGGTAATTCTCAATAAAAATACAACCCCAGGTTTATAGACAATCGTTTTTCATGAAGGGAAAATGTTTTATGATCAGCGAGAGTTTTTAGTGAATTGCAATTTATGAAAAATATTAAACTCATTATCGGGGAAAGGATCAGAAATGCCAGGATTTCAATGAATATATCCCAGATGCAGCTTGCAGAGTAGGTAGGGATTTCATATCAGCAGATACAGAAATATGAGAAGGGCATTAATGAAATTACTGTAACAAGGCTTTATCAGATTGCAGAGTCTCTTGGTATGCATCCTGTTGATCTCCTTCCAACAACAGATATAAAAATAGCCGAGAGAAAGTCACACTATGGTAAGGGCCTATCCAGGGATGAGGATATGCTACTGCAACTTTTCAGACAGATAAAAAAGGAAGATATCAGAAAGGGGCTGCTCATGATTATAAAAGGGGCAGCTGAGATAGAGAGAAAGACCCGCTGAAGTCCCCCATTGATTGTAGATAAGGCATGTGAGATCATAAAATTTAGCGAAGAATCATATTCACAATGCAGGGGAAATTATGGCTGCAGAAGGAAAAAGTGTAGTTGTAATCGGAGGAGGACCAGGAGGTTACCCCTGTGCGGTGCTGCTTGCGAGGGCAGGTTTTGAAACATTTATTGTTGAAAAGAATGCACTTGGAGGGACATGCCTCCAGTTAGGATGTATACCTTCAAAAACGATTATTAATGCAGCAAAGAGGGTTATCGAGCTTGAAGATATTTCAGATGTGCTTGATCATAAGGTTCCCGGACTGATGTATCATGAATTAATAAAACGTTCACGTCAGAAGGTTGAGGCAATAACATCGGGACTTGATGGAATAATGAAATCTAATGGTGTTAAGCTCATAAAGGGTCGAGCAAGATTTAAGAAGGGAAAAACTGTTGTTGTGCAAACAGACGATGGAATAGAGGAGTTTTCCGCTGATTATATTGTAATCGCAACTGGCGCTCGTGCAAAAATACTTCCAGGCCTTCCTTACCCTCATGAAAGGGTACTTACGAATAAAGAGATACTTACTGGAACGAAGCTTCCAGAGAAGCTCATCATTATCGGAGGTGGTGCCATTGGATGTGAATTTGCGAGCTTCTTCTGTTCAACTGGTGTGCCTGTAACTGTGGTTGAGCATATGTCAAGGCTGCTTCCCCAGGAGGATGAGGATATATCAAGAGAGCTTCAGATTATATTTAAAAAGAAGGGTGTTAATATTCTTACCGGAAGAAAGGTTGTAAAGACGGAGATTACCACTGACTCTGCGAGGATAACACTTGATGATGGAAAAGTGCTTGAGGGCTCACACATCCTTGTTGCTATAGGGATAGTTCCAGCAACAGATGATCTCGGTCTTGAAGATGCTGGCATTGGTGTTGATGAAAGGGGGTTTATACCTGTAAAGATTCCCGGTTATGAGGTTCTGAAGGGACCATCCGGCGTATTTGCAATTGGTGACTGTATATCCATTCCCGGAAGGCAGCATCCCTGTTTTGCACATGTTGCAACAAGGGAAGGGGAGATTGTTGCTGGTGTGATTTCGGGAAGGAATATTGACAGCCTGGATTATACAAACATACCTGTGTGCACATTCACCATTCCGGAGGTTGCGCGCGTTGGTCTAACTGAAGGTGAGGCAAAGAATATCACCTGCAGTGCGCCCAATCATGAAGTGCTTTCAGCAAAGGTGAGATACGGTGCACTTGGCAAAGGTATCTCCCTTGATCACAGAGAGGGTTTGGTGAAGATTGTTGAACACAGGGATAGATACCACAGAAAACCTATAAGACAGATAGCGGGTGCACATATAATAGGTGAGGGTGCGTCAGAACTGATTCATATAATCGCAGCAGCGCGCCATGCAGAGGATTCAATTGATCATATAAAGGGACTTCTATTCCAGCATCCCACATGGTCTGAACTCATCGGTGAAGCGATCCGTCTTCTCGATGATGAAGCTGTGCATGTGAGGTCAGGAAAACGTGAAGTTAAGGGCCGTATGGCTTGATAAATTAACAGTTAGTGAGCTGGAGGAGATCTTAAACAGGGAGGCAAAAAGCCGCATCCATAAGGATGAAGACCTCCTCTTTCTCCTGAGACACCCACCATCATTCAGCTACCATAAGAAGGCAGACCTCGATCACATAAAGGGTGATCTCCCTTTTCCCCTGATAAAGGCTGAAAGGGGTGGAGGGATCATGTATCATGATGAGGGGCAGATCGTGCTTGCACCGATTGTGAAATTAAGAGAAGGATTCGGGGTGACCGAGTATGTTTATGCGCTTGAGGAGACAATGATAAGGACATTGCGGGAGCTTTTCTCCATCAGTGCATTCCGCATCCGCTGGTCCCGGGAAGGTTTCTGGAAGGCAGAGGATGGAAGGCAACTCAAGCTATTCAATAATAGATTCCTTCCAGGGATTCAAGGTGTATGGATATGTGAGAGGGGACTGGCTTTCAAGATCGGCTTTCTCGGTTGTAGATTCGATGGGGGTGTGGTATCGAGGGGGTGTGGTCTGAATATACATCCAGATCTTCAATACTTCTCCTTAATAGATCCCTGCAATCTCCCAGATATAGGCGTTACATCCGTTAAGAAGATCACGGGTATGAAATTTGAAGTCAACTCAGATCTTGCAAAAAAGATGGCGCAGATCTTCTCAGAAGTTATGCATTACAAAAAGTTTATATTTGAAGGGTGATCAGAAGCAGTTAAACAAGCGCTGTTATCTGCTCGGGATGCTCAATAAGCCACTGAAGTGCCCTGAGGAACAGTTTTACCTCAAATCCATCACAGAGTCTGTGATCAAAACATAAGGCAATCCTCACGCGCTTCCTTCCGACCTCCTCACGAACAGCTCCGAAAGAGAGTATTGCACCTGTATCAGGAGGAAATATGGGTCCTGGAAATTCATCGCCTGAAAAATGTATACCCCTCCATTCAACAGGTGATCCCGTGTTGTTAACGGTAAATGTTGCACCCATCTGATCCTCTGGTTTTGGATTACCTGAGATGGCATCATCTATCAGCTTATTGGCCCTTTTTGCAAGCTCAATGAAGGATAACCTATCCGCATTTTTAATAACTGGAGTAACAAGCTCTGAAAATCCACTCTTTGTTAATGATGGAGGTATCGCTGTTGCTATACCTATGTTTACATGTCTGTAAAGTTCAATGAATGCCTTCCCATCCCTTTCCACCCACCTTCCATTGAGAATCCTGAACTCCTTCTGCGTTAGTAACCATGCACATGCAGCAGCAAATAAGTAGTCATACCTTAACTTTATCCCGTGTAGCTTCTCGAATGCATCCTTCATCCTTTCCCTGTATTCAATAAGTGCCGATGCATCTATATCGATACCTGCAGATGCCTGGGGTGCAATCCAGGCCTTTGCCATATTCTTTGCAATCGTAAGCCTTCTCAGTGAAGGTCTTATGACTTCTACCTCACCCTCCTCAGGAACAGGGGGTCTCAGTTCAATAACCTTCCTTTCCTTAACTATCTTTTCAAGATCCCTTTCTGTAATAATCCCTTCAGGACCACTCCCCCTTACTCCTGTGAGATCTATCCCCAGTTCTCTGGCCCTTCTTCTCACCACTGGTGATGCAAGTACATCATTGAGCCTTATGGTTTTTTCCTCTTCTGCCTCTATTTTCACACCGAGGTCCTCTATAAGTTCCCTCGCAAGCGGTGTTATCCTCTGGGGAGGCTTTTCCTCTTTAATAGTTCCAGTTGTTTCTGGCTGTGGTTTTTCCGTAATATCAGTTTTAACCTCAAGAAGTGCAAGTTTAAGTGATTCCTTCCTCAAATCTATGGTAATCCGCTCCCCTTCTGAAATAAGTATCTCAACAATCCTTGCACCTATCTCCCACCCCATTGCCTTTAGGATGAAAACCCCCTTTGCGCTCTCTCCCTTCACAATGGGCTCGCCTTCAACAGTAAGCGTATCAGGATCCTCGATGCTTCCAATTACATCCCCTGGCTTTTTGAACCACTCAATGATCTCAACATCAACAGCATCTGTGACCTCCTGATAGAATCCAAGCCTCTCCTTTGTATCCAGTGTTATCTCCAGATATCTCTGCATCAGGACTCCTCCATGAGTTTTTTTGCAGCTTCAATTATATCATCAACAAGTGGAATACGTGTTTCTTCGAGATTCGGGTGGAAGGGAACGGGTGTATCAGGTGCTGTAAGTCTCACGGGTCTTGCTCTGAGTCGATAAAAGCTCAGATCCTCAACTATCGATGCAGCAAGCTCAGCCCCTACATGGAAGGAACGGGACGCCTCATGCATTATTATTACCCTTCCTGTTTTTGAAACGGATTTCAAAACTGTCTCCTTATCCCAGGGAACAATTGTTCTGAGGTCAATAACTTCTAATGAGATCCCCATCTTTTCAAGTTTTTCCGCTGCATCAAGTGCCCTTCTCAGCATAAGTGGTCCATATGTAACAAGGGATATGTCCTTTCCCTCTCTCCTCACCGCCGCAACACCAAGAGGCGTGAAATACTGATGCTCGGGAACAGGACCCTTACTTCCCAGCTCATATATCTGAAGGAGAACAAAACAGGCATCGGGGTCCCTGATGGCTGATTTCATCAATCCCTTCATATCCTCAGGTGTGGAAGGCACGATCAACTTTACCCCCCTGAGGGATGCAAGATGTATCTCAATGCAGTCGGAATGGTAGTTGTTGCTTGAAGGGACAATACCGAATGGAGCAACATAGACACAGTTGCATCCGTATCCTATCATGGCAGGACGCGTTGGAACAAATGTAAAGAGGGGTTCACCTGCTGAAAAGGTAAAGGGTAAGAATTGAAACTCACCTACAGCTGGGTATCCAAACAGTCCTGAACCTGCCACATGACCTGCTATCGCAGTTTCACTTATAGGTGTGTTTCTGACCTGATCAGGGAATTCTTTTGAAAGACCAAGTGTTAATCCAAGAACCCCTCCTTTTGGATCAGCAACATCCTCGCCAAGGTATCTGAGCAGTGGATTGTTCTTCAATTCCTCCCTTAATGCTTCCTTGAATGCCTCACGCATGGAAAGCTCCCTGTCTGTTTTTGTTGGTGGATATTTTGATGAAAGTTCCCTGGTTATCCTGCATTCGGGATCTATAAGTGAGGATCTGAAGGCTGTTCGATCCCTTGGTGGGTCCGGCTCCTTGAGTGCCCTGTTATATGAATCGATAACATCCTTTCTTACCTCTGATACAATCCTTTTCATTGATTCATCCGTTAAAATACCGAGTTCAATGAGCTCCGTTCTTATCCTGTAAAGGGGATCATTTTCCTTGGATGATAGTCTTTCGAACTCTTCCCTTCCATAAACCTCCTTTGCATATTCAGCATCCTCTATCTCATTGTGTCCATGCCTTCTGAAGGTAACGAGCCTCATAAATGAGGGGTGCATGGTTCTTCTTGAAAATGTAAGCATCCAGCGGGCACCAAGATATGAAAGTATTACATCGTTTCCATCGAGTGTTATTCCAGGCATCTCATATCCTATTGATCTATTTGTTAGGTCAATTCCACCGTGTTGTTGCTCTGGTGAAACGGAGATGGCGATCCTGTTGTCAAGGAGAACAAAAAGAACAGGTATATTCCACGCCTTTGCAAGGTTCATTCCTTCGTGCACGACGCCATTTGATGATGAACCGTCACCGAATATAGCAACAGCAGCAATCCTTTCATCGGGCTCAAGGCTGCGTCCGAGCTTGAGTTCCTTTTCTTTATTTGCAGGGATTACAGGACCCGGGCCTATAACAGCTGAAACCCCCATTGTTGATACCTCAAATCCAAAGTTCCTGTGCTCATAATCTATAAAATGCACATTTCCATCGTAACCCTTCGTGGGTCCTGTTATCTTTCCAAGATGATTAAGCCATATGCGATCGAGCGTTTCACCCTTTGCGATATATGCTGACATATCCCTGTGCGATGGATAGAGAAAGTCCTCATTGCCCATGGCATGGGCAACAGCAACACCAACAGCCTCCTGCCAGTACCCTGTAAATGCTGGACCTGCTATTGTTCCATCTCCCCCCTTTTTTATATGTTTTGTTATCTCATCGTAAAGAAGTCTTGTTGTGAGGATATCACGGTAAAGCCTTAAGGCTAAATCCGAGGGGAAGTTTTTTGCAAAGCCCATTGTTTCATCAAAGGCAAGCTGGATCGCTGAAATGTAGTAATCCCTTTTCTTCCAGGATTCAAATAGTTCAGAGACCCTCAAACACCTCTCAAAGGCTTGATTCAGGGCATTTAGCCTTCTGTCATTGAGAAGGTTTACTGATAAACCTGACATAGAGATCACCTCTTTTTCAAAATCATCCAGATAATATTATGCCTGTGAAATAATCGAGATTAAATATACCTGAAATTTAATACGATAGGGTATTGAATTCAATGCATTCTGAAACTATAGTGGTTTACATGGGGTCAGAGTTGACAAAAAAGAGATGTGTTCCATGCGAAGGGGGTGTTCATCCTTTGAAGAAAGAGGAATTTCAAAGATACCTTTCTTCGCTCAAAGGGGGCTGGGAACATATAGGAGAGAAAAAGATAAGAAAGGAGTTCACATTCAGTGATTTTAATGATGCTATGAGATTCGTAAATAAAGTGGCTGACCTTGCAGAAGAGGAGGGGCATCATCCGGATATTTACATCTTTTATAATAGGGTCACAGTTGAACTCTACACCCATTCCATCGATGGGCTTTCTGAAAACGATTTTATAATGGCCGCAAAGATTGATGAGCTCGAATAGGTTTATCAACTAAACCTTGAAAAGTTATCCTGCCTGAATAGAATATTCAGAGAATTAGATCCATTTAAAGAGGGCTTATTATGTTAAAAGAAGTAAAGAAGGATATATACCATCTCCTTCACCCCAAACTTACCTTTCTCCTCACGAGCACGGATGGAAAGAGGGAAAATGTTATGGCATGCGCATGGGCAACGCCTGCAAGTGATGAACCCCCGCTTGTCATTGTCTGCGTTTCCAGAGAGAGTCTTACTGCAGAATTTATAAAGAAGACAGGGGAGTTTGTGATAAACATTCCAAACCGGGAGATGCTGGATAAGATATGGATATGCGGTAGATATTCCGGGAGGGATGTTGATAAATTCGAAAAGGCAGGGTTGGAGAAGACGCATTCGAGAAGGGTGAAGGCACCCACTATTGAAGGATCGATAGGCGTTGTGGAGTGTATATTGAAGAATACAATTGATGCTGGGGAATGTTATGCATTCCTCGGTGAGGTCGTTTATGCATCAGCAGACCAGAAGCTCTTTAGAAGAGGCTCCTGGATCGAAGATGCAGAAATACCGATGCATCTTTCAGGAAAGACGATGGTTTACTTTACAGAGAAGTAAGCCATCCTTCGTGATACGCAACATTTATACTGATAAGAGAGGATTAAACCTATCCCCTCCCGTATTTTTTCATAATGTAAAGGGAGATGGAGATTGAAATAATGGCAAGGATCACATAAACAACAAAACCTGTTGCATAACCATTTTTACCATAGATATCGAGAAAGACTCCAAGTATTGGCGGAACAATAAAACCTCCAAACGCCCCGAGACCTCCGATCCATCCTGATGCGCCACCAATTGCTTCAGGCACATACTTTGGAACGAGCTTGAAGACAGCTGCATTGGCAATTCCCATTCCTGTTCCAATAAGGATTTCACCAATGAGTGAAGGGATGAAGCTGTATGAAAGCATCAGGAAAAGCGCACCTATAAGAACGATGGTGAAACTCATTATGGATGTCACCTCACCACCAATTCTATCGCTTATTGCACCACCGAAAACCCTGATGAAGGAGGCAAGCAGGGAGAAGCATAGTGCTGTAAGTAGTCCTGCTGTTTTCAAATTCAGTCCATGAAAGATACTCCAGTAGGCGGGAAACCAGGTTGTAAGGGCGAGAAATCCACCAAAGGAGGTGAAATAGAGAAGCACAAGTGCCCATGTTCTTCCTATCGTTGCAGATTTTTTAAGTGCATCCACAACGGCTCCAGATGGTATGAGTTCCTGTCCAAGCCTTGATGAAATCTCCACTGCCTGTGTTCTGGTGTAACCCTTCTTTATGAGTTGAAAGTAATAGGCATCCTCTGCTATCAGTGCATAGATGATAGTCCCTGTAACAAGTATTAGAAGCCAGAGTGCATATGCCTTTGGAAGTCCAAGGCTCATCAGTGCGACAGGAAGTAGAATTGTAAAGAATCCGGGTGCAGTATTTCCAAGTCCTGCATATGCGCCGAGTGCAAGGCCCTGTTTGTTTCTCGGATACCAGTAGGATGTCTGGGGAATACCAACAGAAAATGTCGCAACACCACAGCCGCTCAATGCCCCAAATAGTAACACAAATGGATAAAGCTTGATGGTCATTTTATCGGGATAGTATTTTAGAAGGATGAATGTAAGACCGAGCATCCCGGTTATTGAAAGGATGAATAATACCAGAAAGGGCTTTTTGCCGCCAACCTTATCAACCCATGCACCAAAAGGGATCCTCAGGAGTGATCCTGTAAGCTGTGGTATGGCAACAAGGAACCCCATCATCAAGCCGCTCAGTCCCATCAACTCTTTAAAGTTCTTCGCTGCAGGACCATAGAGTGCAACTGCAGCAAAGCCTATAAAGAATCCAAAGGTTGCTCCAATAAGACCCTGCGCAGGATTTCCTTTAAGACCGAACTGTTCCTTTGACATGGAGAATTCCTCCTTTATTTGATTCTGTTCCATATAACCAGCTGATAGGGTTTCCACAGATAACCGATTGGAATCGTGAAGATGTGAACAAGCCTTGTAAAGGGAAATAGTAAGATCGCGAGAAAGCCGTTCAGAAAATGCAGTTTAATAGCCAGTGGGAGATGGATTACAGTCGATATATCAGGGTTTAATTTGAAGAGAGAGATGAGCCATGGTGTTGCAGTGTGGAGATACCATAAACCACCCCACCTGTAACGAACAGCGATATAAATACCAAGGATCACCTGAAGTAAGAGACAGATAAGTAAAATCCAGTCAAATGTTGAAGTGACAACCTTTGCTCGTGGATTGAGGATCCTTCTTATGATCAGTATAAGGATTCCGATGGCAACAGCCAATGCCAGTGCCATCCCTGTTATTTCAATGATGTAGAGTCTGACATTTTCACCGAGAATCCCCTGCCAGAGTCCTGGAAAAAGTGTAGCGATGAGATGGGATATCAGAATGAGAATGATACCGTAGTGCCAGGGGATTGAACCCCAGAAAAGCTGTTTATTTTCAAGGAACTGGGATGATAGGGCCGAGAATGAAAATCTATCACTGAAGTAGCGGTATACACCCACGGAGACTGCTATTAAAATTGAGAGATAGGGGAATACGATAAATAATGCATAATCACTCATGGTTACATCCTCCGTCAGTAAATGATATTTCTTTCCTTTCAATGCCCATCTTCTCCCTGAGAAAAAGTAGTAGCGAAGTCATGAGATAAAAGTACGGATTGTTGAATAATGGGTTAAAAAGTGAGGTCATTTTTTCAATAACAGGAAGGAGACACTCATTAAGAATCGTTTCGTCATCCTTCACTGTTCCCATATATTTCAGGATTATGCCTATATGATCGGGAAGTTCATCATCCGGAGGAAAGAATCCCTTTTTTCTGTACTCCTCCTTAAGCCTTGTCATGAACTGACTTCTCCTGTAGTCATCACCAAATAGATGATAACCTGCATAAGGGTAGCAGATGGGGTGTAGATCAAATGTGGAGGTATAGATCTCTTCAAGTTTCTCCCTGGTATGACATTCAAGGAGCTCTATGAATTTTTCCATATACGTTGAGGACTTCTCACTTTTATTCCGGAGAAGGGATTGAATCTCCATCGCCCTTCTCCGGATTCCATCGTCAGGATAGGAAAGGAGTCCTGCATAAAGGAGATATATGTTTCCCTCTTCCATGAATTACCATCCTCTTTTCGGTTTTTTAATAAATCCAAACCCTGTCTCTGTTTTCCTTACATCCGTTTGCTCCAGCGTTTCGATGACACGCTCACGCATGAACGATGGGATGGAAAATCTATCTGCATATGTGGGCAGTGATGTGAGTTTATAGATCTCCTCTGCCTCATCAGTTGATATCCCTGCCTCATCCATTACCTTTTTCATCTCCATCCGTGAAATATCACCAACAGATGAGGACCTTTTGTAAATACGAACAGCAATGAGCTTCTTATAGATTTCGATTACCTCCTTTTCATTTCCTGCAGACAGTAATGCGGAGAGATATTTGATAGGTATCCTGAGCGATTCAGCAGTCGGAAAGAATTCATCCCTGAGTTCAAAACTGTTTCCCCTCAGTGAAGAGATCACAGGAAGAAGCGGTGGAACATAGAAGAGCATGGGGATTGTTCTGAATTCCGGATGTAAGGGGAGTGCAAGCTTGTAAACCTTCAGGAATCTGTAAACTGGGGATTCTTGCGCGGATTTTATCACCTGGTCTGTGATCCCATTTTTCCTTGCACTGGCAATTACCGATTCATCAAAGGGATCCTTTATGATATCCCTTATTGCAGTGACAAGTTGCGTGGGTTCTGCTGAGGCGACCCTTTCAATCATATCAGCGTCATAAAGAATAACACCTGAATAGCGTATCCTTCCAACGCAGGAATGAAAACATGCAGGGGCCTGACCTGCTTCGAGTCTCGGATAGCAGAGGATGCACTTTTCAGCCTTCCCTGTTGTCCAGTTGTAGTAGACCTTCTTGTAAGGGCAACCCGAGATACACATCCTCCACCCCCTGCACTTTTCCTGATTCACAAGCACAATTCCGTCCTCACCCCGCTTGTATATTGCCCTGGCAGGACAGGCGGCAACACATCCTGGGTTGAGACAGTGGTTGCATATCCTTGGCAGATAAAAGAATACAAGACGCTCGAGCTGAAAGAGCTGGTGTTTCTCTGATTCAGTAAGTACATTGAGATTAATATCCTTTTCCGCATAAAAGGGTGAACCGCCGAGATCGTCATCCCAGTTGGGACCAGCCTCTATCTCTATGGGTTTTCCTGTTATCATGGAAATAGGTCTTGCAGATGGCTGATCATCTGAATCGGGTGAATTGAAGAGATCCTCATAACGGTATGTCCAGGGTTCATAGTAGTCATCTATTGTTGGAAGATAAGGGTTAAAGAATATATTGAGGAATGTGCCGATCTTGCCCTGAAGCTTTAACCTGAGTTTGCCATTGCTGACTTCCCATCCACCTCTATATCTATCCTGATCCTCCCAGAGCGTAGGGTAACCTGTTCCCGGTTTTGTTTCAACATTATTCCACCACATATATTCGGTTCCCATTCTGTCAGTCCAGATGTTCTTGCACGAAATGCTGCAGGTATGGCAACCGATGCATTTATCAAGGTGGAATACCATGGACATCTGTGCACGGATATTCATTGCATACCTCCTTTAAGTGGGATTACCATACGGGTTCACCCTCAAGTTTTCTTACAAGGACATAGGTATCCCTATTTACCCCAGTAGGTCCCCAGTAGTTAAATCCATATGTAAACTGGGCATATCCACCCATCATGAGAAGGGGATTGAGCCTTGTTCTTGTGAGGCTGTTGTGACCGCCTGCGCGGCGCATTCTGCGGGAAGGAGCCTTTGGAACGGAAATCGTTCTCTCAGGAGAATGATAAACAATACACATACCTCTTGGAATCCTCGCACTGACCGCAGCACGGGTTACCATTACTCCATTGTCATTGTGGATCTCAACCCAGTCGTTATCCTTTACACCGATCTGATCTGCATCCTTATCGTTCATCCAGCATGGCTCACACCCCCTTGATAGGGTGAGCATCCTGTGGTTATCGAAATATGTTGAATGGATATGCCACTTACCATGCGGGGTAAGATAGTTTAACATCAATGTTCTTCCATCCTTCCCACTCTTTACGATATCCCTGAGTTTTTCAGGGCTTGGAAGCGGCTTGTAAGTAGGCAGGTGTTCGCCAAAGGCAATGTAGCCCTGATGATCAAGATAGAAGTGCTGCCTTCCTGTTAATGTTCGCCATGGAACAAGCCTTTCAATATTCAGACAGTAGGGTGCATATGCCCTTCCTTCATTCATCAATCCCGTCCAGATAGGGCTGTTGATTAAACGTCTTGGTTGTGAAAGGAGATCATTAAAGGTATAGCTCACACTTCTGAATTCATCCGCAAGATCTGTAAGTTTAAGTCCTACATGCTCCTCTTCAGCCTTATAGGCATGATAGCTCATCTCACCGTTTGTTTCAGGCGCGAGCCTCAGGATGTTGTTTGCAGCATCAACATCCTCAGCAATGCAGGGATAGGTATTTCCACCCCAATTTACAGGTTTTTCCATGCACATCTTCTCGTAAATATCATCGATTTTCCAGACTATTCCATGGAAACCAATCCCATCTGTTTTTGCCCTTGGACCATAGGAGATGAACCTGTTGTAAAGATTTACATAATCCCTTTCAACCACGATAAGATTCGGCATGGTTCTTCCGGGGATGGGATCGCACTCACCTGTTGACCAGTCCTTAATCTCAGATTGTGATACCTCCGCAGGTGTATCATGCATGAGGGGCAAGAGCACAAGATCCCTTACGATTCCGGGAAGATGTTTTGTTGACATTTCACTAAATTTTTTCGCAATTAATTTGAATATCTCCCAATCGGATTTTGATTCCCAGCACGGTGGAACAGCAGCTGAAAGGGGGTGGATATATGAATGTAGATCTGTGGAATTCAGGTCATTTTTTTCATACCATGTTGCTGCGGGAAGAACTATGTCAGAGTAAAGGGCAGATGTGTCCATCCTGAAGTTTATATCAACAACAAGATCAAATTTACCCTCAGGTGCATTTCTCAGTTTGACCAGCTTAACAACATCCTCATCAACAATCTCATCAGCTATGGCATTTGTGTGTGTTCCAAGATAGTGCTTGAGGAAGAATTCATGGCCCTTTGCACTTGACATGAGTGCATTGCCCCTCCAGATAATGAATACCCTTGGCCAGTTCTCAGGTGCATCCGGATCCTCAATGGCAAATTTTAGTTTTCCGCCCTTTAGCTGTTCAACAACCCATCTTATGATTTCATCGTTCGTCCTGGCTCCACTCCTTTCAGCCTCCCTCACTATCTCCATGGGATTCATATTGAACTGCGGAAAGAAGGGAAGCCAGCCGTTCTTAACTGCCCTTACCTGCATGTCAATTGTGTGCCCTCTTGCAAATCCATTTTCGGGAACTGGGTGATACTCTGTGAATTCCTTTTCATACCTCCACTGTCCTGAATGCACATAGTGAAATGAAGGGGCATTTTGAAGTCGGGGAGGCTTTATCCAGTCAAGGGCAAAGGCGAGTGTTGACCATGATGCAAATGGTGCAAGTTTCTCCTGCCCAACATAGTGGTTGAGACCACCGCCATTCTTTCCCACACACCCTGTTAACATGAGTGCAACAATTCCCGCACGGTAGATAAGGTTGTTATGGTACCAGTGATTCAAACCAGGTCCAATAATGATCATGCATCTTCCCTGCGTGTTTTCTGCTGTGAGAGACCACTCCCTTGCAAACTGTATCAGTGTATTTCTTGAGATACCTGAATACTTCTCCTGCCATGCAGGGGTATAGGGAAGATCGCTTTCGTAATCAGCAGGGTAATCACCTTTAAGCCCCCTGCTTACACCGAACTGAGCAAAGAGCAGATCATATACTGTTGCCACGGGAACCCTTCCTTCCGTTGTTTCGATATATTTAACGGGAATCTGACGCCTCAATAGCCTTCCGGTGGAAAAATCGTAAAATTCTGCTGTTAAAATGTCGTCGCTGTTGTGAAGAAAAGAAAGGGCTGGGTCTATCGGTGATTCATCGAGACCATCCTTAAGTTCGAGATTCCACTGCCCTTTCTTCTTCTGCCAGCGGAATCCAATGGTTCCCTTTGGCATTTTTGGTGTCTGTGTGTTCTGATCGAACATCAAAAACTTCCACTCACCATTCTCAACATCCCTGTATCTTGATAATCGATTTGCCCTGAGGAGCCTGTCAGGAATATAGGTATTGCCTGTTCTTTTCAATGAGACAAGAAATGGTGCATCTGTGTATTTCTTAAGATAATCAGTAAAATAGGACGATGTCTTTTCATAATGGAACTCCTTCAGTATCACATGATTGACAGCCATCCAGAAGGCACAATCCTGCCCCTGTCTCACTGGTATCCACCAGTCAGCATACTTTGATACCTGGGAGAAATCCGGAGAAAAGACAACCAGCTTCGTCCCATTATGTCTTGCTTCCGAAACAAAATGAACATCTGGTGTTCTTGTCATGTTAAGATTGCTTCCGCAAACAGCAATAAACTTGCTATTGTACCAGTCTGCACTTTCACAGACATCGGTCTGTTCTCCCCATGTTTCTGGCGAAGATGGAGGAAGGTCGCAGTACCAGTCATAGAAGCTGAGATTCACACCACCAAGGAGCTGCAAAAATCTTGAGCCACCTGCATAACTCAGCATCGACATTGCAGGTATGGGAGAGAAGCCTATGATGCGGTCCGGGCCGTATTTCTTTATCGTATATATGATGGAGGAGCAGATGATTTCTGTCGCCTCATCCCATGTTATTCTTCTGAATCCACCTTTACCCCTTGACTGGAGAATTAACCTCCGCTTTGTTTCATCCTCAACAATGGATGCCCAAGCAGAAACACTGTCAATGTTGGTCCTTTTTGCCTCACGCCAGAGGTCAAGCAATTTTCCCCGTATATATGGGTATTTCACCCTGACAGGACTGTAAAGGTACCATGAAAAGGAGATACCCCTCTGGCATCCTCTGGGCTCATAGGGTGGGAGTCCTGATTCAAGTGAGGGATAATCAAGTGCCTGGAGCTCCCATGTTACGATCCCATCCTTAACATATACCATCCATGAACAACCACCCGTGCAGTTGACACCATGTGTGCTCCTTATGACTCTGTCAAACTGCCATCTATTTCTGTAAAACTCCTCCCATCTTCTCAAAGCTGGATTTATTATGTCCTGTATCCATCCCATCTTAATCTACCTCCTTACTTTCTTGTTATACTCCCTGTCTTTATCATATCTTTGCGGACACCCTTTAATCTTCCTTTCCATGCAATCTGGATCAGTGCGAAGATCAAAAGTGCACCACCTGTGATATAAATTGTTCCTGTTGCAAAGGAAGGGAAGGGGTGTTTTTCGTCTGCTGATTCGAAAAATGATATAAGGTCTGCAACTTCCTGTTCTGTTAAGGGCTTCTTTCCGTAAAGTGGTTGCATCGTTGGAAATTGCACAGCCAGAAGAACGGATTTGAGCCCATCTTTTCCATAATTCTTGATGGATGCAGTTAAATCAGGTCCGAGTGTTCCGCCGGGTATAGATATTCCCCTCATAGTGTGGCAGGCAATACAGGGTGAGCCGCCATTTTTAAAAGGGATGCTTCCCGTAAAGAGTGCTTTTCCACGATCTGCATCTCCTGCAAGGATCATAACATCTTTCCCTTCTGTTTGTCTGGGCTCTTTCCTCTGGGAAAGGAATGAAATGACAAGTTTAATCTCCTCCCTGTTCAGTCCAGCAGGTGGCATTTTGATTTTGTAGTCATCCAGTAGTTTCAGTGCAATGGGATCCTTTTTATCAATGAGTTTCTGGGGATCCATTATAAATTCTTCAAGCCAATCACTGCTTCGTCTTTCCGTTACACCCATAAGATCAGGACCAACGAGCCTGCCACTCCCGATTGTATGGCATGAACTGCACTTCTGAAGGAATAGTGACTCTCCCTTTTCAGCTTCTGAAGGAAGGTCTTTTCCAGAGGAAATAAACGGGTAAAGAGCCAGGAATATTGTTAATAAAAGGATGCGGAAGCTTTCTTTCATGGCAAATTACCTCCTTTCCCGGAGACCTCTGCGGGTATGTATTTTGGACATTCCACCATGATATCCCGATCTGAATGCTCTACCCCGGTTAATGAGCATATATGAGCTGAAGGGGTGGCATTCTTTCTGAAAAATTTGCATGTAAAGCAGACCCTTGCAATCTTTATCAACCCATAGGAGTGGAGGGAGGAGATGAGCTTTATGAGAAATACAAAGGCATAATCCTTTTCGGAATCATCGAGTTCCTTAATACATCTGGAAATGGTATCCCCAATACCTCCGATCCTTTTTAATACACTATTCCCCCGTCGACTAAGGGTGAGGAAGGACGTCCTTTTATCCTTGCGGGAGGATCTCTTTTTAATAAGCCCTTTTCTTATCAATGCCCCTGCGGCGTCACTGAGTGTTGCCTTGGTGATATTGAGGTCTTCCGCTATGCTGGTTGGGGTGCATTCTTCTGGATCCCTGTTTTTGAGGAAAAGGAGGATCTGGATTTGGAGCGGGGTTAAGCCCTCTTCCTTTGCAAAATTCCACAGCAATACCCTATATACAATCGAGATCCTCTCAAGGAGGTAGGCAATCTTCCTTTCCGTTGAAATCTGTGGGTCCATCATAAAATAGTTAGAAGTCCTAACTATTTTTTACAGATGATTTTTTATCTGTCAAGAAAAATCTTTAGGCTGAAATGAATGCGTTTGTGCGGGTGGAAATAAGCGATTCATTTTTGATCTCTTCAGGATATCCATTATAATTTTTTAAAAGGGTAATTTTTTAAAAAGAAAAGGAGCAAAGATGAAGGTAAGAGATCCCATATGCGAGATGGAATTTGATGATAAAGAGGCAAAAGCAAAAGAGATATACAGAGGGAAAACCTACTATTTCTGCTCGCTCCACTGCAGGAACAGGTTTATAAAGGAACCCGATCGGTTCCTGATGGAGGAAGGTGAGGGAAGAGTAAAAGCTGAATCTTTCCCTGCGAAAGGTGCAATTTACACCTGTCCCATGCATCCTGAAATAATTCAGGATCACCCCGGAGGTTGTCCGATATGCGGTATGGGCCTTGAGCCGCAGACTTTATCCCTGGAGGAGGAAAATCCCGAGTTAGCTGATATGTCAAGGAGGTTTATGCTTGGAGCTGTGCTTACCGTCCCTCTTCTGATAATCACCATGGGTGAATATATACCAGGTTTTTCAAAGCTTCTTAATTTCCTTTCCCATGAAGTCATCAGATGGATCGAGTTGATACTTGTCACCCCTGTTGTCCTCTGGTCTGGTTGGCCCTTCTTCGTGAGGTTCTACCATTCCATTGCCAGAAGGAATCCCAATATGTTTACCCTTATAGGACTTGGTGTTGCAGTGGCATACATCTACAGTTTTTTAGCAGCCCTGTTTCCGACCCTGTTCCCTGAGACATTCAGGGATGAACGGGGTAATGTGGCAGTGTATTTTGAGGCTGCAGCCGCGATCGTTGTGCTTGTACTCCTTGGTCAGGTCCTGGAACTTAAGGCAAGGAGTAAAACAGGAGCAGCCATAAGAGCACTGCTGGAGCTTGCCCCAAAGACTGCAAGAAAGATAAGAGACAGTACCGAGGAAGACATCCCCCTCGAGGATGTGAAGCCAGGAGACCTCCTGAGGGTAAGACCCGGTGAGAAGATACCTGTTGATGGTGTTGTGGTTGAAGGGTTAACCTCTGTGGATGAATCGATGGTAACAGGTGAACCTATACCTGTGCAGAAGGGACCCGGGGACAGGGTTATAGGTGCCACTCTAAACGGAACGGGTATGATAGTTGTAAAGGCGGAGAAGGTGGGCACTGATACTGTGCTTTCACAGATTGTGAAGATGGTTGCAGAGGCTCAGAGGACTCGCGCACCGATTCAGAGGCTCGCTGATCTCGTGGCGAGATATTTTGTCTACATAGTGGTCGCCGTAGCTGTGCTTACGTTTATTATATGGGCATCCATCGGACCAGCGCCTAAGATGGCTCATGCGCTGATAAATGCAGTAGCTGTATTGATAATTGCCTGTCCATGTGCCCTTGGACTTGCAACACCCATGTCGATAATGGTTGCCACGGGAAAGGGTGCAACCCTGGGTGTGCTGTTTAAAAATGCAGAGGCTATAGAGATACTGCATAAGGTGGACACCCTTGTTGTTGACAAAACCGGGACATTGACAGAAGGGAAGCCTAAACTTGTTGCAATTTACACTGCAAAAGGTATGGATGAGGGGGAGCTTTTGAGATATGCAGCTGCCATTGAAAAGGCAAGCGAACACCCCCTTGCTGATGCTATTGTAAAAGGGACAAAGGAAAGAGGGATTGAACCGGGAAGGGTTGATAGCTTTGAGTCAGTTACTGGAAAGGGTGTGAGGGGTATTGTAGATGGGCATCAGGTAATCATTGGAAATCTGAAACTCCTCGATGATGCTAAAGTGGATGCGGGAGAGTTAATCGAGATAGCTGAGGGGATGAGAAGAGAAGGTCAGACCGTGATATTCGTTGCAGTTGATGGTAGGGTATCCGGACTGATTGGTGTTGCAGACCCGATCAAGGAGACCACCTATCAGGCGATAAAGGAACTTCATGAAGAGGGTATCAGGATTGTAATGCTCACCGGAGATGATCGCACCGCTGCTGAGGCTGTGGCAAGAAGGCTCGGGATTGACGAGGTGATAGCAGAGGTGCTTCCTGATGAGAAGGTGGAAAGGGTAAGAGAGCTTCAGGATCAAGGGCGTATTGTTGCAATGGCAGGTGATGGAATCAACGATGCCCCTGCACTGGCAAAGGCACATGTCGGTATAGCAATGGGCACTGGCACTGATGTGGCAATGGAGAGTGCAGGTGTTACATTGATAAAGGGGGATCTCCGTGGGATAGTGCGCGCGAGGAAACTCAGCAGGGCTACGATGAGAAACATAAAGCAGAACCTGTTCTGGGCATTTGTATATAATTCGGTTGGTGTGCCTGTGGCTGCGGGTGTGCTATATCCATTTTTTGGAATACTCTTAAGTCCTGTTTTTGCTGCAGCAGCCATGAGCTTCAGCTCTCTCTCTGTTGTTGGAAATGCACTTAGGCTGAGGAGGGTCATGATATAAAGATGTCCAAATCACAATTTGTTGAAAAAGATTCAAAGGGATCAGGTGGTTCATTCGTAAAAAAGAAATATTCATACGCAAAGATCTCCCTTCTTCTGCTTTTCTCCATCCTTCTGATCCCTTCCCACCAGGCAGGATCTGCACAGGAAAAAGGCGAGGTCCTGACAATTGGTATTGCATCAATGGTAACACCTGTTGATACTGTTAAATACTATCAGGAGATTGTAAGGTATATGCAGGGGCAGATAGGGATCCCTGTTAAGATAATTCACAGAAATACATATGCTGAGATGGACAGGCTGCTCGAAAAAGGGGAGGTTAAGGTTGCATTTATATGTTCTGCACCTTATGTAAAAAATAGGGAGAGATTTAATATTGAGCTACTCGCTGCACCAAGTGTGAATGGAAAACCCGTCTATCATTCATACATAATTGTTCACAGGGAAAGCAATATCAATTCATTCATGGATTTAAAGGGAAAATCCTTTGCATTTGTTGATCAAAGGTCAAACACGGGAAGGCTATACCCTGTTTATCTTCTGAAAAAGATGGGTTTTAAACCGGAGAAATTCTTCGGAAGAATTATATACAGTTACAGTCACAACAAGTCAATAGAGATGGTTGCAAAGAAGATTATTGATGGTGCAGCTGTTGATAGTCTTGTTTATGATTATATGGCAAAGAGTGGATCTCTGTATATCTCACAGATAAAGATCGTCAAACGCTCCCCTCCATTTGCAGCACCACCCGTTGTTGTAAGGGGCGAACTCGAAGGAAAAATTAAGGAAAAGTTGAGGGATGCATTCTTGAATATGCACAGGAGTGAAAAGGGGAGGGAGATACTCAAATCGATGATGATCGATCGCTTTGTTGAGATATCAGACAGCGCCTATAATCCCATAAGAAGGATGTATCGTATCGTGAGTGGAGATCACGATGTAACAAAAAGTGAATCAGAAAAGAAGACCATTTACTTTGGCGCAATACCAAGGGATAATCCAAGAATCATGTATGAAGGATACCAGCCCCTTCTTGATTATCTATCAGAGAAAACACCATACAGATACGAGCTTGTTCTTAAGAAAAATTACGAGGAGACTGTTGAGGCGATGGGAAGGGGTGAGATGGATATTGCCATTCTTGGCCCGCTTACATACCTCGAGGTGAGAAAGAAGTATGGTGCATATTGTATATTGAGGCCAAGGGCTTCCAATGGAAAGGGGACATACAGGAGTGTCATAATAAAGAGAAAGGGATCTCCCATAAAGACTCTTTCGGATCTCAAGGGTAAAAGCTTTTCATTTTCAGACTATAAATCTACATCGGGAAATCTCATCCCTCGTTACATGCTTGCCGAGAAGGGTATACATCTAAGGGAGCTTAAATCTTATAAGAATTTTGATTATCAGGAGTCCGTTGTGAAGGCAATTGTCAGGGGTGAGTTTGATGCAGGTGGTGTCAAGGATTCCGTAGCCAGGAAATATGGCAGACTTGGTATCGAAATCGTTGCCATTTCCGGAGAGATACCAACAGGTCCTGTGGTTGTGAGAAAGGGGCTGCCAGAGAAGATAGTTAAGGATATAGAGGAGGCACTACTCGATTTAGGAAGCGAAAACACTGATAGTAATGGCATCATAAATAGACTGAATGAAGAGCTGAAAAATGGATTTATGAAGGCATCTGATAATGATTACGAGGGGATAAGGCGAAGGATAAATGATGCGCACGGGGGGTGCGGGAAAGGATGCCATCCTGATATAAGGTTTTAGAGTCATGCTAAAATCAGGACTCCAGATAAAGTTTATCCTCTTTACCACCATCTCCATCATAATCTTTATGACCATTGTGGGATTACTCGCTATCAGCAGGGAAAGGGTACTTCTTTACGCAGAATTTGAAAGAAGGGGGAAGATTTTTGGAGAAACACTTGCGATCCCTATCCTCAACGACCTCATCTATGAAAGGCTGGGACTTGTTGAGGAAGGAGGTCTGCTTGATAACTACATTATGGAGATCTACAAAAATCGCGATCTCGACCTTCTCTACCTTGGAATAGTGGATGAGGAAGGCAAGGTAATATCTCACAATGATATTACGGAATATGGAAAGGTTTACAGGGATGAGTTGACAGTTTCCTCAATGGATTCTGATAAAACAGTTATGAGAAGGATCCATGTAGATGGACATGAGGCGATCGACTTTGCTGTTCCGCTTTCCATAGGGAAGAAGAGGTGGGGCACACTGAGGTTTGCCATATCTCTGGAAAAGGTGGAGCAGGAAATATTCTCCATGGTTGAGAGGATAATAATTATTACAGTTATACTCATTGCATTGGCTTTTTTCCTCATATTGATGCTCACGAAGAGGTTCATCACGCCCATTACAGAACTTGCCTCTGTAATGGAAAGAACAGGTAGTGATCTTCTGGAAACAAAGGCCGAGGTTAGAGGAACGGATGAGATAGCTGTCCTGTATGAGAGATTTAACGACATGATGGAGAGGATAAGGCGGGCAAACGAGGATCTGAAGAGGAGTCACGAGAAGCTCATACAAGCTGAAAGACTTGCATCCATTGGAATGCTTGCCGCAGGGGTTGCTCATGAGATAAATAATCCACTGGGCGGGATCTTCAACTGCATTCAGCTGATGAAAAACACAGGTGATGATCCAAAATCGAGGGAGAAATATCTTGAGTTGATGGAAGATGGACTGGAACGGATAGAGGGCACGGTGAGTAGGCTCCTCTATATGGTAAGGAAAGGGGAGCAAAAGCCGATCAAGATAAAGGTAAGGGAATTTATAGGAGAGGTATCACAGCTTGTTGAGTACAGGATGAGGAAGAACAGGATCGTATTTGACAATCAGGTTGAGGACAGGGTACAGATCTTTATTGATCCTCAGGATTTTCAACTTTTAATCCTTAATCTCCTTATAAATGCCATTCATGCAATGGATGGAGGGGGGAGACTAACAGTAAGGTCTCTCAGGATGGATTCAAAGGTAGCAATAGAAGTAGTTGACACGGGAAGAGGTATTGAGCCCCAATTGATGGAAAAGATCTTTGATCCTTTCTTTACAACAAAGCCCCCGGGTGAGGGAACAGGCCTTGGATTGTGGCTCTGCTCGGAAATAATGAAAAACTATGAAGGAGAGATCCATGTAAGGAGTGAGCCAGCAAAGGGGAGTTGTTTTAAACTGATCTTTCCCAAAGAAAGGGTTAACTATGAGTGATGGGAAGAAAGCGAGTATCCTGATCATCGAGGATGAGAGGATCATGAGGATTACACTTGAGGATTCACTAAAGGGTGCGGGATATGAGGTTATTTCCCGTGAAATGGGAAGGGATGGATTGGAGGCAGTGAAGTCAGCCCCATTTGATCTCATTGTGATGGATGTGAGACTTCCTGATGGGGACGGCATCTCGCTCATCAATGAAATAAAAAGATGGGCTGATGCCGAGATCATCGTGATAACTGCCTTTGGGAGCATAAGGGATGCTGTGCAGGCCATGAAGCTTGGTGCCTTTGACTATATTACAAAACCATTCTCCCTCGATGAATTTATGATGATAGTGGAAAGGGCACTTTCAGTAAAAAGGCTCAGGGATGAAAACATTAGGCTCAGAAGGGATCTCAGCAGATGTTACTCCATCCCTCATATAGTGGGAGAGAGTGTTGCGATGAAGCATGTGCTTCGTGCAGTAGAGATGGTTGCTTTATCAGATGCAACAGTGCTTCTCCTTGGAGAAAGTGGAACGGGAAAGGAGCTTATAGCAACAACCATTCACTACCAGAGCAGAAGAAGGGATAGACCCTTTATAAAGGTAAACTGTGCTGCATTTCCTGAGGGTCTGATCGAGAGTGAACTATTTGGTTATGAAAGGGGTGCATTTACGGGTGCCCTGAAGAGGAAGCCAGGAAGATTTGAACTTGCAGATGGTGGAACGATATTCCTCGATGAGATAGGGGATCTGCCACTATCCACACAGGTGAAGCTCCTCAGGGTTCTTCAGGAAAGGAGTTTTGAGAGGCTTGGTGGGAAAGAGACGATAAGTGTTGATGTAAGGATAATTGCAGCAACAAACAGGGACCTTGAAGAGGAGGTGAGAAACAGAGGCTTCAGGGAGGACCTCTTCTTCAGAATCAGTGTGATCCCTATAAGGATCCCGCCCCTCAGGGAGAGGAAGGAGGATATCCCCTACCTTCTTGATTTCTTCCTTAAGAAACAAAGGGCAAGGACAGGAAAGGATGTGCGATTTTCCGAAGGGGCGATACAGGCACTCCTCAAATATGAATGGCCAGGAAATGTGCGGGAGCTGGAAAATGTGGTGGAGAGGTGCGTTATTCTTTCTGAGGATGGATGGATTGATGTGGAAGATCTACCTTTATATATCCAGGGGGAGAGTGGGGATGGGATCAGTTTCAACCTCTCCGATGCGGTTACTGAAGCGGAGAAAGATCACATAATAAAGATCCTTAAACTTACAAGGGGAAACAGAACAAAGGCTGCACAGCTCCTCGGGATCAGTAGAAAGACCCTCTGGGAGAAGATAAAGACCTACGGGATTAAGATCGATTGACTGATTTGATATTTAAAGCAGGCTATCTGTTTAGTTTTCGTAACATAACTTAAAAAAATCCTTTAAATATCAGTAATTTATAAGTGGCATAACTTTTGCTTAATTCTATTAATGATATTCCTTTGAAAATCAGAAATTCAGCAGAAGGCATAAGAGGAGCAAAAGTGTATTTTGAGGATTAAAAATTTCTTATGCAGGGAGGTATAAAAATGGCTATAACCCGAAGGGAACTTTTAAAAGGCTCTGGCGTTATTGCTGCACTGGCTGCCTTTGGTGATCTAATCTTTAATTTCTCAGAGGTAATGGCAAAGGAGTCGATGGCTTCCACCCCCTATGCACCAAATGAGGATCTCCTTATCCCATCTACAGATGTTATGTGTGTGAATTTCTGTGGCATAAGGGTCAGGAGGGTCAACGGTGTTATAAGGGCTATATATGGAAATCCTGAAAGCCCTCACAATGCAGGGCATCTCTGTCCGAAGGGTATTTCAGGGCTCTTTGAGACATACAACCCATACAGGGTGAAGAAACCCCTTAAGAGGACAAACCCTAAGAAAGGTCCTGGTGAAGACCCGAAATGGGTTGAGATCAGCTACGAAGAGGCATTTGATGAGATTACAAAGAGGCTTAAAAAGATCATGGGTGAAAATCCGAGCAAATTAATCTGGCAGCATGCAAAGGGGAAATACTTAATAAGGGACCATTTCCCTAAGGCATTCTGTAAGGCCTTCGGAACGCCAAATGTGGTGCACAGGACAACTGTGTGTGAGGCTGCAAGGCATGTGGCAGATGAGATCACATGGGGTTATCACGGAATCCTTCCCGATCTCGACAACTGTAATTATCTTATAAATATGGGAGCGAACTACTTCGAGGCAGAGCAGTGGTCAAGATGGCTGGACAGAAAGACCATCGAAAATATGGAAAGGGGTATGAAGCTTGTAGTTGTTGAACCGAGGCTTTCAAACCTTGCAGCAAAGGCTCAAGAATGGATTCCCATAAGACCTGCGACAGATGCGGTATTTCTCCTTGCCATGGCAAGGGAACTCATTAACAACGGCTTTGTTGATGAAAAATTCCTGGTCACATACACCAATGCACCCATACTTGTTGCTGAGGATGGAAAGTTTATAAGAAGAGATGGTAAGCCCTTGATTTGGGATAGAAAGTCTAATTCAGCCCGACCTTATGAAGGGGATGTTGAGCCTGCCCTTTCAGGTTCTTACACAGTAGATGGCAGATCCTGCAGGACCGCATTTGAGGTATTCAAGGATTCGATAAGGGATGTAACGCCCGAGTATGCAGCGGAGGTTACAGGTGTTCCTGCAGAGACCATTAAGAGGATAGCAAGGGAATTTGGCGAGCATGCACGGATAGGTGCTACGGTTATAAAAGATGGTCATGTTTTAAGATACCGTCCTGTTGCTATCCATACCTTCAGGGGATTGGTTACTCACGAGTATGGTGTTCAGAACTGGAGGTGTGCACACATTGTGATGATGCTTGTCGGTGCCCAGGATGCTGTTGGAGGACTTCACCTCCACGATGTATATAAAGATCCAAAGTACATGGAACCATCAAAGTGTGAATATCCTCCAAAGAGGGTGGATCTACAGGAGAGTGTCTACTTCCCCCATGGGACCCACAATGTTGCACAGCAGGTTGCACTGACCATTGATGATCCAAAGTCATACGGGCTTCAGTACGAACCTGAAATCATGATCTGCTATGCCACAAACAGGCCATTTTCCACATCGGAAGTGAAAAAACAGATAGAGGGCTACCGGAAGATCTACAGCGTGGTTATCGACACACAGTTCACAGAACTTGCTGATATGGCTGACATAGTCCTTCCTGATAAGACATATCTTGAATCATGGCACTGGTCTGACACGAGATGGAACCTCGAAGCAAAGCATGTAGCGATAAGACAGCCCATTGTGAACGCATTCAATATCAAATACGATGCCTTTGACATCCTGATGGAGCTTGCTGAAAGGCTAGGTATACGTGACAAATATATAGAGGAGATAAATAAGGCATGGAAGATCAAGCTTGCCCCTGGAAGGAAGTATTCTTCTGAGGAAGTTGTTAGGGAGATTGCAAAGGCGAACGGAACTGATATTGAGTATCTAAAGAAGCACGGATTGAAGGCGAAAAAACTCCATGCAGAAGACATCTATCTCAAGGGTATCGAGGCAAAATTTAAAGGCGCAGGAAAGCCAAAGATGAACTTCTACGCTGAAAACCTTCTGCTAACTGCTGAGAGGATAAAAGAGACCGTTCAGAAATATGGTATCAAAAACATAAGGGCAGATAACCTTGATATTGTTTACTCACCCTTTCCAAGGAAAGAGCATGCATTCCCTGCACCCCATATTGAGGCAAAGGATTATGACCTTTATCTCATCACTTATAAGAGGATGTACTTCGAGCAGAGCAACAATGCGGTAATCCCTGTTCTCAGGGAGATCGCTCATGATGCTGATGAAAATTTCGTATGCATTAATACAGAAACAGCGAAGAAAAAGGGGATAAATGACGGAGATTATGTCTATGTGGAATCAAGGGTAGGAAGGATAAAGATCAGGGCAAAGCTCACAGAAGGGATAAGACCTGATACGGTTGCCATTAGCTACCACTACGGGCACTGGTCAAACAGCATACCTGCTTATGCAAAGAAGGGAGCAAACCCCAACTGGGTGCTTGAGCTCCATCCTGATAGAATCTCAGGTATGAACAGCTTCAACGATACAAAAGTAAAGGTTTACAAGGCATAGGAGGTGAAGGATGAGATTTGGAATGGTAATCGACATGAGTCGCTGTTTTGGATGCAGGGCATGTGTTGCCGCCTGTAAGACGGAGAATATGGTCCAGCCTGGTAATTACTGGAATTTTGTTCTCGAATATGAACAGGGCAAATATCCCAATGTGAGGAAGATATTTACTCCAATGAACTGCATGCACTGTGAGAATCCGCCCTGCATGAAGGCATGCCCTGAAAAGGCGATAACAAAGAATAAATATGGTATCGTGCTTATTGACTACGATAAGTGCAAGGGGAGGAAATACTGTATTGCCGCATGCCCCTATGGGGTTATTCACTTCATCAATAAGGAAAAAACATTTTACCCTGATGGGCAAAAAACACCCTATGAGAACCTTCCACCTGATGCCAGACACCCGCTTCACAGAAAGAAGCCAGGGGTTGCTGAAAAATGCACCCTCTGCTGGCACAGGATAGAGAAGGCACTTAAAGAAGGAAAGAAGCCAGGCAGTGACTATGACACCTCACCTTCATGCATAAAGGTCTGTCCTGCCAATGCAAGATACTTTGGAGACCTGGATGATCCGAACAGTGAAGTCTCAAGGCTTATTGCTGAAAAGAGGGCGATTCAACTGAAAAAAGAGTTTGGCACAAGGCCTCAGGTCTATTACATAGTTTAGGGAGGTGGGAGATGAAAAGAGGGATGAGGATAGTATTTATTGTAATGATGGGTCTCCTCATCGCAGGGAGTGTATTTGCTATTGACCTTCCTGGCACTGCCAGAGCGATAAAGGCGGGAAAGATAAAGGTTGGAAAGATCACTGGTATGGAACCTGGGAAGAGATTCCACAATATTCACAATAAGTCACTTGGAATTGAGTGTCAGTCCTGTCATATCTCCAGTTTTGCTAAGGATTATGCCTACCAGAGCAAGTATAAGGATATCGGTGGGATGGGGCATGTCGACAGGGGTATATGTCTTGGATGTCATAAGGAGAATGGTCCTGCTGTAACAAAGCTTTACGGAACGGCAGAGGAGTGATTTCTGATGAAGATAATCGAATTAACAGAGGAGGAGATCATCTTAAATAGTAAAGAGGCAGACGAAAGAAGCAGGGTTTATCTTCTTCTGAGTGGTTTTTATACGGAAAGACCGGGAGAAGAATTTATAGCCAAACTTCAGACTGCTAAGTTTAGAAATACATTAGAAATTCTGTCTTCCTCAGAAGATTCAAAAATTGCTGAAGCAGCTGAACTATTCCAGGCATTCCTGGATTCCATAAGGAATACCCCCATAGAAGAAGTGGCTTTAGAACTTGGAGTTGATTTTACAAAACTCTTCAGGGGCATTAAAAAGGGTTACAGTCCACCTCCACCTTACGAATCTTTGTGGAGGGGTGAGGATAGGGTAATGGGTGAGTGGACCTTAAAGGTTATTGAGAGATATCAGAATAGCGGCATCAGCATGGATATCAGTGATGAGATCCCTGATTATATCGGCATTGAACTAAAATTCATGTCGCTTCTGTGCTTTCACGAGGCTAACTGCTGGAGGGAGATTAGATTTGAAGAGGCAATGAGATTTCTTGAAATGGAGGGAGAATTTCTGCGCGACCATCTGGGTATATGGGTTCCAGCATATGTTAATAGGGCAGTGGAATCAGCGAAGACCATCTTTTATAAGGGGGTATTGCATCTAACAGCTGGGGTGCTCGAGATGGAACAGAGGTCATTATCTAATTAACTTCAAAATAAAGGGGGTGTTGAAATGAAAAGGATTCCCTTAGTGATAGCATCAATTATCATCTCAATCTTTTCATTATTTTCAACATCACGGGGAGCAGATGTTGAGGAGATAAAGAAGGAGCTTGAGAAGCTTAAAAAAGAGGTTGAAGCAATACAGAAGGAGAAGGGAGCAAGGATAGTAGCAACATACAAAGACGGCTTCATAATAATGAGTGAGGATGGGAACTTTAAACTGAAGATAAATGGATATGTTCAGCCTCAGTTTCAGGGTTTGATAGACACAAAGGACTTAAACTACGACTCATTTGTTGTGAGAAGGGCAAGGGTTAAATTTACAGTGGACATCTACAAAAATTTTGAGTTTGTGCTCCAGCCTGAATTTGAAGCAAAAGACTATATCCTGAGGGATGCCTACATAGATCTACTTCACTTCAGGGAGGCAGGCCTCAGGATGGGTCAGTTTAAGATTCCGTTCAGCCTTGAGAGTCTGAGGTCATCATCCACCATTGAAACCGTTGAGAAATCAATGGCAGTAAGTAATCTCAGAGGGATGGGGAAGGACAGGGACATAGGTGTTGCACTTCATGGAAAGCTCTTCAGGGATACGATCGAGTACTCACTGGGCATCTTCAATGGAACTGGACTCAATACATCTGATAACAACGATAACAAGGATGTCGTTGGAAGGATTGTGCTCTCACCATTTAAAGGGAAAAAGGGACTTTTTGAAAACCTCTCATTCGGTGCATCCTTACAGGCGGGAAAACAGGAACCAGCTGCCTTTGAACCGAAACTAAACTACTCAGGTGCAAAGAAGATATTCAGTGTGAGCCCTGGTGTTGATGGCTTCAGAACAATAGGTGGAGCTGAGGTTTCATATACATACGGTCCTGGTGCAATAATAGCGGAGTATATAGTTGCAGATTTCCAGAGGAGGGGATTGAGTGATATAAGGGGTGAGGGTTGGTATCTCCAGCTTTCATGCTTAATTACCGGCGACAGGAAGAAGACCCTTAAGGATGTGGAGAGGGGTATTGAGACAGTATTCAAGATAGAGCAGATAGATATTGATGATAACGGTGGTTATCCTGATTACATAGGGCAGACAGTAAATGCATCCACTTTTGGTATCAACTGGTACTGGAATAAATTCTTCAAGATAATGGCGGATTTTGTCCTGTATGATATAGAAAATCTCAATGCCCCGGGAAATCAGTATAAAAAGGCAAATCCAAAGGCATTTCTGGTCAGATCGCAGCTAAAATTTTAGCTCCTCCTTTTTCAATCCTATTGACCTCACGGGGTGTAAATGTTAATTTTTAAACTGCCCGCAGAAAAGCGCCTGTAGCTCAGCAGGATAGAGCAGCTGCCTTCTAAGCAGCGGGTCGGGGGTTCGAATCCTCCCAGGCGCGCTATCTTTTTTCTATTATGGAAACTGAAATAAAATGAGAAAGGGCATTTATGAAGAGGATCATGATCATTGCTGGTTCTGATTCAGGTGGCGGAGCGGGCATTCAGGCTGATCTTAAAACTGCAACAAGCCTTGGTGTTTTTGGAACAACTGTGATAACTGCAGTAACTGCACAGAATACAGTTGGTGTTAGGAAGATATATGGACTCCCCCCGGATCTCGTTGAGGCACAGATAGATGCAGTAATGGAGGATATAGGAACAGATGGAGTAAAAACAGGTATGCTCTTCAGTAGTGATATCATCCGCACTGTTGCAGAAAGGGCAGTCCACTACAGGTGGGAGATAATGATTGTTGACCCTGTGATGGTTTCAAAGAGCGGACACAGGCTCCTTGAAGAAGATGCAATCTCTTCAGTAAAATCCTATCTCATACCCCTGGCGACGGTTGTAACACCAAATATCTTTGAGGCTGAAGTGCTTTCAGGGATAGAGATCAGGTCCATTGATGACATGAGAAGGGCTGCCAGGAAGATAGTGGATATGGGTGCAAAAGGGGTGGTGGTAAAAGGAGGCCATATGAGCGGTGATCCAATTGATCTGCTCCTCTGGAATGGTGAATTCTACGAATTTGTGGGAAGGAGGATTGAAACAGCAAACACCCACGGAACGGGCTGCACCTTTGCCTCTGCAATAGCCTCATTTATCATTAAGGGTAAATCCGTTCCTGATGCCGTGAGTCTTTCAAAGCAGTACATAGAGCGGGCATTGAGTAACCCTTACAATATAGGGAAAGGAAAGGGTCCTGTAAATCCACTACCCATAAAGGAACCGGTGATGGAATGAAGGGGCGGTTCTTCATCTCAATAATTGACAAAGGAGAGGATGGGTGATAACTTTTAAAATTGCACATTAATATGGTGAGTGTAGCTCAACGGTAGAGCACTGGACTGTGGCTCCAGGTGTTGGGGGTTCGAATCCCCTCACTCACCTACTTCCCACTGCGAGGAAGACCCTTTACATAGAACTCTTTAAATATCTCCACACATCCTGAAGGGACCTTGTAAAGAAAGATATCTGTTCCTTTTCCCGTTGAAAGCCACATAAAGATCTTCTGATCTTCTTTAAGCTTTAAACTCCCCTTTGGAAGTTCCTTCTGATAACGTGAGGCGAGCTCTTTACAATCAACAGTCCAGTAGGCTGTTATGGTTCGAACAGTCTGACAGGAGCCATCAGAAAGCGGCTCCAGTGTTAGCGTGTAGTGCTTTGTTCCGAGAAGAAAATCTATGCTTACAATCTTTTCATTTTTGTTCAACAACACATTCCAGAATGCGTGGTTTTTCTTAAAGTCAAAATTGAGTGCCTCCTTACAGGAGGCATTGAGCATATTTAGGGCATCCCCTTTGAGCCCTTTTGAGATAAGTTCATCTGTTAGTTTGTCTGCCAGAGCCATTTGGGGAAAAATAGTGGCAAGTATTAAAATCAGTGCAATTTTCACTTTCATGTTCTCTCCCTTTTAAAAAATTAAAATCTCTTTGAAATCCTTAACTCAACAACAGTATCAGGCGCATCCGTTGTTACACCTATGCTTGTTGAAAGGTCAAGGTAGGTTTTGTCACTCCACGCCCAGATACCACCTAATCTCAGGTAACCGGAGTTGATACTCGAACCCGGTATTCTGACGCTATTTCTTTCAGAACTGAGCGTGATACTCTGCTGATATTGCATATTGAGGGCAAGTTTGTAGCTCAATGCATATGCAACGCCGAAACCTCCTTCAAAGGTCTTGCCTGGCTCCAGTCTTATCACTTGTTTTACAAAGTAGATTTCTTTCGTATCGGGGTCCTGCTGGGCAAGCCATATATTATCCTCACGGGCAAAAGGGTATGTGTAGCCAACATTTAAGAATACAACAGCAGGGTCCGCTGTTTTTATAAATGAAAGGATACCCCTCACTGCGTAATAACCTGTTCCGAGAGGTATCTCACCTTTTTGAGGATCGATCTCAAAAACGCTTTTTCCAGTTCTTGTCTTGAATGTGATCCCCAGTAAAATATGGGGAAGGGTTGCGGTTTCGTGCAGGAGATGCAGAAGAAGATTTGCCTGAATGTCACCAAGACCATAGTCTGTATTGCTTTCCTCCTGCTTTCCAATTGTTACACCCGGTCGGAAGTAACTTTCATAGTGGAGGCGAAAGGGGACTGTTACTTCAAGCTGTATCCTGTCTGTAATGCCGTATCTCGGTGTTATTGAGCCTATGAATATATCCTGTTTTATCTCCTCAACTGTTATCTCACCAATAACAAGAACGGGAAGAAGTGCAAACCCTTCAATGAATATCTTATTTTCGGAAAGATGTGCATATGCTAAGGATAGATCAAATCCGATTTCACCTTTCTTAAGAAGAAGGCCTCCCCTCCTTATGTCAGAGGGCATGGGTCTTTCGGGCTCTTTCTTAAGGAGCTCCTTTACCTCTTTTATTTTTTCCTCCCCTGGTTTTTCCTCCTTAAGCTGGCTTGTTTGCAGAAAAGGACCTGGATCAAGGGGAAGGAAATTTATAGAAGAGGCAAAGGCATTTGTTACAAAAACAAGAAGGAATGACAACATTAATAAAAGAATTATCTTTTTCATGTGATCCCCCTCGAAGATTTATTGATGCACGGATTTCATTTATGTTATCATCCTGACTGAAAATGTAAACAAATTTTTTATCTGAATCTTTTAGGGTCGTGAGGGATGAAGATGGGGGTATTGCTTATCCTTGCCCAGATGTCGTCCATATAGAGGGGATCTAAATCTTTTAGATTAAAATTGGGGGTTTCAGATCTGCTAACAAACAGAAATACCTTATCCTTCCATGCTGCCTCAAACTGGTAAACAGGCATCGTAACAGTTCCAACAGAGGGATCTGCAAGATAGACCCTGTTTCCCCTTATACCGACAAAAAGAACGAAGTGTTTGTAGTTGTTGATGTTTATGGGCATAAGCACAGGGGTCTTAAGGGCTAAAAGATCTTCGAATTCCGATCTATACCCCTGTGCCTTATAACCTCTTGCCTCTAAAAAACGCTTTATATCAAGGAAAGAAAAACCTTTTCTTTCGATTATCTTCTTTATGTCTCCAGTTTTAAGGATTGTGTCTATGATCTCCTCTTCTTTTATGGTATCGCCGAAGTAGCTGAGAAGTGTTGCTACTGCTGCAGATCCGCAGCTGTAATCATACCTCTGAATAGTAATGCCAGAGGTGCGTAGCTCACGAAGACTCTTTATGTCTTTGTGGATTACAAAACCGCCCCTTGCCCCGATGGAAAGACTGAAGGTAGTCCCTTCAGTCTTCATGGGTGAGATCAGCACAACAATACTCAAAACCAAAAACAGAGCCACTTCCCTTCTCATCTCTTAAAACCCGAAAAGCAGCGAGCTGTTAAGAAGGCCCAGCGAATTGTTGATCTGGCTTACTGTTCCGAGATTGTTGCCGTATATAACCGTGATATTGATGCCAAAGGGCACAACACAGTTTGCACAGTTGAAATTAACAAAGGCACTGAGATTCTGCTGGGCGTAGTCGTTCAGCTGGACGGAATTCAGGAGCACATTCCCCGAATTTCCATCAACGGTCTGATTGATGATGTTGACAGTTGTTATACCCGATCCTGAATTTGAGCTGTCATTTGTAGTTCCTGTTGATACATCAATGCCAGGAACCAGTATGTCAGCCACACTGTTTACCAGATAGAAATTAAAGGATATGAATAGGGACAGACCAGCTGCATGGATTTCATCCATTTCGGCATCGCTGAGCTGATACATTTCCGCTGAAGAAAGCGCAGGAAAGAAAAGCACTATTATGAACGTTGCCACAAGAATTTTTTTCATTTTTTCCTCCCAATTAAGAAGAAGGGGGGCACAGGGGCCCCCCTTCGATTTTCATTACCGTAGACCATAGAACTCAGCATTTCCAGCCAACGCGAAACCTCCGCTAATTGCTATATTGGAGAAGTTTATGGCAACATTCGTATTGGACTGGCTGATTGTGGATCCGGACACAGTTCCTGCGGTTATTACATTAAGCGCAACATTTGCTGCAGACTCTGCAAGATTCATTGAGATAATGGTCGATGCATACTGCTGGGCATCATCATTCAGCTGGACAGAGTTCATATTGTTATCTTGCGTACCTTCGCTTAAATTTGAACAGAAGCAGTTATCAACGATCTGGGTCTGCTTGTTGATATTGGCAGCAACAGCTACGCAGTCAGCTGCAGCAAGATTGTTATGGTTGCTTGCATACTGGTAGTTTTCCTGCGTGAGAATTGAACCCGAGACATCACCAACTTTCATTATATTCTGGGCTGCATTTACTGCAGAGTTGGCAGCATTTATTGACTTGTCAACAACCATATCTCTCTGTGCTTCATCATTCAGCTGGACAGAGTTATTGTTGTTGTCCTGGTCATAAATGGTTCCGTGGAGATTCTGGATGTACTGGCCAGGATTTTCGTTGAACTCCACATTTCCAGCAAATGCAACTGATGTTGCTACAGCGATATTATCATAGTTAGATGCAACCTGGGTATTGGACTGTGTGAGGGTGCTTGAAGTAACATCCCCTGCGCCAAGGAGGTTAAGGGCAACATTTGCAGCTGACATGGAGAGGTTTTCAAGGACATAGGCATATGCTTCCTGCTGTGCATTGTCATTCAGCTGGACAGAGTTATTGTTGTTGTCCTGATCCTCTATCTTACCTAATCCTTCTCCTTCTTCAATTTCGCCAGGCATATTAAGCACAATCTGTGTCTCCTTGTTTTTATTCTTTGCAATAGCAACTGCAAATTCTCCATCGGCGTAAGCCTTGTTGAAATGGTTGTAGGCTAAATTGGTGTTGCCCTGTGTAACACTGGATAATTCTGAGACATCGTCCATGGATGCCATGTTTGCAGATGTGTTTGCAGCTGACTGGGCAGCATTTATGATAGAGTCGGCTACTGCATACTGCTGCGCATAATCATTTACCTGGACCGAGTTATTGTTGTTGTCCTGGTCTTCGATGTCTTCTGCTCCATTTACATAGGTGTTGCTGATTACCTGGGTTGGACCTTCTTCCTTGTTGGATGCTACTGCAAGTGAGAATCCACTACTTGATGCAACTGCGAGATTATGCATATTGCTTGCAAACTGGGTATTGGACTGGGAGATATTGGACTCTGTTACCCCTCCTGAGATAAAGATGTTTGCAGCCACATTTATTGCACTTGTTGAGGCATTTACTATGTCATAGGCATTTGCATACTGCTGCGCATTGTCATTCAGCTGGACAGAGTTATTGTTGTTGTCCTGGTCTTCGATGGTTCCTCCTGTTTCTCCATCTACATTATCATAGTAATTATTCTCGATCAACTGGGTCTCCTTGTTTTTATTCTTTGCAATCGCAACTGCAAAGCCATTTTCTGTTTCAACAATCGCCTTATTTTTGTGGTTGATGGCAGTATTGTCATTTGACTGTGAGGCAGAGGAGCTGGAAAATGACTTTCCTGTCGGTGGCTCGGGTGGCTCAGGGATTCCCCTTATCCCGTCCATAAGGACGTTTGCGGAAACATTCACAGCACTCTTTGCAGAGTTTACGATGCTCCAGGATTCTGCATACTGCTGCGCATTATCATTCAGCTGGACAGAGTCGAGGTTGTTGTCCTGGTCATTAATAGCAGCAAAATCTTCATTGTTATTTGTAATAATCTGGAGCCCTTTTGCACTTACATCATCCATCTCATTTTCTGTAAGAAGGGTGCCCGCATAGGAAGTGCCGCAGACAAGTGCAATGATCATCATCATAGGAATCATTCTTCTTAACATCTCTTAAATCCTCCTTTCTTTTAGTTTTTTTAATCCATAACCCTTGTCTCTTTTTAACCCTTTTCCCTTCTATCACCTCCCTTCTACCAGTTTACTGTTGCGTTTATATAGCTATCGCCTGGAATACTCGATGCATCCTTTGCCTCATCCCAGAGGATGATAAGTGCACTTGATGGGTATGGATTTTTCTGGTTCAAGAACTGCAATCCACCCGCACTTATACCTTCCAGCTCTTTATCGGAAAGGGGTGTGCACCCCCCTGATGGATGCTTATATTTTTCGTTAAGGTTTATCTCTTTAAGGGAAATTTCTGCATGCTGGTAAAGTGCAATATGCGATTTGAAAATAATGTCTGCCTTAAAAATAGTGAATTCTACATCCTGCGCCCTTCCCGTTCCAGAAAGGATAAGGAATACAAGCAAAATGGCTGGTATTGTTATTAAGATCCTCTTCATGGGGTTTCTCTTCTATTAGAAGGAATACGCAACAGGCGTGCCAGATGGAAATTGCTTTTGAAAACAGGTTGTTAGCTATTTAGAATGCAGGGGTTTGTAAAGAAGGAAGACAGCTTTTAGGCTTTATGGATAAAATTTCTGTAAAATCCATTTGACATTTATCCCTTCCATTTCTGATCCTGTGACCTGAGGGAGGAGATATCTATCCTGTATCTTTTGATAAGACCGTAAAGGCCCTGGCGGCTTATGCCAAGTTCCCTTGATGCACGGGATATGTTTAAGTTGCACTGGATGAGTGCCTTTATTGTCTGCTCCTTCTGGATCCTGGATATAATGCCCTTGAGGGGTGTATGCTCCTTTGACATTTGATCACTGCTGACACCTGGATCCTCAAGCTCAAGGTCTGAGGGGGTTAAGGCTTCACCAGTGGCAATGACGATCCCCCTTCTTATCTTATTTATAAGTTCCCTTACATTTCCGGGCCATGAGTAGTTCATCACGGCATTGATTGCACTTTCACTGAAACCCTTTATCCTTGATAGATCGCCCTTTAAAAATTTCCTCAGGAAGTAGTTGGCGAGTATTATCTTATCCTCCCCCCTTTCCCTTAAGGATGGAAGCTTTATGGTAAAGGCATTGAGCCTGAAAAAGAGGTCGCTCCTGAAGCGCCCTTCCCTCATTGCCCTTTCAAGATCGCAATTTGTTGCCGCAATGATCCTTACATCCACCCTTCTTCCGCCCTTTCCGCCTATCCTTTCAACCATACCCTCTTCAAGAAATCTTAAAAGTTTTGCCTGCAGATTTACGGAAAGATCACCTATTTCGTCAAGGAATACTGTTCCTCCATCTGCAAGTTCAAACTTCCCTTTCCTTGTTGTATATGCACCAGTGAATGCACCCCTCTCGTATCCGAAAAGCTCTGCCTCAAGAAGGGTTTCAGGTATGGCAGCACAGTTTATCGTTAAGAAGGGTTTTCCCTTCCTCAGGCTCCTTTCATGTATGGCAAGGGCGGTAAGTTCCTTTCCTGTTCCTGTTTCACCAAGTATGAGAACAGGAAGATCTGTCGGGGCAATCTTCCTTATATTTGAAAATACCTCAAGCATTTTACTGCTTGTTCCAACAAACTCCTGCATCCCTTCAGAATCCAGCATTTTCAGTATGTCTGTTTTGAGGAAATTGTAGATCCTATAAAGACTTTCCCTGTCGAGGTTAAGAATACCCTGCTGGATCCTATTTATAAGCCTTCTCTTTTCAAAAAAGTCGAAGTAATCGGGGTCTTCAAAGTCGAGCCTCCAGTTGCACTCTATGCAGACTTCAGGAATCCTCATATATTCTTTTCCACAGTAGGGGCAGCTTTTTATGTTTATAAGACCCCCTATTATGTAATTCCAGTGGTGCAGCTTTGCCTGGATATCCATGTTCTCAAAGGAAAGGGCAAAACCTGATTTCTCCGCCCTAAGGATTCTTCCGCAGTGTTCAAAAGGTCCTGAGCCCGGAAGTTCGTATCTGATCAAGATCTCCACCCCTGGTTTTTTGGTGATGATGGGTGGTGATTCTATGACAAAGGCTGAGTCCACGGAAATGTTAACAATTTTGCCATGTGCTTCAATATTATTTGCTTTTATCTCCGCAGGTATATCAGTTTTTATCCGTGGTGATAACCGCGTCATCCTTCCTCCGGCGAGGATGTTATGAGAAACGAGCAGAAAAATTTTATATGAATTCTATCAAAGAAGGATGCGGTATTTCAATCCCCCATTTGTATTATTTTGCTAGAAAAATGGGATTAATCCTTTGGGATTGTGATAAAAATGTTACAATTAGATTATCAACGGGCAGACTGTTTTTTACCCCTTAAGATAAGGGTTATAAGCTGGCATCTGTTGGATACATTAAATTTCTTGAAAATACTCCGCATATGAGATTTTACAGTTTGTTCTGAAATTGAGAGCATGTTTGCTATCTCCTTGTTTGTAAGGCCTTCCAGAAGGCATTCCATGACCTGATTTTCTCTTTCTGTTAAATGTTGAATTAAACCCTCCCGAGCCATTTTCAGCCTTTCTTTGTGAAGAAGATCTTTCAGGTTATCATTGTTTATCCAGATAGCTCCATAATGAACAGAGTTTATAGCTTCGATTAGCCTTCTCTTATCGGCATCTGGTGATATAATCCCATGGATATTAAAGGAATTAAAGCATCTCACGATTTCTTCTGTATTAAGACCTGTATCAAAGAGAATGATTTTTGCATCGCGTATTTTTGTTATGAATTCACTGCTGAGATTTAGATTGTCAACAATAGCAACATCGAATCTTGTTCCTGAAGTAATGTTTACAATGTCTGTTGATACGGTAATACCATTTGATTCCAGATATTCGCATATAAAATCCGATAATATTCTGTTTTTTAATTTAACAATGACATTCATTATTGTATGCGATAAGATTTACTTGATTTATACCAGTCATGTATAAAATTGTCAAGTTTAATTAAATAAAATGCGGGGGTGATGGTTAAATGTAATTAAAATAATACATCCCGGAATTGTAACAAAAATATTACAGCTTCAGGGTATCAACTAAACCGCAGGGCTTTTGATTGATAAATTTTACATAATCTAATAATATCCATTAAGAGATGCGCCCGTAGCTCAGTCTGGATAGAGCGTCGGACTTCGAATCCGCAGGTCGGAGGTTCGAATCCTCCCGGGCGCGTAATTTAATAATAAAAATGGTTGGGAGAGTAGAACCGCTTTTGCCAGGCCAAAAAGAGACTCGCCGTATCCTCGATAATCCAATGTGTCAGAATAATTTACGCAAAAGCAGCCTTTTCTCCAAAAATTCTTGATATTCAATGATTTATGATATGGCTTGGAAATTGCAAACAAGATGAATTAATCGAAAAGTTAGTGAAGGTGTGGAAAGTATGAAAAGACTGTCCTGTATGTTTTTTGTAATTTATATAGCGCTTGTTTTTATTTCAAACAGTGCTGACGCAGGAATCCGTATTAATCCCTGTCTTAATGTAACCAAGACATGCACAAATGCAACTGCACCCGGAGGACCCATTACCTTTTCTGTTACAGTGAAGAATTGCGGGGATATTAGAATAGAGAATATCAGCGTGATTGATGACCATGCTGGCATAATTGCATCATCACTCACACTTGAAGCTCATAGCTCGCAGACATTTTCAGGAAACTATATCCCCACCTCATCACCAAGTATAAATACAGTTACAGCAACAGGAAGTTATACATATCTCTCACAGACAAAAACGATCTCCGCTTCCGGCTCTGCCACCTGTTCTGCCCCTTTTCCATGCCTTAAAGTAACAAAGGTATGCACAGATGCTTCCGCCACCGGTCAGCCCATCCAGTATTCAGGCACTGTGACAAATTGTGGGAATCTCACTATTACAAATATCACCCTTGAGGATGTTGCAGGTGATAAAAAAGACTACCCCACTCCTCAGGGATTCACTCTTAATCCAGGAAGCTATATCACTTACTCAGGAAGCTATATCCCCTCTACATCACCAAGTACAGATACTGTTACAGCAAAGGGTATCTATACATGGAACAGCGCAAGCTATTTCATCGAGGATTCAGCATCAGCAACATGTACTATTTCAGGGGTTCCTGGTAACGAAGGCTGCACGCCGGGATTCTGGAAAAACCATCCTGATATGTGGCCTTCCCCCTATAGAGGAGATACAAGGGTTTCTGATGCATTTGGATGTGCTATTGGCGAATTCGAAACGCTATGGGATGCTATTTCTGCAAGAGGGGGAGGTATAAACAAGCTTGCAAGACACGGAGTGGCGGCACTTCTTAATGCAGCACATCCATATGTAGACTATCCTCTTAGTATAGATGAAGTAAAGTATGCTGTGTGCACTTCTATGAATGCAGATTTCCTTGCAGAATACAATGAGCTATCCTGTCCATTGCAATAAAACAATATCATTAAAAAATGCTCATCTAAAAGATCTCGACCTTCATTTGTAAATGCTCCATGGAAACAGATATGGATTATCAATAATCACCCCGGTCTTTTTTATTGGGATTGTGATAAAATTCAACCAGATTAGTTAATTGCGCCTGTAGCTCAGCTGGATAGAGCAACGGATTCCGGGTCCGTGGGTCGGAGGTTCGAATCCTCCCAGGCGCATGGTAGCTGCAAATGTTATTGACTTAAAATAAAAGGATTGGTAACTTAAAAACTTGTGCGTTTTATTATGAATGGGCCGTTAGCTCAGTCAGGCAGAGCAGCTGACTCTTAATCAGTAGGCCGGAGGTTCGAATCCTCCACGGCCCATTTTTATTTTCTCCGAATTTTCTGCTTGTTATTGAATCACTCATAGCTATCTCTATCTTGAGCCTATCCACAAGGAATTGAAAGACTCCATCATTTTAGGTTCAAGGGCTTAAGCGTTGGGCTTATCTGCCGATATCTCTGAGCTTTTGAGGTTGTGAGACTCGGGAAATAGAATCCTTGTGGATAGGTTTTGTTTAAGGCATTGAGAATTATATCCAACTTGATCTTTACAAGCTGAGGTCAATCTCTATAAAATAAAAAAATTGTTTGGACATAAGAGTATTTTCAGACCGCAATGTACGCACATTGTTATCCTGAGGGCAGGTGTAAATGTCCTTGATAAATGCTATAATTTTACGAGAGTTGAGGTCAGTAATGTTTGACCAGGAGATAAAAAATCCTTTAAAATCAATCATGCGAGAGTGGCGGAACTGGCAGACGCACTGGACTTAGGATCCAGCCCGCTTAAAAGCGGATGGGGGTTCAACTCCCCCCTCTCGCATGTGAAAAGAGATTCTACTCAGGGGGTGATCGGGGAAAACCCATCACCATTTTTTATTAGAAGATGAAGGTGGATCTACAGCACATAACAGATACAAGGAAGAGGATTGAGGTTGTAATCCCTGCTAAGGATGTTAAAGAAAAGGTGTCCGAAGTCTACAGGGATATTAACAGGAGGGTGAGGATCAAGGGTTTTAGACCCGGGAAAGCACCAAAGGCAATCCTTTTCCGCCTTTACAGGGATGCAATTGAGAAGGAAGTTATAGAAAGACTTGTGAAGGAAAGCTACCCAGGGGCTGTCAGGGAGACGGGGATTATGCCTGTTTCCGAACCATCTATAGAAGTTGATGGCATTGAGGAGGGGAGGGAGTTCAGATACAGGGCTGTTGTTGATGTGATACCTGATTTTGATGTTACAGATTACATCGGAATTGAACTTAGCGACATAAAGAGGGATATTGGAGAGGAGGAGGTTTTAAAAGGACTTGAAGAGTTGAGGAGGAGATATGCAAAGGTAAGGAGTGTTGAAGAAGAGCGAGGTGTAAGGGAAGGTGACATAGCGGTAATCGATGCACAGGGCTTTATGGACGGAGAGGAGATGAAGGACGGGAAGATATCAGGAAGATTTATTGAGGTTGGCATGAAGGAGCATGTTCCTGGTTTTGAGGAAGGGCTTCTCGGGATGAAGGTGGGGGAGTCGAAGAATATCACCATTCGTTATCCCGATGACTGGCATCAGAAGGATCTTGCAGGTAAGGAGGCGAGATTCAGGGTAACCCTAAAGGAAATAAAGGAAAGGATCCTTCCTGATCTGGATGATGAATTTGCAAGGGATGTGGGAGATTACAGGGATCTTGCTGAGCTAAAGGAAAAGGTAAAAAGGGATCTGGAAAGGGAGGAGGAATTAAGGGTAAGAAGTATCCTTGAGGATGAGGTAGTGGATCTCCTCTCAGAGAAAAACCCTGTTGAAATTCCTGAAAGGCTTGTCGAAGAGGAGACGGAAAGGCTTATCAGGGATTTTCAGGAGAGGGCAAGGCTTCAGAGGATAGAGCTTCAGGATATTAGGGATGAGGAGAGGGAAGGGTTCAGAAGGCGGGCAAGGAGAAATATCCTGAAGGCCCTATATTTTAAGAAGATTGCTGAAAAAGAGGGCATAGAGGTTTCAGAAACTGACCTCGATGAAAAACTCAGAGAGATTGCTGCCTCCCTCAATCAGCCCTATGAAAGGATAAGTGCCCTTTACAGCCAGGGTGGAAGGATGCAAGGTCTCAAGGAAGGGCTCCTTTACAAGAAGGTGTTTGATTTTATCTATAAAAATGCTAAATTAAAACAGAAGGGATGATATGGAAGATAACTATTTAACACTGATACCGATAGTTATTGAACAGACAAGCAGGGGGGAGAGGGCATACGATATCTATTCAAGGCTCCTTAAGGATAGGATCATATTTATAGGAACCCCCATAGATGATAACGTTGCAAATCTTGTAATAGCGCAGCTTCTCTTCCTTGAGTCAGAAGACCCGGACAAGGATGTGCATCTATATATAAATTCCCCTGGAGGGCTTGTAACTGCCGGGCTTGCTATATACGATACGATGCAGTATATTAAACCCCCTGTTTCCACAATCTGCATTGGGCAGGCGTCAAGTATGGCAGCTGTGCTCCTCGCAGCAGGAGCCCCTGGAAAGAGATATGCCCTTCCTCACTCGCGTGTCCTCATACACCAGCCGTGGGGAGGTATTCAGGGGCAGGCTACTGACATTGACATCCAGGCAAGGGAGATCCTGAGGCTTCGTTCAGTCATCCATGAGCTCCTTGCCTATCATACAAAACAGTCACTGAAGAAGATACAGCAGGACACTGATCGCGATTTCTACATGACCGGTGAGCAGGCAAAGGAGTACGGGATCGTGGATGAGGTCATATATAAAAAGAAGATCTAAGAAGAGGGAGGAAAAAGGTGAAGAAAAGTGATAAGGGAACATCCCTTGTGTGTTCTTTCTGTGGAAAGAGTCAGCATGAGGTGAGAAAACTCATCGCAGGACCAACGGTTTTTATATGTGACGAATGTATAGAGCTCTGCAATGATATCATTGCAGAGGAATATGAAGCGGAAGAGATATCAAGAAGGAGAACCGTAATACCCAAGCCCGCTGAGATAAAGGCTGCACTCGATCAGTATGTTATAGGTCAGGAGAGGGCAAAGAAGATCCTTGCTGTTGCTGTTCACAATCACTACAAGAGGATAGAGGCGATAAAGGGGAAGAAGGATGATGTGGAGTTACAGAAGAGTAATATTTTATTAATTGGACCAACAGGAACGGGGAAGACCCTCCTTGCACAGACACTCGCAAAGATACTTGATGTCCCTTTCACAATTGCTGATGCAACAACACTTACAGAAGCAGGATATGTTGGTGAGGATGTGGAGAATATCATCCTTTATCTTCTTCAGGCAGCGGACTACGACATCGAGAGGTGTCAGAGGGGGATCGTCTATATCGATGAGATAGACAAGATAGCAAGGAAGTCTGAGAATCCATCCATTACAAGAGATGTTTCCGGTGAAGGTGTCCAGCAGGCGCTCCTCAAGATACTGGAAGGGACGATTGCCAATGTTCCTCCAAGAGGTGGCAGGAAGCATCCACACCAGGAATTTATTCAGATAGACACGACAAACATATTATTTATATGCGGAGGGGCCTTCAGCGGACTTGAAAGCATCATCGAACACAGACTGGCTGAGAAAACAATCGGATTTGGTGCTGATATAAAGAGCAGAAAGGAGAGAAACATCGGTGATATACTTGCAGAGATTCAACCTGAGGATCTGCTTAAATACGGGATGATTCCGGAGTTTGTGGGCAGACTTCCTGTTATTGCAACGCTTCACGATCTCGATGAGAAGGCACTGGTTGAAATTCTGACAACGCCGAAGAATGCCATTGTAAAGCAGTATCAGAAGCTTTTTGAGTTTGAAAATGTTAAGCTCAAGTTTACGGATGATGCCCTTATCGCAATAGCAAGGGAGGCGCTTAAAAAGAAGTCAGGGGCAAGGGGGCTCAGGGCTATAATGGAAAATATCATGCTGGATATAATGTACGAAATACCATCCCTGGGCAATGTGAAAGAGGTAATAATAAATGAAGATGTGATCCTTAAAAGGGAAAGACCAATTACTATTCTTGAAAAAAGGGAAACTGCCTGATGGTGTTTGGCTTTAACAGAAATTGTAACGAGGACGCAGATACACGGATAATTCCACTTCTTCCACTTCGCGATTCTGTTATTTTTCCCTTTTCCACACAGTGTATCTATGTGGGGAGAAAAAAGTCCATAAATGCTGTTACTGCTTGCTTTTCATCCGACAGGATGATCTTTGTAATTACACAACGGAATCCCTCTGTTGAGGAACCTGATGAGGAAAGTTTATACGGGATAGGGACATTATGTCAGATCAATCAGGTCGTGAGGCTCTCCGATGGGAGTCTAAAAGTCATCATTACAGGAAAAAGAAGGGCACAACTGATAAATCTTGTAAGGGATGAGGAATATCTAAAGGGAGAAATTGAGGAGCTAACTGAAATATCTGGATTCAGTGAATATGGCAGGGCTATTCTTGAGAAGGTAAAAACTCTCTTTGATAATTACTGTAAGATAAACAGAGGAATTCCGCCGGATATTGCTGAAATGGTTGTTGCATTGGATAACGAAGGGAGGGTTGCTGATATTATTGCAAATCACCTGAATATTAGCATTCATGAGAAACAGTCCATCCTGGAGAATCTGAACGCTGTTGATAGGCTTGAAGAAGTTTTATCACTTCTCAATGTTGATTTTGAGATACTTCAGGTTGAAAGAAAGATAAAAAGTCGTGTTAAGAAGCAGATGGAGAAAACCCAGAAGGAGTTCTATTTGAATGAGCAGCTTAAGGCAATACAGAAGGAACTTGGTTATCGCGAAGATGTTAAGAGCGAGATAGAGGAGCTTGAAGAAAGGATTAAGGAAAAGGGTATGAGCAAAGAGGCAAACAGAAAGGCGCTTCATGAACTCAAGAAGTTGAAGATGATGTCTCCAATGTCAGCAGAGGCAACTGTTGTGAGAAACTACATAGACTGGCTTATCTCTCTTCCCTGGAATGAGAGAACAGAGGATAAACTGGACATAAGTGAAGCTGAAAATATACTGAATGAAGATCACTATGGGTTGGAGAATGTAAAGGAAAGGATCCTTGAATATCTTGCGGTAAGGAGCCTTGTTGGCAGGATGAAGAGCCCCATACTCTGTCTTGTTGGACCACCTGGTGTTGGAAAAACATCCCTTGCAAAATCCATTGCGAGGGCAACGGGAAGGAGATTTGTGAGGGTTTCGCTGGGTGGTGTAAGGGATGAGGCAGAAATAAGGGGCCACAGGAGAACATACATAGGTGCACTTCCAGGAAAGATTATCCAGTATATGAGGAAGGCGGGAACCATAAACCCTGTTTTTCTCCTCGACGAGGTGGACAAGATGAGTGCGGATTTCAGGGGGGATCCTGCTGCTGCACTGCTTGAGGTTCTGGATCCTGAACAGAATCATGCATTCAACGATCACTATCTGGATGTGGATTATAATCTTTCTGAGGTTATGTTCATAACAACAGCAAATACACTTCACCAGATACCTCCTGCACTTCTCGATAGGATGGAAGTTATAAGGATTCCTGGATACACAGAGTTAGAGAAGCTTAATATAGCAAAGCATTTTCTTGTTAAAAAACAGCTCAATGCACATGGTCTCACAGAGAGGAACCTCAGGTTTACAGAGAATGTGCTTCTTAAAATAATAAGGAATTATACAAAAGAGGCTGGCGTGAGGAACCTGGAAAGGGAGATTGCAAGGATATGCAGGAAGGTGGCAAAGGAAGTTCTAAAGCACGGAAGGGACTATTCGGTGAAGATAACAGTAAGTAAACTTGAGAGCTATCTTGGACCAATAAAATACAGATTTGGTGTTATTGAGGAGAGGGACAGAATAGGTGTTGCAATGGGTCTTGCATGGACGGAATTTGGAGGAGAGATACTTGCAACAGAGGTAACTGTTATGCCTGGAAAGGGTGAACTTATCATAACGGGAAAGCTTGGTGAGGTTATGAGGGAGTCTGCGAGGGCTGCATTGAGCTATGTGAGGTCAAGGGCTGATATTTTTGGCCTGGAAAGTGACTTCTACCAGAAGGTTGATATACACATCCATATACCTGAGGGCGCAATACCAAAGGATGGTCCATCTGCGGGGATAACAATGGCAACATCTATTGTATCTGCCCTTCTTAAGGTTCCTGTAAGAAGGGATATTGCAATGACAGGTGAGATAACATTGAGAGGAACTGTGCTTCCTGTGGGTGGAATAAAGGAGAAGATCCTTGCAGCACACAGGGCAGGTGTATCAACGGTTATTATCCCAAAGGAAAACGATAAGGACCTGAAGGAGATACCTGGGAGGATTCTAAGGAGTATGAAGATAATCCTTGTTGATGATATGGATGATGTGCTCAAAAATGCGCTTATCTATGAAAGTGAGGAAGCCTCTGAAAGAAGACAGGGCTTTTTAGCAAAGGAGGAGGTATTTCCTGAAAAGATAGAAGCTGATATAATTGCATGATCAAAGCGGGCGGATAGCTCAGGTGGGAGAGCGTCGCCCTTACAAGGCGAAGGTCGGAGGTTCGATCCCTCTTCCGCCCATAGGAAATTTAGAAAACTTTCCCCTTTGGTGGGGCCGTAGTTAAGCACGGTTATAACGCCGGCCTGTCACGCCGGAGGGCGCGGGTTCAAGTCCCGTCGGCCCCGCCATTTTCAGATCATCCATCTCTCCCGAGATATTGATCAGAGATGCGCAACAATTCAATTCACTTTTTGTTAGTTATCCTGTTCTCCTCTTTCCCCTTCTTGCAGCCTTCTTTTTTCCGCCTCCGATCATTTTTTCCAGTGGGATACGTGAAAGCTTGGAGATCTTTTTGGCGAGCTGAAGGGAGGGGTTTCTTTCACCGCGGATTATCATGCCCAGATAACCAGGAGATATACCAAGTTTTTTTGAAAACTCCTGATAACTAATACCTTTTGATTTAAGGAATTTTTTGAGAGCAGGTCTTGCTGGCATTACACCCTCCTGTTTGTGTTTTTGTTTATTTAAAACATATTAAACTATATTTTAATACAATACAAGAAAAATTTGTATATGTTTTTCTCAACCGCTCCTTTTCTGATTAGATATAGTTGGGTTGGTAAGTAATTAAAAAATTATTATGAATCAGCGTGTAGTTGTTCTCAGGATTAATGGTATATGTTCACTACTGGAGAGATGGAAGAGATTGCGGTTATATCTGTAAAAGGGAGATCCGATCCTCATGAGATAAGGGAGATCATTAACAATAAATACAAGTGGAGCAACCATTTCCTTTAAATCAGGATGGAGAAAATAGGGTCCGCAGGGTTTGCATCCAACTTTTGTATATAGTTTAAGAAGGTGTGGATTTGAATTAAAAAATACAATCCTTATCCCTTTCATAAAAGCCCACCTGTAGGCATAAAGAAGGAGGTCAAGGATGTATTTTGTGGATCTGTATTCTTTAAGAAACAGGAATTTTCCGACCTCTGCGATTTCATGATCCTTATAATCAATGTATTTATCAAGACCGTAGAATTCCTCACATTCAAGTGGATGTTCTTCTTTGATAGTAAGCCTTATTGTTCCTATACATGTTCCATTTTTGTTTGCGGAAAATATGATGGATTTACTGTCGATAGGCTCTTCTATAACCTTTCTCTCATGGTCAGCATATTTCTGTTTTCTCCCCATCTCTTCTATGTAAACATGGTATCTGAGCCTGTAGACATCAAGCCTCTCTTCATATGTTTCACATATCTTTATGATCGAGTCACTCATATCTTATACCTCCCCTATGGACTTTGCCTTGAGGTTGATCTGCTGCGCGAGATTTCTTATTGATCTCACATGACCCGTGAAGAATGACCTGAGGATGAATGAGAGAAACTCTTGCGGGTTCATCTCCATGAGCTCAGCCATCAAGAAGTGTTCATCAAGGAGCATCGTTAAGATACCCCTCGATTCAATTTCCCTTCTGAATAATCCCGCCTCAAGGGCAAGCTGCATCTGGAGCTTTCCATCGAGACTGTATGGAAGGGGATCCCAGAGTTCCGTTGGGAGGAATTGTCTTATCCTGTAGTTCATTGCCTGGTTAAGATATGACTCTAAATCATTTATGGAAAAGCCATAAGAGTCAGGGTTTTTTATCCAGGAGGTATGGGGAAAAAGACCTGGGAAATTTACTGTTACCGATCCCATCACCGGTGCTTCAGGTTTGTATATGCGAAGTAAATTTTTGAGTGTGTTGGCTGCACTTTCTTCGGTCTCTGATGGTGCAGGGTAGATAAGTGATGATACTGCGTATATTCCGGATTCCATGCACCTTCTCAGGACATCCACTGCCTCTGAAACTGTATGCTTTCCCTTGAAGGATTTGTAAAGTATCCTGTCATCAAGGCTTTCTATCCCGAAGAAGAGTGCCCGGAGCCCTGCCTTTCTGTAAAGATTAAAATTATCAGGATTAATACCCCTTACCGATGCAAAACCGCTCCAGGCAATCCGTAGATCCTCCCTTATGATTTCATTTGAAAGTCCAAAAAATACCTGATCAGGGGTGTTTGAACCTGCTAGGCGGAATACGCGGGAATTACAGGATTTTATGATATGTTTTATATCCTGAATGAGCCGGTCTGACCTTTTTATCCTCCTAACGCCTCCGCTTTTAGGGGTATGAACGCAAAATGGACATGCATTCGGGCATCCTCTGCTATCATCGATAGTAAAGAATTTGATCTTCTGATCACCAGATAAGGCTGGGTACACATCGGGCTCATAATCGGGAAGGGGGAGGTTGTTCAGGTCATCGACCCTCTTCAGATAAGTCCTTTTTATCCTGCCATTTTCCCTGTAGATCACATTGGGGATAGATTCTATTGGGCATTTTCCAAGGGCATAGTCCATAAGCCCCAGAATACTCTCTTCCCCCTCTCCCTGAATTACTGCATCAAATGCATCCGTGTAGGTGAAGATCCTTTCTCCAAAGAGGTCAAGATGGGGTCCTCCAGCAAAGAGCTTTATCCTGGGGTATGATTTCTTTAAGGCATGGGCAAGCTCGCAAGATGTGAAATACCCATCACCCGCATAGATCTTAAATCCAATGGCATGGGGGGAGAATTTCTCTATCTGATGGGTGATCCTTGAAAAGAGCACATCAACCATCCTCTTTTTCCTTACAGCGAACATCCTGTCCACCCTTTTTAATGAGAGAATTATGGATGGGTCACCAGGCTTTGAAAACGGTGAATTCATTTCATAGAAGATCCTCTCAAGCTCAAAATGGATCTCAGGGGTTATCAGTTCAGAGATGGAATCAACCGTATTGAAGTCCAATATCAGGACATCATGCCCATGGCTCTTAAGTATTCCAGCAAAGTTTGCAAGTGCATTGTCAGGAAATAGTGAAGATGGTGTATAAGGATACCCGCTGTAAGTAATAAAGATAAATCTACCCATTTCTGACCTCCTTTTTTAAAAAGACGGTGATTTTTTAAAAATTGGACATGAAATTAAAAAAAAGTTGATTTGAGCTGCTATGCATAATAAATTTATATCTAATAGTGAGTTATGATATTAACCAGTTATGAAAAGTGTAGATCTTATCTCCATTCATGAAAAGGAGAGGTCCGCAGGCCCTGAGAATGGCTTAGAGCTTTTCAGGGCTATATATATATTGAATATTTTGAAATGATAAAAAAGCATCTGATTTCGCAATTCAGGATGCAGGAATGGGATGCAGAGGATATATCATCAACTGCAATTTTCAAGGCATTTCTGGCTTTAAATGAATACAGGGGAGGTAATCTGGATTCGTGGATAATTAGGATTTCTAAAAATGAGGCGCTGGAATTCCTGAGAAATCAGAAGAGGAGGAGGTATTGTGAAGAAAAATTCTTTGAAGTTTTAAAAAACCGCGAAGACATGAAGGAGAAGGAGGAAAAGGAAAGGTTAGCCGGAAAAATAATGGATATTGTTAAGAAAAAAAGTATGCTAAATTATGAGATATTCAGATTGAGATTCAGAAAGGGTATGAAGATAGAGGATATAGCAAGGTTTCTTAATGTGAAGGAGGAGACAGTTTATAAAAGGGTTAGAAGGGAAATAGAAAGGTTAAGAAAGATAATGAATATTTATTGACACGCATTAATTTTTTGTGATAGATTATAAATTATACTGGATAATATACATGCTACAAAAAATTTTCACTCCAGTTTATAGATTAGTAAATCTCATAAAGATACTGCTTCTCGACTATAATAAGATTCTCCCGGATCTTTTTCAGTTAAAAAGGGAAGATATATATGAATTCATGAACGAAATAAGAAAGGATGTCCCGGAATATAATAAGGATATAATAAGGGACCCCGAGATTTACAGAAGCATATATGAAGAGAAATATGGATTGAAGTTTATAGATTTCCAGGAGGAGAAAGGTCCTCTTGGCTACTTCTCCGTTATCCCGGATGGTCTGTGTGATGAAGTAGTAATCTCGATCAACAGATGGTGGTGCAGGATTGCACAGCTCGCAACTTTTGGTCATGAGATAGGACATTTTTACTGGTATCTGTTTTTTGCCCAGCCTGGCCCTTATCGTTTTGAAGAGAACTCGGAAGATATAGAATCCCTTTTCAAAAGTCGCGAGGAGGTTTTTGCAGACATAATCGTTGCTATTGGATGTTATCCCTATCCTATAGTGAGGGATGTCCTATATGCGGGTATAAATAGGGCGTGGAAGGATCTTCACATAGTTGAGAGGATCAAGGCATATGTGAAGGCTGCAAAATATCTCCACTCCCTTTACAATATATGGGAGATGAGGTATTTTGAAAGTGCATTTTACAATATAGCAGCAACTTTCCACTATATGAAGTTGAGAAGGGCGCTTTTTGAAATCTACGGTGTTTGATAAAAGGGGGAGGAGATGAAAAGATCCGATTTCGGAAGAATTATTTACGAAAGGAGAAAGGAGCTGGGATTAACGCAGGAGGAGATTGCAAAAAAGATCGGTGTAAAACCAAATTATATCGGTTATCTTGAGAGAAATTTAAGAAGACCAAGTTTCAAGATCCTAAAGGCGCTTGCTAATGTACTGGATCTTAATCCAGGTTATCTATATGTAGCAGCATTTCCTCATGTGCGTGATTTTCTTCCAATTGATGAGGAAAGATATGTGGTGAAGAACCTCCCTTATCCTGCTCCACTCCAGGAATTAAAGGAGGATATGCAGTTAAGAAAGGAGCATGGGATAACCGATGATGAGATAGAGATGCTGGCTGAGTTGAGATTCAGGGGGTATGTGAGGTCAAAGATGGACTATCTATTTGTTCTGCTTGCAATAAGGAAGGCAATCTCTTCCGGATAGTTTTCTATCCGGGAGTTTTTTAATTTGAAAAAAACTAACAAACTGTAATCATGAATACCATTTGGTTAGATAATAAAAAGGTCCAGCACGAAAGAGGGAGTAGGAGGGTTAGATCTTTTAGCTTCATGGATATTCAGGTCTATATGAATATCGAGGCTGAAAGGATCTGTTCATCATATCTGCTTTCATTCCTGATTATTTTTTTAATGACATTCCTCCTCCATTTCCTTGGGGGGTTCGACAATCCGGTACTGGCATTCATGTATTATCCAGTCATTATTATTTCAGCCCTGGGAAGCTTTCCTGCATTTCCTCATATATTCCTCTTTTGCCTTGTATTCTTCTATCTCAGTTTTGCACTAATCGAATATTCAGGGCTTATACCCTTACCCCCGATAAGTGGGATGGGGCTCAGTCCTTCACAGAGGCTTGCATTTGCTATTGCAAATTCTGGTGGATTTTTCCTGGTTGCATATGGGACGAGAAGGGTCATGAGATATACTGTTGATAAAAAAGGGGATTATCTCTTAAATGATCCGCAGATTTCTCTAAAATTGAGTAAGATAAACAGACTTGTCAATATGGGACAGCTTTCTGCATCCATCCTCCATGAGATAAAAAACCCCCTTACAGCCATAATGCTTCAGACAAAGATCCTGGAAAGGGAAGTGGAGCGTTATGAGCTTAAGCTTGGATGCAATCTAATAATCCAGGAGGTTGAGCGGATAAGGGAGCTTGTGAGAGACTTTCTTCAGCTCGGTAAGGAGGAGATTTATCAAAGAAGACCCATGGATATAAATAAACTTATCGAAAAAACAATTCATATTTCGAAAAATTATATTTCTCGATTCAGGGATATTGAACTAAGGGCCGAGTTTGAAGGGTCGCTGCCGGAGATCCCTGTTGAGGAGAATTCCTTAATACATGTATTTCTTAATCTAATCAGCAATGCAGTAGGGGCGATGCCTGATGGAGGTGTGCTTGAGATCAGGACATCAAGGGTTTTCAGGTGTAATAAGGATTATGTTGAGATCTCCTTCAATGACACAGGATCCGGAATCCCCGCAGAAATAAAGGACCACATATTTGAACCTTTCTTTACGACAAAGAGGCCTGAGGAAGGAACAGGTCTCGGCCTTTTCATATCAAAGCAGATTATAGACAGACACAGTGGATTTATTGAGGCTGAGAGTTACGGAAGGGGAACAACTGTAAGGATTCTCCTTCCTGTAAGATGAAAAACTATTTTTTCTTCCTTATCTTTTCCCTGATTATATTTAGCCTTTCAGCTAACTCCTTTTCAAATCCCCTTTCCCTGGGGAAGTAGTAGATCTTTTCTTTTAGGGGATCAGGCATGTAGGACTGCTCAACAACTGCATCAGGAAACTCATGAGGATATCTGTACCCCTTACCATACCCGAGCTTCTCCATAAGTTCTGTAGGTGCGTTTCTTATGTGCATGGGGACAGGAAGGGATCCATATTTCCTTACATCATCCTCTGCATGGAGATAGGCAGTGTAGATGGCATTACTCTTTGGCGCACAGGCAAGGTATATGGCTGCCTGTGCAAGGGCAAGATGACCTTCGGGGGAGCCCACGAAGTCGTAAGCCTCCTTTGCTGCAACAGCAATTACCAGTGCCCATGGGTCAGCATTGCCTATATCCTCTGATGCAAATCTGATCATCCTTCTTGCGATGTAAAGTGGATCCTCACCTGCCTCCAGCATGCGAACAAGCCAGTAAAGGCTTGCATCGGGATCACTGCCCCTCAGTGCCTTGTGAAAGGCAGAGATAAGATTGTAGTGCTCCTCACCGCTTTTATCATAAAGGAGGACCTTCTTTTGAAGTGCCTCTTCAGCGGTTTTCAGGTTGATCATCCTTACACCCTTATCTTCCTCAGCAAGGAAGAAGGCAGCCTCAAGTGTATTCAATGCCCTTCTTGCATCCCCGTATGATGAAAGGGCCATGTGCTCAAGGGCATCAGGTGCAATAACGATCCTGTATTTGCCAAACCCCCTTTCCTGATCATTTATTGCCCTTGTGATAATCTCCCTTATTTCATCGACACTCAGGGGCTGAAGCATGAGGACCTTGCATCGGGACAGCAGGGCTGAGTTTATCTCAAAGGATGGATTCTCTGTTGTTGCACCCATGAGCACGATGATCCCCTTCTCTACAAAGGGTAGGAATGCATCCTGTTGTGCCTTATTGAATCTGTGGATCTCATCGACAAGCAGAACCGTTCTCTTGCCCCTGGTTCTGAAGATCTCCTCTGCTTCCCTTACCACATCCCTTATCTCCTTTACACCTGAGAGTACAGCGGAGAACGAAACGAAAGATGAGCCTGTTGCCTCAGCAATTATCCTTGCAAGGGTTGTTTTTCCTGTTCCAGGAGGGCCCCAGAAGATGATGGAGAATAGCTCGCCCGTTTCAACCACCCTTCTCAGGATCTTTCCAGGACCAACAAGGTGCCTCTGCCCAATAAACTCATCCAGATTCCTCGGTCTCATCCGATCAGCAAGAGGGGGTCTTCCTTTTGATGATTTTTCACCATATTTCGGAAAAAGCTCCATTGCATAAATCTCTTATTAAAACATACCACGGAAATGCTATTTTTAAAAGGGGCGCATTGCTTCGTATACCTTAAAAATTGAGGATTCAGGGATTATATCCAAAGAAAGAAGGGGGCTAAAATGAGCCCCCTTCAGAGATCCTTGCTCCAGGTTAGGGTCTTGTTCCTCCATTAAGGTAATCGAGCGCAAGGGCAGCCTTTGAAGAATCAAAATAAGGGTATCCATTATCAGCAAGGTCATTGATGGCAGCGGCTACATCATTGTCAAGTGTTGAATTATAAATGAAGTCTATGGAGTCATAGATGAGCCTCTTTGTGTAATAACGATTATGGGCAAAGGCACCCGGTTCGTGCTTCAAGAGATTCAGGTTGAAGGCAGCTCCAAGGGTATCTGCATTAGGCCAATTTGTGTATTGTGTGGTGCAATTTTGATCAGAGAAGAAATATGGATAACTTGAGCACCAGTAGATACCCTGTAATTGAAGTGCTGCTTAAAGGGCATCAACTGCAGCTTCATATTCTTCCTCCTCTTCATTAAGTTCCTCAGGCGTAAGGGCGTAAGAGCCTGTATGGCACTTTGAGCATACCTTTTCATTGGCAGGGATGGAAATAATCTGGCCATTGGCATCGTGTTCAACTGGCATGAAGAGGTGGTTTGCCTCACCCCTCATGTGACAGCTCACACACGGACCATTTGAGCCTGTGCCTGGCTGAAGCGCTGTTCCGATCTGGTCATGTCTGAAGTAGGATGGATTTGCGTAATTGCGTCCAGAATACTCGTACCCGATTGTCCTGAAGAGAATCCCACCTGCTGCAAGATAGTGAGAGTTGAAAGAACCGAAATTGCCAGTGTACGGAAATGTTTTCGTCTTAATGTACTCTCCTGTCTGTCTTCCAGAGTGGCAATTTATGCAGATAATTGAACCACTGATATAGCTATTCTGAGATGGGTCAGTCGGGAAAGACCTTCCTGAAGGAAAGAGATAGGCAGTTGTACTTGGAAGGACAAATACACCAGGATTCCTCAGATTGCCTGTATTAGAGGTATGGCATGCCCAGCAATAGAGGAGTTCAGATTGTCCCTGGGTTGCGACAAAGGTATTATTAGCAGGGTTATAGTTTGTTGGATCATTTGCCATGTTTCTGAAACCTGTTGAGGTATGGCATCTCTGGCATGCCCCTCTTCCGGCTCTTTTCCAGTTATAATGAATCCACGCAGGAGCATCTGCATCCTCAACAGCAGCAGTGTAAGCATTTGTGGCATTCTCTTTTTTCTTCAGGATAAATCCACCATGACCGGAGCGAGCCCATTGCCTGTTGATGGTAAGGTCTGCATTGTGAGGATTATGACAATCTCTGCAAATACCCTGATTCTCGTTGCCGGGGAGTCCGCTGTGGCTACCCTGAGGATTTATAATATAACCCTCAATCCCTCCTGTGCCTGCTACAAAGTCATTATTCGTACAATCACCTCCTGAGCACTGGGGAGTTGTTGGGTCGTCAAAATGGGTATCTGCGATAATCTCTTCTATATTCCCGTATGGATTCACTGGTGAGCCACTCTTATCATAGGGAGTATGATAACCATTATCGTTTAGGGTTCCATCTGCTTTCAATAACTGATGGCAGGATGTGCAGGTCTTGAATTCAGATGACCAGGAAGATGGAAGCGCAGCTGGATAATCGCCAGCCTTATCCCCTAATAGCCTTAGCGGGTTGTGCCCATCATGACATGTTCTACACTGAACATTTGATGCATTTGTGATAATGGGATAGCTGTCAAGAAGCTTGAAGTCATTGTATACCCCGAGGCCATTTACAATCTGGATATAGGTCTTTGCGCCCTCATCAGTATGGCACCTTGAGCATCTGGGCCTCACATCAGTTGTGCTTCCACTTACATAAGTGTGCTCATTTATGGATTTTGCATGGGGCGATACCTTATAGTCCTCTACGATCCTGTCCCCTTCAGGATGGTAGGTAAGATGACCATTGGGGAAACTGTCATTATGGCAAATCCCGCATCTATTGAAATCAGGCTTTGCATAAGGTATTGGGCCGAGTCCATAGTGATTTCCTCCCGGTCCATGGCAGCTCTCACAGGCAACGACGGGACGATCAACAGTTCCGAGTTTGTTAATGCCCGTTTTTGAGAAGAACTCACCAATCCTCTTTCCGTCACCAAGGGGATCGTGACATCCTGCACATGTGGAGTCTGAGAAAAATGCATAGTATGGGAATCCTGTATTGTTAGGATAGGCATCGTAAGTCTGGTGTGTAGTTGGATCATATGACTCGTTATTACCATGGGGACCCCAGAGCCATCCGATCTCCTTATTTTTATTTTCATCTGAATCTCCGAAAACAGGCGGGAACGATGCTGGATTTTTTGCATCAGCATGACAGTTGTAACACTCAGTGAAGCCTATGTAGTTAATCCCTGTTTCTGCCTCAGCAGGTGCCTCTTTCTTACTGCTTCCACATCCATAGGTAAGTATCAGGATGAGAACAATTAAAAGAAATCGCAAAGGAATGTTTTTTTCACTCACTTTATCACCTCCTGTCTTTTATAATTGAAAATTTTATCAATGGCAAATAACACATGTTCTTCGTCCACTTGCTTCATTAAGCCTCCCTGATATCTTGCTCCACCCCCTGGGATGGGGATTTACCTTTAGACCTGTTTTTGCGCTGTGACACTTTATGCACACATTGCCATCGGGGTGGCAGGTTTGACAGGCAGGAAGATTTTTTCTTGCCTCTCTTGCATGAACTGATGACCACTGATGTTTTGGAAGAAGACTATTCGGGTGACATATCTGGCACTGCGATGTATTGAATGTTGAGTGCTTTGGCCCACCCGAGGATACCTCGAGATCAGACCATCCGCGCCTGTGGGAGAGAATCCTTAAGTCATTTGGGTTGAATTTACTGTGGCATTCGTTGCAGAATCTCTTTGCATCGTGACAGCGATAACATGATTTGGGATCATCGAGTGCCCTTATGGGATGTATCTCACGGAAGTCCGTTGTGTGCGAACGGGGCATGTAGTCCACTCCCGAAGTGGAGGTGTGAAGGCTCATTTCAGTCCCACCACCTTTATGGCAATCCATACAGAAGGAGTCCTGGTGACATTGTGAGCAGTTGCTTGGTTGCTTTTCAGCATACAGCCTATGCTCTTTTACCCAGAATGAGCCGTGATTCTGGTTCACACCGCTTGACTTATGGCAACTGTTGCACTCCTTTATTTCAAGCTTCTGAAACTCCCTGTGATCTGTAAGTGCAAGGGCAATGGAGATAAACACCATTGCAAGAAAAACTCCAAGAAGGGTCCTTTTAATCACGGCTGCCTCCTTTCTTAAAGATCCCATGTTAAGGCAATCCTTCCAAGGGGTCTGTGATCGAAGTTTTCATTTATGTTATCCTCAAGCCTTAAGATCAGAGAGGCATTCTTGCTTACCTGATACCTTCCACCTATCCAGAGGCGATGTGCATAATCATAATCCTCATGTTCGAAGAATGGCCTGTGATAGGCATCATATTGAACGCCTGCTGAAAGAAGCAGGTTTTTACCTGAACTGTAATCGCCACTTATTTCGAAACCGAAGATGTTCCCACCAAAACCGCGTCTCAGATTTGTGGACACTGTGAGCTTCAGTTCCTTGAGAGGGGAAAGATTTATCCCGATGATATAGTTGTCTGTGTTCTCACCATCCTGATAAGCTTGTCTTACATAGGAGCCAAATAGTGTTACAGGCTTTTCAAAGCTATAGTCCGCCCTGAGGAGGTATTCCCTGTATCTGTCAACTGCAAAGACGCTGTAAATGGATGTGGTGTCAAAAATTGGATATGAGTGGTAGAATTCACCCTTTAAGGCAAGCCCCTCAATAGGGAAAAGATCAACACCTGCAATAGCTTCATCAACAACTTGTGAAATTGTATCATACCTAACCTCAGTATAAGGGCTTAGCAGAGAGTTAAGATAGCGGAAATTGAAACCGAATCTATCCCTTGCGATTTCAGATTCATCGTATTTTCTTATGTAACTTGCACCAAGTTGAAGAAAGGGGAATCCGTCAAGTGAGGCATTTACACCTATGAGGTAATTTCCATCCCGTGAATATTCTGAATCTAAGGAATATACAACGTCCCTTCCAGTGGTTGCCGTTATATTGATATATGGGATTTTATTAAAACTCACACTCAGACCATCTACTATGGAGAAAGGTGATGCTGAATAGTTTACAAAATGCCTCCCGAAACGGAAGGAGATGCCCTCTGCTGGATTGAGATCAAGATAAAGGTAATAAATCCTACCAAGGAGGTCGTCCTGCCTTACACCCTCCCCATTTTCAGTTAGATCCTTCCAGGCACGCATGTATCCATTGATGGAGTAAAGATTCCCTTCCGGTTTTACTGAAAATCTCACATACTGTGCAAGGATACCTTGACTTTTTCCAAGAAGATCATCACCCCAGAGGAACTGCGTTGAAGACCTAAATGAGATGGACTCAGCATATAAAGGAGATGGCAAAAGGGAGAAGGCAACAAACACGCAACACCATAACTTAAAGAAAAGCCATCTCATGTATACCTCCTTTGGATCGGGATATATAATTTTTTTACAATATTTGTGTCAATATTTTGTAGAAATAAGTGCTTGTTAACACTTCTGTAACATATTGATATTTCGAGGAAATTTGCACCAGATCCAACTCTAAACCCCCCTTTATTAAAGAATTCTTGTCAGATTTGTCAAAGGGTTATATTTTTTTTGGAAAAGTTGTCAAAAATTTTTAATACTCTGCTGGGCTCTTTGACAGATTGTCAAACGGCGTTTTTTATAATCGGATAGACACTTCTTCTGCTCCATGGTATAAGAAGATAATCATGATGAGAAGGGTGGGGATCATTGCAAAAACAGGAAGGAAACAGGCAGTTGAGCTCGCAAAGGAGATTGTGGAGTGGCTTGAGCAGAGAAGGTTGGAAGTTGTGCTTGAAAAGGAGCTCTCTCTTCTTTGCTCATATCCTGAAGGATATGAAAGGGAGGTTATGGCATCCCTTTCGGATCTAATGGTTGTCCTCGGAGGGGATGGGACACTATTAAGTGCTGTGAGGCTTATCGGTGCAAGGGAGATCCCGCTTCTGGGGGTTAATTTAGGAGGGCTCGGCTTTCTCACCGAGATAAGTCCTGAAGAGCTTTTTCCCCTTATGGAGAGGATTATAAAGGGAGAATTCTTGATTGAGAATAGGCTGATGCTTGAGGCATCCGCAGTAAGGAATGGAAAAAAACTCGCCACCCACTATGTGCTTAATGATGTAGTTATAAACAAGGGTGCACTTGCAAGGATTATTGAGATAGAAACATATGTTGATGAACAGTATGTGACAACCTTCAGGGCTGATGGTCTCATCGTAAGCACACCAACAGGCTCTACTGCTTACTGTCTTGCTGCAGGTGGTCCCATTGTCTTTCCCACACTCCATGCAATAGTGCTTGTTCCCATATGCCCTTTTACCCTCACAAACAGACCTATTGTCCTGGACGGCGATGTCACAGTGAAGGCGGTCCTCCATTCAAAGGATCAGGATGTCATGCTCACACTTGATGGACAGGTAGGCTTCCCTCTTCAGGAGGGAGATATTATAGAAGTAAGGAAGGCACCATTTTACACGCGATTGATAAAATCCCCCTGGAAGGGGTATTTTCAGATCCTGAGGAGTAAGCTTCGCTGGGGTGAAAGGTAGAAATGATACTGAGGGTAAGGATTAAGGATTTTGCAATAATCGATGAACTGGAGATTGAGTTTTCCGATGGGCTCAATATCATTACAGGGGAGACGGGTGCAGGGAAATCCATAATAGTTAATGCCCTCTCACTCCTCTCAGGCGGAAGGGGATCTGCAGATTATATCAGGACAGGAAGGGAGGAGTCGGAGATAGAGGGTATATTTGATATAAGCAGGAGAGAGGATCTGGTAGAAAGACTTAAAGAAAAGGGCTTTTTTGATGACGAGTTACTTATTGTAAGAAGGGTTATTTCAAAAGGGGGTAAGGGGAGACTTTATATAAACGCACACCTTGCCCCCATAAGCCTTCTTTCTTCGCTGATGGAGGGGTTTGTTGATATATATAGTCAGGGGGAAAATCTGCTCCTCCTTAAATCGGCTGCACATATTGATATGCTTGATGAATTTGGCGGACTTCTTCCATTGAGGAATGAATTTGCTTTGCGGTACAGGAGATTTAAAGAGTTAGGGGAAACCATCTCTGAACTGCGTTCAAAGTTGAGGGAGAGGGAGGCAAGGAAAGAGATCCTTTACCATCAGCTACGGGAGATAAGGGATGCTTCACTTAAGGAGGGTGAGGAGGAGGAACTTAAAAGGATCAGATCCATAATTCTTAACAGGCAGAGACTGCTTCAGGGGATCGGCGGTGCATACGAATTTCTTTATGAAAAGGAAGGCTCCTCGCTTGATATGATAGATAAGGTAATCTCCTCCCTCAAAGGGATTGAGAAGATAGAGCAGAAACTTACACCCATTATCTCATCCCTTGAGGATGTAAAGATCGTTATCAGGGATCTCGCTGAAGCCTTAAGCAGGCTTATGGGAGAGTTGGATCAGGATATATCGGTTGATATGGTTGAGGAGAGGCTTGAAAGGATTCAGAGGTTGAAGAAGAAATATGGGGATAGCTATCAGGCTATAATGGATTATGCATCGAGGATTGAAAGGGAACTCAAGGAAGTGGAAGGGATGGAGGAGATTATAGAGGAAAAGGAGAGGGAACTCGAGATATTGAGGAAGGAGGTCCTTGATCTTGCAGAGAGGCTTTCAAAGGGGAGGAGGGAGGCATCAGCAGAACTTGAAGAGGCAGTTAAAAAAGAGCTCTCTTCTCTCGGGCTCAAGGGTAGCAGGTTTATTGTAAATTTGGTGGATAGAACCCAGGATCCAGTTGATTTCAACGGAATGACCTTTAAAGGAAGAGAGGGTGCTGAATTTTTCTTTTCTGCAAACCCCGGTGAGGATTCAAAACCTCTTTCAGATGTCGCATCAGGTGGTGAGCTTTCAAGGCTTATGCTGGCAATGAAAAAGGTCCTTTTTAAGGGGGAGGAAAGAGGGATTCTTGTGTTTGATGAGATAGACACAGGTATAGGTGGAGCAATGGCGGAGGTAGTTGGAAGAGAGCTCAGGGAGATCTCAAGGCATCATCAGGTCCTCTGTATTACACACCTCCCCCAGATTGCCTGTTTCGGGGATAATCATCTGTGCATAACAAAGGAAGCTTCAGAAAAGGGAGCTGCTGTTAGCATAAAAAAACTCAGCTATAATGAGAGGATAATGGAGATTGCACGGATGCTTTCAGGTCTGGAGGTGACCGCCAGGACCGTTGCTCATGCAAAGGAGATGATGGACAGGGTTTCGAGGATGGAGGCATGATCACAAAGGCCGTTGTAAAGGATGTAAAGGGGATACACAGATTGATTGAATATTTTGCACAAAAAGGTGATCTACTTCCAAGAAGTCTGAGTGACATTTATGAGAATCTCAGGGACTTTTTTATATACAGGGAAAGGGCTGATGGTGAAGTTCTCGGTGTTTGTGCACTGCATATTCACTGGGAAGATCTTGCAGAGATCCGTTCACTTGCTGTGAATGAAAGCCACTCAGGGAAGGGTGTGGGAACGAGTCTTGTTAAGGCATGCATATCGGAGGCAAAGGCGCTTGGGATAAAGCAGCTCTTTGTTCTTACATATAAACCAAAATTTTTTGAAAGGATGGGGTTCAGTGTTATAGAAAAGGGCAGGCTTCCGCACAAGATCTGGGGTGAGTGCATAAAGTGCCACAAATTTCCTGACTGCGATGAGATAGCCCTCATAATGGAGATATAGGATGGATCTGTTGAAGAGGGTTGATGGAATAAAAAAGGTAATTTCCAGAAAGGGTATAAGGTATTTTGAGGTTTTTATAAAGGAGAGAAGGGAGAATTTCTATGAGATCAAGACATCACAGGTAGAGACAGCAAAGCATTCGGATCTCATTGGAGTGGGGATAAGAGTATGGGAGAATGGTGCAATAGGTTTTGCCTACACTTTTTCTGACAGTGATGAATATATAGATGAAGCAGTTGAAAAGGCATTAAATGGAGCAAGATACATTAAGGGGGGTGAAAACTCACCCCCATCACTCATTAATTTCACATATCCTTCAATTACAGGTCTTGATACGGGCTTCAGCACATTGAGTACAAAGGAAAAGATAGAAAAGGCGATCCTTGCAGAAAATGCCTCGCTTAATTATGACAGGAGGATCAGGAAAAAGGGGAGGAGTTTTTATGGGGATTCCTTTGAGGATGTCATCCTGTTTAATCATGAAGATGTGCTTCTCCATTACAGCCGTGCATACTTTACCCTATCGGTGATGGCAGTGGCTGAAGATGGTTCAGATGCAGAGGAAGGCTGGGAGATGGAGGGATCAAGGAGGTTTGATTCCATTGATCCTGAGAGGGTCGGGAGGGGTGCAGCGATAAAGGCTTTAGCATTGCTCGGTGGAAAGGGTGTGGAGAGCAGGGAGGCATCAGTCCTTCTCCCAGGGGATATAGCTTATGATTTTCTCAGGATTGTTGCACAGGCGCTATCAGCTGAAGATATCTGTAAGGGGAGATCGATGCTTGCGGGAAAGATAGGTGAAAGGGTCTTTTCACCAATTCTGAACATAATGGATGATGGTCTTTTATTTGACGGGATCAATACCTCACCCTTTGATGATGAGGGTGTTCCGAGAAGGAGGAACGAGATTGTAAGTAATGGTGTTATAAAGGCTTATCTATGTGATACCTTCTGGGGAGGGAGGATCAGCCATCCATCCACAGGTAATGCCATGAGGGCCTCTATAAAAGTTCCTCCATCACCAGGGCACTCAAATTTTTATATCCTTCCAGGATCGCTACAACCAGAAGAAATTATAAAAAAGATGGACAGGGGTCTTAAAGTGCTCCAGACCCTCGGTTCCCACACAATAGATCCAGTAACAGGGGATTTTTCCCTGGGTATCTCCGGTATATGGATTGAGGGGGGTGAAGAAAAAAGGGCAGTGAGAGGGGTTACGATCTCCGGTAATGTATTTGAATTATTCAGTAAGATTGAGGAGATAGGAAGTGACCTCAAATTCTATGGCCCCTTTGGTTCCCCGAGCCTTCTTATTTCCTCAGTTATAATAGCTGGGATGTGAAAATTTTCTTGACATATGGGGTGGGATCTGTTACCAAGGTTTTAACTCCGTGGGTTCTACAAAGACTGTTCCGGAAATCTTAAATGAAGAAGATACTTCATCTCTTCAAAAAGAGAAACGGGAAAGAGATCTTTCACACTGTTCTCATATTTCCAGGGGATGGTTCCCGTATAAGGCAGTTCAAGATTCCGCACTGCCTATTTAAATGGGTCCTCATCTTCTCAATATCGCTATTTATAATCCTGCTCTTTATTGTTCACGATTATGTTTATGTGAGGCATAAAGCTCAAGAGGCTATATCTTTGAAGGAGGAAAACTATCAGCAGATGCTGAAACTCAGATACTTTGCAAGTAAGGTCTCGGCACTGGAATCACAACTTGAAAAGCTAAAGCAGCTTGAAGTAAAGCTTCGTTCAATGATGGGAAGTGGTAAAAAGGGTGGACTGGATGAGGGGAAGGAGGAGATCGGAGGGAGCGGTGGATTCACAAAGAATTACAATCCTGATCTATTTATGGAAAGATCGAGAGTCGCTTTTGCAAAGAATCTTGACATGAAGATAGATCAGCTTAAAAAGGAGATAACGGAAAGTGAAGGTAGGTTGCAGCAGATATATCAGTATATATTTGAGCGAAGGTCCATAATCGCATCAACACCATCCATCTGGCCTGTCAGGGGATGGATTACATCTGAATTCGGTTCCCGATACAACCCATTTACTTCATCAAAACAGTTTCATGAGGGAGTAGATATTGCAGCTGATAGGGGGACACCTGTAAGGGCAACAGCTGATGGTATTGTTGCATCCATTTCAATTGATCCTGAGCTCGGAAACAATATAATCATCAATCACGGATTTGGAACGATCACTCGATATGCGCACCTTTCACAGATAAGTGTGAAGCCGGGGCAAAGGGTAAGGAAGGGCGAGATTATTGGAAAGGTTGGAAGTTCGGGTTTAACAACAGGACCCCACCTTCATTATGAAGTAAGGATAAATGGGATAGCAATAAACCCCTCCAGATATCTCCTTGAATAACTCCTTTCCATTTCAGCGGAAACCTGCGATTACTTTGCTTGATAGCGATTATCCATTTATGTTAATTTTAAAAGGTGATACTTTCCTGGGGGTCAGATGTTTGAATTTATACTGAAGAAGATATTTGGAACAAAGAACGAAAGGGAGCTGAAAAAACTCCAGCCCATAGTCTCAAGGATAAATGAGCTGGAAAGGGCTGTGTCTGAACTTTCGGATGAGGAATTGAAGGCAAAAACGCCCGAGTTCAAAGAAAGAATCGATAAGGGTGAAAGTCTTGATGATCTGCTCCCTGAGGCATTTGCCATTGTAAGGGAAGTGGCAAAAAGGACCCTGGGGATGAGGCATTTTGATGTCCAGCTGATGGGTGGTATCGTGCTCCACCAGGGGAAGATTGCGGAGATGAAGACAGGCGAAGGTAAAACCCTTGTTGCAACGCTTCCCGTTTATCTTAATGCACTTACAGGAAGGGGTGTCCATGTTGTTACTGTTAATGATTATCTTGCAAGGAGAGATGCGGAGTGGATGGGTCCCATCTACAGATTCCTCGGACTTACTGTCGGCGTTATTGTACATGGGCTCGATGATAGTGAGAGGAAAAAGGCTTATGCATGCGATGTTACCTATGGAACAAACAACGAATTCGGGTTTGACTACCTCAGGGATAACATGAAATACAGCATAGAGGATTGTGTGCAGAGGGAACTTTTCTATGCGATTGTGGATGAGGTGGATAGTATCCTTATTGATGAGGCAAGAACACCTCTGATAATTTCGGGTCCTTCAGAGGAATCCCCGGAGAAATACTACAGGATAAACAGGATTATCCCCTTTCTTAAAAGAGATAAACATTTCAGAATCGACGAGAAATTAAGAACAGTTATATTAACCGAAGAGGGAGTGGAGAAGGTTGAGGAGCTTTTAAGGATAGATAATCTCTATGATCCGAGGAATATCGAGATACTCCATCATGTTAATCAGGCATTAAAAGCACACCACCTTTTTAAAAGAGATGTTGATTATGTGTTGAAGGATAGCCAGGTGGTAATCGTTGATGAATTCACAGGAAGGTTAATGCCTGGAAGGAGATGGAGCGATGGTCTTCATCAGGCAATCGAGGCTAAAGAGGGTGTAAGGATAGAGAGTGAGAATCAAACTCTTGCAACAATAACATTTCAGAACTACTTCAGGATGTATAAAAAGCTTGCAGGGATGACGGGAACAGCTGAAACAGAGGCTGTTGAGTTTCAGAAGATCTACAATCTCGATGTTGTTGTTATACCGACACACAAACCCATGATCAGGATAGACTATCCTGATGTTATCTATAGAACAGAAAAGGAGAAATTCAGGGCTGTTGTAAGGGAAGTAAAGGAGCTTTACCGGATCGGAAGACCTGTCCTTATTGGAACAACCTCAATTGAAAAATCAGAAAGGCTAAGTGAGATGTTAAAAAGGGAAGGCATCCCCCATCAGGTGTTGAATGCGAAACATCATGAAAAAGAGGCTTTAATTATAGCACAGGCCGGGAGATTCAAGGCAGTAACAGTTGCAACAAATATGGCCGGAAGGGGTGTTGATATTATCCTCGGCGGCAATCCACCTGATCCCGTTGAACAGAAGAAGGTTATAGAGCTCGGCGGATTGCATATTATTGGAACAGAAAGACATGAGGCAAGGAGGATCGACAATCAGCTGAGAGGGAGATCTGGAAGGCAGGGAGATCCTGGCTCTTCGAGATTCTATTTATCACTTGAGGATGATCTGATGAGGATATTTGGTTCTGACAGGCTTTCATCCTTTATGGAAAAACTTGGTATGGAGGAGGATCAACCCATTGAGCATCATCTTGTAACAAAAGCCATAGAAAATGCCCAGAGGAGGGTGGAGGCCCATAATTTTGAAATAAGGAAGCATCTTCTTGAATATGACAATGTGATGAACAAGCAAAGGGAAGTTGTTTATGAATATAGAAGGAAGATAATGGGTGGGGAGGATTTAAAGAAAAAGATTTTCGAGACCATAGATGAACTTGTGGAGGATGCAATTGATCATTACCTTCCCGAGGATAGATCTCATGATGAATGGGATCTCAAGGGTCTTGCCGACAGGATTTATCAGCTATTTGGAATAAACATAGGGGTTATTGAAGGATGGAGGGATAAGGAGAGCGATGAAATAAATGGTCAACTTCTTCATCTTATAAAAGAGCGGTATGAGGAGAGGGAGAGATCATTCAGTCCACCTATTATGAGATATCTCGAAAAGGTGATAATGCTGCATACAATGGATAACCTGTGGAAGGATCACCTCCTTGCTATGGATCATCTTAAAGAAGGGATAGGATTGAGGGGTTATGCGCAGAAGGATCCACTTGTGGAATACCAGAGGGAGGCATTTGATCTATTTTCAGATATGATAGAGAGGTGGAAGGAGAGTGTTGTTGAAAGGATCTTCAAGGTTCAAATAACAAAGGAGGAAGATATAAAGGATGAAGGGTTAAGAAGGACACAGAGGTATCATTACAGCAGGGGAGAAGAGCCTGCACATACCCCTGTAAGGAGAAATGGAAAGAAGGTTGGAAGGAATGATCCGTGCCCATGCGGGAGTGGGAAGAAATATAAAAAGTGCTGTGGGAGGAATTGATGATTGTAAAGGGGTTTAAGTTTTCAGGGATTTCATCTGGTATAAAGGGTGATGGTAAAAAGGATCTCGGTCTTATCTTTTCGGATCAGCCTGCTTCAATTGCAGGTGTATTTACAAAAAATATTGTAAAGGCAGCACCTGTGATTATCAGTATGGAAAGGATAAAGAGGGGTTATGCACGTGCTGTGATCGTTAACAGTGGATGTGCCAATGCCTGCACTGGAGAGGAGGGTATAAAGAGGGCAGAAAGGGTGGCAGAGGCAGTGGCCCATTATCTTAATATTGAAAAGGAAGAGGTGATGATTGCATCCACAGGTTTTATAGGAAAGCAGCTTCCCATTGAGAAGATAGAGATGGCTTTGCCTGAACTGGTATCTAAGCTGGATGAGTCCTCCTTCAGGGATTTTGCTGAGGCTATTATGACAACGGACACCTTTCCGAAGTTATCAAATTATACCATCCCCACACGGTATGGTGATATTCATATCCTCGGGATTGCAAAGGGTGCTGGAATGATAAGACCCCACATGGCAACTATGCTTGCTTTTATTGTAACGGACGCATCTGCATCATGCCAGGAGCTTCAAAGAATGTTAAGAAAAATTGTCAGAAGGAGCTTTAACAGGATAAGTGTGGATGGTGATATGAGCACTAATGATACAGTGATGGTGCTTGCAGGAGGTGGAGCAGGTATAAGGGTTGACGCCAGTATAAAGGGGATTTTTGAAGACAATTTGCAAAGGATCTGTGATGATCTTTCGAGGATGATTGTCAGGGATGGGGAGGGCGCAACAAAGTTTATAGTAATTCATGTAAAGGGGGGAAGAAGTGAAGGAGAGGCGAGGAGGATTGCAGAGGCTATAGGGAATTCCATTCTTGTAAAAACTGCATTTTTTGGTGAGAGTCCAAACTGGGGGAGGATAATCGCTGCAGCAGGAGCAGCGGGGGTAAGATTTGACCCAGAAAAGGTTGTTCTGTCTCTCAATGGTATTCCCATTCTCAAGGAAGGATTCCAAACCGGTGAAGATTTTATTGGTGAATTAAATAAAAAGGAGATTATTGTTGAGCTTAATATAAAAAAAGGTCCTTATGAATATAAGTATTTTACATGTGACATCTCTGATGCATATGTAATGATAAATGCCCATTACACCACCTGATCCTTATACCAGAGAGTTAGGGTTCTCATTGTTTTCTTCACTGAATAGTTTCTCCCTGCTCACACCGAGTATCTCTGCTATAGCCTGCTGAATCCATGGTGTTTTTCTCTTTCCATTAATGATTAAGTTAAGATGGGGAAGACTTATGCCAAGTCTCTGTGCAAGCTCCTTCTGGGTGATATTCTTTTTTATCATTTCAATCTTGACACGTTTTGCACCCATGATATACTCCAATGCAAATAAATTAACAATCAAGCACTTTGAGTTATATATATACACATAAAGTATAATTGTCAAGAAAAATACTAAATTGGTATATGGTATGAGATCAAACAGATTTGAAGTAGGAAAAAGGATAAGGAAGATCCGGGGAGGGCTTACACAGAAACAGTTTGCAGAAATCCTCGGTATTAAACAGAACTATGTGAGCAGGTATGAGAGAGGGAGAATACCACCCCCTGAGGTCCTTGTAAAGATAGCTGAATTCGGGAATGTTTCTATTGATTGGATACTTGTGGGCCGCGAAAGGGTCAGTGAAAAGATGGGTTTTCACGTGGCTGAAGAATATGCGAATTATACCGAAGAGGAGCTTGATGCTGCTCTTCAAAAACTTATTATGAAACTTAACCCTCAAGAAAAAAAGGCGCTTATTAAAATAATCCAGACACTCTCCGGCGGTAAAAAACCTTCACCTTGACAATCCATGGATGATTTGCCTATAATTTCAATTCTATGCGGGCAAATTTAGATGGCATTTGTCATTTTTCTTTTCCTATATTAAGGAATGTAACCCCCAGTAATGAGGGAAAGGAGGAAAACAGGAGGTCGAGGTGACAGAAGCAACTATAATAACAATGAAGCAATTGCTTGAGGCAGGTGTCCATTTCGGGCATCAGACGAAGAGATGGAATCCAAAGATGAAGCCCTATATCTTTGGGCAGAGGAACGGTATCTACATAATCGATCTCCAGAAAACGGTAAAGATATTTAAAGAGGCTTATAACTTTATAAAAGAAAGGGTCGGACAAGGTGAACTTGTACTCTTTGTAGGAACAAAGCCTCAGGCACAGGCAGCCATAATAGAGGAGGCGACAAGATGTGGGATGCCATATGTAAATTATAAATGGCTTGGGGGAATGCTTACGAATTTTGCGACAATAAGGAAAAGCGTTGATAAGCTGAAGAAGCTTGAGGAGATGCAGGAAAGTGGTGCATTTGACAATCTACCAAAAAAGGAAGTAAGGAAGCTTGAAAAGGAGATCGAAAGCTTGAGGAAGGTGCTTACAGGTATAAAGAATATGGAAAAGCTTCCTGGTGTGCTTTTTGTTGTTGATCCTAAAAGGGAGAAGATAGCAGTCAATGAGGCAAGAAAGCTTAATATACCTGTTGTGGGTATAGTTGATACGAATTGTGACCCTGATGATGTTGATTTCTGCATACCTGGAAATGATGATGCAATAAGGGCGATCAAACTTTTCTGTAATAAGATAAGTGATGCTGTTCTCGAAGGAAAGAGGCTTTATGAAGAAAGGATCGTTGCTGAAAAAAAAATTGAACGGGAAGAGGGTAGTATAAGTGGTGTGGAAAAAGAGGGTGAAGAGCTCGAATATGAGCATTACGATATAGAGGAATCATAAAGGAAGGGGTAGAGTAAGATGACAAAGGTAAGTGCAGAGTTGATTTCAGCGCTCAGGGAGAAAACAGGTGCGGGGATAATGGATTGTAAGAGGGCACTGGAGGAGTGCGGTTGTGATGTGGAAAAGGCTGTTGACCTTTTGAGGCAAAGGGGGCTTGCAAAGGCAGCAAAGAGGGCTGGTAAAGTTACAGGTGAAGGGGTTATTGGTGCATACATCCATGCGGGTGGAAAGATCGGTGTTCTTGTTGAGGTAAACTGTGAAACAGATTTTGTTGCGAGAACACCTGAATTCCAGGCCTTTGTTAAGGATATTGCCATGCACATTGCAGCCTCAAATCCAAAATATATAAGAAGGGAGGAGGTGCCTGAGGAGGAGATCCTCCATGAAAAACGTATATACATGGCACAGGCAAGGGAATCAGGAAAGCCTGAGGCTGTCCTTGAGAGGATAGCAGAGGGAAGGCTTGAGAAATATTTTCAGGAAGTTTGCTTAATGGACCAGCCCTTTATAAAAAATCAGGATATAAACATCAAAACCCTTCTCGATTCATTGATTGCAAGGCTGGGGGAAAACATAAGGATACGTAGATTTGCAAGATTCCAGATCGGAGAGAAGGATTAAAACCCTTACTGGAAAGATTCATGGATAAACCGATTTATAAAAGAATCCTTCTTAAGATAAGCGGTGAAGTTCTTCAAGGTGAAAGGGATTGTGGTATTTCACTGGATGTTCTTGAGGATATTGCTGATGAGGTAGGTGGTATAAGAAGGATGGGTGTGGATGTGGCAGTTGTAGTGGGTGGTGGGAATCTTATAAGGGGGGCAATCATAGCGGAAAAGGGGATTGATAGGGCAAGTGCCGATTATATGGGTATGCTTGCTACAATAATCAATGCCGTGGCATTTCAAAATATACTTGAGGCAAAAGGTATTTCTACGAGGTTAATGAGTGCCCTCGAAATACGTCAGGTTGCTGAACCTTTTATAAGGAGAAGGGCCCTGAGACATATTGAAAAGGGGAGGGTTGTTATATTTGCTGCTGGAACAGGGAATCCCTACTTTACTACAGATACAGCAGCAGCACTGAGGGCGATGGAGATAGGCTCTGAGGTTATCCTCAAGGGAACAAAGGTAAAAGGTGTTTTTGATAGGGACCCTGAATTATACCCTTTAGATTCCCAATTTTTCCCGCAGCTCACCTATATTGAGGCCCTTGAAAGGAATTTAAAGGTAATGGATTCAACAGCCATTTCCCTCTGCAGGGATCATGGTATTCCCATTATTGTGTTTAATATCAGGGAGAGGGATAATATCAGAAGGATAGTGCTGGGAGAGAAGGTGGGCACAATAATCAGATAAAGGGTGTGCCATGGTGGAGAATCTTCCAGAGATAAAGGCAATATATGATGATGCAAAAGCAAGGATGGAGAAGAGCGTTGAGAACTATAAGAAGGAACTGAGCAAGATACGCACGGGAAGGGCATCAATTGCACTATTTGAAGGAATAAAGGTAAACTATTATGGAACAATGGTTCCCCTGAATCAGGTCTCCACGTTATCTGTTCCTGAAAGCAGACTTATCGTAATCCATCCATGGGAGACGAGGATGATCCCTGAGATTGAGAAAGCTATAAGGCAATCGGATCTTGGACTTTCTCCTGTCAATGATGGAAGATTGATCAGGGTTCCCTTCCCGCCACTCACAGAAGAAAGGAGGAGGGAGCTGGTAAGGGTTATTAAGAAGATGGAAGAGGAGAGTAAGATTGCAATAAGGAATATAAGAAGGGATGCAAACGAGCAGTTGAAAAAACTGGAGAAAGATAAGAAGATCTCGCAGGATCAACTGAGAAGGGAGCAGGAGGGGATCCAGGCACTTACGGATAAATATATTAAAAAAGTAGAGGAATTAACTGGAATAAAAGAAAAGGAGATAATGGAAGTCTGAATCTATGAGGATATCGGAACTTAAAAGTAAGATCGATCCAGGAAGGATTCCTTCCCATATTGCCATAATAATGGATGGTAACGGCAGATGGGCAAGCAGAAGGAAGTTGAATAGAATAATGGGGCACAGGGAGGGTGTGAAGGCTGTAAGAAGGGTTATAGAGGGGTGTCTGGAGATAGGGGTAAGATACCTTACACTTTATGCCTTTTCCATGGAAAACTGGAAGCGTCCGAAGGAAGAGGTAATGGCGCTAATGGATCTGCTCCGGGATCAAATAGAGAAGGAAAAAGAGAGGATAAAGGAAAAGAATATCAGATTCATTCCCATAGGAAGGCTTTCGGATCTTCCACCTGATGTGCAAAAATCCCTTGAATTGCTTGCAAAGGAGACCGAGGGGAATTCCGCCCTCATACTTATTCTTGCATTGAGTTATAGCGGCAGAGATGAGATACTGTCAGCAACAAAAAGGATTTGCAGGGATGTGAAGGATGGAAAAATCGGAATTGATAGCGTCGATGAACTGTTTTTTTCGCGATGCCTTTATACATCGGGAATTCCAGATCCTGATCTCCTGATAAGAACAAGTGGTGAATTCAGGATAAGCAATTTCCTTCTCTGGCAGCTTGCATACACTGAGATCTATATAACAAAGAAGCTCTGGCCATCTTTCACAAAGAGTGATCTTTATCGAGCAATAATAGATTATCAGGGGAGGGAAAGGAGGTTTGGGCTTACCTCTGAGCAGATCGGATTATTAGGGGGAGAGAGGTTATTGCTCCCTGATGTCGAATGAAGATATAAAGAGAATTGTTACAGCCTTCTTTGTTGCACCTCCGGTTGTTGCGATAATATATTTCGGAAATAGCTTTTATTTCAGGGTCCTCCTTTCGATTGTAAACCTTCTGTGTATCCTGGAATTTTTAAATTTCTCCGAAGGGAAGGGAGGTCCAGCTGTAAAATACAGCGCACTTTTCTTTGGAACTACAATACATCTATCCCTTTCCCATTATCTTCCTGGTTATACAATGATCCTCATTGTCCTTTTTATCTCCGTTCTGGCGGTCCTTTCAATCATCCAGTGCAGTGGTGAAAGAAGGGATTTAATACTTTCAGAGATGGCAATATTATTCCTTGGCACATTGTATATCTCATCTTTCCTGGGATATTATGGAATAGTAAGGGGGTTTGATACCGGTAGGGAATGGATATTTTTTGCTATATCCATTATATTCGGTTCGGATATACTTGCTTATTATACAGGCAGATTATTTGGAAGGAGAAGGTTCTTTCCACAGCTGAGTCCTTCCAAGACATGGGAGGGTGTTGTGGCTGGATGGGTGGGAGGCATTTCTGGTGGATTGATGATAAAGCTGCTATTTCATGATTTCTTGGGATGGGGAGAGGTAATTTTTCTTTCTCTAATTTTTTCAATTTTAGGGCAGATAGGTGACCTCTTCGAGTCTATGATCAAGAGATATTTTGGAATAAAGGATTCGGGGAGATTACTTCCAGGGCATGGTGGCCTCTGGGATAGAATTGACGCCCTTATGTTTGTTGCTCCATGGGTCTATTGCTATATACTCTGGGTAAGACCTTTTATTAGATAAATGGCAGATGAAGAGATTGATCGTCCTCGGATCAACAGGCTCATTAGGTGTCCAGGTTCTTGAAATTGTAAAAGAATTTCCCGAGGAATTTGAAATGATAGGGCTCTCAGCAGGAAGAAATGTTGCACTGCTTGCGGAGCAGATAAAAATTTTTCGGCCGAGGATTGTTTCGATTAAGGACTATGAATCCGCATTGATCCTTAAGGAAGCAGTACGGGGTCTCAGTGTTGAAGTGGTATGGGGTGAGAAAGGTCTATGTGAGGTTGCATCCCATCCTGATGGTGATATTGTGATTTCAGCAATAGCTGGAAAAGAGGGTTTGCTTCCCACATATGCTGCAGTAAAGAAGGGGAGGAGGATTGCCCTTGCTAATAAGGAAGTCCTCGTTATGGCAGGGAGAATTATAAGGGAGGAGGCGCAAAGATCCCGGAGCATTATCATTCCTGTAGATAGTGAACACAGCGCTATTTTTCAGGTTCTCCTCGGTCAAAGGAAAGAAGATGTAAAAAGACTCATCCTTACTGCATCTGGTGGTCCATTCTTAAATTATCCGATGGAAAAATTAAGTGAGGTAACACCAGAACAGGCACTATGTCATCCAAAATGGAGGATGGGAAAAAAGATTTCTATAGATTCCGCCTCCCTTATGAATAAGGTCCTTGAAATAATAGAGGCAAGGTGGTTATTCGATATCCCCTCCACAAAGATCGAGGTGAAGATCCATCCTGAAAGCATTGTTCACTCTATGGTGGAGTTCAGGGATGGATCGGTACTTGCACAGATGGGGATTACTGATATGAGAATCCCGATTTCCTATGCCCTTTCATTCCCCTCAAGGCTTGATATAAAACTTCCATCCCTTGAGCTTGAGAAATGCTCCCCGCTAACATTCATTGCACCTGATGAGAGGAGGTTTCCATCTTTAAGGCTTGCATATTATGCACTTGAAAGGGAAAATTCACTTCCTGTTGTGCTCAATGCAGCTGATGAGGTGGCTGTTGATGCGTTTCTGAAGGGGAGAATAAGATTTACTGATATACCTGTTATCACTGAAAGGGCAATGGAGGAGTACAGGGGTGGAGATCTCTTTACGATTGAGGAGGTTCTTGAAGTGGATAGATGGACGAGGATGAAGGTGGAGGAGTTTTTGAGGAAGAATAGCCTATGATTTACGACATAATATGGATAGCAATTGCATTTGGGGCACTGATATTTATCCATGAATTCGGGCACTTTCTCGTTGCAAAGCTGATAGGGGTAAAAGTGCTTAAATTTTCAGTGGGTTTTGGTCCCCGGATTTTAGGAATAAAGGCTGGTGAAACAGAATATCTTTTAAGTGCATTCCCACTGGGAGGATATGTGAAATTACTTGGTGAAAGCCCTGATGAAGAGATCCCTGAGGATGAGAGGGATCGTTCCTTCAATTTTCAGTCCATAGGAAAAAAGATAGCCATAGTATCTGCAGGGCCCTTTTTCAACCTTGTATTTGCTGTTTTTCTTTTTTTCACAGCAAATATAACCGGCATACCAATCCTTGGAACTACGGTTGGTGCTATAAAAGAGGGGATGCCAGCTGAGGACTCAGGCATAAGGGTTGGTGACAGGATAGTAAGGGTTAATGGTAAGGATGTAAGTAGATTTGATGAGCTATCCTATATCATCAGACAAAGTGGGGGGAATGAACTGGAGATAGTTGTTGAAAGGGAGGGTGAGGAGATTGCATTCAGGATCAAGCCTAGGCTTATTAAAGAGAGAAATATTTTCGGGGAGGAGATTGAAATCTATGTTATAGGTATTGTTCCCTCATCGGAGTATGTGATTGTAAGGCATGGACCTGTTAAAGCAATCGGATACGCATTCCTGCAGACGGTAAATCTCTCCATCCTTACAGTTAAAACAGCAATTAAGCTCATAGAGAGGGTGATCCCCGCGAAGACTATAGGTGGACCTATACTTATTGCACAGATGGTGAAGGAGAGGGCCAGGGAGGGATGGATCCATTTTGTCCTTCTTATGGGCTTGTTGAGTGTTAATCTGGGCATACTGAATCTATTCCCCATCCCTGTCCTCGATGGAGGGCATCTTATGTTTTTCATTATCGAGGGCTTTCTTGGAAGACAGCTCAGTGTGAAGGTAAAAGAGAGGGCACAGCAGATCGGTCTTTTTATCATCCTGCTAATCCTTGCATTTGCCTTTTATAATGATCTCACAAGGAATATCCATTGATTAAGTGATGGTCAGAATCTTAGCCATTGAGGCATCAACCAAGGCTATGAGTGTTGCGCTCCTTCATGATGAGGAGCTCAGGGGGGAGGTTTTTTTTAACGGGTTAAGAAAGACCTCTGAGAAGATAATAGATGCAATTGAGTCACTCCTTGTTGAGAATGGGGAAGAGATTGGTATGATGGATGCATTTGCTGTTTCCACAGGTCCAGGCTCATTTACGGGCCTGAGGGTTGGTATGGGAACAGCAAAAGGTTTTGCCCTTTCAACAGGAAAACCGTTGATCGGGGTTCCTACCCTTGAAGCCCTTGCCCATAATATATTCATGTCTTCACCGCTGCTCTGTACAATGATTGATGCGAGAAAGGGAGAGGTATATTGTGCCCTTTTCAGGTTTAAAGAAGGTGGTATTTCTATGGTTATGGAACCGATGATTATAAGCCCCCATAAGATTATCGAAATTATAAAAGAGAACTGCATCTTTCTGGGTGATGCCCTTCAGATCTATGGAGATATCATAAAAGAGGGTCTCGGGGAGAGGGCTCTTATCGCACCTCCTGTGCTCTGGTACCCTCGCGCATCTCAGGTAGGCCTGCTTGCCCTAAAGAGGTTCAGGGCAAGCGAGGTGGATGATCCCTTTCTGTTGAAGCCAGTTTATCTCAGACCTCCTGATGCTGAATTGAAGCAGTTCGGTTCAATTGACAAATAGGATTTTATAAATTATTATTTAAAAATTATAAATTTCTTGCGGGGGAACTTGATGTCCTCAAAAGATCAAGAGATTATTGAGAAACTGATTAAGGAAAACGAGGAATTCAGAAGGTACATGGAAGAACACAGGGAGCTTGAGAAAAAGGTTGCTGAACTTGAGAAGAAATTATATCTCACCCCTGATGAGGAGATGGAAGTAAAAAGATTGAAGAAGATCAAACTTGCAGGGAAGGATAAGATTGAGGAGATGATATCCCGTTATAAGAAAGGGATGATGAGGTAATCATGGATCATCAACAAAGGAGCGAAAGGATTAAGGAAGGGATAGAGAGGACGCCTCACAGAGCACTCCTTTTTGCTACAGGCTTTCCCAAATCCGAGTTAAGTAAACCATTTGTTGGAATAGCATCAAGCTTTACTGATCTTATTCCAGGACATATTGGGATGAGGGATCTTGAGAGGTTTGCGGAAAAGGGTGTGCATGCAGCAGGAGGATATCCCTTTATATTTGGAGTCCCTGGCATATGCGATGGCATTGCAATGGGGCATAAGGGGATGCACTATTCACTTCCCTCAAGAGAACTTATCGCTGATATCATTGAGTGTGTTGCAGAGGCACATGCACTTGATGGACTGATACTGCTTACAAACTGTGATAAGATCACACCTGGAATGCTCATGGCTGCTGCAAGGCTTAATATCCCATCAATTGTTATAACTGCAGGTCCAATGCTTTCAGGAAGATATGAGGGTAGAAGACTTTCACTCGTTAAGGATACATTTGAGGCGATGGGCCGTTACAAAAAAGGAGAGATCACCCTTTCTGAGCTTCAGATGCTTGAGGAATGTGCATGTCCCGGTGTTGGTGCATGCCAGGGTCTATATACGGCAAACACGATGGCGTGTCTTACAGAGGCAATGGGAATGTCGATAGAGGGTTGTGCAACATCGCTTGCTGCATCAGCAAAGAAGAGAAGGATTGCCTATGAATCAGGGATGAGGATTGTGGAGTTGATAAAGGGGAATATAACCCCAAAGAATATTTTGAAAAGGGAGGCTTTTGAGAACGCAATAATGGTGGATCTGGCACTTGGTGGATCAACGAACTCCGTTCTCCACCTCTGTGCCATTGCTCACGAAGCCGGGATCGATCTGCCATTGGAACTTTTCGATGAGTTGAGTAGAAGAACACCACATATTGCAAAGCTTGCGCCCGCAGGTGAGCATCTGCTTGAGGATCTTGATTATGCTGGTGGTATAGGAGCAGTTTTGAACAGATTGATGCCCCTGCTAAGGGATAATATAACTGTGAGTGGAAAGACCATACTTGAGATTGCAAAGACAAGCAGGGTATATGACGAAAGTGTTATAAGGAAGTTGGATAATCCCTATAGCTTCGAGGGAGGTCTTGCTGTTCTGAGGGGGACACTTGCACCGGATGGTGCTGTTGTCAAGCAGTCTGGTGTTTCACCATCAGCGATGAAAATGAGGGGAATGGCGAGGGTTTTCGATTCAGAAGAGGAAGCAATGGAGGCAATCCTCGGAGGGAGGATCAAGAAGGGTGATGCTATTGTGATCAGATATGAGGGCCCAAAAGGTGGACCTGGTATGAGGGAAATGCTCGCCCCTACCTCAGCAATCGTGGGTATGGGAATGGGTGAGGAATTAATGCTCATCACAGATGGGAGGTTCTCGGGTGGTACACATGGGCCATGCATCGGTCATGTATCACCGGAGGCAATGGAAGGTGGCCCGATTGCTCTTGTTGAAGAGGGGGACGAAATAGTTCTCGATATACACGAGAGGAAGCTCGATCTGATTGTTTCTGATGATGAGTTGAGGAGGAGGAGGCAGAGGTGGCGTCCACCTGAGGCAAAGGTAAAGAAGGGGTATCTACTCAGGTATTCACAATTTGTAAGTTCTGCGCACAAAGGGGCCATCTGTAGCCCTGAATTTAAAAAATAATTCAGGAGGAGACATCAGTGAAGAAAACAGGTGCAGAGATATTTGTTGAATGCCTCCTCAGGGAAGGGGTTAATACAATATTCGGTCTTCCCGGAGGCGCCGTTCTCCATATTTATGATGTACTTTACGATTCACCTATAAAACATGTGCTTGTGAGACATGAACAAGCTGCAGTTCATATGGCTGATGGATATGCAAGGGCAACAGGAAAGGTCGGTGTGGTGCTTGTAACATCAGGTCCAGGGGCAACCAATACAGTAACTGGAATTGCAACGGCATACATGGACTCAATACCTATTGTTGTTTTTACAGGGCAGGTGCCAACAGCCCTTATTGGGAATGATGCCTTTCAGGAAGCGGATATAGTCGGTATAACAAGGCCATGCACAAAGCATAATTTTCTTGTGAAAAATGTTAAGGATCTTGCAAGGATCATAAGGGAGGCTTTTTATATTGCAAGGTCAGGAAGACCGGGGCCTGTCCTTGTTGATCTTCCAAAGGATGTGATAATGGCATCAACAGAGTTTCAATATCCGGAAAAGGTACATATAAGGAGTTACAATCCCAACTATGAAGGACATATAGGCCAGATAAAGAGGGCACTTAAGGAAATACTCAGCGCAAAAAGGCCTGTTCTCTATACAGGCGGGGGTATTATCTGGTCAGAGGCATCCGAAGAGCTCACGGCTTTTGCTGAAAGGTTGCATATTCCTGTAACAAATACACTTATGGGACTTGGTGGATTCCCGGGAACACACGAGCTGTTTCTTGGAATGCTCGGAATGCACGGGACATACTGGGCAAACATGGCAATGATTCACAGCGATCTTATAATTGCCATTGGAGCAAGATTTGACGACAGAGTAACAGGTAAACTTGATGAGTTTGCAACAGGTGCAACGATAATCCATATAGATATAGATCCCAGTTCCATAAGCAAGAATATACCTGTGCATATTCCTATCGTAGGAGATGCAAAAAATGTTCTTAAAAAGATGCTTGACCTCTTAGACAAGGAAGATGAGAAGGTTATACAAGAATACAGGGTATCGCTGGAGGAGTGGCATGAACAGATAGAAAAATGGAAGGTTGCCCATCCGCTATCCTACAAGCAGGGAGAAGGACCTCTCAAGCCGCAGTTCGTCATGGAAAAGATATACGAGCTCACAAATGGGAGGGCCATTATTGCAACGGATGTTGGTCAGCACCAGATGTGGGTTGCTCAGTATTATAAATTTAACAAACCCAGGGCACTTCTGACATCTGGGGGTCTCGGAACAATGGGTTATGGATTTCCTGCAGCGATCGGTGCACAGGTTGCATTCCCTGATAAACTTGTAATTGATGTTGCAGGGGATGGAAGTATACAGATGAATATTCAGGAGATGGCAACCGCTGTTCAGTACAACCTGCCTGTTAAGGTTTTTATCATAAATAACAGGTATCTTGGAATGGTCAGACAGTGGCAGGAGCTTTTCTTCAGACAGAGATATTCGCAGGTTGATCTGAGGGTATCGCCTGATTATGTTAAAATTGCCGAGGCTTATGGTGCAACAGGATTGAGGGCAACGAAGCCAGATGAAGTGGAATATGTTATCAGGAAGGCAATCGATACACCAGGGCCTGTTATTGTAGATTTTGTTGTGGATCCATATGAGTGTGTTTATCCAATGGTTCCAGCTGGTGCACCATTGAGCAAGATGCTGCTTGCATGAGAGGGAGGGTTTATGACGGATAAGAAAAACGAAAAACACATAATATCCATGCTTGTGGAAAATGAGTTTGGGGTTCTGTCCAGAGTTGCAGGACTTTTCAGTGCGAAGGGATATAACATAGATAGCTTATGTGTTGCTGAGACACATGATCCAACCGTTTCAAGAATGACGATTGTAACAAGGGGGGACGAACAGATCATCGAGCAAATACTCAAGCAGCTCAACAGGATGATAACAGTAATAAAGGTTCAGAACTTCACCGGAGAGGATTATCTTGAGAGGGAGCTCGTGTTAATAAAGGTTAATGCAAGAGAGGATACCAGGGCGGAAATATTGAGGATTGTGGATATATTCAGGGCAAAGGTTGTTGATGTATCGCCTGAAACATACACGATAGAGATAACAGGTGATGAAAATAAGATTTCTGCATTCATAGAGCTGTTAAGACCTCTGGGTATAAAGGAGCTTGTTAGGACAGGAAAGGTTGCACTATCGAGGGGATCGAAGGTTCTGTCACCAGAGGTGCATAAGGTGAGGGGAAGGTCAGGCGAGGCAGCTTGAATATATGGATAGGAGGTAATAGCAATGCGTATCTATTATGATAATGATGCTGATATCTCACGTATAAAGGGGAAAAGGATTGCCGTTATAGGATTTGGATCGCAGGGACATGCGCATGCATTGAATCTTAAGGACAGTGGCATCGATGTTGTCGTTGGATTGAGGAAAGGGGGTCAGTCCTGGTCAAAAGCCGAAAAAGCTGGTTTGAAGGTTCTAACTGTTAGTGAGGCCTCGAAGCAGGCTGATATAATAATGATCCTTCTTCCTGACGAGGTTCAGGCTGATGTATATTCAAAAGAGATCTCTTCACATCTTACAAAGGGAAAGTATATAGCTTTTGCGCACGGATTTAACATCCATTTTGGCCAGATCATACCACCCAGTGATGTAAATGTTTTTATGGTTGCGCCGAAAGGACCCGGTCATCTCGTAAGGCATGAGTTTACAAAGGGTGCAGGGGTTCCTGCACTGATAGCAATCCACAACGATCCCTCAGGAGACACAAGGGACGTTGCGCTTGCATATGCAAGGGCGCTTGGATGCACAAGGGCGGGCGTAATTGAGACAACATTCAAGGACGAAACGGAAACTGATCTGTTTGGGGAGCAGACCGTGCTCTGCGGGGGGGTAACTGCGCTTATCCTTGCGGGATTTGAGACCCTTGTTGAGGCAGGATATCCTCCCGAGCTTGCATATTTTGAGTGTCTGCATGAATTGAAACTGATCGTTGATCTGATTTATGAGGGTGGAATAAGCAATATGAGGTATTCTGTAAGCAATACCGCCCAGTATGGAGATCTCACAAGGGGACCAAGGGTCATTAATGAAAATGTGAGGCAGGAGATGAAGAAGATACTCCATGAGATCCAGACAGGTCAATTTGCAAGGGAGTGGATACTGGAGAACAAAGTGGGAAGGCCTGTTTTTAATGCCCTAACAAAAAGGGGTGAGGAGCATCTGATCGAAAGAGTGGGTGCTCAGCTTAGAGGTATGATGAGCTGGCTTTCAAAGGGGAGGCTTGTTGACAGAAGAAAGAATTGAAATGTTAACAACTGGTGATGTAGATAGAAAACTGAGGGGTCCCATTGCAAGACCTGCTTACCCGCTTTTGGCAGCTGGAAGCCTGATTTTAATTCTGAGTTATTTTAAAGGCTGGTCGTATCTTTTTTATATCATTGCAGTAATAGAGGGTTTTATAATCCTCTTTTTCAGAAATCCCAGCAGGAAGATAGATTACAGTGATGGATTGATCCTTTCCCCAGCTGATGGAAGGGTTGTGGAGATAGCAATGGCGGAAGAGAAAGATCTTATAAAGGAGAAGGCCCTGAAGATATCTATCTTTATGTCACTTGCAGATGTTCATGTTAACAGATCCCCTGTAGAGGGAAAGATAGCCGCAATTCGTTATATCCCTGGAATGTTTTTCAGGGCAGATAATAACATTCTGTGCGAAAGGAATGAGAGAAACTGCATGGTTATAGAGGATAGGGAGGGAAGAAGGATTGTTCTTAAACAGATAGCGGGAAAGATAGCAAGAAGGATAGTATGTTATGCATCACCGGGTGATGTGCTGAGAGCGGGTGATCGTTTTGGAATAATATGCTTTGGATCGAGGGTTGAACTCTATTTTCCCGATGGGATTTCAATCAATGTAATGGTTGGGCAGAAGGTAAAAGGTGGAAAAACAATAATAGGATACTGGCAATGATGAGGGCAAAAAGGGAAAAGTTGGGCTGGAAAAGAGGTGTATATATTCTTCCCAATCTGCTCACAACATGCAGTCTATATCTTGGACTTTATTCAATAGTCCTTTCGATAAAAGGAGATCTTTATAATGCAGCCATAGCAATACTTGGCGCGGTGGTATTTGATGGTGTAGATGGAAGGATAGCACGTTTTACAAACTCCACAAGCCGATTCGGTGTGGAGTATGATTCCCTTGCTGATCTTGTGAGCTTCGGAATTGCGCCATCAATTTTTGTTTATATATGGGCACTTAAGCCATATGGAAGATGGGGTTGGGCTGCGATATTTCTTTATACTGCATGCGGGGCATTAAGACTGGCACGTTTCAACGTCCAGTTTTATACATCTGAGAGTAAGGGTTTCAGAGGACTCCCTATACCTGCTGCTGCAAGTTTTATTGCAACTATGTATCTGTTTGTGAATCATTTTAAACTATCAGGTCAATTCAGATATCTGATTATTCTTGTTACGATATACGTACTCGCATTTCTTATGGTAAGTAGCATACGTTATCATAGTTTCAAGGACTTCCAGCTTTTAAGAAAGAAGCCCTTTGAAACCCTTGTTGCTCTTGTATTGCTGATTTTTATTATTGTAGCTGAACCATATCTTATACTCTTTATAATCTCATCTCTTTATGTCATTTCTGGTCCTGCAGAGGGTATCATCAGGTTATTATGGAAAGGAAGGACCCTTCCAAAAAAGGTTCTCGAGAGAAGGGATCTTACCAATTGATTAAATAGAAAGGGAGGAATTATGCCTGAGAAAGTAGCTATCTTTTGCACAACACTAAGGGATGGGGAGCAGTCCCCGGGTGCAAGTATGAACATTGAGGAAAAGCTTCTTGTGGCTCAGCAGCTTGAGAGACTCAATGTTGATGTGATAGAGGCTGGTTTTCCCATCTCGTCAGAGGGTGATTTTGAAGCAGTCAAGAGGATTGCACAAACTGTGAGAAAGCCAGAGATCGCTGCATTGTGTCGTGCCAATTTTAAGGATATCGACAGGGCATGGGAGGCATTGAAATATGCACGCAAACCACGCATACACACATTCATCGCAACTTCCGATATCCATATGAAATATAAATTGAGGAAAACAAGGGAACAGGTCCTTGAGGATGCTGTGAAGGCTGTAAGGTATGCGAAAAAATACTGTGAGAATGTGGAGTTCTCTGCTGAGGATGCTACAAGATCTGACAGGGATTTTCTCTGCCAGGTTTTTACGGCTGTCATCGATGAGGGGGCAACGGTTATAAATGTTCCCGACACAGTGGGTTACGCTATCCCGCTTGAGTATGGAGAGTTAATCAGATACATCAGGGAACATGTTCCAAATATTCATAAAGCAGTTTTAAGCACGCACTGTCATGATGATCTTGGTCTTGCTGTTGCGAATTCACTCATGGCTGTACTCAATGGGGCAAGACAGATTGAGTGCACGATAAACGGAATAGGAGAGAGAGCAGGAAATACATCACTTGAAGAAGTGGTCATGGCGATAAAGACAAGAAGGGATTTTCTTAACTTCGAAACGCAGATTGTAACTGAGCAGATATATCCCACAAGTAGGCTGGTGAGTCAGATTACTGGCATCCATGTTCCTCCAAATAAAGCTATAGTTGGTGGAAATGCCTTTGCCCATGAGGCAGGGATTCACCAGGATGGCGTACTTAAGGAGAAGCTCACATATGAGATAATGAAGCCGGAGGAGGTGGGCATTCCAAAGAGCACACTTGTTATGGGGAAGCATTCAGGAAGACATGCATTCAAGCAGAAGATGAAGGAACTGGGTTTTGATTTAAGCGATGAAGAGCTGGATAAGGCATTTGAAAGATTCAAGAGTATTGCTGATAAGAAAAAAATTGTATACGATGAAGATCTTATTGCTATAGTTACACAGGAAACATTGAAGTGGCCAGAAAAATACAAACTCGTTTATCTAAATGTTGTAAGTGGCACACAGGCTGTTCCAACAGCAACAGTAAAGATGGAGATCGATGGAAAGGAGGTTCAGGATGCCGGATTTGGCGTTGGACCTGTTGATGCAACATATCAGACAATTGCAAAGATTACAAATACCTCGAGTAAGCTTGTGAGTTATCAGGTAAAGGCGATCACAGGAGGAACCGATGCACAGGGTGAGGTTACTGTGAAGCTTGAAGAGAGTGGATTTACCGTAGTTGGCCACGGTGCACATGTGGATATAATAGTTGCGAGCGCAGAGGCATACATAAATGCACTTAACAAACTTGAGTATATAAAGAATACAATAAAGGAATTAAGGGGTAGTTCCTGATATGGGGATGACTATTACTGAGAAGATACTTGCTGAACATGCAGGGCTGAAGGAGGTCCAGCCGGGTGAACTCATCAGTGCGAGGGTTGATCTCGCACTTGGAAATGATATAACTGCTCCCCTTGCCATAAAGGAATTCCGGAAGATAGGAGCGAGGAGGGTTTTTGATCCGGAAAAGATTGCACTTATCCCCGATCATTTTGTTCCAAGCAGAGATATAAAATCAGCAGAGCTTTCAAAGCTATTGAGAGAATTCTCGAGGGAGCATGGGATCCTTCACTATTATGAGATCGGGGAAGCCGGCATTGAGCATGCACTTCTTCCAGAAAAGGGGATTGTGCTTCCAGGGGATCTTGTTATAGGTGCTGACAGCCACACATGCACCTACGGCGCACTGGGTGCATTTTCAACGGGTGTTGGAAGCACGGACCTTGCTGCTGTTATGATAACAGGGGAAATATGGCTTAAGGTCCCCGAGAGCATGAAGTTTATCTATTACGGGAAAAGAAAGAGATGGGTTTATGGAAAGGATCTGATACTCTTCACAATTGGTGATATAAGTGTTGATGGTGCTCTTTACAAGGCAATGGAATTTACAGGAGAGGCGATTTTATCGTTGAAGATGTCTGATAGATTTGCTATGGCAAATATGGCAGTTGAAGCCGGTGCAAAGAACGGAATATTTGCACCGGATGAGGAGACCTTGCAATATGTAAAGGGAAGGGCAAGGAGACCCTTTAAGTGCTATCAGAGTGATACCGATGCAAACTACTGCGAGATTAAGGAATATGATGTATCAAGGATCGAGCCTCAGGTTGCGTTTCCCCATCTTCCATCAAATGTAAAGGGTATTTCTGAAGTAGGAAATATCCCTATAGATCAAGTATTTATAGGGTCATGCACCAATGGATGGATTGAGGATCTGAGAATTGCTGCTGAGATCCTCAAAGGGCGCAGAAAAGCACCATATCTCCGCCTTATTATAATCCCATCGACACCGGAAATTTATAATCAGGCACTCCAGGAGGGGCTTATAGACATATTCCTTCAGGCAGGTGCTGTGATCGGCCCCCCAACATGCGGGCCATGCCTTGGAGGACATATGGGTGTTCTTGCCAAGGGGGAGAGGGCAATTGCAACAACGAACAGGAACTTCATAGGAAGGATGGGTGATCCTGGAAGTGAAGTTTACCTTTCAAATCCTGCAATTGCTGCAGCCTCAAGTATACTGGGGAGGATCGGGAGTCCTGAGGAGCTTGGTCTATAAGGGGGATAACAATGTTTTTAAAAGGAAGGGCACACACCTTTGGAGACAATATAGACACGGACATTATTATACCTGCCCGATACCTCAATACCACGGATCCATCTGAACTTGCTATTCACTGCATGGAGGGGATCGATCCTGATTTCCCGAAGAAGGTTTCAAGCGGGGATATAATTGTTGCAGGTGAGAATTTTGGATGTGGATCATCGAGGGAGCATGCCCCTGTTTCTATAAAGGCCTGCGGTATTTCCTGCATCATTGCAAAGAGCTTTGCAAGGATCTTTTACAGGAATGCCTTTAACCTTGGCCTCCCCCTTCTGGAATCAAAAGAGGCACCCGATAATATAGAGACAGGTGATCTTGTTGAGGTTGACCTTCCAGGAGGAAAGATAGTAAATATAACAAAGGGAATGGCATTTTCCATCAAGCCAATCCCATCATTCATGCTTGAGCTCCTTGAGGCTGATGGTCTCATGGCATATATTAAGAAAAAGATGGGGTAGAGGCATGTTCAGAATTGCGGTGCTTGGTGGAGATGGTATTGGCCCTGAGGTTACCCGTGAGGCAGTTGAGGTTCTAAGGCTTATCTTTAGAATCTGTAAAAAAGATGTTGAGTTTATCGAAGGTGCAGTTGGTGGGGATGCCATTGACAGAACAGGAAAGCCCCTTCCAGATGAGACAATGGAGATTGTTAAGAAGAGTGATGCAGTGTTGCTGGGTGCTGTTGGTGGTCCGAAATGGGATAACCTCGATTTTTCCATAAGACCTGAAAGGGCTCTTCTGGGATTGAGAAAGGGACTGGGTCTTTTCGCAAATCTAAGACCTGCAAAGCTATTCACCCCCCTTGTAAATGCATCAACCTTAAGGAAGGATGTCATAGAGGGAACAGATATAATCGTTGTCAGGGAACTTACAGGGGATGTGTATTTTGGAGAGCCAAGAGGGGTATTTCCAATGCCTGATGGATCAAAAAAGGGTGTAAACACAATGGTATATACAACTGAGGAGATAAGGAGGATTGCAGAGGTTGCCTTCAAGATTGCAAGGGGGAGGAGGAAGAAAGTTACATCGGTTGACAAGGCAAATGTGCTTGAATCAACAGAGCTCTGGAGGAGAACAGTCTCAGAGGTCCACAGGGACTATCCAGATATCGAGCTTGATCATATGTATGTGGACAACTGCGCCATGCAGCTCATTAGAAATCCCCGTAGATTTGATATTATACTTACAACAAACCTCTTTGGTGATATCTTAAGTGATGAGGCAGCCATGCTGACAGGCTCCATAGGTATGCTTCCTTCAGCAAGCCTTGGTGGAAGGACATCCCTTTATGAGCCTGTTCATGGAAGTGCACCCGATATCGCGGGTATGGATATTGCAAATCCCATAGGAACGATACTTTCTGCAGCCATGCTCCTTGAATATTCCATGGGTCTTCCAGCATATGCCCGTTTGATAGAGAGTGCAGTTGAAAGGGTACTTGAGAAGGGATACAGGACAAAGGATATATGGGAGGATGGGTGCATCCTTGTTGGAACGAGGCAGATGGGAAGGGTCATAAGGGAGGAGATAGAGAGGATTGCTTCTTTAGATTAAAGAATAGGAAGGAGGGCTGTTAACAAATGGGTAAAAAGAAGAAATACAATGTTGCTGTTGTTGGGGCAACAGGTGCTGTTGGAAAGGAGATGCTGAAGGTTCTTGAAGAGAGAAACTTTCCCGTAAACAGGATCGTTCCCCTTGCATCGGAAAGGTCTGAAGGGTCAAGGGTTGAGTTTATGGGGAGTGAGGTAAGGGTTGAGCTCTTAAGAGAAGATGCCTTCAACGGTGTGGATATAGCACTTTTTTCAGCTGGTGGATCTGTAAGTGCACGATTTGCACCTGAGGCTGCAGCAAGAGGTGCTGTTGTTATAGACAACACATCCTACTTCCGCATGGATCCTGATGTTCCCCTTGTTGTTCCTGAGGTTAATCCGCATGCGATAGCCCATTATACAAAAAAGGGGATAATAGCAAATCCCAATTGCTCAACAATACAGATGGTTGTGGTGCTAAAGCCTATACACGATGTTGCGAGGATAAGGAGGGTTGTTGTTTCCACATATCAGTCCACATCTGGCGCTGGGAAGGAGGCTATGGATGAACTCTTTCAGCAAACAGTATCTCTGATTAATGGGAAGGATATAAATATTGAGGTATTTCCCCATCAGATTGCATTCAACTGCATTCCACACATAGACGTTTTCTTGGACAATGGATATACGAAGGAAGAGATGAAGATGATACTGGAAACAAAGAAGATCATGGAGGACGAAAGTATAAATGTTACAGCAACAACAGTGAGGATACCAACATTTTACTGTCACTGTGAATCTGTGAATATAGAGACAGAGAGGAAGCTTACCCCTGGAGAAGTAAGGGAGATACTCTCAAAGGCGCCCGGTGTTAAGGTTGTTGATGATCCTAAGAGGAATGAGTATCCGATGAATATAACCGTTGCAGGTCAGGACCTCACATATGTGGGAAGGATAAGGGAGGACTTTTCCATTGCAAACGGGATAAATCTCTGGATTGTTGCTGACAATCTGAGAAAAGGTGCAGCAACAAATGCAGTTCAGATTGCAGAGATACTGATCGAAAATTATCTGTGAGGGAAAAGGGACTGAAAAATATCAGGCTCCTTATCCAGTATGATGGAACGGATTATGCAGGATGGCAGAGGCAGAGAAACCTTCCCACAATTCAAGGGGTTCTAGAAGATGCGATAAGGAAAATAACAGGGGAAGATATCCACATTCACGGGGCTGGAAGGACGGATGCAGGTGTTCATGCAATAGCACAGGTAGCAAACTTCTACACAAAATCGGCATTGACACCCCATGAATTAAAAAGAGCGATAAATGCACATCTTCCTGAAGATATTGTAATTGCTGCTGCTGAGGAGGTTCCTCCTGAATTTCATGCAAGGAAGGATGCAAAGAGAAAGGTTTACTTATACGTTATACTCCATCGTGATTTTCCATCCCCGATATGGAGAAGGTATTCCTGGTGGGTAAGGTGGAGCCTGGACATTGATCTGATGAAGAAGGCATCGGATCTTCTGAGAGGAACGCATGATTTCTCCTCATTTACAAATACTGGTAGAAGCAGTTTATCCACTGTTAGAACAATATACAGGGCTGAACTCATACAGAAAAAAAGCGGATTTCTCCTTTTTGAGATAGAGGCTGATGGTTTTTTAAAGCAGATGGTAAGGGTTATCGTGGGTACCCTTGTTGAAGTTGGAAGGGGGAGGATGGATATTGATCGATTCTCCCTTCTTCTGAGGAAAAAGGAAAGACGTCTTGCAGGACCAACAGCCCCAGCAAGAGGTCTGTTTCTAAAGGAGGTGAAGTATTAAATCTTCTCCCCGCAAGAGGGGAAGGGTTGACTTTTTTGAAAAATAGAATAAATTATAATGATTAAACTTTAATAGGAGCGAGGATGAATCCAATGAAGAGCTATATGGCAAGGAAGGAGGATGTGGAGAGGAAATGGTACCTTATTGATGCAGAAGGGCAGGTCCTGGGAAGACTCGCATCGGTCATAGCAAGGATCATAAGAGGGAAGCACAAGCCCATCTTTACACCCCATGTTGATACAGGAGATTTTGTAGTGGTCATAAATGCAGAGAAGGTCAAGCTTACAGGTGAGAAGCTCGAGGACAAAATCTATTACTACCACAGCGGTTATCCTGGTGGTCTTAAAATGATAAGTGCAAAGAAGATGCTTGCTGAAAAGCCCGAGAAGATGATTGAGGAGGCAGTCTGGGGGATGATCCCGAAGGGTAGACTTGGAAGGAAGATGATAAAGAAGCTCAAGGTTTACAGGGGTCCTGATCACCCCCACAGGGCACAGAATCCTGAGCCTCTTGATGTATCAAAATTTCACTAATCGATCAGTGGAGGTAATATGGCAATAAAGAATTACTCTGGTGTAGGAAAGAGAAAAACTGCAGTTGCAAGGATCTGGATGAGGGAAGGGACGGGCAAGATAATTGTAAATGACAGGCCCTTTGAGGAATACTTTCCCCGGGAGACATTGAGGATCTCGATAAAGGAGCCTCTTGAAATAGCAGGCTGTAGCGGGAAATTCGATATTTATGCAAATGCAAGGGGCGGTGGCATATCAGCCCAGGCTGACGCACTAAGATATGGTATTGCAAGGGCACTTATTCAAATAAATGAGGAGTACAAGGCCCCCTTGAAAAAGCACGGTCTTCTTACACGTGATGCCAGGGAGAAGGAAAGGAAGAAATACGGAAGGCCGGGTGCAAGGAAAAGATTCCAGTATTCTAAGAGATAAATCTACCATTAGATGCAAGAGTGCAGGAAAGAGAAATACAGGGTTGGAATTCTTGGTTCAACAGGATATACAGGTATAGAGCTTATAAGAATCCTAACCGTCCACCCATTTATTGAGATTTCAGGTGTAACATCACAACAGTTCGCTGGCAGGATTCTTTCTGAAGTAGTTCCCTCATTGCGCGGGGATGTAGAGCTTTTTTGTGAGAAGCTTTCAGAGGAATTTCTGAACAAGGAATTTGATATCATTTACTCCTGCCTTCCCCACGGTCATTCAATGGAATTTGTCCCATCCATTATTAAAAAGGGCATTAGGGTTATCGATCTAAGTGCAGATTATAGATTTAAGGATGTGGCTCTTTACGAGAAGTGGTATAAGAAGCATACATCACCTGAACTTCTCAATATTGCTGTTTATGGCCTTCCTGAAATTTTCAGGGATAAGATAAAGGACGCAATCCTTGTAAGCATCCCTGGATGTTATCCCACGGGTTCTATCCTTGCCCTTGCCCCTGCTGTCAAGAATGATCTTATATTCCCTGATGATATTATAATTGATGCTAAATCCGGTGTAACAGGTGGGGGGAGGGCGGTGACCCTCGAGATGCTTTATGCTGAGGTAAACGATGGTATGAGACCTTACAAGGTTGGATCGCACAGACATATGCCTGAGATGGAGGAGGTCTTAAGCCATATCGCCGAGAGAGATATAAAGGTTCTTTTCTGTCCCCATCTTATTCCTATGAGCAGGGGGATTATTTGCACTATCTACTGCAGATTAAAAAAGAAGTTTTCTGCCGATGAGTTAGAAGCCCTCTACAAAGGATTTTACGCAGATTCACCTTTTATTAGGATCCTTCCATCAGGAACTATGCCAGCCACTCAGCACATAAAAGGTTCCAACTACTGCGACATCTCCATTTTTGCCGAAGAGCACTCAAACAGGCTGATAATAATTTCTGCAATTGATAATCTTGGAAAGGGTGCATCGGGGCAGGCTGTTCAATGCATGAATATTATGCTGGGGCTTCCAGAAAGAACAGCCCTTACTACACCCCCCCTCTTTCCATGAACTTCTCATTAGCCCTTTGCCTTGACACCTTATCTTCCCTTTTGTATAAAAGAAGTGATTTAAAGATCATTACCTCTGCTCTTTAGTCCCGGGAAGGATGGTTCATGAGGGCTATAGTAGTGATACCTGCAAGATTTGCATCAGAGAGATTTCCCGGGAAAGTCATCGCAGATCTCGAAGGCAAACCCGTAATACAGTGGGTTTATGAAGGTGCGTCCAGATGCAAGAATATAGAGGCTGTCATTGTTGCCACTGATGATGAGAGGGTTAAAAAGGTGGTTGAAGGATTTGGAGGCAAGGCTATTATGACGTCTCCCTACCATAGATCAGGGACTGAGAGGATTGCGGAGGTTGCGGAGAGGATTGACTATGAGATATTTATTAATGTTCAGGGCGATGAACCTTTGATAGAGCCTCAGATGGTGGATCAAGTTATAAATCCGTTTAAATATTCCGCGGACTTTTCGATAACAACATTAAAAACAGGGCTCAGTGATTATTCCGAATTGATAGATCCCAATACAGTTAAAGTGGTTACCGACTGCCACGGATACGCACTCTATTTTTCAAGGTCGCCGATCCCTTATCTTCGCAATGGATTGAGCAGTCTCTCGGATCAATTCAATTCATACAGGAGGGTCTGGTTCAAGCATATCGGAATATATGGTTACAGAAGGGATTTTCTTTTAAAATGGAAGGATCTCATGGAATCCCCTCTTGAGAGGATCGAGAAACTGGAGCAACTGAGGGCGCTTGAGAACGGATACAGGATAAAGGTAATGGAGACGGAATGTGAGACATCTGGAATTGATACACCTGAGGATCTTGAGAAGGTCAGATCCATAATTAGAGAAAGGATGGGAGGACTTTGAAGAAAAAGTTCATTTTCATAACAGGAGGGGTTGTTTCCTCCCTTGGTAAGGGTGTTGCGGCTGCATCCATAGGTGCCCTTTTAGAAAGCAGGGGGCTTACCATAACACTGCAGAAGCTTGATCCTTACATAAATGTTGATCCTGGCACCATGAACCCCTACCAGCATGGTGAAGTTTATGTTACAGATGATGGAACAGAAACAGACCTTGACCTTGGTCATTATGAGCGATTCACCCATGCAAAGCTTGGAAGGAAGAACAATGTAACAACAGGACAGATCTACGATGCAGTTATAAGTAAAGAAAGAAGAGGTGATTATCTCGGTGTTACAGTTCAGGTAATACCTCATATAACAGATGAGATAAAAAACAGGATTAAACAGGTTGCTGAATCGGTTGATCTTGCAATAGTTGAGATTGGGGGAACAGTTGGTGATATTGAGAGTCTCCCATTTCTTGAAGCAATCAGGCAGTTCAGGGCTGATATGGGAAAGGAAAACACACTTTATATACATCTGACCCTCGTTCCATACCTTAAAAGTGCGGGAGAGCTCAAAACAAAGCCGACACAGCACAGCGTCAAAGAGTTAAGACAGATAGGTATTCAACCTGATATTATACTCTGCAGGACAGACAGATTTCTCAGTAAGGATGTTAAAGAAAAGATAGCACTTTTCTGTAATGTGGAGCCAGAATCTGTTATAACTGCAAAGGATGTGGAATGCATATATGAGATTCCGCTTGTTTTTCATCAGGAGAATCTGGATGAAAGAGTGGTAGAGATGCTCAATATATGGACCAGATCACCTGTTCTTGATGAGTGGAAAAAGATTGTACACAAATATTATTATCCAAAAACTGAATGCACAATAGCACTGGTTGGAAAGTATGTTCACCTTAAGGATTCATACAAAAGCCTTCATGAAGCACTTATCCATGGTGGTCTTGCAAATGACTGCAGGGTTAACATAAGGTATGTTGATTCAGAAGAGATTGAAAAAAGGGAGCCAGACGAATTCCTGTGGGATGTGGATGGAATCCTTGTTCCAGGCGGATTTGGAAGCAGGGGGATTGAGGGAAAGATAAAGACAATTACATATGCGAGGAAGATGAAGATACCATACCTTGGTATATGTCTGGGAATGCAACTTGCCGTTGTTGAGTTTGCGAGGAATGTAGTTGGCTACAAGGAGGCTAATAGCAGGGAATTTGATGAGAACACACCCTATCCTGTTATAGATCTCATGGAGGACCAGAAGAGTGTAAAACAAAAGGGCGGGTCAATGAGACTGGGTTCCTATCCATCGATCCTTGCGGAGGGGTCCCTTGCAAGCAGAATTTATGGGAGGAGGGAGATAAGCGAAAGGCACCGCCACAGGTATGAGGTAAATAACTTATTCAGGGATATCTTGGAGCAGAAAGGGATGGTTATGAGTGGACTCAGTCCTGATTCAAAATTGGTTGAGATTATTGAGCTCAGAGATCACCCCTGGTTCATTGGATGTCAGTTCCATCCAGAATTTAAATCAAAACCTATGGAGCCACACCCGCTTTTCATTGAATTTATAAAGGCATCTCTGAAATACAAGAGCTCAAGGAGCTGATTATTTGGAAAAGGGAATGATGCCTCCAAAAAGGAAAAGGGTTGTAGATGTATCGGGGATCAGTATAGGTTATGGAAAACCCATTATCCTCATTGCAGGTCCATGTGTCATTGAGGATGAAGATACAACAACAAGGATAGCACGCTCACTAAAAACGATAACGGGGCAACTTGGGATCCCTATTATCTTTAAGGCATCCTATGACAAGGCAAACAGGACATCCATAAAGTCATTCAGGGGACCGGGTCTGAAAAGGGGGCTTGAGATCTTGAAGGGGATCAAAGCCAGCCTTGAAATTCCGGTACTTTCGGATGTACACAGGTTTGAGGAGATTGAACCTGCATCAGAAGTACTTGATGTGCTTCAGATACCGGCATTCCTCTGCAGACAGACGGATCTTATAGTTGAGGTAGCAAGAACAGGTAAACCCATTAATATTAAGAAAGGGCAGTTTATCGCACCTCATGATGTTATCCATATAATCGAAAAGGCAATTTCGACAGGTAATGAATCAATAATGATTACAGAAAGGGGTTACTGCTTCGGATATAATAATTTAGTTACGGATATAAGGGCGTTGCCTTTAATGAGATCCTTCGGCTATCCCGTTATATACGATGCAACCCATAGTGCACAGAGGCCTGGTGGATTGGGTTCATCATCCGGAGGAGAGAGTGGAATGGTTCCTTATCTTGCAAGAGCTGCTGTTGCTGCTGGGGTTGATGGATTATTTGTTGAAGTTCATGAGGATCCTGGAAGGGCGCTTTCTGATGGGCCGAACTCCCTTCCTCTTCATCTGCTTCCAGAGCTGCTTGAGGTTATTATAAAGATTGACTCTATTGTTAAGAGAGGCGAAAGGGATGGATGAACAGAGGATACTGGAGATAGCAAAGAAAGTGTTGAGGATCGAGATAGAGGGGATTGAGAGTGTCTGCAGTAAGCTCAACAGCAACTTTGCAAAGGCTGTTGAGCTTCTTTTTAAATGCAGAGGCAGGATTGTTATTACAGGCATGGGGAAGTCGGGAATTGTAGGTAAGAAGATTGCGTCAACCCTTGCAAGCACAGGAACTCCCGCATTCTTCCTTCATCCCGCGGAAGGTGTCCACGGTGATCTCGGAATGATATCAAAAGAGGATCTTGTGATTGCCATATCAAACAGTGGCGAGACGGATGAGGTTATGAAGATCCTGCCCATTATCAGGAGGATGGGTAATAAACTTATAGCCATAACGGGAAACCCCAACTCAACACTGGGAAAGGCTGCTGATGTGGTAATTGATGCGGGTGTTAAGGAAGAGGCATGTCCTATGGGGCTTGCACCAACTGCATCAACAACGGCATCACTTGCACTTGGTGATGCACTGGCAATTGCACTGCTTGAGATGAGGGGTTTTAAAGAGGAGGATTTTGCACTGATCCATCCTGCAGGGGCTATAGGAAAAAGACTTCTACTGAGGGTCGAGGATATAATGCATGGGTCAGACAGGATCCCGCTTGTCAGGGCTGAGACCATAATGAAGGAGGCGATATTTGAGATAACATCAAAAGGTTTTGGTATTACCGGTGTTGTTGATGATGAAGGGAATCTTGTTGGATGCATAACAGATGGTGATTTGAGAAGGGCCCTTGAGAAGAGCGATGATCTCTGGTACAGGAAGGCATCTGAGGTTATGACAAGGAATCCGAAGGGAATAGAGAAGGACGCCCTCGTTACAAAGGCACTGAACAGGATGGAATATTTTAAGATAACAGCGCTTTTCGTATTTGAAAAGGAGGGGGATAAAAAACCCATCGGTATATTGCATCTTCATGATATTCTGAGATCGGGTGTTGTATGATGGATAAAGGGGGTATTGAATTAGAATCAAGGGCAAGGAAGGTAAGACTTCTTGTTCTTGATGTTGATGGCGTTATGACCGATGGAAGGATAATAATTGATAGCAAAGGTGTGGAGTCAAAATTTTTTGATGTAAAGGATGGACACGGGATTAAGTTATTCATGAGGGCAGGACTTGATGTGATCATAATAACTGGTCGTGAATCCAATGTTGTAACATCAAGGGCAATGGAACTTGGAATTAAGGATGTTTATCAGGGGATACACAACAAATCAGAACTTCTTGAAAGAATCATCAGAGAAAAGGGGATCGATGCGGAGAAAGTTGCATTTATTGGAGACGATCTTACAGATATACCTGTAATGAAGAGGGTTGGTTTCGCTGTTGCAGTAAGGGATAGCGTGGAGGAAGTAAAGGCATTTGCCCACTACATAACCGAAAGAAAAGGTGGAAGGGGTGCTGTGAGGGAGGTAATAGAGTTTATTCTCAAGGCTCAGGGCAGGTGGGAGGATGTGGTCAAAAAATATCTTATTTAGGCAGCTGGCATGGGTGGTATAATGAGGATTGGTAGAAGGCATCTGCTGATGACCTCTGTCTTGTTATTAGCAGGAATCACAGCATATACAATGCTGGGGAAGAGGGAGGGATTTAAGGAGATGGCGGGAGAGCCCAGAAAAGGGGCGATGGTTACTGAAAAACCGGATTTTCGAATTGAGGGGATTAACTATGTCGAGATAAAAGAAGGCAGGAAGGAGTGGGAACTGAAGGCTGCTGTTGCAAACTATTTCAAAGAGAGGGGGGTAGCTGTATTTGAGGACGTAACATTAAACCTCTACTCAAGGGAGGGAAGGGATTTCGTAATAAAGGGGGAGAGAGGTTTATATGATATATCAAAAAGGGATATAGAGCTCAAGGGAGCGGTCAGAGTAAGGACAAACGATGGATATTCAATGGATACGGATGCAATTATATACAGTGAGAAGGAAAGGAAAATTGCATCAGCAGGAAAGATATCCTTTTCAGGAAGGGATGTAAAAGGTGAAGGCGGAAAGATGATACTTGATCTTGAAGAGGAAAAGTTGTTCCTTGAAAATGGGGTAAAGGCGGTTATACATCCTGAAGGAGAGAAGAGATGAAATTTTCCCTTGTTCTTTTATTAATGATTTTGATGATCCTTATTCCTGTAAATTCCATCCCAAATGAGACACCTATCGAAAAAAAAATTGTCTCAGAAAATCAACCCATCCATATCATATCCGATAGAATGGAGGCAGACAGAAAGAAGGATACGATTTCATTTATAGGCAATGTTATTGTTCAGCAGGGGGATCTTTATATATATTCCGAAAATGTTACTGCAGTATATAATGAAAATGGGAATAGGATTAAGGAGATCCTTGCAAAGGGCAATGTAAGGCTTGTACAGGGTGATAAGATTGCATCGAGCGAGGAGGCATTTTTCAATAATACGGAAAGAACCATTCTCCTTGTTGGAAATGCGAGGGTTTGGCAGGGGAAAAATATAATATCCGGTGAAAGGGTACTTTATTATATCGATGAGGACAAGAGTATTGTTGAAGGAAAAAAGGGTCAGAGGGTGAAGGCAACGATATATCCAGCGGAGAAAGGGAGATAATGTATCTTTTAACAGAATCATTAACGAAGATATACAAAGGGAGAAAGGTTGTTAATGATGTTTCTATAAAGATTGGGAGATCAGAGGTTGTCGGGCTACTTGGTCCCAATGGGGCTGGTAAAACCACAACGTTTTATATGATTGTTGGTCTTTTAAAACCGGATAGGGGGAGGGTATACATTGATGATGAAGATATAACGGAATATCCTATGTACAAAAGGGCAAGAAAGGGGATATGTTATCTTCCACAGGAACCATCTATCTTCCGAAAGCTCACGGTGGAAGAAAATATCCTTGCCATCCTTGAAACCATGAAGATAAACAGAGAGGAGATGAATCAAAGGCTCAAGGAGTTACTGGAGGAGTTGAATCTAACGCATCTATCAAAACAGAAGGGTTTTCAACTTTCAGGTGGTGAAAGGAGAAGAACAGAAATTACAAGGGCACTTGTTACATCCCCTAAATTCATCCTTCTTGATGAACCATTTGCGGGTATAGATCCTATAGCTGTAAGTGATATTCAGGGGATAGTAAAGAAGTTAAAGGAGAAGGGGATTGGGGTTGTTATATCGGATCACAATGTAAGGGAAACACTACAGATATGCGACCGTGCGTATATCATTAACAATGGAAGGGTTATAAAGGAAGGATCCCCTGATGAGATTGTAAAGAGTGAGATAGCAAGGGAGGTATATCTCGGTAAAAATTTTACCCTTTAAATTGAGGCAGAAGGGATATGGCAATTGATATTAAACAGACAATGAAATTGCAGCAGCAACTCATAATGACACCCCAGCTTCAGCAGGCGATCAAGCTCCTTCAGCTCTCACGGATGGAGCTTGTAGAACTTATAAAGCAGGAGATGGAGGAAAATCCTGTCCTGGAGGAGGGTGTGGAGAATGAGGAGAGGGAAGAGGTAGAAGCTGAACATATTGAAGGTGCTGAAAGTGGGTCTTCTGGCGATGGAGGGATGGAGACCGATTGGGAGTCCTACATTGAGAGACTTTTTCAGGACGCCCCCAATGAGGAGATGGGGTTTTATGAGGTAGTTGAGAGACCCCCGATCGAGAATGTTATTTCAAAGAGTCCATCCCTTACAGAGCATCTTCTTGAACAGCTCCGCCTATCAAAGATGAGTGAGGAGGAAAAGAGGATCGGTGTATTTATCATAGGTTCACTGGATGAAAATGGCTATCTGCGGGCGACAGTTGATGAGATTGCGGAGATGAGCGGAAAGGGGAAAGAATTAGTGGAAGAGGTATTGATGAAGATCCAGCAGTTTGATCCCCCTGGTATTGCTGCAAGGGATCTCAGGGAGTGTCTCTTGAGGCAGATTGAGGCAAGAGGATGGAAGGGAAGCATTATGGAAAAGATCGTCTCTGATCACCTTGATCTTTTGAGGGAGAAGGATTATAAGATGCTTTCAAAGGTGCTTGGTATATCAATTAGTGAAGTTGCCAATGCGGTTAAGGCAATCTCGGAGCTTGAACCAAAACCAGGGATGACTTATTCTTCAGAGAATGCAACATATATTGTTCCTGATGCCTATGTATACAAAATGGATGATGAATATGTTGTTGTGCTTAATGATGACGGTCTTCCCAAATTGCGTATAAGCCCCTTTTACAAACAGATTCTTTCAAGATCGGAGAACCTGAAGGGCCCCCTTAAGGAATATATTCAGGAGAAGGTGAAGAATGCCCTCTGGCTCATAAAAAGCATACATCAGAGGCAGAGAACGCTCTATAAGGTTGTAAAAAGCATAGTGAAATTTCAGAGGGATTTCCTTGACAAAGGTATTGAGTATATGAAGCCACTTATTTTGAAGGACGTTGCTGATGATATAAATATGCATGAATCAACCGTAAGCAGAGCAACGGCAAATAAATATATAGCCACACCAAGAGGTATCTTTGAACTGAAGTTTTTCTTTACATCTGGTGTAAGTAAATCGGATGGTGAAGGGGTTTCTCCGGAGTTCGTAAAGAAAAGGATAAAGGAGATAGTGGATGCAGAAGACCCGACAAAGCCTTTAAGTGACAGAGAGATCGCAGATATATTAAAAAAGGAGCATATAGAGATTGCAAGGAGGACTGTCGCGAAATACAGGGAGATGATGGGAATATCTTCATCCTCCAGGAGAAAAAGGTCTTCCCTTCTCAGGCTTGATGATTCCTGAATCATTATTGACACGGAAAAAGATAAAAATATAATATAAAGATTCATTGAAATATGCGTAAGGAGCGCTGTATGCAACTGAATATTACCTTCCGCCACATGGAACCATCTGAGGCGATGAAGAACTACGCAGAGAGGAAGCTAAACAGGATTATTAAGAGATATTCAAGGAATATCATAGAGCTACTCCTTGTGCTTTCCATGGAGAAGCACAGGAATATTGCTGAATTGATTGTAAAGGGGAGAAATATGTCTCTGAGCAGTCAGGAGCAGACTGATGATATGTTCAAATCCATAGATGCTGTGATCGATAAGATTGAAAGGCAGCTTAAGAAATTCAAAGAGAAGATAAGGGAACCAAAGGGTGCTCCCCTGGAAGGGATATCTACGGGACAACCAGCTGAGGAGGCAGAGAATATCCCATATCGTATATTCCAGAGGAAATACGAGCTCAAGCCCATGTCCATAGACGAGGCAGTTTTGAATCTTAACATAAAAGGGGACGACTTTATCATCTTTACCAACTCAAACAGTAATATGGTTAATCTTCTGAGGAAGGTTGGAGATAATACCTATGAACTTATAGAACCTGAGCTTTTCTGAGAGGGCTTAATCTTATGAGAATAATTGAGTATCTTGACAGGGATGCAATTATTGAAGACCTCAGTGGTGGATCAAAGGAGAAAATACTCGAGGAGCTTATAAAGCCTGTTGTTTTAAAGAACAAGGATCTTAAGTTGAATAAGATAGTTGATATACTTCTTGAAAGGGAAGAGCTTGGGAGCACGGCTATTGGTGATGGTGTTGCAATACCCCATGGGAAGGTGAAAGATATCCAGGAGATAATAGTCTCTTTTGGAAGGAGCAAAAAGGGTGTTGAATTTGATGCGGTTGATGGGAACCCTGTTTACCTGTTCTTTACGCTCCTTGCACCGGAAAGCTCAATGGGGATGCATCTTAAGGCCCTTGCCAAGATTTCCCGTCTTTTGAAAAATCCAAATTTCAGGAAAAGCCTTATGGAAGCAAAGGGGAAGGATGAAATATACGAGATAATCTCAAAGGAGGATGAAAGGCTTTAATCTATCTTCCTATCCTTCCCTTATGTTGCTACGACCATATTATACTTGCCCCCCGTGATCCTATCTGTTAAAAATTAATCTGTGGCGAAAAGGAACTTATATCTTTTAAAAACGATCCATGGAGTATTGATAGAGATCCAGGGTATTGGTGTGCTGATTCTGGGTGAAAGTGGCATAGGGAAGAGTGAATGTGCCCTTGATCTTGTGATGAGGGGTTACAGGCTAATTGCCGATGATATGGTGGAGATATATAGAAAAAACGATGTCAGGATTGTGGGCAGGGGTCATAGGATGCTTAAAAATTATCTTGAAATAAGGGGTTTGGGTATCATTAACATAAGAGAGATGTTCGGGAAAAATGCCATAAAGGATGAAACACAGATAGATCTTGTAATTGAACTTGTAAGATGGAAAGAAGGGGAGGAATATGATAGGCTTGGAATGGAGAGAAGTTATTTTGATCTCTGTAATAGGAAGATCCCGTATTTAAAGATCCCTGTTACATCGGGAAGGAATATGGCAACGATAATTGAGATAGCTGCAAAGAATCTTAAACTGGTAAATATGGGAAAGGATTCAGCAGCACAGATAGAAAAGGCAGTCAGGGAGGAAATAAAAAAGAGAAAAAAGAAGAGATGATAACCCCGCGCATAGTAATCATAACCGGTCTTTCCGGTTCGGGAAAGAGCACGGCACTTAAAGCACTTGAGGATATAGGCTTTTACTGTGTGGACAATTTACCACCCATGCTTGTTCAAAAATTCATTGAGCTCTGCATGCAATCAAACTGTGAGATCTCAAAAATTGCTCTTCTCCTTGACATAAGGGAGAGGGAATTTCTTAAGGAGATACCTGCAACCATAGAGTCATTAAAGAAGGAGGGATATCCAACCGAGATCCTGTTTCTTGAGGCCTCGGATGAGGACCTTATTAAGAGGTACAGTGAGACAAGAAGACCACATCCTCTTTCAGGACATGAGTCACCACTGAGTGCTATACGGGAAGAAAGGATCATGATGAAACCTCTCAGGGAAAAGGCTGATAGAATAATAGATACAACATCACTAAATGTGCATCAACTAAAATCATTCATCCAATCCCTTTATTCTAAGTGGTCTCCATCGAAGATAATTAGATTAAACATTGTTTCTTTTGGGTACAAATACGGAATACCACTGGAAGCGGATCTTGTATTTGATGTGAGATTCCTCCCCAATCCATACTTTATTGAAGAACTTAAGGCTGCATCCGGTCAGGATCGAAGGGTTGCTGATTATATATTGAGGTGGAGCGAGACATGCACATTTATCAAAAAAATAAAGGACCTTCTTGATTTTCTTCTCCCACTTTACGAGAAGGAAGGTAAATCCTATATTACCGTTGCTTTTGGATGCACCGGCGGAAAACACAGGTCAGTTGTTATTGCAAATGAGGTAGGAAGATTGATTAATCCAGAGAAATTTAAAATAAATGTAATCCACAGGGATATAGATAAGGAATGAGGGGTGACCTGCCATGATAGGGATAATAATTGTTGCCCACTGTTCTCTTGCGAGTGAATTTCTAAAAAGTCTGAAGAGTATTGTTGGTGATACAGATGGTTTTGAGGCAGTAAATATGGATAATCTGAGCGATAGTGAAGCTATCAGGAGATCCATAGAGGCTGCTATAAAGAAGGTTGATAAGGGAGGTGGGGTTCTGATCTTTACAGATATGTTTGGCGGAACACCATCAAACCTTAGTCTTTCTTTCCTTCAAGATGATAAGATAGAGGTTATTTCTGGTGTGAACCTTCCCATGCTGCTCAAGGTATATACAATGAGAGGTGATTCAAATCTCAAGAAACTTGCTCAGGAAATAAAGGATTATGGAAAGAGGCATATTCTTATTGCAAGTGAGTTTCTAAGAAGGGATAACTCCTGATCCTGGTAAATCTTCTATTATGGAAAGTCAATGCGTTGAAAGAGCATTTTTTATAAAAAACGAACTTGGTCTGCATGCGAGGGCAGCAGCACTTTTTGTTAAAACGGCAAGCAAATTCAAAAGCAGGATAACGGTGAAGAGGAACAACTATGAGGTGAATGGAAAGAGTATAATGGGTCTCTTGACTCTTGCAGCCGGTAAAGGTATGAAGATTATCGTCAGGGCAGAGGGGGAGGATGCCCTGGATGCAATTGAATCTATAAGTAATCTGATAGAAAACGATTTTTACGAGTAATAGATGCAGGAGCAAAGAAAGAATATAGAGATGCATGGAACAGGGGTTTCTCCCGGTATAGCTATTGAAAAGGCCTATATTGTTGAGAGAACAAGGGTCAGAATACCGAGATACAATATTCTTCCTCCATATATTGATGATGAGATCCGCAGATTCAGGAAGGCAATAGAGACATCGAAAGAGCAACTTGAGAAGGTGAGGGAGAGAATCCTCTACCATCCCGATATAAAAGAGCAGGCTTACATTTTGGATTCCTACATAATGATCCTTCAGGATGTAGCAATTCTTGATGAGACGGAGAAGAGGATAAATACAGAGAGGATAAATGCGGAATGGGCCTTTCAGGAATCGCTTAATAAATTCAGGGAGATATTTGAAAGGATAGATGATGAATATCTCAGGGGAAGATGGATGGATATAGAGCATATAAAAGATAGGGTTTTGAGAAATCTTATGGGTAGAATAGAAGAAGGTATAGCAGACATAAAGGAAGATGTTATTGTTATAGCGCATGATCTCTCACCATCTGATACTGCCCAGATGGTTCATTCAAAAGTGAAGGGATTTGCGACAGATATAGGTGGAAAAACATCACATACTGCAATAATGGCAAAGGCACTTGGAATACCTGCTGTTGTTGGTTTAAAAAGAATCACTGAGATTGTAAAGAGTGGTGATACGATAATTATAGATGGAAGTAATGGAAATGTTATTATAAATCCATCTGATGATGTTGTTGATTCATACAGAAAAAAACAGAGAAAATACTTTTTATATACAAAAGAGCTCTTAAAGTACAGGAAATACAATGCTGAAACAGTGGATGGAAGGCGTCTTGATATAATGGCAAATATAGAGATGATGGAGGAGATTCCATCCGTTTATAATTATGGTGCGAATGGTATAGGTCTTTACAGGACGGAATATCTATATGTTGGGAGAAAAGAGTTACCAAGTGAAGATGAACATTTCGAGATATACAGGTGTATTCTGGAAAAATTAAATCCACTTCCTGTTGTAATAAGGACATTGGATCTTGGAGGTGATAAATTTGTATCTCCTGTTCAGGTGTCAGATGAGATAAATCCTGCCCTTGGTTTGAGGGCAATAAGATTCTGTTTGAAAAGAAGGGACCTTTTCAGAACACAGCTGAGGGCCCTTCTCAGGGCAAGTATATATGGGAAATTACACATACTGTTCCCCCTGATATCCTCCTATAATGAAGTTATGGAGGTAAAAAAGGAGTTGCAAATTGTGAAGATTGAACTCTCATCCCGTGGGGTTCCCTTTGATCAAGATTTAAAAATAGGAATTATGATAGAGGTGCCCTCTGCTGTAATGATATCAGAGTTCCTTGCCAGGGAAGTTGATTTTTTTAGTATAGGAACAAATGACCTTATTCAGTATACACTTGCTATTGACAGAGTAAATGAGCAGGTTTCCTACCTTTATGATCCCCTGCATCCAGCGATCTTAAGGATGATAAAGAAGGTTGTAGATGATGGACATGATGCAGGGATAAAAGTTGGTGTTTGTGGGGAGATGGCATCAGAAACAATGTGCATACCTGTGCTTGTTGCTCTTGGCGTAGATGAACTTTCCATGAATTCTATTTCCATTCCACGATGCAAAAGGATGATAAGAAGCCTTAATTATTCACAACTGAGTGCACTTGTTCAGAGAATACTATCACAGAGAACATCCAATGAGGTGGAGAGAATATTGTGGGATGAGATGGGAAGCATTCTTGAGAGGGATTGGATTTAAGCTTCCCGGGAAGGGGATAAATTCATTGACAATTGGTAGATCCTGTATATACTTATTTGAATAAATTTTTCCAGAGGTGATTAAGATGGCAATGACAGAATTTCTTTTTACCTCTGAGTCCGTAACTGAAGGACATCCTGATAAAGTTGCGGATCAGATCTCTGATGCCATTCTTGATGAAATGATAAGTCAGGATCCTCGATCAAGGGTTGCCTGTGAAACACTTGTAACAACAGGACTTGTTATGGTAGCTGGTGAAATTACAACAAAGGCTATTGTTGATATTCCAGAAGTTGTAAGGAGAACGATAAAAGAGATAGGATACGATGATCCCTATATAGGGTTTGATTGGCAGAACTGTGCTATTATTGTTTCCATTGACAAACAGTCCCCTGATATTGCGATAGGTGTTGATGAAAGAGAGGGAAAGGAGCAGGGAGCAGGCGATCAAGGTCTTATGTTTGGTTATGCATGCACAGAAACACCGGAGCTTATGCCCATGCCTATTATTTTTGCGCATAAGCTTACCATGAGGCTTGCAGAGGTCAGGAAAAAGGGGATACTCAAATTCATAAAACCTGATGGTAAGTCACAGGTGACAATACAATACAAGAATGATAACCCGGTAAGGGTTCACGCAATTGTCCTCTCATCCCAACATACACCCGATGTCTCACAGGAAACCGTAAGGGAGGCATTGATTGAGGAGGTAATAAAGAAGGTAATCCCAAGGGAGCTTATGGACGAGAAAACAAAATTTTACATAAATCCAACAGGGAGGTTCGTTATAGGTGGACCGAAGGGGGATTGCGGTCTTACAGGGAGGAAGATAATAGTTGATACATATGGGGGTCAGGGGAGTCATGGTGGAGGTGCATTCTCTGGTAAAGATCCATCAAAAGTTGATAGAAGTGGTTCATATATGTGCAGATACATTGCAAAGAACATTGTTGCAGCTGGTCTTGCTTCAAAGTGTGAGATTCAGGTCTCTTATGCAATCGGTGTTGCTGAACCTATTTCGATCATGGTAAATACATTTGGAACAGGCATTATCCCATCAGATCATATAGCTAAAATAGTCAAAGAAACCTTTGATTTAAGGCCTGCCAGTATAATAAAGAAACTCGATCTCCTTAGGCCTATTTACAGGAAAACTGCTGTTTATGGACATTTTGGAAGGAATGAGCCTGAATTTACATGGGAGAAAACGGATATGGTAGATGTTCTGAGAGATCTTGCGGGTCTTAAATAGTAAGTCTTTCAGAAAGGGGTTGATTGTGAAGTATCATATAAAGGACGAAGGCTTATATGAGAAGGGCAGAGGCAGGGTTGAATGGGCAAGGGAACAGATGTCTGTACTTGCAAAAATAGAGGAGAGATTTAAGAGGGAAAGGCCGTTGAATGGTATAAGAATCGGGGCCTGTCTGCATGTGACAACTGAAACAGCAAATCTTGTCAGGGTGTTAGTATCAGGTGGAGCTCAGGTATTTCTCTGTGCCTCAAATCCCTTGAGCACGCAGGATGATGTTGCTGCTTATCTTGTCAAGGAAGTTGGAGTGCCTGTTTTTGCAATAAAGGGTGAAGATAATGAAACATACTACGCTCATATAAATCAGGTCCTCGATTCAAAACCCCATATTACTATGGATGATGGGGCTGATCTGGTTTCAACCCTTCATTCTGAAAGAATGGAGCTTATAAAAGAGGTAATCGGAGGAACTGAGGAAACAACTACAGGTGTAATAAGATTAAGAAGTATGGCTGAAAAGGGTGTTCTGCAGTACCCAATTATTGCTGTCAATGATGCTGATACAAAACATCTATTTGATAACAGATACGGAACAGGACAGAGCACAATAGATGGAATTATAAGGGCAACAAACAGGCTTTTTGCTGGAAGTGTGTTTGTTGTTGCTGGATATGGATGGTGTGGAAGAGGTATTGCAACAAGGGCAAGGGGGATGGGTGCTGATGTTATTGTAACAGAGGTTGAACCTCTCAGGGCCCTTGAGGCTATTATGGATGGGTTCAGGGTTATGAGGATGGTGGATGCATGCGCGATTGGTGATATTTTTTGTACCGCAACAGGTAATATCAATGTCATAAGGGAAGAGCACTTTATGGCAATGAAGGATGGAGCCATTGTTTGTAATGCGGGTCATTTCAATGTAGAGGTTGATGTAAGGGCCCTTGAAAAGATCTCAAGGGGTAAGAGGAGGATAAGGGATTTTGTGGATGAGTATACACTTGAAGATGGAAGGAGGATAAATCTTCTTGCCGAAGGAAGACTTGTCAATCTTGCTGTTGCAGAGGGTCATCCGCCATCCGTAATGGATATGAGTTTTGCCAATCAAGCCCTGTCTGTAGAATATCTTATAAAGTATGGGGAGAAACTCGACAGGAAGGTGTATCGTGTGCCTGCGGAGATAGACAGGGAGGTTGCCTATTTAAAACTTAAATCATTGAAGATCAAGATCGATTCCTTAACAGAGGAACAGGAAATATATCTCAGATCATGGGAAAAGGGTACATAGGTATTAGTATTGTACCCATTTAAGGGAAACAATCCCTCCGATAGCAAAGATAATATTTGTAAGCCAGCTTGAGAGCGCAGGTGGTAGAAGACCTGCCCTTCCAAGTGATATTGTGAATGAAAATATGGTGAAATAACAAACGCTTAACAATACTGCCATGGATACTGCCTTTGCAATACCACCCCTTTTTCTCACCCCAAGGGAGAATGTAATTCCAAGGAGTGCCATGATAAAGCTTGAAAAGGGTATGGATGTCTTTGAATAAAGATCAACCCTTAATCTCCTTACGTCGTAGCCCTCCCTCTCCAGCCTCCGGATATATTCCTTCATTTCAAGAAAATTCAGTTCATCAGGTTTTTTCTTTGTAAGCTTGAAATCCTCTGGATTTTCAGGAATAGGAATATTCTTCTCTTTAAAATACAGGGTTTTTATTTCGCTATCAGTAAATTTTCTTATTACACCATTTGTGAATTTCCATTCTTTTCCATTCCACACTGTCTCGCTGGAATCAATCCTTTCAATAAGAGAAAAATTATCATCAAATTTGAAGATCGTTACCCCTTTCAGGATGTTCCTTTCAAAGTCGATCAGTCTTATATGGTATATGGATTTTTCCCCGAGATACCATAGCGAATGTGATTGAAATGTTCCCTTTATAGGTTTCTTTTCAATTTTTGTAATCCTTATAGTTTCCATCCTCTCTGAGGTGAAAGGAACAACCGACTCGTTTATCAGGAAATTGAGTATGCATAGGAAAAAGGTAGTCGAAAGAAGGGGTGCTATGAGTTTTGCGGGATTTATCCCGGCAGCCTTGATAGCGGTTATTTCATTGGATCTTGCAAGCAGCCCGAGTGTGAGGACAACAGACAGAAGCGCTGAAAAGGGGGAGATCTGGATAAATATAAGTGGTATTTTATAGAAATAATATTTTCCAATGACACCGGCTGCTGCCCGAGACTTTATGAATTCATCGAAGTTTTCAAAGAAATCAACGGCAAGATAAAGAAAAATTAGTGCAGAGGAGGTCAGTGCGAAGAATCTCATAAAATCATTTATCACATATCTTCTAAGTATCTTCATCCTTCATCATCTCCAATAAAAGAGCCTGCCTTCTCCCTTATAAAGGATGTGGTTAATTCTATGAGATACAGGGGGTAGAACTGTGATTCAGTTGATACCTTAACAAGCATATATACACCTATAACTGCTAATATGATGTTAGCCATGAAGGGTGCTATATAGGGGGAGAATTTCCCTCCCTCCGCAGCACCATTGAATCCAGTGTATAAAAGATAGTAGATTATAGAAACTACAATTCCTGAAATGAATCCTGAATATTTTCCAATTTTGCCCGCCTGAACGCCAAGGGGGATTGCTATTATGGCAAAGACAATGCATGAAAGTGGATACGATACCTTGGATGAAAGGGCGATTATATATGATGAAGTATCCTCAGCACTGGTGTCTTCCTTCCCTATTTTCTGAATAAGCTCATAAGGTGACATCTCTATCTTTCTCCTCTTCATGAATTTCTCACTTATAAGTCCCTCAAGATCCATCGTTAAATGATAGGTTTTGAAGATTGCATTATGATAGGTCTCCACAGCCTTTTCCATCTGATGAAGGCTGCCATGATGGAGGATAAGCTCCACCCTGTTGCTGGTCATATCATATCGGAGCTCACCATCCCTCGCCACTATTATATATGCTTTTGAAGGATCTCTTCTGTCATAGATGAATATATCCCTGAATTGAGAATTTCCTGAAACTTGATTTACATAGATTGTCATTCCGGGAAAATTATCATTGAATACCTTTTCCATTATCCCGGCGCCTATTCCAGCTCGAAATATCTGTGAGATCTCGCCCCTGAAAGATGCTGATGCCAGCGGAATAAGATACATGGAAAGAAATATGGAAGATAAAGAAACAATAAGAGCGATCGTGAGAACAGGTTGTAATAATTGATGAATACCTATTCCTGCAGCCTTTAATACAGTTATCTCATTGTCGTGGTGCATTCGTGAGAAGCATAATGTTACTGCAACAAGGAATGCGAATGGAATAACAAGATAAAGGATAAAGGGAAGCAGCAGGATAATAAGTTTTACAAATTCCGAAAGCGAAATGCCCCTGTTTACAACAAGATCCATCATTTTGAACAGTCTCTGGATTATCACTGGCATTGATGATATAAGGAGGGTTATCAGGAATAATGTTATAATTTCTGAGGAGATCTGCTTGCTTACAATCTTCATGAGGATCTTCCTTAAGGTTTTTACTAATAAAATAAATCTAAATCAGTCAGACCCATTTGTAAATAATCTAAATATCCTTGAGTTTTCATCAGATCCCTGATAATTTTATTAATCCAGATATGAAACACCCCCCTTTTCCGCGATGCATAATAGTTGTCCTGGATGGCCTTGGTATTGGAGAACTCCCTGATGCAAAGGACTATGGGGATGAAGGTAGTAATACGATAAAAAACATGGCTATGGTTGCAGGTCCTTTAAAGATACCCTGTCTGGAAAGGATGGGTCTTGGACTGATAGAAGAGATGCCAGGTATAAAGAAGGTTGAAAATCCCGAGGCCTTTTATGGAAAGATGTCAGAGGCATCATCAGGTAAAGATACTACCACCGGTCACTGGGAGATAGCAGGTATTATTACAAAGGAACCTTTTGCACTTTTTCCAAATGGATTTCCCGAGGAAATAATCGATCAACTCAGGAAGATCACTGGATATGATATAATAGGAAATTTTGCGGCTTCTGGAACAGAGATAGTTAAATTGCTAGGTGAAGAACATATAAAGAGTGGAAAGCTCATTTTATATACATCTGCAGATAGTGTTTTTCAAATTGCTGCCCATGAGGATGTCGTTCCACCAGAGAAACTCTACGAGATATGCAGAAAGGCAAGGGATATACTGAACAGATACAGGGTTGCAAGGGTAATTGCGCGCCCCTTCAGAGGGGAAAAAGGGAATTTCTATAGAACAGAGGGAAGGAGAGATTTCTCAATGCCACCCCCCGAGGAGACCGTTATCGATGAACTTAAGGCAGCAGGCTTTGATGTTATAGGCATTGGAAAGATAGGTGAAATATTTGCAGGAAGGGGACTCACCCGATCGATGAAGTCAACAAACAACAGGGATACGATGGAGAAACTACTGTATGCCATGGAAATTGTTGAAGAAGGACTTATATTTGCAAATTTTATAGATTTCGATATGCTTTATGGTCACAGAAATGACCCTTTTGGATACGCAAGGGCGCTTGAAAATATGGACAGTATGCTTTCAGAGTTGCTTGGGAGATTGAGAGGGGATGATCTTATTTTTATAACTGCTGACCATGGCTGTGATCCTGTAACACCCAGCACAGACCACTCAAGGGAATATGTCCCGCTTATTGTTTATAGCCCTTCCTTTTCAAAAACAGGTTCCCTTGGGATAAGGGAGACCTTTGCGGATATTGCCCAGACAATTCGTGAGGATTTCTCCCTTTCTCCGGGTAAATGGGGAAGGAGTTTTCTCGACGAAATCCTGCGCTAAGGAGAAAGAGGGTGAGACCCCACAGGATAATAATTGTAAGTTACATATTGGCAATCATCATAGGTACACTGCTCCTTTTGCTTCCATGGTCAACAGTAAAGGGAAGGATTGAGCTCATCGATGCCCTGTTCACTGCAACATCAGCAATATGTGTAACAGGTCTTGTTGTTGTTGATACGGGATCATATTTCACCCCCTTTGGACAGTTTATTATTCTTTTACTTATTCAGATCGGTGGTCTCGGTATCATGACATTTTCAACTGCCTTCTTTCTGTTTATGGGAAGAAGAATATCCTTTAAAGAGAGGGTTATAATTCAGGAGACATTCACAGGTTATCCGAGAAAGGACCTCATCGGGCTCGTTAAATCCATAATCCTCTTCACATTTTCAATAGAGTTTTCAGGCTTTTTACTTCTTTATCTTTCCTGGTGGAAAGTCTTCGGTATGAGAAAAGCCCTGTGGTTATCAGCTTTTCATGCTGTTTCAGCATTCTGCAATGCGGGCTTTTCGATATTCCCTAACAGTCTCGAAAATTTTCGTGACAACTATTTTGTAAATATAGTAATTGCATCACTTATTATTATCGGCGGAATTGGTTTCCTTGTGCTCCATGAGATCAAGGATAAGGTTATAATGCAAAAGATAAACGAGCCTTTATCACTTCACACGAAGATTACACTCTTTATAACAGGATTGCTTATCGTAGTGGGAACATTTTTGATCCTTTTTATCGAGGATAAACACATATTAAACGGAATGACATTTCGTGAGAAGCTGCTCTGTTCCTTTTTTCAATCCGTTACGGCAAGAACCGCAGGTTTTAATACCCTTCCAATATCAAAGCTAACAAATGCAGCACTGTTCGTACTTATGTGTCTGATGTTTATCGGGGCATCACCTGGATCCACAGGTGGAGGGATAAAAACAACAACAGCCGGTGTTCTGCTTTTTCTCATAAGGGCCCATCTGAAAGGTATAAGGGATGTTTTTGCCTTCAACAGGACGGTTTCCCAGGAGGGTGTTGTAAAGGCTCTTACCGTATTCCTTGCCTCATTTCTAATGATAAACCTTGTATTCCCGATTGTTATGATAGTTGAGGGCGGAGGGAATGAAAATTTCGTAAGGATACTCTTCGAATGTTTTTCTGCCTTCGGGACTGTTGGTTTATCGACGGGGATTACTCCAGGGTTGACCTGGGCAGGGAAAAGCCTCATAATTTTTCTGATGTATATAGGAAGGATAGGACCACTGACAATCGTTCTTGCCTCGGGTGTTCGGGACTCACGGAGGAGATACAGGTTTTCTGAAGAAAAGGTTATGGTAGGGTGAGGTATGAGAAGGTTTCTTATTATTGGTCTCGGGAAGTTCGGATTCTATATGGCTAAGGCACTCTTTGAATATGGAAACGAGGTTATTGCGATAGATAAGGATCAGGAAATAATTCAGGAAATCCAGAAATACTCAACCCAGGCTATTTTTGCAGACGCAACGGATAAAGATCTGCTTCTTGATCTGGGCGCAAAGGATGTGGATGTTGCTATTGTTAGCACGGGAATGGATATGGAAGCAAGTATTCTTATTACACTTTATCTGAAAGAGATCGGTGTTAAGGAGATAGTTGCTAAGGCAACATCCGAGGATCACGGAAAGATTCTTGAGAAGATCGGAGCAACGGAGGTTATATTTCCTGAGAGGGATATGGCATTGAGGGTTGCTAAGATGCTCAATGCACCGAGGATTTTCGATCACCTTCCGCTTGCCCCCGGCTACAGCATATGGGAGATTGCTGCGCCGAAGGCATTTGCAGGGAAGACCATAAGTCAACTCAAATTAAGGACGAGTTACAATATACAACTGATAGCCATACGACAACTTGTTCCAGACGAGATACAGCTTGTCCCTTCCCCTGAATACAGGATTAAAGAAAGCGACATTCTAATTATCATGGGAAGGGACGAAGATCTTGAAAGGATAAAGTCCCTACAGTAGAAATTAATTATGAGGATATTCATGGGATCAAAAAGCTGTATGGGTGCGTTCGGTCAAACCATTGTTACAATCGGAAATTTTGACGGAATCCACCTTGGACACCAGGAGATTCTAAAATTGATGAATAAAGAAAAGGATCGAATGTCTATACAGACCCTTCTTTATACATTTGAACCTCATCCTGTTAAGGTCCTTTTCCCCGGGAAGGAACTTTTTATCATCACCCCCTTCGATGAGAAGATGGAAATCCTCGAGAACTTTGGTCTTGACAATGTGGTTTGTGAGTTTTTTAGTGCAGAATTTTCAAAAACAGAGCCAGAAGATTTTGTTAAGAATATACTATGTGGTATATTGAGGGTAAAAAAACTTTTTGTTGGACCTAATTTTAGATTTGGCTTCAGGGCGAGGGGTGATATCTCTCTTTTGAAAACCCTTTCATCAGCTTATCAATTTGAGGTTGAATTAGTGGATCCTGTTATCCTCAATGGGAAGATGGTAAGCAGTAGCCTTATAAGGAGTTTGCTCAGGGCGGGAAGGGTGAGGGAGGCATCCTGCCTTCTGGGAAGGGATTTCTTTGTGAAGACAAAGGTTATAAAGGGAAGCGGTCTCGGGAGAAGGATAGGGATTCCAACTGCAAACTGTGAAGTAAGGGGGGATATGTTGCTAAAGGATGGTGTATATGCTGTCAGGGTTGAGATAAAAGGAACTTTACATCCAGGCGTTCTCAGTTTTGGAGCAAAGCCTACATTTGGAGTTGATGAAAGATCAATGGAGGTGCACATAATGGATTTCAATGATGATATATACGGTGAGACACTCAGGGTATACTTTATTGAAAGATTAAGGGACATAGTTTCATTCAGAAGTGCGGATGAACTGAAGGGGGAGATCCTCAGGGATATCGAAAGGGCAAGGTCTATAATGCAAAATCTTTCCTGAAAGGGATTTGTTTTATTATTAAAAATTCTTAAAATTGATTAAAATTAACCGAGAGGTCTGGTTATGAGGCAGATAACAACCCCTGAAGCAGCAAGAAGATTGGCAAGGACTATTGTTTCGGATATTGCCCTTTATAATCAGGCAAAGGTTCGTGAGGGGATAATGAATGATAACCTCTTTGAGATTCTGAAGGAGGAGCTTGAGGAGGGGAAGAGGTTCTATGTAAATCAGGTTTCTCCGGAAATACTGGAAGGAACCAATTTCTTTGAAGAGGCCATTGTGGATGTGATGATAAAGCAGTGTGGTAATATTAAATCCAGTATATGGTAGTTGAAATATATATTTTTAAGTGTGGAGAACTATTATTTAAAAGTTCCTGAAGAGGCATCGGGAAAGAGGATTGATTCCTTTATTGCAGGAGAATTAAAGGGCTTAAGCAGAACATTTATCAAAAAATTAATAGGGGAGGGAAGGGTTCTTTTAGAGGGCAGGATCTGTAAGGCATCCTCGAGGATCAAAACAGGTCAGAAAATCGAAATAAACATCCCTGAGCCTCAAGCTACAGATATTGAGCCTCAGCCCATCCCATTGAAGATAATATATGAAGATGAATTCATATTGGTTATAAATAAGGATGCAGGCGTTGTTGTGCATCCTGGTGCTGGAAACAGGGATAGAACCCTTGTTAATGCAATCCTGCATCATTGCAGGGATCTCTCAGGTGTTGGTGGTTCACTGAGACCTGGGATAGTTCACAGACTTGATAAGGATACATCAGGACTCCTTGTTATTGCTAAAAGGGATAATATACATCAGGACTTAAGTAACCAGTTTCGTGAACACCGCGTTTATAAAAGGTATATTGCACTGGTGTTCGGTAGCATGGAAGAGAAGGAGCGAAGGATAGAAAATTATATGGGGAGGGACCTCAGGAACAGGAAAAAGATGACAGTAATAAGGGATGTTCTATCTTACAGGGGGTTAGCGAGGCTTGCAATTTTATCCTACAGGGTCATAAAGAATTATGGATGTGTCTCCCTTCTTGAGGTTATTCCTGAAACAGGAAGGACGCATCAGATAAGGGTTCAATTTTCCCACATGAGACATCCATTAATAGGAGATTTACTCTATGGCGGAGGCATGGTGAGGAATATAAAAGATGATAGGGTTAGAAATCTGCTGATTCCCGTGAAGAGGCATCTCCTTCATGCAGCAAATCTGGGATTTGTCCATCCCCTTTATAAGAAATATATGGAATTTGAAGCGCCACTACCTGATGATTTCTCCTATATAATAGAGGAGCTGGAAAGGATTTCACATGGAGTTTAATGGGCCATTTATTACATTTCCAGAGATTGAGGACGAATTCGGGATCCTCATCGGGTTCGGGACAAAAAAGGGTGACTCTATCAATACTCTGAGGAGGTATTTAGGGTTAAAGGAGTTGAACGTAGTTCATGTGAATCAAGTTCATGGAAAGAATATATGCTTTATTGATGGAAAAGGTGATGATCGTATTTATCAGAAGGATGCAGATGCCATTGTAACAGACAGAAGCTGTATTGCATTATGTATATTTACAGCAGACTGTCTGCCGGTTGTGCTTATAAATCCTCAACATGGGGTTACTGGCATTATCCATTGTGGGTGGAGAGGACTTAGGAGCGGAATCGTTCAGAATGTTATTGAATCTACCTCTAAAAGATGGAAAATTGATGCGAAGGATTTTAAGGCCTATCTTGGGCCATCAATCAGAGGTTGCTGTTATGAGGTGGGGGATGATGTTTATGAACAATTTCCGGAAGGAATTGAAAAGGCTCTTTCTTTTAAAAAGGAAAACAATAAATGGACTTTCAACATAGCAAAATACACAATGGAAATACTCAGAAGATATGGGATAACGGATATACATGATGTTGGGTTGTGCTCATCATGCAGGAATGATCTTTTCAATTCGAGGAGATTCCATGGCAGTGGAGTTTTACCTCAGTTAAATTTTGTTTTAAGAAAAGGATAGAGACTAAGGAGGGCGATGTGGAAGGAAAGAAAGAATATCTGATCATTCAACAGATTATAGAGAAATCATGTACAAAGCAAACAGCGGAGGAGATCATCGGGTTTGCGCTTCAAAGATTCTGGGAGGAATTTTCCTGCAATACGTGCGGACTTATCCTTATTGAGGATGGTGGGAGGATAAGGGTAAAGAGCTCGAGGGGGCTTAGCGGGGACTATATAAAATCCCTGCACACCAAGGGCTCGCACAGGATTGTTGATGAGGTATTAAATATTAATGAGCCCCTTTTGATAAGGTACCCCGATCCCAGATGCGAAAGAGACGATTTTAGATTTGAATACCCGTATAAGGTTCTTTTCGCTGTTCCTGTCTTAATCGGTGAAAGGAAGCTTGGTGTCCTTTATTATGATGGAACTGCTCTCAATCTTTCTGATCTTACCATTCAGAAGTTTTTTGTTAATATCTCGCGCCTCTGTGCACTTGTTCTCGATCACAGAACCCTCCAGGACAGGATAGCCCAGATTTCAAGTTTTGATGACCTGACGGGAATGTATACGTTTAAGGTTTTCCATGAGTTGCTTTTCAGGGAAATAAAAAGGGCTGAGAGGACAGGCAATACCCTTACCCTTCTTATAGGATCGATCGGGAGATTGAAGGAATACAATTCCATATATGGGCATATCCAGGGTGATATAGCTATAAAGACAATAGCAAAGATAATAAGGGAGAATATCAGAGAGATTGATATACCAGCAAGGTATGGTAATAAGTTCATAATAGCCTTTCCAGATGTGGAGGCCGAAGAGGTGGGTGTTATGATGAAGGGTGTTTGCAGGCAGCTTGACGAGAACCCATTTGGAGGAAGACAGCCCGCACCTGTATTAAGTATAGGGATCGGTTCCTTCCCCCGTGAGGCAGACAATGAAAAGGATCTTATAAATCTTGTTGAGAAGAGGGTTTATGAGGCAAAGAGGAAGACGGGGAATGTGGTTGTTATGAGCTAATGGGGATTGAAAATAATTGACACAAATATATTTTATGATTTAAAATGGATTTAAAATAAACAGAAGAACCTTTCAGAGAGATCAGTTCTATCAAAAAAAGGAATTTTCGAAAAAACAACGGTAAAGAGGATAAATAATACATCTTTTTAATTTCACATCAAGGGAAAGAATTATATATTTATTAAGATTAAATAGTGGGAGCTCCATCCACATAAAGGTTTATCTTCATTAAAACAGTTGAAGATTTTTGTCAATTTGACATTTATTCGAAGCACACAATCATTAATAAAAACCCATATGGGAGAAGGGGATATTTATGACAGAAGTAAAGCTTGAAAGGATTAATCTAAAAGAACTTAAAGAGAAGAAAATAAACGAGCTTGTCTCCATAGCAAAGGCTCTTAATGTGGATGGGGTTTTAAATTTGACAAAGCAGGAGCTCATATTTGCTGTACTTCAGGCCCAGAGTGAAAAGAACGGAATGATTTATGGAGAAGGTGTGCTTGAAATCATTCAGGATGGGGGGTTTGGATTTTTAAGGAGTCCCGATTACAACTACCTTCCAGGTCCTGATGACATCTATGTTTCCCCATCCCAGATCAGAAAATTCAATCTAAGAACTGGAGATACTGTTGCTGGTTTGATCAGACCGCCCAAGGATGGGGAGCGGTATTTTGCTCTCCTGAAGGTTGAATCTATAAATATGGATGATCCTGAAGTAGCAAGGGAGAAGACCCTCTTCGATAACCTCACGCCTATCTACCCCATGGAAAGGATAAAGCTTGAAACGGATCCAAAGAATCTCTCTACGAGGGTGCTTGACCTGCTCTGTCCAATAGGTAAGGGTCAAAGGGGTCTTATTGTTTCACCTCCACGAGCAGGAAAAACCATGCTTCTGCAAAATATTGCAAATGCTATTACAAAGAATCATCCGGAAATATACCTGATCGTTCTTCTAATAGACGAAAGACCTGAAGAAGTAACAGATATGCAGAGGACTGTGAGAGGGGAGGTTATAAGCTCAACCTTTGATGAACCGCCACAGAGGCATATTCAGGTGGCTGATATGGTTCTCGAAAAGGCAAAGAGGCTTGTTGAACATAAAAGGGATGTGGTGATACTTCTTGACAGCATTACCCGACTGGCAAGGGCAAATAATGCCATAATACCTCCCAGCGGAAAGGTGCTTTCAGGAGGTGTTGATTCCAATGCCCTTCAGAAGCCAAAGAGATTTTTTGGCGCAGCAAGGAACATAGAGGAAGGTGGAAGTCTTACAATTATAGCAACTGCACTGATAGATACGGGAAGCCGCATGGATGAGGTGATTTTTGAGGAATTCAAAGGAACAGGAAATCTTGAGATTGTGCTCGACAGGAGACTTGCAGACAGAAGAATATTCCCCGCCATCGACATAACAAAATCAGGGACAAGAAAAGAAGAACTGCTTTTAGAGAAGGATGAGCTTAACAGGGTATGGATCCTTAGAAAGGTTCTCTCAGCGCTCAGTCCTATTGAGAGTATGGAGTTTCTCCTCGATAAGATGTCCCAGACAAAGACAAATAAGGAATTCCTTGAGTCAATGAATAAGTAGGGCTGCAATTTAAGCAAATTCCATTGAATATTGATAAAGAATGCAATTTCTGTTAGCCTTAAATAACGCCTTATAGAAGGGAGAAAAAGTGATGAAAAAGGGGATCCATCCGAGCTATGGTATTGCCAGGGTAAGCTGTGCATGCGGTAATACATTTATTACAAGATCAACAAAGAGGGAAATAAAGGTAGAGATATGCTCAAAATGCCACCCACTCTTTACCGGAAAACAGAAGATAATTGACACTGAGGGAAGGATAGAGAAGTTCATGAGGAAATATGAAGGTGAAGGAAAGAAGGTGGAGAAGCGTTGAAGGTAGTCCTTCTTGAGCATACACCGGATCCTGAGATGACTATTGCTCTTGCAGCAAGGCTTTGCTATTCATCGAGTGATATCGATGGATTAAAGGATAAGCTTACAATTGATGGTGCAAGAGCGCTTATCAGGAAAATAATCAGGATGGGTCATCTCTCGGTGCTTGAACATGTATCATTCACATTCGGAATCGAGGGGATCTCAAGGGCTTGCTCTCATCAGCTTGTTCGTCACAGGATAGCATCGTATTCCCAGCAGAGTCAAAGATATGTGAATATGGAGAAATCGCTGTTTGTTATCCCGCCGAGCATTGAAGCTGACAGAAAGGCAATGAAGATTTACATGAATACATTGAAGTTGATAAAAAAGAGATATGTGGAACTTGTGCAGATGGGTTGTCCCATAGAGGATGCACGCTACATACTTCCTAATGCAACGGAGACAAAGATCATCGTTACCATGAACGCAAGAGAACTCATTCATTTCTTCAAGCTTAGGTGTTGCAGAAGGGCGCAGTGGGAGATCAGGCAGGTTGCAAAGGAGATGCTCAGAGTTGCAAGGGAGAAGGCATATTCAGTATTTCAATATGCTGGGCCATCATGCATCTCCGGTAGATGTCAGGAAGGGGAGATGAGTTGTGGAGATCCTGCGGGTGTAAGGGAAGAGTTTTCACGGATTTGAAGGATGAAGGGGTTGTGCTTTAAGGGGATGCATGATGCATCCCTTTTTTTATTTTGTAAATAAAGACTCAGGATTGAGAAAATGGAAATCCTTGAAAATAGACTAATAGAAATAGAGGAGAGATACAGGCAACTTGAGAAAAAACTCTCAGATCATGAGTTCATCAAGGATGTAAAAGAGTATCAGCAGCTCCTTCGGGAACATTCAAGGTTAAAGAGGATTGTTGAACTTTACGCTGAATTGAAGAAGATTAACAAAGAGATCGAAAATAACAGGCTGCTTTTGAAGGAAGATGATTCAGAGATCAGGGAGCTTGCTGAACAGGAGATCGAAGAGTTGATAAAGGAGAAAGAAAGGATAAAGAGGGAGCTCGAAAGTCATTTTATTGAGAAGGATCCAAGGGATGAGAAGAATATTATTCTGGAGATAAGGGCAGGAGCTGGGGGTGAGGAGGCAGCACTCTTTGTTTCTGATCTATTCAGGATGTATTCGAAATATGCCGAGAAGAGATCGTGGAAGGTTGAAATAATGAGTGCTCATCCAACGGGACTTGGCGGGTTCAAAGAGATAATTGCCCTTATAGAGGGGAAGGGTGCCTACAGCAGGCTCAAATATGAATCGGGAGTTCACAGGGTTCAGAGGATACCTGTTACCGAATCACAGGGAAGAATCCATACATCAACTGTAACAGTTGCCATACTTCCTGAAGCGGAGGAGGTTGAGGTTGGGATAGATCCGAAGGATCTAAGGATTGATGTTTTCAGGGCATCAGGGCCTGGTGGGCAGAGTGTAAATACAACGGACTCCGCAGTAAGAGTAACACACCTTCCTACAGGAATCTCTGTTGTATGTCAGGATGAAAAATCTCAGCATAAGAACAGGGCGAAGGCGATGAAGATCCTCAGGTCAAGGCTTCTCGATATGAGGAGGAGGGAGCAGGAGGAGCAGATATCGGAGGAGAGGAGAAAGCAGGTTGGAACAGGGGACAGAAGTGAGCGAATAAGGACATACAATTTTCCACAGGGGAGGGTTACAGATCACAGGATAGGATTAACACTCCATAAACTGGAGGATGTGCTCGATGGAGATCTTGATGAGATAATCGATGCACTTGCACTTACGAATAAGAGAAGTGTGATGGGGGGAGAGAATTCATGAAGATTGCGGAGCTGATCTGTTCTGCAGGCAGGATGCTCGCAGAAGAAGGTATAGATACAGCGTATCTCGATGCTGAAATACTGATGAGGCATGCCCTTGGATGCAGGAGGGAAGGGCTCTTTTTGCTTCTTAACGAGATGCTCGATCGGGATAGGACCGATTATTTTATGAAGTTTATCGAAAGGAGGAAGAAAAGGGAGCCTGTTGCCTATATCACAGGAAAGAAGGAGTTCTTTTCGAGGGAATTCCTTGTATCACAGAAAGTGATGATTCCAAGGCCCGAGACAGAAACACTCGTTGAGAGGGTGATGGATATCATTGCATTAAATAATATCAAAAATATGCTGGATATAGGAACTGGAAGTGGCGTTATTGCTATAACATTATCGCTATATTTTCCAGAGCTTAAGATATGTGCTACCGATATCTCTGATGATGCCCTTAGTGTTGCAAGGAAGAATGCAATACTGCATGGGGTAGAGTCCCGAATAGAATTTGTAAAGTCAGATCTCTTCGATGGACTGGATCCCGGAGAGAAATTTGATCTCATTGTTTCAAACCCTCCATACATACCATCCCGTGACATACCCCTTCTGGGCCCGGAGGTAAGGGATTATGAGCCGAGGATTGCTATCGATGGCGGTTTGGATGGGCTTGATGTAATAAGAAGAATTGCAAGGGATTCCCATCATTATATACAAAAAGGGGGTTTTCTGGTGATGGAGATAGGTGAAGGTCAGGAACCTTCTGTCCTTGAAATTTTGAAGGGCTGTAATTATATTGATTGCATGATATTCAAAGACCTTTCGGGAAGTGAAAGGTACATAGTAAGCAGGAAGGCGGATGGATAGGATTATAATCGAGGGCGGGAAACCTCTTAAGGGTTATGTTAGCATAAGCGGTGCTAAAAATGCATCGCTTCCACTGATGGTAAGCACACTCCTTACGTGTGGAAAAAACATATTAAGAAACATACCTGATCTTGTTGACATAAAAACCATGTGTGTTCTTCTGAACCATCTGGGTGCTGAGATAGAAAGAAAGGATGATACCCTTATCATAGACACACATAATATAAAAAATTTTGAAGCCCCTTATGATCTTGTCAGGACGATGAGGGCTTCTGTTCTTGTCCTTGGTCCACTTATTGCAAGGTATGGGAGGGCACGTGTTTCGCTTCCAGGTGGTTGCGCAATAGGGGCAAGACCTGTAGATCTTCATTTAAAGGGGTTACAGGCACTTGGTGCTGAGATAGATATAAAGCACGGCTATATAGAGGCTTCATGCAGGAAATTAAAAGGGAACATCATAAATCTTGACATTCCAACAGTTACAGGAACCGAAAATATTATGATGGCCGCAGTGCTTGCTGAAGGAAGGACGGTGATAAACAATGCTGCAAAAGAACCAGAAGTTCTTGAACTTGCAAAGGCACTTCAGAGGATGGGAGCAAGGATCGATGGGGCCGGAGAGGAAACCATAGAGATTGAAGGAGTTTCAGATCTCAAACCTGTTGATTATGCTGTTATGCCCGATCGGATAGAGGCAGGGACGTTTATGGTTGCAGCCGCAATCACAGGAGGTGATATAGGGATTTTAAATGCACCCATTCACTTTATGACTGCAGTTGTCGATAAGCTGAAGGAAAGTGGTGTTGAAATCGTTGAGGAGGATCGTGCGGTAAGGGTGATAGGTAAAGATGAGATAAGGAGTGTTGATATAAAGACAGCACCCTATCCTGGATTTCCAACTGATATGCAGGCGCAGATGATGGCGCTAATGTGTATCTCAAAGGGTATAAGTGTGATCAGAGAAACAATTTTTGAAAATAGATTCATGCATGTAAGCGAACTTAAAAGGATGGGTGCTGATATAAAGCTTGAAGGTAACTGTGCTATTGTAAGAGGGGTAGAAAAGCTTACAGGGGCTCCTGTTATGGCAACGGATTTGAGGGCAAGTGCATGCCTTATACTTGCAGGGCTTGTTGCGGAAGGAAGAACAGAAGTCCTCAGGGTTTATCATCTGGACAGAGGCTATGAGAGGATAGAGGAAAAGATGGCATCCCTTGGTGCAAAGATATGGAGGGTAAAGGAGAGGTGAAAGATCTTATTACGATTGGAATATCCAAGGGAAGGCTTCTTCCGGAGACCTGCGAGATACTTTCTAAAATGGGGCTTTCTGTTGAAGAGATTATTAACAATACAAGGAAGCTCTGTTTTGAATATCATCATGAAGGACTTAAGATCGTTGTTCTAAGATCCTTCGATATTCCTACTTATGTGGAGAAAGGTGTGTGTGATATCGGCATTGCTGGAAAGGATGTTATCATGGAGCAGGGAAGGGATGTTTATGAACCGCTTGATCTCGGTATAGGATTCTGCCGGATGGTCCTTGCAAGACCCAAGAGGAAAAATTTATTAATTCCAATGGGTATCCCTCGTGTTGCAACAAAATTTCCATCAATAACACAAAAATATTTTATACACAAAGGTATACAGGTTGAGATAATCAGACTTTATGGAGCCGTTGAGCTTGCCCCATTGCTTGGTTTATCGGATATGATTGTTGATCTTGTAAGTACAGGTGAGACACTCAGAGTTAACGATCTTGAGGAAGTGGAGGAGATTATGAAGGTTACCGGAAGGGTTATTGTAAACAGGGCTTCTATGAAGCTTAAATCAAAGAGGATCGGGGATATTTTAAGAAGGATGGATGAGGCAAAACCTGTCGGGATGGTGAAGCGATGAAGATTTTCAATACGAAAAACACTGCCTTCAGAAGAGAACTGTTTGAAAGAATAAAGAGGGATACTGAGAGGGAGAGGGCTGTTCTGGAAAGGGTAAAGAGGATTATCGAAGATGTTCGCAATCATGGAGATAGTGCCATTTTGAGATTGACAAGGGAGATCGATGGGATTGAGATGAAGGAGAATGAACTCATTGTAAAAGATGAGGAGATTTTAAATGCAAGAAGGAGAATTTCGGATGAGCAGTTTGCTGCGCTTAAATTGGCGAAGGAGAGGATAGAGAAATTTCACAGCAGGAGAAGTTTTCTCTCATGGTTTAATGATTGTGAAGATGGTATCGTGCTTGGACAGATTGTTAGACCCCTTAAAAGGGTTGGAATCTATGTTCCTGGAGGAAAGGCTAGCTATCCATCAACTGTTCTTATGAATGCAGTTCCTGCAAATATAGCGGGTGTTTCCGAAATATATATGGCAACACCTCCATCATCTGAGGGGATAAACCCTGCTGTGCTTGTTGCTGCAGAACTTGCAGGTGTTAAACGCATCTTCAGGATAGGAGGTGCACAGGCGATCGCCGCATTCGCATATGGAACAGCCACTGTTCCCAGAGTGGACAAGATTGTTGGTCCAGGAAATATCTATGTTGAGACAGCCAAGAGGCTTGTTTTTGGCGATGTGGGGATCGATATGATTGCGGGTCCAAGTGAGATACTGATATTGACCGATGGGAGCACTCCAGCACGGTATATAGCATCTGATCTTCTCTCGCAGGCAGAACATGATGAAGACGCTCTTGCGGGTGTAATAACTATAGATGAGGATATTACGTCTCTTATTCTTGACGAGATAAGATTGCAGATTTCAACGCTTCCCAGAGCGGCGATTGCGAATAAATCGCTTGAGAGTAGAGGATTCATCCTTGTTGCAAGCAATATCGATGAAGCCCTGGAGATTGTGAATGAGATTGCACCCGAGCACCTTGAGCTTGCTGTGAAGGATCCATGGAAATTTCTTCCCGGTATCAGGAATGCTGGTGCCGTATTCCTTGGTTCCTACAGTCCTGAGGCAATAGGGGATTATATTGCGGGACCTAACCATACGCTCCCAACTGGAGGATGCGCCCGTTTTTCTTCACCACTGGATGTTGATGATTTTATTAAGAGGACAAACATAATATCCATGACTGAAAGCTCCCTCAGGAGGATGGGTAATTTTGCCATTTTGTTATCAGGGATGGAGGGTCTTGAGGGGCATGGAAGATCCATTATAATAAGGATGGAGGAGAAATGAGGAGGGCTTTTGTAGAAAGAAAGAGTTCTGAAACCGATATAAGGGTGGAATTGAATATCGATGGAAGCGGGAAATATGAAATTTCAACATCGATACCATTTTTCGATCACATGCTTTCACTAATGGCGAAACATGCACTCTTTGATCTTTTCATCCATGCAAAGGGTGATGTGGATGTGGATTACCATCATACCGTCGAGGATGTTGGAATATGTCTTGGTGAGGCATTAAAAAAGGCAGTGGGCGATAAAAGGGGAATAAACAGATACGGTGAAGCAACAGTCCCGATGGATGAAACACTGGCGCAGAGTGTTGTTGATCTCAGTGGAAGACCATACCTTGTCTACAATGTAGATGTGAGGAGAAAGAGGAGCGGAAAATTTGACATGGAGCTTATTGAAACATTTCTTCAGGCATTTTGCGTGCATGGGGGAGTCACAATCCATATTAATCTCATTTACGGAAGAAACATGCATCATATAGCAGAAGCAATATTTAAATCACTGGGGAGGGCAATTAAGGAGGCAACCAGGGAGGATGAGAGATTGACGGATGTTCCTTCAACAAAAGGGTTTCTATGATAGCAATAGTAGATTACGGGATGGGAAATCTGAGGAGTGTTTTGAAAGCATTTGAGAAGATTGGTGCACCCGCTTTTGTTAGCTCGGATAAGTTTGCGATAAAATCTTCAGATGCGATAGTTCTACCGGGTGTGGGTGCATTCAGGGATTGTATGGAGAATCTAAAGGCGATGGGACTCATTGATATATTGAGGGATGAAATAAGAGCAGGGAAACCATACCTTGGAATATGTCTTGGACTGCAGATTTTATTCACTGAAAGTGAAGAGTTCGGGAAGACCCCTGGATTGAATATACTGAGGGGTAGTGTGAAGAGATTTTCATTTAAAGATTCCTGCTCTCCCTTTAAGATACCACACATGGGATGGAATAAGGTAAGGATGAAAAAATCCCATCCTGTTTTTGATGGTCTGGAGGATGGGGAATATTTCTATTTTGTGCATTCATACTATGTTGAACCTGATGATAGTTCAGTTGTGCTTATGACATCGGATTATGGAATAGAATTTGTTTCAGCCATTGCAGTGGATAATATAGTTGCTGTGCAGTTTCACCCTGAGAAAAGCCAGAAAAAGGGTTTGAGATTTCTTTCCAACTTCATGAAATGGATCAGCTGAGGTCGACCTTGGATATAATCCCTGCAATAGATATAAAGGATGGAAAGGTTGTAAGACTTATTCAGGGGATGGTGGAAAAGATGCAGATCTACTCACTGTCCCCTGTTGATGTTGCTATAAGATGGGGTCAGGAGGGTGCAAGGATAGTTCACGTCGTTGATCTTGATGGTGCTTTCGAGGGAAGGGCAGTAAATAAGGATTTGATAAAAAGGATAATAGATAAAGCAGGCGTTTCCATCCAGGTTGGGGGTGGATTGAGAAAGATGGAGGATATAGAGGAATATCTCTCCTGGGGTGTTGAACGGATCATTCTTGGCACATCCGCTGTTGAGGATGCGAGTTTTGTAAGCACAGTCTGTTCGATATACCCTCGAAGGGTGTATGTTGCGATGGATGTAAAATCTGGAAAGGTTGCAATAAGGGGTTGGAGGAGTGTGAGTAATTTTGCACCAGAGGAATTTATCAGGATGATGGAAGGAAGAGGCGTTGGTGGAATAGTTTATACGGACATAAGCAGGGATGGAACACTTAAGGGACCCAATATTGATTTATTGAAGAGGGTGCTTGAGAACACGAGGATTCCTGTTATCGTATCGGGTGGGATATCATCGCTTGCAGATGTTGAATCGATCCTTAATATAGGGGCTGAAAATCTTAAGGGTATTATTATCGGAAAGGCACTCTACACAGGTGCGATTTCATTAAGGAATGCAATCGATCTGTTAAGGAAGAAATCTCTTTAGAGGGATCTCGCATGCTTGCAAAGAGGATAATACCATGCCTTGATGTTAAGGATGGAAGGGTTGTCAAAGGTATAAGATTTCTTAGCCTCAGGGATGCGGGGGATCCTGTTATTAATGCAAAATTTTATGAGGATGAAGGTGCAGATGAGCTGACCTTTCTTGACATAACAGCATCATACGAAAAAAGGAAGATAATGCTCAATGTTGTGGAAAGAACAGCTGCTGAGGTTTTCATGCCCCTTACTGTAGGAGGAGGTATAAGAACGCTTGATGATATAAGAGATCTTCTGAATGCGGGGGCTGATAAGGTTTCTATTAATACAGCAGCGGTTGAGAATCCATCCATTGTTGCCGAGGCAGCGTGGAAATTTGGAAGCCAGTGTATTGTCGTTGCCATTGATGCAAAAAGGAAAGGTGATAGCTGGGTTGTCTACACACATGGTGGAAGAAGGGAAACAGGCATCGATGCAATTCAGTGGGCAAAGGATGTAGAAAAACTTGGCGCAGGTGAAATACTTCTTACAAGCATGGATATGGACGGAACAAAGGATGGATATGATATAGAGCTTACAAAGAAGGTTTCACTTTCAGTTAATATACCTGTTATTGCATCGGGTGGTGCGGGATCAGCTGTACATATCTGGAGGGTATTTGCAGAGGGTTTTGCTGATGCTGCACTGGCAGCATCGATATTTCACTTTCGTGAGTATACGATAAATGAAGTAAAAGAATATTTAAGATCAAAGGGTATTCCTGTGAGGATCATTTAAAAGGAGGTGGAATTTGGAAGACCTGATGGGTATTGTAAAGTTTGATGAGAGAGGCCTTATTCCGGCAATCGTTCAGGATGCTGAAGGTGGAGAGGTTCTGATGCTCGCATATATGAACAGGGAGGCAGTAGAGAGAACAGTAAAAACAGGTTATTCGCATTTCTTTAGCAGATCGAGGAATAGAATCTGGATGAAGGGTGAGGAGTCGGGAAATATACAGGAGGTAAAAGAGGTATTTTACGACTGTGATCTGGACGCAATACTTCTTAAAGTAAAGCAACATGGTGTTTGCTGTCATGAGGGATATAAAAGTTGCTTTTTCAGAAAGTGGGGGAGCAGCGGATCATCCACTATTATAGAAAGGGAGATCGGACCTGAAGAGCTATATGGATCAGCTATAATAAAGAAGATTTACAATGTCATTGTGGACAGGAAGATCCATCCAAAGGAGAATTCTTATGTTTCACATATGATGAAGAAGGGGCTGGATGGGATTTTAAAGAAGATTATTGAGGAGGCAGGAGAAGTCTGTCTCAGTGCAAAGGATGGAGTCAAAGAAGGGATTATATATGAGATAGCAGATCTATGGTTTCACTCCCTGCTGATCATGGGTTACTGCGAAATAACACCCGATGATATTTTCAAAGAACTTGGAAAAAGGTTTGGGAAAGGAGGGTTAAAAAGGGGAGGTAATTGAAATTTTTCTTGCAATGATAAAATCATTTATATATATTTTAGCTTTGATGTTTCTATTTTAAAGGTGACATAAAGATTGATGTGGAGGATGAGGATTGAAAGCCCTGGGAAGACATATACTGCTCGAACTCAGGGAGTGCGAAACAAAAATTCTTGATGACATCGAGGGGATCAAAGAGGTCTTAATGGAAGCAGCCAGGCGATCCGGTGCAACAATTGTCGAGGCATGCTTTCACAGATTCAATCCGTTTGGAATAAGCGGCGTGGTTATCATTGCGGAATCCCATCTTTCCATTCATACATGGCCTGAATATGGATATGCCGCATGTGATATATTTACCTGTGGAACCCAGCTCAAACCTGAGAAGGCTGCTGAATACCTCATAGAAAGGTTCCAATCAAAAAGTCCGCAGATAGTGGAAATCAGCCGCGGAATTCTCTCGGTTTCTATTTCAGAACTCCCTCATAAGGTAGAGAAAAGCGGAGAAAGTGATGGAGCAAAAGAATACAAAATGGTTTTTTGACTACCTGAGTCCTGATGAGGCTCATCTCCATTCAATAAAGAGGATCATCTTTTCTAAAAAAACACCTTATCAGAATCTTGATATTGTTGAGCTTGGAAGCTATGGGAAAAGTCTTATCCTCGATGGAAAGGTTCAGTCAACGGAGAAGGATGAGTTCCTATATCATGAAACACTTGTTCACCCTGCAATGATACTCCATCCATGTCCTGAAAAGGTCTTTATTGTTGGTGGTGGAGAGGGAGCAACACTGAGGGAGATACTTAAGCATAAGACTGTTAAAAGGGTTCTTATGGTTGATATAGACAGGGATGTTGTTGAAAGTTGCAAGGAATACTTGCCGGAGATCCACTGCGGCTCTTTTTACGATAGCAGGGCAGGGATTATATATGCTGATGCAAGAAAGTATCTGGAAGAAACTGAGGAGAAGTTTGATGTGATACTTATGGATAGTACCGATCCCATTGAAGAGGGACCATCATACTTATTATTTACTGTTGAGTTTTTCAAAATACTGAAGGAAAGACTGACAGAGGATGGGATTGTTGCTATTCAATCGGGAAGCACAAAGGTGGGCGAGTTGTTGAGCTTTACGGCAATCCACAGAACATTGAAAGTCGTTTTTCCCGTTGTTGCACCATACTGGGTTCCTATATCATCTTTCGGACAACCGTGGGGATTTAATATGGCAACCCGCGGGCTCGATCCGCTTTCTATTAAAAAGGAGGAGATCGACAGGAGAGTTGGCACACGTATTTCCGGTGAACTCAAATTCTACGATGGAACAGCACACATAGGTATGTTCTCGCTTCCGAGGTATTTGAGAACAGAACTGGAAGAGCAACAGAGAATAATACAGGATAACAAACCACTTTTTATTTACTGATTGCTTCCTGAATAAAGAAAGGGGGAGATAATGCCAAAGGTAAAATTTATCGGCCATGCAGCCTTCCTCATAACCCACAACAATTACAGGATTGTAATAGATCCATTCATCACCGGAAATCCAAAGGCGGCTATGAAGATGGAAGATATAAGTGTTCAGTACATACTTGTTACACACGGTCATGGGGATCATCTTGGCGATGCAATTCCTATTGCAAAAAGGACTGATGCAACGATAATTGCACCTTTTGAGCTTGCTATGTATTGCCAGAGGCAGGGTGCAAAGGTTCATCCGATGCACATAGGTGGAAGTTTCAAATTTGATTTTGGAATGGTTAAATTGACACCTGCACTTCATGGTTCAGCAGTCGTCGGGGATACGATAGAGTATACGGGCAATCCCTGTGGCTTCCTGATCGAGATCGGAGGTAAAAGGATCTATCATCCTGGAGATACAGGTCTTTTCGGCGATATGGAGCTTCTGGGAAGGAGTAAAAAGATTGATCTCGCTATGATACCAATAGGTGATAACTTCACAATGGGTATCGATGATGCAGCTGAGGCAGTAAAAATGCTGAAACCAGCTTTTGTTATACCGATGCACTACGATACATTTGATATTATAAAGGCTGATCCAGAGAGATTTTCTGAAAAGATAGCAGGAACGGAAACAAAGTGCATAATTCTGAAACCAGGTGAGGAGTTAGAGCTTTAGAATATCCTTTTGCTGTCAAGAAGGATGGTAACAGGACCATCATTTACAAGCTCAAGCTCCATCATCTTCTGGAATTCACCCTGTTTTGGGTCGAATCCCTCTTTTCTTATTTCATCTATAAATCTGCTGTAAAGAAGTAGTGCTTGCTCTGGCGGTGCAGCTTCAAGGAAATTGGGTCTTCTTCCCTTTCTACAATCGCCATATAGTGTGAATTGGGAGACAATGAGGAGTTCCCCTGAGATATCTTTGAGTGAGAGATTCATCTTCCCCTGTTCATCCTCAAAGATTCTCAGATTCAATATTTTTGAAACCATATAGCTTATATCTTCATCCCCATCTTCCCTTCCGATTGCAATAAGAACAACAAGCCCCTTCCCTATGGAACCACAAATGACTCCATTAACCCTCACTTCAGCCCTTTTCACCCTCTGGACAACTGCCCTCAATTCTGCAACCCGTTTATATTATATTTATGGAATGATAACATTTATAGGGATGGAAGGCAAAAGGCATGTCCTTCTGATCAATCCATGGGTTTACGATTTTTCTTACTTTGATCTCTGGGCAAAACCCCTTGGCCTTCTTTATATTGCATCCATTTTAAGAGAGAATGGCTTTGCAATCACCCTTATAGATGCACTGGATGTACACCATCCCTGCTTGGGGCTTTATAGGAGAAAACCGATTAAGAGAAGGTTTGACGGCAGAGGAGAGTTCTTCTGGACTGAAGCGAAGAAGCCCGAAAAGCTTTCATCGATACCAAGGAGGTACAAGAGGTTTGGTTATCCGGAGGACCTGTTTCTCAGGGAGTTAAGTATCTCCCCTCCACCTGATCTCATCCTTGTCACATCAGGGATGACATACTGGTATCAGGGTGTTTTTGAAGCTATATCAATCCTTAAGAGGAACTTTCCAGGGATACCTGTGGTACTGGGTGGAATATATGCGACACTCTGCCATGAGCATGCACTCAAATATTCCGGGGCTGATTATGTTATTAAGGGCTATGGTGAAAATGAAATTTTGCAAGTAATTAAGGGGTTATTCAAGTTCGAACCCGATTTTGTTCCCGATGCGCTTTCACCGGAAACCCTTCCATACCCCGCCTTTGATCTTTTGAAAAGGATCGATTATGTTACTATCCTGACCTCGAGAGGCTGCCCATTCCAATGTTCTTACTGTGCCTCCAATATGCTCTTTCCTTCATTTAAAAGAAGAACACCTGAGAATGTTTTAAAGGAGGTCCTTTACTGGCATAACAGATTTGGCTGCCTTGATTTTGTGTTCTACGACGATGCGCTCCTTGTTAATGCATATGAATATTTTGTCCCATTACTCAAAGAGATAATCAAGAAGAATCTTCAACTCAGGTTTCACTGTCCCAACGGGCTTCATATAAGGTTTATAGATGAGGAGGTTGCTCGGTTACTTTATCTTTCAGGATTCAAAACCATAAGACTTGGATTTGAGGTAAAGGATGATGAGTGGCATGAAAGAGAAGGAGCGAAGGTAACGGAGAGTGAATTCATTGATTGTGTAAAATCCCTTAGAAAAGCTGGATACAGGAGGGATGATATAGGGGTTTATATAATGTGCGGTCTTCCAGGACAGCGCTCCCATGAGGTTCTCGATACGGCCATATTCGTTCATACCTGCGGTGCAAAACCGATACTTGTTGAATACTCACCCATTCCTGGAACAGAGATGTGGAAAGAGGCTGTTGCTGCATCACCATTTCCCATTGAGGAGGAGCCCCTCTTTCATAACAATTCCATACTATGCTGTAGAAAGTCAGGGTGGGATATTGACCTGCTGAGGGACTTGAAAAAGAAAATAAGGGGTTTATAGTCGAGCCCTTTTTGTGGTAAAAAGGAATAGATGTATTGCAAGTACAGCATGGATGGATGGTGTGAATTGAGAGAGAAGGGTTGTGATCCAACGGATGGGGAGTGTATTGCCCAGCAGGCAATCCAGAAGAGAAAAAAGGAAAATGGAGAGGGGAAGGATGAGTATAAGGAAGATAATTGTGGAAGAGCTGAAGTCAATCCCGATCGAAGAACAGAAGGTTGAGATAGTTGAGCGCAAGGGTCTTGGTCATCCTGATTTCATATGTGATTCCATAATGGAGGAGGTCTCAAGGGCACTTTCGCGCGAGTATTTACGGATCACAGGGAGTATATGCCATTTTAACATAGACAAGGGGCTTCTTGTTGCAGGTGGTGTGGAGAGAAGATTTGGTGGTGGAAGGGTTATAGAGCCTATGAAGATTATCATAGGTGATAGGGCAACGGTCAGGGTGGATGGAAAAGTGATAGCAGTGGAGGAGATTGCAGTTGAAACTGCAAAGGACTGGATAAGAAAGAATTTGAGGTTTGTTGATCCTGAAGAGCATGTCCGTTACCAAGTTGAGTTGAAGCCGGGATCATCGGAACTTACATCTATATTCAAAAAGGACAGGAAGGGATTGTATGGATCAAATGATACATCAGCTGCTATTGGTTATGCGCCACTTACACCAACGGAAAAGCTTGTTCTGGAGATCGAGAGATTCCTTAATTCTTCAGAGTTCAAAAACAAGTTTCCTGAAACGGGTGAAGATGTAAAAGTTATGGGGTTCAGGGAGGGGAGGGATATCCACCTTACCATTGCCATGCCTTTCATAGATAGATTTATCGAGAATGAGGCATATTATTTCGAGAGAAAGAGGGTTGTAATGAGGGAAATAAAAAACTTTACCCTTTCAAATAAAGGCTACTTCAGAAATACCAACCTGTACTTCAATACCCTTGACAGGAAAGGGAGGGGGGTTGAAGGGGTATATTTGAGCGTCCTTGGGACCTCAGCTGAGGATGCAGATTCAGGTCAGGTTGGGAGGGGGAACAGGGTAAACGGGATAATTGCCCTGAACAGGCCTACGGGCGCAGAGGCAGCTGCTGGGAAAAATCCTGTAAGTCATGTGGGAAAGATATACAATATCCTTGCCCACCAGATTGCAAACAGGATATATAAGGAGGTGGATGGAATAAGGGAGGTATATGTGTGGTTATGCAGTCAGATCGGCTCTCCCATTGATCGGCCGAAGATCGCATCGGCACAGATATTGAAGAAGGATCGGGTGAGTTTTAAAAAGATATCGAGAAGCTGTGAGCATATAATCGATGAAGAACTTTCCCGTATAGGGTCATTCTGCGAGATGCTTTTAGATGGGAGATTTCCTGTTTGTTAGGGGAAACTTTATGGAGGAGAAAAGCCGTAGTATAATCTATTCATGGTGAAACCATGAGAAACATGGAAATTGCAAGGATATTCAACGATGTTGCTGATCTCCTCGAAATCAAAGATGAAAACCCTTTCAGAATCAGAGCCTACCGGAAGGCAGCCCAGAATATAGAAAATCTTACGGAGAATATAGAGGATATTTCCAAAAGGGGCGAGCTTACAAAGATTCCGGGTATAGGCAAAGACCTCGCACAGAAGATCGTTGAGATCATAGAAAGAGGGACATTTGAGGATTATGAGAAGCTGAAAAAGGAGATACCCAGAGGACTTGTGCAGATGCTCTCCATACCCAGTCTTGGACCAAAGACTGCAAAGCTTATATATGAATCCCTTGGGATAAAAACTATAGAAGAACTGGAGGAGGCTGCAAAAAGTCACAAGCTGTGTAAACTTCCAGGGATAAGGGAAAAAACCGAGGAGAATATCAGAAAGGGTATAGAGCTTTATAAAAAGGGGAGGGAGAGGATGCCCCTTGGAAGGGTTCTTCCCATTGCCAGGGAGTTTGAAAAGGCACTACTTTCGCTCAAAGAGGTAAAGAGATTAAATATAGCGGGGAGTTTAAGGAGGATGAAAGAAACCATAAAGGATGTGGATATACTCATAATTTCCCATGATCCAAAAAAGATTATGGATCATTTCGTTTCTCTTCCCTATGTCGCTGATGTGCTTGCCAAGGGTTCAACAAAGTCCAGCGTGCTTACCCATGATGGGCTTCAGGTTGATCTGAGGGTCGTTGAACCTGAAAGTTTCGGTGCAGCGCTTCAGTATTTCACAGGATCAAAGAATCATAATATACACCTAAGACAGATAGCAGATAGGCTGGGCCTGAAAATAAGTGAATATGGCGTTTTTGATGAAAAAACAGGGAAAAAGATCGCGGGAAAGGAGGAGGATGAGGTTTACAGTGCGCTCGGACTCAAATGGATTTCACCGGAATTAAGGGAGGACCAGGGGGAGATTGAGGCAGCAGCCGAAGGAAGACTTCCTCAGCTTATTGAACTATCTGATATAAGAGGAGATCTCCACATACACTCTAAATGGAGTGATGGTGCTCATGATATAGAGGAGATTGCCAGATATGCAGAAAAAAAGGGTTACGAGTATATAGCGATAGCAGATCACACAAAATCCCTTGGGATTGCAAGGGGGATGGGACCAGAGGAAGTTATGGACCAGATAGAGGAGATTGAAAGGCTCAATAAGAAATCAAAGATAAAGATACTTAAAGGGATTGAGGTTGACATCCTCGGAGATGGATCACTTGATCTACCTGATGAGGTTCTAAAGAAGCTTGATATAGTTATTGCATCGATCCATTATGGGTTCAAGGCAGGAAAAGAGATTCTTACAAAAAGGATCCTGAATGCCATGTCTAACCCCTATGTAAATATCATAGCCCATCCCACTGGAAGGCTTATTGGAGAAAGGGAGGCTTATGAGCTGGACTTCGACCTTATTATGAAAGAGGCAAAGAGGAGAGATATTTCGCTTGAGGTAAATGCTTACCCTCAGAGGATGGATTTAAATGATATCCTCTCAAGGAGGGCAAAAGAGTTAGGGGTAAAGCTTTGTATAAATACGGATGCACATATTATAAATCATCTTGAACTGATGGAATTTGGTATAGCTGTAGCGAGGAGAGGCTGGCTGACAAAGGATGATGTATTGAATACCCTCCCTCTTAATGAACTTATTAAGAGGACCTCGAGAGGGAGATAAAACCTGAATCAGGAGGTTTTTATGGAAGAAAAGGTTGGAGAGGTTGTTAAATATTTTGCAAAGATAGGGGTTGCAGCAGTAAAGATTACAAAGGGTTCTATAAGGTTAGGGGACTCCCTCCATTTTCAGGGAAACACCACTGACTTTGTGCAGAGGGTTGAGTCCATGCAGATTGAACACCAGAATGTAGAAACAGCATCAGAGGGGGATCTCGTGGGGATAAAGGTCAGTGAGAGGGTAAGACCTTCTGATCTTGTCTACAGGGTTATTGAATAGCCAGAAAGGGAAACATGTAATGTTCAAAAGGGGGTTTTCATGAGGATTATTGCGGATTTTCATGTCCATTCGAAGTATAGCAGGGCAACGAGCAGGGATATGGATGTGGAGAATATGGCGAAATGGGCAAAGCTGAAGGGGATAAACCTTCTTGGAACAGGTGATTTTACCCATCCAACATACTTTGCAGAATTGATGGGAAAGCTCAAACCTGAGGGAAATGGGCTATTCTCATTAAAGAAGGGTGATCCATCGGTAAAATTCATGCTCACAGGAGAGGTTAGCAACATCTTTTCAAGTGGTGGAAGGCTCAGAAAAGTTCACTGCATCATCTTCCTTCCATCCTTTGAAGCTGCTGAAAAACTTAATTCATTGCTTTCACGAATGGGTAAGATCGGATCAGATGGAAGACCGGTGTTCGGATTTCCTGTAAAGGATCTGGTAAAGATGGTTTACGATATCTCTCCTGATGCAATGATCATCCCTGCACATGTATGGACACCCTGGTTTTCCCTCTTCGGTTCATTCTCCGGTTTTGATTCCATTGAGGAGGCATTTGAGGATCAGGCAGATCTGATAAGGGTCATTGAGACAGGTCTTTCCTCAGATCCACAGATGAACTGGCGTCTGTCAGCACTTGATAATATTACCCTGATCTCTAATTCAGATGCCCATTCACCATCGAGAATTGGAAGGGAGGCAAATGTTTTCAATTGCCCCCTTACATACAGGGATATTGTGGAGTCCTTAAAGACGAAATCCAGGGATAAGTTTCGTTTTACAATTGAGTTCTTTCCCCAGGAAGGTAAATACCATTTCGATGGTCACAGGAATTGTGGGGTTTCCCTTTCTCCTGCTGAGAGTAGAAAGTATAATAACAGGTGTCCAGTATGTAATTCTCCATTAACCATAGGTGTTATGCACAGGGTCGAGGAGCTTGCTGACAGACCCGAGGGCTATACTCCAGAAGGCGCGATTCCTGCGAAGCATCTGATTCCGCTTGAGGAAATCATTGCAGATGCATTAGGGGTTGGTGTGGGAACAGAAAGGGTTGAGAAGGAATATAGAAAAATAGTCTCCCAATGTGGATCGGAATTTAATATACTTCTGAACCTTACCCCTGAAGAACTTTCAAAGCTTCTTCCACAAAAAATATATTCCGGCGTTATAAAGGTAAGGGAGGGTTGTGTAAAAGTAATCCCTGGTTATGATGGTATTTACGGTAAGGTTTCCATTGCATGGGATGACGAAGGTGAGCATGGAAAGGATGTCCCGATAAGTGATGACAGACAGATGAAGCTTTTTTAGGGAAATAAGTGGGCAGATGTAAAAGTTGTAAAAATCGTTCATTGACCATTTCATCTATTCTTGGATATTGTGCGGATTGTATAAGGGGAGGTTCTTTCGATATTAGAGAAGATATTTTCGAACTGCATAGAGAAAGCAGAAGGAGATTTGGGTTAAGAGAGGAGATCCCAAAGGTTGGCGGTAAGGAATGTGATTTTTGTGGCAACAGATGTATCATCCCGGAAGGTGAAAGGGGTTTTTGCGGCATAAGGAGGTTTGAAGATGGTTATCTCAGGGGAGGAGGAGAAGGCTATCTTAGCTACTATCATGATCCGCTCCCAACAAACTGTGTTGCTGACTGGGTATGTCCAGGAGGGACTGGCTCGGGTTATCCCGAGTTCTGTTATAAAAAAGGACCCGAAATAGGTTATAAAAATCTTGCTGTTTTCTATCACGCATGCACATTCAACTGCCTTTTCTGTCAGAACTGGCATTTCAGAAGGATGGACATAAAGGGAAAGGGTATATCTGCAGAGGAGCTGGTTGATGCTATCGATGAGAGAACGAGCTGCGTGTGCTATTTTGGTGGGGATCCTTCATCCCAGATCATCCATTCTATAAAAGCATCAAGGATTGCATTGAAGAGAAAGAGGGAGAGGATATTGAGGATCTGCTGGGAGACGAATGGTTCCATGAAGGAGGATTTTCTCGAAGAGATCATGAATATTGCACTTAATAGCGGAGGTTGTGTGAAGTTTGATTTAAAGGCATGGGATAAGAATCTCCATATGGCACTGTGCAATACATATAATGATCAGACCCTGGAGAATTTTCGTTTTGCAGCATCATTTGTTAAAAAGAGAAGGGAACCTCCTTTGCTTATTGCAAGCACACTACTTGTTCCGGGATATGTGGATGAAAAAGAGGTAAGATCCATAGCACGCTTTATCTCTTCTATTGACCCTGAGATCCCTTATTCCCTTCTTGGATTCTATCCTCAGTTTTATCTTACAGATCTTCCGAGGACATCAAGATCACATGCGGAGAGATGCATGGAGGTTGCCCACGAAGAGGGATTAAGAAGGGTTAGAATCGGAAATGTTCACCTGCTTTCCGATGCCTATTGAGATTTCAGGTGAGTTAAAATGGAAAGGAGAGATAAAATTCTGATCCCGCCCGAATGGGTCGATCTTGTTTCTGAAATAAGAAAGAGAAGGGGTCCAACTGTAATTCTCGGAAAAACCGATTCAGGAAAGAGCACACTCTCAAGGTTTATCGTTGATGAACTTACAATGCGAGGCGAGCGTGTAAGTTTGCTCGATACAGATGTCGGTCAACAGTCAATCGGTCTTCCCACAACAATAGCATTAGGACTTGCAAGAAAGAAGCAGGAAGGTAGATATGAAATCAGATGTGTGGGAACCAGATTCATAGGTTCCACCTCACCTGTTGGATTCTTTGTTCCTATCATTGCTGGTGTAAAGGCACTTATGGAGAGGTCAGCTTATCTTGGCTGTGAATACACTATTGTTGACACATCAGGTCTTATCCATGGAAGGGCAGCAAGGACGCTTAAACTGTACAAAATAGATGTAATTAAACCGGAAAACATAGTTGTGATTGATGATGGAGAGCTTGAGCCTATCTTGAACCCTTTCAGGAAGATGGAGGATTTAAGGATCTATGAGTTAAAACCGGTTGGGGCAGTGAAACAGAGGGAAAGGGAGGCAAGAAAGGCATACAGGGAGAAGATGTTTGGAGAATATTTTTCCATGGCATCAGAACTGGAGTTTCCCATCGAGGATATATCCATAATAGGTGCAACAATTGGGATTGGGAAGAGGGTTACAAGTAGTGACCTTTCCTTCCTATCGAGGGAACTCGAAACATCTGTGCTCTATGCGGAAAGAAAGACAAACAGGATGACCATAATCACGAGGGGAGGTTATAGCAGGGAAAATCTTTTCAGAATAAAGGATGTCTTTTCTGTTAATGAATTAGAGATTTACGAAATAGAGGATTTCGAAAATCTCCTTGTTGGTCTGAGTGACAGGCATTTAAATACAATTGCCCTTGGAATATTGATAAAATTTGATATAAGAAGATGTGTATTTCATATACTTACACCACTGAAGATTCCAGCAAGGGTAAGATTTCTTCAGCTGGGCTCATTAAAGATATGTAGCTCTGGAAGAGAGCTTGGCAGGAGTTCGCTATGGGGAGAATTATAAAGCAAGTCTCATCCGGAGGTGTCATATACAGGAGTGAAGGAGAGAGGGTATTTATTGCCCTTATACGCAGAGGAGGTGGCAGGATCTGGTGCTTACCAAAGGGGATCGTTGAGGAATCAGAGGATCTTGAAAAGACAGCCGCAAGGGAGGTAAAAGAGGAAACAGGACTTGATGGAAGGATTGTGGATAAGATAGGCGAGATAAACTACTGGTTTTATGATAGGGAGAGCGAAAGCAAGATCAATAAAACTGTTCATTTCTATCTCCTTGAATATCTATCTGGAAGTGTTGAGGATCACGACTTTGAGGTTGAGGAGGTAAGGTGGTTTCCAATTGAGGAGGCTGTGAAGATTATGAACTATGATAGTGAAAGGGATATCATTCTTAAGGCATCTGTAATTATAAAGGACATTTCCAGGAATAAAGATTTATGATAAGGGTTGGATGTTGTGGCTTTTCCGTATCAAGGGAAAAGTATGTGAGGTATCTTGATGTTGTTGAGGTTCAGCAGATCTTCTATGATCCACCTTGTCTTTCAACTATTGAGAAATGGAGAAAGGATGTTCCTGAGGGTTTTGAATTTACTGTAAAGGCCTGGCAGCTCATTACCCATTCTCCCACAAGCCCAACATACAGGAGATTAAAGAGAAGGATTGATGAGGGTAAGAAGGGGAGATATGGAAATTTTCAGAATACTGACGAGGTTTTTGAAGCGTGGGAGGTTGTAAGAAAAATTGCTGAAGTCCTTTCATCACGGATTGTTGTTTTTCAGACCTCTTCATCATTCATTCCATCAGATGAGAGCATAAGAAATTTAAAAGGATTTTTCAGAAAGATCGAAAGGAAGGGGATAATATGTGTTTGGGAACCAAGGGGATACTGGGAAAATGAGCAGATCTTCCATATATGCAGGGAACTTGATTTAGTCCCATGCCTGGACCCTTTCAGAACAATACCTCCAGGCTTCTCAATATTCTATCTACGATTGCATGGAAGGGATGGGTACAGATATAAATACACTTATAGTGATCTGAAGAAGCTCATTGAGATGACAGAGGATTTTAAGGAAGGATATTTCATGTTTAATAATATCTCGATGTTTGAAGATGCCATCCGCATGAAAGAGATGTTTTCAATATATCACGGCAGAGCTAAATAGGGGGTTTTTTATGATTAATGTTTTGCAGAAAGTAAAAGAGATCATCTCAATGGATACAAAAGGCTTCCCTGTGGTGAGTCTTTATCTCAATGTCGATGGGAAATTGTATCCAAAAAAGGAGTATGAAATCGTGCTCAAAGGATTGATAAAGGAGAAAAAGGAAGAGATGGAAAGACTCGAGGTTGAAAGGGAAAAGAGATTAATTATTGAAAAAGAGCTTCAGGATACCCTTAATTTTGTAACACGGAAATTTGAGAGAAAAGGAACAAAAGGTCTCGTTCTTTTCTCATCTCGCAATGCTGGACTCTGGGAATTAATTTGCCTTCCAGTACCTGTAAGAAATATGATGATTGTTGATAGCAGGCCTTTTATTAAACCGCTTATGTTTCTGATGGATGGGTATCATAGATTCGGGATGGTAATCCTTGACAGGGATGCATCCCGTATATTCCACTACTACATGGGTATTATAAGTGAAGAGTCACACATGCTAAGTGATGTTCCATCAAAGGTAAAGATGGCGGGATGGTATGGACTTGCGGAAAGACGAATTGAGAGACACATAGAGGATCACCTGCAGAGATACCTTAAAAGGGTTGGTGATGCAGTCTCTGAATTCTTCAAAATTCGGGATATTGAATATATGATCATTGGAGGGAATCAGAAACTCATCAGCAAATTTGAGCTTCATCTTCCAAATAACCTGAAAAGCCGGATTGCAGCAAGGCTGGATATGGCTATCAATGCACCTGTATCCCAGGTGCAGGAGGTCATGAGATCGGTGGAGGAGGAGATAAGAAAGGCGGAAGAGAAAAGGCTTATGGATGAGATTTTTAAAGAGGTTTCCTCAAAGGGACCTGGTTGTTTTGGACTTGATAATACGCTCTTCGCAATACAGAAGGGGGCTGTTCGCTTGCTCATCGTGCGTGAAGGCTACAGGGAAAAGGGTGCCATATGCAGGGAGTGCGGTTATATCTGGTGGAGGCAGGAGGCATGCCCCTACTGCAGAAAGGAGATGGAGGAGAGGGAAAATATTGTTGATGATGCAGTAAATCTCTCTATAAGCACAGGGAGTGAACTAAAAGAGATCCACTATGATTTCTATTACAACGATAAACCCATTCAAATAGGTGCCCTTCTCAGATTTAAGGTTTAAAGGGAGGGGTTTTGAGACGTAAGTGGATATATGCGAGTATTGCCATCATAGCTGGTTTTTTCCTCCTTGGTATAAGGACATACAGGGTATGGGTTAAAGAGAACAGTAGCACATTAAGGGCAACAGGGACTGTGGAGGTAAAGCAGGTTGAAGTTGCATTTAAAATTCCAGGAAGGATAAAGAAGATAAACTTCAGAGAAGGTGATAGGGTTGAAAAAGGGCAGATCCTCGCCACCCTTGATGATGAGGAGCTGAAGGCAAGGGTGGAGGAGGCAGAGGCGGCCCTGAGGAGGGCAAGGGCATACCTTAATGATCTTCTTGAAGGCTTTAGGATTCAGGAAATCGAAATGGCAAGGGCAGAACTAAGGAGGGCAGAATCCGATTTTGTGTTTGCAAGGAACGAATTTGAAAGGGCAAAGGCACTTTTTGAGGAAGGTGTTATTCCTGAGAGGAAGAGGGATGAGGCAAAGACACTTCTTGATCAGGCTGAGTCACGTGTCAGAGAAGCAAAGGAGAAGTTAAAACTGCTTGAAGAGGGCTCAAGGAAATACCAGATAGAAGAGGCAAGGGAAAGGGTAAGAGAGGCTGAAGCAGCATTGAAATATGCGAGGAAGCAGCTCGATGAGGCAGTACTTGAAAGCCCTGTATCGGGTGTTGTTCTTCTTAAAAACATGGATGAAGGTGAGGTGGTCTCACCCCTTTATCCAGTGGCTGTAATTGGTGATATTGAAAATGCATGGGTAAGGGTATTTATCCCTGAGGATGAGATTGGAAGGGTGATGATAGGGGCTAAGGTTGACATCATGGTTGATTCATTCCCTGGAAGGATCTTTCATGGGATTGTTAGTGAAATTGGAGGTAAGGCTGAATTTACCCCCAAGTTTATTCAAACACGGAAGGAAAGGGTTCATCTTGTTTTTTCGGTAAAGATCCTGGTGGAAAATAAGGAGATGCTCCTTAAGCCAGGCATGCCTGCTGATGTGATCATATACAAACCCTAAAGATCCTCATATCAGGATATGGTAAATATCGTTGAAATCACGAATCTAACAAAGAGCTTTGGAGAGGATGAAGCACTCCGTGGAATAAATTTAGACATAAAGAAAGACGAGGTTTTTGGCTTAATTGGTCCTGATGGGGCAGGGAAGTCAACGCTTTTAAGGATTATTGCGGGTATAATATCGCCAACAAAAGGAAGTGTAAAAATTTTTGGGAAAGATATTTTAGAGGAGGAGGAGTCAATAAAGCGCAACATAGGCTATCTTCCCCAGGGAGTAAATCTGTATGATTATCTCACAGTTAGTGAATTATTGAGATTCTTTTTATCTATCTACGGTGTTCAGGAAAAGGGAAACGAGGAGTGGATATCTTTTCTCCTTGAGATAACAAAACTTAAATCCTTTCGCCACCATCGATCAGGCTCCCTTTCAGGAGGGATGAAACAGAAACTTGCCCTTGCCTGTGCGGTTATTCATAAACCCGGCTTACTTCTACTGGATGAACCGACAACAGGTCTTGATCCTGTTTCCCGGATGGATATATGGGGTTTTTTGAACGAACTACACAGGGAGGGGATAACGTTTATTATTTCAACATCCTATATGGAGGAGGCTGATAAATTCAGCAGGATCGGTTTTTTCCACAGAGGCAGGTTGATTGCTTCAGGATCTCTTTCTGATCTTAAATCAAGGATGGCTGGTAAACTTTTTGTGATGAGATGCAGAAGGCCGGGGAAGATCGGACAAAAACTTCGATCACTTGATTTTGTAAAAGGCGTGAGGCTTTCCGGTGATAGTATATATATCTGGGTGGAAACTAAAGATGATGGTGATAGGATAGCTGAATATGTGAGAGGAGAAGGTTATGATGATTTTCTAATAACCAGTAGTGAATTTTCTGTTAGCGATCTTTTCAATTTCTTCAAGAAGGAAGGGTCTTTATCTGAGAGATAAAGGGATATGGAACTTGAAATCTCTGTAAAGGGTCTCACAAAGAAATTCGGAAATTTTTATGCTGTAAAAGGTGTAGATCTCGAGGTGAAAAGAGCAGAGATATTTGGCCTCCTTGGTCCCAATGGTGCGGGGAAATCAACAACCGTTAGGATGTTATGCGGTCTGCTAAGACCAACCTCGGGAAAGGGTCTTGTATTAGGATTTGATATAGAAAGAGAGGCAGAAGAGATAAGAAAAAGAATCGGGTATATGTCACAGAGATTTGGATTTTACAGGGATATGGATGTTGAGGATAATCTCTATTTTTATTGGGGTCTGTATTATTCGAGCTATGAAGGTTTCAAGGATAGGGTTGAGTATCTTTTGGAACTCCTGGATATTAAAGGATACAGGAAGAATAAGGCATCAACATTGCCTTCGGGTGTAAGACAATCCCTTGGCCTTGCATGTGCAATAATCCATGAACCGGAGCTCGTTTTTCTTGATGAACCAACAGCGGGCATGGATCCTGAGGAGAGAAGGAGGATATGGGATCTCATTTACGATCTATCTGATAAAGGAACCACAGTTTTTCTTACGACCCACCATATGGATGAGGCTGAGCAATGCAACAGGATTGGGATAATGTATGATGGAATGATTCGTGTTTGTGGATCGCCCGAAGAATTGAAGATGTCCGGGTATAAAACAGTTGAGGATATATTCATATCACTTTTACATTCAAAGGAGTAGGGAATGTCAACAACAAGGCTATTTTCAATAGTATGGAAGGAGTTAATTCATGTAAAAAGGGACAGAATAACACTTGCTATGATGGTTATAATTCCTACTTTTCAACTTCTCCTTTATGGCTACGCCATCAATACCGAGGCAAAACACCTTCCCACTGCTGTTATAGATTACAGTCGATCAGAACAATCAAGAAGACTTATTGATAATTTTAGAAATACACAGTATTTTGATATAAGATTTTATCCTCCCCATTTTAAGACACTCTCAGATCTCATAGACAGTGGTAGTGCAAAGGTTGGTATTATTATCCCTGTTGATTTTGAGAAAAACATTAAGGCGGGAAGGAGCACACAGGTTCAGGTTATCATAGATGCATCGGATCCGATGACCTCTTCATCAGCACTCAGTGCTGCACATGCCATAGGTCAGCTCTGGTCCATAGATCTTCTTATCATGAGGATAAGGGAGGGGGGAAATGGGATAAGAAGTACACTTCCTTCAGAGGAAGAATCGAAGAGGCTTCTTCCCGTTAATGTGGAGATCAGGGCATGGTATAATCCTGATCAGCTGAGTGCTAATTTTATGATCCCGGGAATCTGCGGGATCATCCTTATGATGACAACAATGACATATACTGCAGTTGCAATAGTAAAGGAGAGGGAGCAGGGAACACTTGAGCAGCTAATTGTCACACCGATTACAAAGATTGAGCTTATGCTGGGAAAGATGCTTCCATACATATTTATCGGCTATATGCAGTTTACGATAATACTTCTGCTTGGTTCATGGATATTTGATGTTTCAGTTGCGGGGTCAATTCTTCTTCTATATGCACTCACATTCTTCTTCATGCTTTCAAGTCTCGGATTGGGATTATGGCTCTCCACGATATCAAAGACCCAGGCCCAGGCATTCCAGCTTTCATTTTTTATCTTCCTTCCAAGTATACTTCTTTCAGGATTTATTTTTCCGAGGGAGGCAATGCCCTGGCTTGCTCAGATGGCTGGCTATCTTCTTCCCATTACATATTTTCTCATCATATTGAGGGGGATTATACTAAAGGGTGTTGGACTCTATCATTTATGGATTCATACGATTGCCCTCATCCTTTTAGGGATAGTAATAATATTCTTAAGCATAGTGAGATTCCAGAAGAGGCTTGATTAAGTATTTTTAAGGATATTTAATAAAAGGGGATGAGAAAATGCATATCGGAATCCTTCTCGAAAAGGATGCATATCTGCTTGCTCTGGAATTAAAACTGTTTGCAACTGTATCCATTATTTATGGATTGAGCACAATCCTTTCCCTTTTATACTGGGCAACAGGAAAGGGAATCATCGGTCGCATGTGCATGAGGATTCTTACTATAAATGTTCTTCTCCATACGGCTGTTGTTATTCTCAGGATATATGAGGGAGGAAGGGCACCATTCCAGTCATTATATGAAAGCCTTTCATGGTTTTCATGGATTGGTGCTGTTACGCTTGTTTTTGTTTATTACATAAAGGCCAGGGTTTTACTTCCTGCGCTTATTGTGTCTGCAATTTCATTCGGTTCAACATTTTATGCAATAAGCTCGAGGATCCCATCCATTGATCCCTTACCTCCCGCACTTCAGAGTGGGTTTTTTATATGGCATGTTGCCCTGTCATTCCTATCCTATGCAGTCTTCGTTGTAAGTGCCTCCTTTGAAATAAGCAGTATCTATGCGAGTCTGCTGGAAAGAAGAGGAGGGTCATCAGGGAATCCTGTAACGGTAAACCAGATGAGGGAAATTGCCTACAAGCTTGCCCTGATCGGTTTTCCATTTCTCAGTTTCGGGATTATCTCAGGTGCTGCATGGGCGTATCAGGCGTGGGGAAGATTCTGGGGCTGGGATCCAAAAGAAACATGGTCACTTATAACATGGTGTGTATATACACTGTATCTCCACTCTATGGTTGTGCGCGAGTGGAGGGGGTGGCAATCATCACTCTTCAATATATTGGGATTTATTTGTATGATAATGACATTTCTTGGTGTAAACTGGCTTGCAAAACTTCTTGGTATACCAAGCCTCCATATATATTCAGTTTGAGATAAAAAATGGTTCGCTGGATTTTAAAAGCACTTACATCCATAAAGACTTCCATACTCCTGCTTGGCATTTTGTGCATTTTCTTTCTTCTTGGAACGATCTTTCCGCAAGGGAGTGATCTGGAGGAATATATCAGGGCAGGGGGGCGGTATGTAGGATTTGTGAGAACCTTTAATTTATTGAATATCTTTTCTTCCCCACTCTTCCTTTTTTTAAGCCTCCTTTTCTTTTTAAACCTTATATGCTGTACAGTCAGTGCAGCTATTCGTGCTTATAAACAGGGGATCGGATATGGATCACTCTTCTCACTGGGTTTCCACATCTGTCTTATATTGTGCTTTGCTGGATTCTGGCTTACATATCTTTATTCATTTGAAGGTGAAATAACGGTTTTTGAAGGTGAAAGGAAGGTAGTAGAGGGGGTGGGAGGCAGTGATGGAAGGATCGAAATAGAGCTTCTATCTCTGAAAACGGAATATTATCAAAAGCCCCATCTTAAGTATCCAAAGGATAAGATTGAAAGATGGAAGACAGCCTTCGGTATCGGGGGAAGAGGACCAAGATTTGAGCTCAGGGATGATAATCTTCAACCAAAGGACTGGAGGGCAAGGGTAATTTTATACAGGGATGGGGTTAAGATCAGAGAAAAGGAACTCGAGGTGAATGATCCATTGAGGTTGTGGGGATTCGTATTCTATCTCATGGGAATTGAGCAGAGGATTTTAATTAGGGAAGATAAGGGAGGTGGTGAATTTACGGTCCTGCCTGAAAAACCCTTCAATCTTAAAAATGGAACCTTCAAGGTTTCTCCATTAAGAACTGGAAGGCTTTTTAAAAGGGACGGATCAGTGGAGGAGATTAAACCTTATCTAATCTTATTCAGGGCTGGCATAAACAATACAGAAGACGAGGGTCCTGTTGTGCTTCATTTAGGCGAGAATATTATCCTTGGGGAGGTCTCCATTACCCCAATAAGGGTGATTGAGGGTGTAACGTTATCCTATAGGTGGGACCCGGGGGTCCCTGTTCTTTTTTTGGGTTCCTTTCTTTTCTTGATTTTACTTTCAGGAAGGATTATAAAGGGATTACTTGCCCCTCAAGATTTCTGATGACATTGGGCTGGCAACCTGATATTATTTTAAGGCGCCACTGAAGGGGCGGGGTCAGCCTCTGAAGCCCCTTGATATAAAGACTCTTGGCCCCCAGATACCCTGCCCCTTCTTTAATGAAATCATGAATGCCAGACCAGGTCTCGCACCTATATATATCCGGGACATTTTGAGATCAATCCTTGCTACATCCCCTTTAATCCCATCAATAAAATAGATCTCTATGTAGTTTAGTGAATCGGAGGTATACCTTTTAAGTGAATTTTGAGTGGCTTTAAAAATAGATTGATTGGAAAGGTCCAGAAATAATACTATCTTAAAAGAATTTTAATTGGAAAGGCTCTATTTTAATTATGATTAATTAAAATATACCGAGAAAGCAGATGATCCCTCTTAAGGATACAATCCCATCAAGGACATATCCCATAATAAATGTTTCACTGATACTGCTAAATATTGTTGTATTCATAATAGAACTCGGGATGGGAAGAAGACTCGATGAATTTATCTTCAGATATGGTCTTATCCCATATATTCTTTTCTTTGGGGGGCATATCGACATCGGGATACTTTCAAGAATCTTTTCTCTTTTTACTGCTATGTTTCTTCATGGTGGCTGGTTTCATATCGGTGGGAATATGCTCTATCTCTGGATATTTGGTGATAATGTTGAGGACAGGATGGGTCATTTGAGGTTTCTCATATTTTATCTCTCTTGTGGGGTAATTGCCAATCTTGTTCAGGCAATAATGAATCCTTTTTCAAGAGTTCCGATTGTGGGTGCCAGTGGTGCGATAGCTGGTGTGCTTGGTGCATATTTTATTCTCTATCCATGGGCGAGGGTTCTAACAATTATCCCTGTTTTCTTTTTCTTGCAGATTGTTGAAGTCCCTGCACTCATCTTTCTCGGGATCTGGTTCTTTATGCAATTTCTATCGGGCACCGCATCTATAGCCCAGGGCATTCATGGTGGTGTTGCATGGTGGGCACATATTGGTGGGTTTATTTCCGGTGTTATCCTCGTTTTTTTCTTTGTAAGGCGCAGAAGAAGCCACATTTTGCCTTGAATTACAAAGAAAAAGCTTGTATAAAATACACTGATGCCTTATAAAATAGTAAGAAAATAAGGTTTTTATGAAGAGAAGAGTTTACTGTTACTTCTCCGATGAGAAATTAAAGAAAGAATTTGCAGAGACCATCGAAGGGAAATTTTTTAGCTTTTCTTTTATTAATGGCTTTCCTTCAATATACTACTTCACAATGGATGACCGTCCTGACATTATCGTTGTAGAGGGGAGATTACTGTTGCGTGAGGGGTGGAGTTTTACTAAATCCATAAAGAGTAATGACTCAACAGGAAATATTCCGATTTTATGTCTTTTTAGCCGTACAAAGGAGCTTTCCAGTATAGATTTTGAGAAATATTATGTTGATGATTGTATATGCATTGAGTGGGGGAAGAGATACATTAATTGGAAATTCGGAATGGCTTTGAAGCAGATAGAGGTGATAGAAGATACCAGTAGGGAAAGTGGGGATATTCATGCACTTCTTGAAATTGCAAGGATTGTTTCATCCTCACTTGATCCAGTAGAGATTCTTTACATAAGTGTTAAGAAAATTGCTGATAATATAGATGTTTCGAGATGTTCAATAATAAGTGTTGATCTTTCGAAAAATAAAGCATATGTCATGGCATCCCATGATAATCCTGATATCAAGGGGCTCGAAATCTCAATAGATAAATATCCGGAGATAAAGAAGGCACTAATTACAGGTGAAGTAGTTATAATTGAGGACGTATCACGAGATCCTTTACTTGAAAAGGTCCGAAAACAACTATTGATGCTGAAGATAAAATCAATCCTTGTTGTTCCAATAATTTTTGGAATGGAGGTTATCGGGACACTTATACTTAAAGCTTATAAGAAGAAAAGGAGGTTTATCGAGAGGGAGATAAGATTCTGTCAGGCAGTTGCAAGCATCTGTGCGGGTGCATTGAAAAAGGCTGTTGAGCACCAGATACTCAAGGATGCATTCTTGAAGGAAAGCAGGGAGAAGAAATATCTGGAAAAGAGACTCCAGATGAATAAAGAATCCCGTTTCTTGTTTGAGAATGCATCGGATCCCCTCATAACAGTTAATGAAAATGGGTCCATTGTCCATATAAATAAAAAATTTAGGAACTTTGTGGGATACAATATAAAGGAGTTAAGGGGGATAAGTTTTCTTGAATTCATTTCAGATGATTCAAGGGAAAGGATAAACAATTTAATGGAACTTTTCTCTCAGGAAAAGGGAACGAGGAGTACCGAGGTTATAATTCAAACAAGGAAAAAGGAATTAAAGTGGGTTTATATCAATGCAAGCCTCATTCCTGGAAAAAAGAAATTGGCAATGTTATCATTTCGTGATATATCAAAGGAAAAGTCCCTTGAAGAGGGTCTAAGGAGGACAACAGAGCTTCTCCGTAGAGCCAATGAGAGATTGAGGGAGCTTACAATTATAGATAGTCTGACCGGGCTTTATAATCACAGACATTTTTACGAAAGGCTAAATGATGAATTCAAAAGGGCAATGCGTTACAAACATTCGCTGTCCTGCATCATGGTTGATCTTGATGACTTCAAAAACATAAATAATATCTTCGGCCACCAAGCAGGAGATACTGTTCTTAGAGAGATATCCATGATTATTAAAAATCAGTTAAGAGAGGTTGATATCCTTGCTCGATATGGAGGTGATGAGTTTATTATTTTGCTGCCCCATACTGATTTAAAGGAGGCAGAAGTTGTTGCTGAGAGGATAAAGAGCAGGTTGAAGAATGATACATTTCTTATAGGAAGGAAAGGTGTTTCTATTACTGCAAGCATAGGTATTTCTGTTTATCCTCATGATAATGTGAATAGTTCAGTAGACCTTGTTAAAGAAGCAGATCATGCACTTTATATTGCAAAAAGTCGAGGTGGAAATACTGTTGTAAGTATAGGGAGACAGGCAACTTGATGATAGCTGTTTTAATAAAAAAATAAGGGAGGTATAGTCATGACAAAGGCAGAACTTGTAGCAAAGATTGCCGAGGAATCAGGAATCAGCAAGGTGTCAGCAGAGAAAGCGCTTGGATCCTTTATTAAAGCAGTGACGAATACCCTTAAGAAGGGAGGGAAGGTTGCACTTACAGGTTTTGGAACCTTTTCTGTTGCTAAGAGAAAGGCAAGGGTGGGAAGGAATCCTCAAACGGGAAAGGAAATCAAGATACCTGCAACAAGGGTTCCTAAGTTTAAGCCCGGGAAGGCATTAAAGGACGCAGTAAAATAAAAAATTGAAGGTATGCTCAGGCATATTACCGAAGCGTGGCTTTGATTGAGTATAGAGAGGCAGCATAGTTTCTGATAAACAGAAGCTTAGAATTAAGATATGAAAAGAGAGGGAAAAACTGCCCTTGCTCTGGCCGGAGGAGGGATTATAGGGGTTCTTTATGAAGTTGGTTGTCTTACGGCACTTGATGATTTTTTAAAAGAAGGTTTTTCCGTAAATGAATTTGATATATTCATAGGGGTTAGTTCTGGATCTGTTCTGGCATCACTGGTCAGTCAAAAAATAAAACCCTTGTCAATCTTTAAAGCACTTCTTTTTGATACTGACCACCCATTGAATTTCAGGAGAAGCGATCTCTACAGATTAAATATAAAAGGGCAGCTCGAGTTTATTAAAAAGATTCTCCAGAGAATTTTTGATATAGTTGATTATTACAGGAAAAACAGGGGATCCTTTTCCTTCCTTGATGCGCTCCATGCAATCGAAGAGAACCTCCCACAGGGAATTTATAATCTGGACAGACTTGAAAAATATATGAAGAGGGTTTTCTCGCATTTCGGGTTAAGTGATGATTTCAGATCAGTAGGAAAGGAACTTTACATCCCTGCTTTTGATATCGATACCGGATGGTATCATGTGTTCGGTGATGGAGATTTTTCTGATGTTCAGATATCAAAGGCTATCATGGCATCATGTGCAATTCCTATTTTCTTTGAACCGGTTAAGATAAAGGATATATATTTTGTTGATGGTGGATTGGGGAGGGAGGCATATCTTGATATAGCAATAGATAAAAACGCAGGGCTTATTATTGTTGTAAATCCACTTGTTCACATAAAAAATGAAAAAAGGGAGCCGTGTATCCCAACATTTTATGGAAAATGTAGTAGTATAAGTGAAAAGGGATTGAGCTACATTGCTGAGCAGGCTTTAAGAATCAGTAGCGATGCAAAAACTTACATCCATCTAAAAAGGATGAAGGAGAAATACCCTGATAAAGATTTCGTTGTTATTGAGCCTGATCCGAAAGATCTTGTTATGTTTAGCTACAATATTATGAGTACCAGGGGAAAGGATAGGATATTGAAATATGGTTACGATTCCGCAGAGAATTTTTTGAGAAAAAATTTTGATCAGCTGAAGGTCGTATTCGAAAAATACGGGATCTCTGTTTCACTGGAAAATCTCGGTAGGGAAAAGCATGGATTCTGAAGATAAAAAATTGAGAAAATATCAAAAAAATATTTACAAAGGCATTTTTATTATGATATAGGTAAATGAGGAGAGAAGTAAAAAGAAATTCTACAGAGAAAGGGGGTGAAATGAATGGCAACAAAGAAAGGATCTGGTTGCGGTGCTAAGAAAGGTGGTTCGGCAAAGAAATCTGCAAAGAAGGGGAAAAAGTAAATAGGGGCTTCAGAGCTGTATTGGGGCGCACTGGAAAAACACAAGAGCCGGCAACCGTTGGGGGGCCGGCTCTTGTGTTTTTATTCATCTGATCATCATGATATAATAATCTGAAAAATGAAATCAAAGGAGTTTCTCCATCATATAAAGGTTTTTCCAGGTATTACTGAGAAGGCACTTGACGATCTCCTTTCCGGTTCGATCGAAGTGAAGATAACAAAAGGTGAATTCATTTTCATGGAAGGTGATCCATCACATTATATATACTTTGTATTAAAGGGATTAGTAAGAATATTGAGGACTTCAGAAGAGGGGAAGGACACAATCCTTGAAATACTGTTTCCAGGGGATATATTTGGAGTTGTTGCTGCTATGAGAGGTGAACCCTATCCGGCATCGGCTCAGGCATTGAGTGATTGTGTTGTCCTGAAAATAGGTAGAAGCAGTTTTAGTCAATTCATCGGGAAAAACCCGCACATATATTCGCATATTATGAAAATCATATGGGAGAGGCTAAGAAGTGCTCATGAACTTATTGCCACAGTATCAACAGAGAGTGCAGAAAAAAGGATTGCAAGGATTATCCTAAAGCTTATGGAAAGGATACAAGAAGGAAAAGGGGGAAGGTATGTGCTGAATTTTACAAGAAGGGATATCGCAGATATGTCAGCGATTACACTGGAGACGGCAATAAGGATAATAAAAAAGATGGAAAGGAAGGGGGTTCTTGTCTGCGGAAGAGGTTTTATAGAAATAATCTCTGCAGATGGAATTAAGCGTATAATTGAGGATAGATAGAATCTTTTAGACGGGAAAAAATGGATATGATAAAATAATAATGAAGGAGGATTGATAATGAGGGAAAGGATAGAAAAGGCTATTGAAAGGATAAGACCATCGCTGCAGGCTGATGGGGGTGATATTGAGCTCGTTGATGTAACTGAGGGTGTTGTTAAGGTTAAATTAACAGGCGCATGCGCTGGTTGTCCTGCCTCACAGATAACATTGAGAATGGGTGTTGAGCAGTATCTCAAGGAGGAGGTTCCTGAAGTAAAGGAAGTTATCGCTATATAGAATGATGGTCCGGACTAAAGAGACCCCGCTGTTCTGATGGCAGCGGGGTTTTTCAGTTTTAGCTGGCAGGAGGTGTGAGGTGGAGATTCTAACAATTAATGCGAGGGAGATTCTTGACTCCAGGGGAAATCCCACTGTAGAAGTTGACGTTATTCTGAGGGATGGAACAGTGGGAAGGGCTTCAGTTCCATCGGGTGCATCAACAGGAAAAAGGGAGGCACTTGAATTAAGGGATGGCGATAGGAAAAGATATTCAGGAATGGGTGTTCTTAAGGTCATATCGAATATAAAAGAACTGATTGCACCTGCAATAAAAGGGATTAATGTTTTCAAGCAGAGGGAGATTGATAGAATCATGATTGAGGCTGATGGAACAGAAAATAAAAGAAGAATTGGAGCTAATGCAATTATTGGTGTTTCCGTGGCTGTGGCAAAAGCTGCTGCAAACTATCTGAAGATCCCCCTTTACAGGTATGTTGGAGGTGTTTCAGGCAGGGTGTTACCAGTTCCTATGATGAATATAATCAATGGTGGACTTCATGCAGATAACAATTTTGATATTCAGGAGTTCATGATAGTTCCCTACGGAGCGAAAAGCTTTTCTGATGCAATCAGGATGGGTTCGGAGGTATTCCATAAACTAAAGGGTATTTTAAGAAAAAAAGGATATTCCACCTCTGTTGGGGATGAAGGAGGTTTTGCACCGTCGTTGAAAGCCCATGAAGAAGCCTTTGATCTTATATGTCAGGCAATAAAAGTTGCAGGATATGAGCCTGGTGTAGATATAGGGCTTGCCATCGATGTTGCGGCATCCAATCTTTACGAAAAAGGGAAATATATATTCAAAAAGTCAACAGGTAAGGAATATGGAAATGATGAAATTATAGAATTGTATGCAAATTGGGTAAACCAATATCCAATAATCAGTATAGAAGATGGGATGAGCGAGGATGATTGGGAGGGCTGGAAAAAGTTAACAGAGAGCATGTCCGATACCGTTCAAATAGTCGGCGATGATGTATTCGTTACCAATCCAACGCTTTTATCAAAGGGGATAGAGGAAGGTGTTGCAAATGCAGTCCTTATCAAGGTGAATCAGATAGGCACAATATCTGAAACACTGGATGTTATCGAGATTGCAAGGTCAGCAGGTTATACTGTTATTGTATCCCACAGATCAGGGGAAACGGAGGATACATTCATTTCTGATATCTCAGTTGCAGTAAATGCAGGACAGATAAAGGCAGGCTCCATAAGCAGAACCGATAGGGTTTCAAAATATAATCAGCTCATAAGGATAGAGGAGGAGCTGGGAAAGGAAGGTATATACAGAGGGAAGGAAGTTTACGGAAAGAGGTTAATTAGAAAGGGATGATCATGGAAAAAGCAGGCTTTGATTGTGAAATATTTAAAAGATTGTCACAAATAGTAAATGGAAATATCTATCTCGTTGGTGGTGCGGTAAGGGATATCCTCCTTGGCAGGATTCCTGAGGATTTAGATTTTGTTATGGAAGACGAGCCCTTCTCTGTTGCAAAAAAGCTCTCCGGAATAATTGAAGGCTCCCCTTTTTTTCTCGACAGGGAACAGGGGGTTGTTAGATTTGTGGAAAAAGGGGGGAGGAATTTTGATTTTTCACCACTGATACGTTCAATAGAGAACGACCTTTCTTTAAGGGACTTTACCATTGATGCAATAGCCTACGATCTAAAGAGGAGGACTATTGTTGATCCATTGAGAGGGATAGATGATATCAGTAAGGGAATTATCAGGATGACGTCAGTAGAAACCCTTGTTGCTGATCCATTAAGGCTTATCCGTGCCTTCAGACTTGCGGGCACACTTGGATTTATAATTGAGCCTGAAACACTTGAGGCAATTTCTGAAAATAAAAGCAAGATAATGGATGTTTCACCCGAAAGGATAAGGGATGAGTTTTTCAAAATACTGGGTATTAGAAATAGTGCATATCTGATAGCAAAGATGGAGGAAAGTGGACTCCTTTCATTCATGATTCCAGTTGTAGAGGAGATGAAGAGGATTGAACAGGATACTTACCATATGGAGGATGTTTGGACCCATACACTTATCTGCCTTGAGAAGCTTGAACTTATATGTAATGGTATTGAGAGTGGATCAACTGAGATCCTGGATGAGTTTATAAATAATCGAGAACACATATCCTCCTATATGGATGAAGAGCCTGTTAAAGGGAGAAGCAGGAGGTCACTTTTAAAATTTCTTTCGTTACTTCACGATTCGGGAAAAACGAGAACAGCAATAAGAGGCATTGATAGCAAAATTCATTTCTATGGACATGAAAAGGAGAGTATTGAAATCGCAAAATCCATTGCAAGAAATCTAAAACTTTCGACAAGAGAAGTTGTTTTTATCGAGAATACAATGGAGACCTACATATATCTCACACAGCTCTTTTATGGAAAGCATGAAAGTGAAAGGACAATGGCAAGATTTTTCAGAAGAACAGAGGAGTTTATATCATCAATGCTCCTGTTTTTCGCAGATAAAATGGCATCCAGGAGGGATATTAAAGAATTTGATAATCTTTATGATTTTGTAAATCACTTTACTTACTACTATTTCAACACCTACATCCCATCGAAGAAGAGGGAAAGACTTATCACGGGAAAGGATATTATGGAGATATTCGGGATCCCGCCAGGTCCAATAATAGGCAAGATACTGGATCTGGTTGATGAGAAGAGATTACTGGGGATAATAAAAACAAAGAATGAGGCGGTTGAATTTGCAGAGAAGATCCTTAAGGATAAAGGTGTAAGGTAGGATGAAGGGTCAGCCTCTTCCAATTGGAAAGATCCCCTTAGACCTGCTTGAAAGACTTATCTCCAAAGTTAACATCACTGACAGAAGGATTGTTCTCGGTCCATGTATCGGTGAGGATGCAACTGCAATAGATTTCGGTGACAGGTATCTTCTTTTAAAAACAGACCCCATTACTTTCGTTGCAGAGGATATTGGATACTATGCTGTACACATAAATGCCAATGATATAGCTGCAAGCGGTGGAAGACCAAAATGGTTTCTTGTAACACTTCTGATCCCCGAGGGTTTCTTCGCTGAGGATGTTGAGAGGCTATTCAGCCAGATAAATCAAGCTTGTTCCTCAATAAATGTTTCACTATGTGGTGGTCATACGGAGATAACTTACGGAATCGACAGACCAATTGTTATTGGTCTTATGGCCGGTGAGGTTGAGAAGGAAAGGCTTGTTTCAACAGGAGGGGCGAAGGAAGGAGATCTACTTATATTGACAAAGGGCGTTCCTCTTGAGGCAATATCAATAATTGCGAGAGAAAAGCACGATGAACTTTTAAAAAGAACTGGAAGTGATTTTGTTGAGCGATGCAAGAATTTTATATATGATCCGGGTATTAGTGTTATAAAAGAAGCAGAGATATCCATGAATGCAGGAAGGGTTCATGCAATGCATGATCCAACCGAAGGGGGTCTCGCCATGGCCCTCTACGAACTTTCAATAGCATCCTCTGTTGGTATAAGGGTCTACGAGGATTCAATACCTGTGATAGCGGAATTTGAGAAGATAAGGGAATATTACCCCCTTGATCCCCTTGGTGCTATTTCTTCCGGGTCACTGCTGATTTCCTCACCATCTCCTGACGCCGAAAACATATTAAATGCACTGATTGCCTCAGGTATAAAGGCATCTATAATAGGTGAAGTTGTATCACGTAAGATGGGATTGAAGATAAAGAGTGGTGATAGATGGTTTGATCTTCCCCGCTTTGAGCGGGATGAGATCGCAAAACTTTTTTCCTGAAGAAATATTAAGATGATGGAGGAAGTATGAGTTCTATATGCGTAATATTGATTACATCAGCATCATACAAGGAAGCTGAAACATTGGGAAAAACACTTATTGAGGAAAGGCTTGCCGCATGCGTCAATATCGTTCCAGGCGTAAAGTCCTTCTTCTGGTGGGAAGGAAAGCTCTCGGAGGAGAATGAGGTTCTGCTCATCGTAAAGACAGTTCCTGAGAGGGTCTCAGAGCTTGTGGAAAGGGTGAGGAGTATCCACAGCTATACTGTTCCGGAAATAATATCACTTCCTGTTACAAACGGATTTGAAGGATATATAAAATGGGTTTGCGATGAAACAAAGAGATAATGGAGGATGAAAATGGAAAAGTGTGATATTGCAGTGATCGGCTCTGGTCCTGCAGGATATGTGGCAGCTATAAAGGCAGCACAGCTGGGTGCTTCGGTTTTTGTGATCGAGAAGGAGAAAACTGGAGGTGTGTGTCTTAACAGAGGGTGTATACCTACAAAATCACTTGTAGCATCAGCAGCGGCTTTTGAATCAATAAGAAGGGCAAATGAGTTTGGAATAAGGATAGAGGGAAATGTTTATTTTTCTATGAAGGATGCGATTTCAAGAAAGGAACGAATTGTGAGTATACTTTCAAATGGGATAGAAACGCTTTTTAAACAGAATGGAATTAACCTTATCAGGGGAGAAGGGAAGGTGCTGGGAAAGGGAAGGGTGCTTGTAAATGTTGATGGTGAAGAAATGGAGGTCACCTGCGGAAGTATTATACTCTGCACAGGCTCAAGGCCTGATAATCTTCCGGGACTGGAAATAGATGGAAAGAAGATCATTTCCGGAGATCAGGCTGTGAGTCTTGAATATCTACCGGAGAGGGTGCTTATAGTGGGTGCAGGTGTTATCGGATGTGAATATGCGATGATTTTTAATATGCTTGGATGCAGGGTCACTGCCGTTGAGATCATGGAAAGGGTGCTTCCCTTTGAAGATGAGGATATCTCAAAAATACTTGAAAGGGAAATGAGAAAAAGAAAGATTGACCTCCATCTTAAATCAAAGGTTGAGTCAGTGGAAAAAGGTGAAGAGGGTATCAGGGCGTATCTTTCCAATGGAAAGACAGTAGAGGCAGATATTATTATTGTCTCTGTTGGAAGGGCTCCAAATTCCAGCATGATTGGTCTTGAGGAGATCGGTGTCGATATGTATGGAAAGGGGTTTGTGCGGGTCAATGAGTATATGGAAACTGTTGTTAAAGGAATATATGCTGCTGGTGATGTAGTAGGGGGTTTAATGCTTGCTCATGTTGCCTCAGCAGAGGGGATTGTGGCTGCAGTGAATGCAACAGGTGGAAGAATAATGATGGACTACTCTGTTGTTCCCGTGGGTATATTTACATCTCCAGAGATAGGGAGGATTGGACTCACGGAGAAGCAGGCAAGAGAAGCAGGATATAACGTTCGAATTGGAAGGTTTCCATTCCGTGCTCTGGGTAAATCACATGCATCCGGGGAGATCGTGGGTGAGGTAAAGATTATAGGAGATAGTGAAAGTGGGAGGATTATCGGTGCACATATAATTGGACCTCATGCTGTTGATTTAGTGCATGAGATTGCTGTTGCTATGCGGGCTGGACTTCATATCAGGGATATTGCTGAGACAATTCATGCACACCCATGCTTTTCTGAGTCACTGATGGAGGCAGCCCACGATTTCTATGGAAATGCCATTCACCTTCCACCCAGAGGAAAAACACCGTGAGGATCTGAAGATGTCCAATTTTCAGGGTGGGTCATTCATCGTTGCAGGATTTAAGGGAAAGAGTGTTTCTGTTGAATTAAAAGATCTTATAAGGAAGGGAATAGCAGGCATTGTTCTTTTTACAAGAAATTATGAAAGCCCGGAACAAATTCACAATCTGTGTCATGAAATCCAATCTCTATCAAAGACCCCCCTTTTCATATTTGTCGATCAAGAAGGCGGAAGGGTTCTTAGATTAAAGGAACCCTTTACGCCATTTCCATCCATGAGGGATCTTGGATTAAGGGACTCAGAACTTCTTGCGTATTCATTCGGGAAAGCCATTGGTGAGGAACTGAGCCATGTTGGAATCAATGCAGTTTTCTCCCCTGTCCTTGATGTGAATACAAATCCGATGAATCTTGCGATTGGTGATAGATCAATGGGAAAGGAGCCACATAAGGTTGCAAGACTGGGAAGGGCAGTTATAAGGGGGCTGAGAAGTGCTGGTTTGCTTTCCACGGGTAAGCATTTTCCCGGGCACGGTGATACGTTAACTGATTCCCATCATGATATGCCTGTTTTAAATCACAGTATCGAAAGATTAAAAAACCTGGAGCTAATACCATTTATTGAGGCTATAAAGGAGGGCGTAAATCTCATAATGACAGCACATATCCTTTATACTTTAATTGACGATGTTTTTCCGGCTACACTCTCAAGGATTATTATAAGAAATCTTCTCAGGGAGGAGTTGGAGTTCAGGGGCCTTGTGATAACTGATGATATGGAAATGGGTGCGATCGTTTCAAATTATTCAATAGAGGAGGCAGCTGTGCTTTCGCTTAAGGCGGGATGTGATCTTGTGCTCATATGTCATGATTACAAAAAACAACTTATGGCAATAGAGGGGATTGAGAAAGCAATAAGGGAAGGAAAGATTGACAGGATTGAGCTTGAGGCAAGCCACAGAAGAATTGAAACAGTAAGGAGATCACTCCCTCCTGTACAGCGCTTTCAGAAGAGACTTTTCTATTCAATCCTTGACAGAAACAGAAGCTTTGTTGAAAACCTTACCTGAGTGATTCGTCTCTTTTATGTTGATGAATTCCTTTACTGCATAAATGGGCTTTTTCTGTGATTCAAAATATGTTCTTATCTGGATCTCAGAAAGGATTCCGATTGTAAGCAACTGTATGCCTGTAGTTATTAAAAGTATTCCGAGGAGGAGCAGTGGTCTCCCCCCTATGCTGTATGCATAGAGGATTTTCATTGAACCAAGATAAAGGCAGATAAGAAAACCGATCGATGAGAATAAAAGACCAGCTGCTCCAAAAAAGTGAATCGGTCTTGTGGAATAACTCAGAAGGAACTTGACAAGAATAAGATCAAGCAGAACGCGAAATGTTCTTGAAAGTGTATATTTACTTTTTCCGTGAATACGGGGATGATGTTGAACAGGCACCTCTGTTATTTCTGCACCCTGTATCTTTGCAAGCGCCGGTATGAATCTGTGAAGTTCTCCGTAAAGCTCCATATTTTTAATAACTTCCGATCTGTATGCCTTGAGTGAGCATCCATAATCATGGAGTTTTATACCGGTGATTTTTCCTATCAGGTAGTTTGCGATCTTTGATGGAAGAATTCTTGTAAGGAAATTATCCTTCCTGTTGATTCTCCATCCACTTACAACATCATAGCCCTGATTTATTTTTTCAAGGAGAATAGGGATGTCTTCAGGATCATTCTGTAAATCCGCATCCATCGTTACTATTATCTCACCTTTTGCATAATGAAAACCGCATGCAAGGGCAGCTGTTTGTCCAAAGTTCCTCTTGAGCCTTAATCCTTTGACGGATGTATAGCGTAAGGAAAGATTTTTTATCCTTTCTGTGCTTCTATCTGTGCTGCCGTCATCAACAATGATTATTTCATAGCTTTCAGTTATCCTGCTCATTACATCTCTGATTTTCTCAACAAGGGGTTCCAGACTCTTCTCCTCATTAAAACATGGAATAACTATGGATATCATCTGAAATCGTCCTCTCTGTTTTTATTAATTCCCATGGATACCATTGGAAAGGATTACATATTTCCCTTCCATTTTCAATATGCGAAGATGAAATCCTTTTTCCATTAAATTTTTCATATTCTTTTTTGATGTGATCAGAAAAAATGGCTCACCTGATGATACCTTCTCTTTTATGATATCAATGCCTGATGAAGTAACCCATATATATGGGTGACCTGAATAATAGAGTATGCTTGGAAGATTGTCCCTGTATATATAGAGCTGATCCTCGGGCTTTAAAATTGAGCGGCATGCCTTTGCAATCCTTAATCTATCACCCTGGACGAACTCTTCTATCTGCGGGGCAAGGATCTTTATTGAACTAATCTGAAAGACTATCATCGTTGCTGATAGAATGATAAAAGCTGTTGTTATCTTATTTTTTGAAAAGAGATAACCAGCAGTAATAAACGATGAGAAGAACAGGATAGAGAAGATGAGCAATATGTAAGCTTTCTGAATCCTGTATTCTGAAATAATATTTGCCAGGTGTTCGCCAATTATTGATGGGTCTTTATTGATTATAAATATTGAATAGATGATGAGACCAAGGATAATCGCCATTATATAAAGCGATATAGTAATTGCTTTTTGTTTCTTCTTTTTTCCTACAATCCATTCTGAGCAGATTGTTGCCATTGCCGGAAAGATGGGAAGGATGTAGTGGGGAAGTTTTGTTTTTGCAAATGAGAAGAATATAATGTATGTTGCTATTATAATTAGCATAAAGAGATCAAGGCTAAAGCTTGGCCTTGTATTATTTTTATTCCATAAACTATTCAAGGAGCTGATAATAGATGGAAATAGCATTATTGACCATGGAAAGAAACCCAGTATTATTACAGGTAAGTAATAGTAGAAAGGTCCAGCATGGCCTGATATAGGTCTTGTATATCTTTGTATGTTGTGTTTAAAAAAGAATACCTCAGTGAATTTTCCTGCGGTTTTTAAATGTATTATTATATACCAGGGAATAACAATAATAAGGAAAATAAGCAATGAAGTAAAAATCGGAAATGTTTTAAAAACTCTCTTGAGATCACCACTGATAATAAGATAAAAAAATATCACAATTGAAGGAAGGACTATTCCAACAGGTCCTTTTGTGAGAACAGCAAGTGAGGCGGATATGGATGCTAAATATATAAAAATGTTTCTCCATTTGTCTTCCCTATGAAATGCAGTAAAGAATGAGTAAAGGATAATATATGTAAAGAGGCAGAGAAGCATATCGGTGATCGCAGCCTTTGCAACAACAAAAAATTCAAGATTTGTAATAAGCATAACAATACTGATGATCGATATTTCTCGATTTGTAAATCCTTTAAGGAATAGGTACTGGATAGAAAGAAGAAGGAGTGCAGAGATCACAGAGGGGAATCTTGCGGAGAATTCATTTATTCCAAAGATTTTATAGGACGCAATAAGTAACCAGTAAAAAAATACAGGTTTATCAAATCTATATTGATTATTGAAGGTTGGTACGATGTAGTCTCCCCTCTCCATCATTTCACGGGCAGCTTGAGCGAAACTCACCTCATCTACATCAAAGAGGCTGATCGATCCATTTCCATAAATGAATAAAAAGAAGGAAAGTATGAGAATGGATAGAAACAAAAATTTCTCAGTTTTTGCTGTCTCTGTCGATATCAATTCCGTATCTCCTTGCAATTCTATACAGTGTTTTTCTGTTTATTCCAAGAATTTCCGCTGCTCTGCTTTTGTTTCCGCCTGTTTTCTCGAGGACTTTTATAATATATCTTTTCTGCACCTCTCTGAGGGAGAGAAGCTCATCTGAAGAAAGACAGGATGGTTCCTTCCTGCATATGTGATCAGGGAGATCTTCCGGTCTTATTATTGGTCCATGAGAAAGTGTTACTGCCCTCTGAATAACATTTTCAAGTTCCCTGACATTGCCAGGCCATTCGTATGAAAGAAGTATATCAATTGCTTCATCAGAAATTCCATATACTTTTTTATTGTTCTCAATACCATATTTTCTTATAAAATGATCGACGAGAGCGGGTATATCATCCTTTCTTTCCCTGAGAGGAGGTATGTATATATTTACGACATTTAATCTGTAATAAAGGTCTTCTCTGAAAACCCCCCTTTTTACCAATTCTTCGAGATTCTTGTTTGTTGCAGCAACAATTCTTACATCAACCTCTATTTCCTCATTGCTCCCTATCCTTCTTATCCTGTGATCCTGAAGGAAGCGAAGGAGCTTTATCTGGATGGATTGTGGAAGATCTCCGATTTCATCTATAAAGCATGTTCCATAATGCGCCTCTTCCAGCAATCCCTTTTTGTTTATCGTTGCCCCGGTGAATGCTCCTCTAACATAGCCAAAAAGTTCGCTTTCCAGGAGTGTTTCGGGAATGGAGCTACAGTTTATAACTATGAATGGTTTCGAGGCCCTTGGACTGTTTAAATGTATTGCACGTGCAACAACCTCCTTTCCTGTTCCGCTTTCACCCTGGATCAAAACAGTGCTCTTTGAGCTGGCAATTCTTGCAACTGTTTTAAAAATATCAAGCATTTTTGTATTTATCCCTACTATATCTGAGAAATCATATTGTCTCCTTGTAGTCTGAGTTTTTATTTCATCTTCACTTATGCTTCTTTCAATAGCCTGAGATATCTTTTGGAGAAGATCATCAATTCTGAATGGCTTACTTATATAATCAAATGCACCCTCCTTTATTGCTTCAAGGGCTCCCTCAACGGATCCGAATGCTGTAATAAGGATTATTGGTAATCCGGGCTTAATCCTTCTGAAGGTTTTGAGAATCTCAAATCCATCACTTTCATCAAGCCTTATGTCGGATATAACAAGATTGAAATCTATTTCCCTACCGAGTTTAAGTGCCTCATGGCCCTTTGTTGTTGTGAATACCTCGTATCCCTCCTTAGTGAGTAGCTCTTTTAGAAAATTGCAGGTTACAGGATCATCATCAAGAATCAGTATCCTTTTTCCCTTCATCATTGTTGCTCTCCTCTTTCAATGGAAAATGGAGGGTAAAACAACTTCCCTCACCGGGTTTACTATCAACCCTTATCTCACCATTGTGTTTCTTAACAATTTCCTTGCAGACCGTGAGTCCAAGACCTGCACCCTTCCCCCTTTCCTTTGTTGTGAAGAAGGGGTCAAAGATCTTTTTCAGATGCTCGGGAGGAATACCTGTGCCCGTATCAGTAAAGGATATGGTTATGGCATTGCCATCCATTGCTGCTTTAATTCTCAGTATTCCTCCATCAGGCATGGCATCTATTGCGTTCATTATTATATTAAGAAATGCCTGCTGAAGCTGGTTCGGATCAGCTTCAATTTCTGGAAGTTCCTCTATATCCACTTCAGTTACAATCCCCTTGGCGCTGAGACCGAGGGTTGCGAAACTCAGGATTTCATCGAGTATCTTCTTTAAATTAACCTTTTCAATTGAGGGAGCTGGCGGTCTTGTTGCTATAAGCAGATTTTTAAGGATTTCCGTTACACGATTGACCTGTGAATCCATTATTTCAAGTCTCTTTCTTATCAAGTCGTTATCTGCATCTTCCCTCAGCAGTAACTGAATATAGCCCGATATTGAATTAAGCGGTGTTCCTATTTCATGTGCAATGATGGCTGCAAGCTGACCAACCGCAGCGAGTTTTTCCATATGGCCAAGCTGTATCTGCGTTTGGAAGAGGATTTCATTTACCCTTTGCAATTCAAGGTTTCTATTCTCAAGTTCCCTTGTTGCTTCTTTTATCTTTTCTTGAAGTTCAAGATTGAATTTATTTATCTTTTCGAGTAGAAGGATATTTTCATCCCTGCTCTCCTTTATTTTTTTCATCATATTATTGAAATTCCTTGTAAGGATTTCTATTTCATCTCCACTTCCCACACTTACCTCTGTATCAAGTTTTCCTTCTTCAGCAAGCTTCATAGCATTGATAAGCTTACTTATGGGTTTGTTTATTGTATTTCTCACAAAAAGTATAATAACAGAGGCTATGAGCAGGATAGAAATAGATGATATAATCATGGCCTGTTTTTTCTGTCTTTCTATTATCACATCAGCCTCATGGAGTGAAATCCTTATCCTCAAACATAATGATAATTCCTTCAGTGGATAGTAAACAGTCCAGAGTCTCCTCTCTTCCTTCGATTCAAGCTTTGTTACAATTTCCCCTCTCGAAAAGGAATTTATTATCCTTTTTGGATCAAAATGAACCGCCTCTTTCTTTGCTGATGTTGATGCTATAATTGATACCCTCCCATTTTTTATTCTGAAGAGATCTATCTGAAGGACTTCTCTATGGGATTTCATCGATTCCAGTAAAAAGGCATTTATATTTTTTTCATTAATCGTTTCGAGCTCAAGGAGGTCGGAAGCAAGGTCCTCGGCGATAGATACAGACCTTTTTTTCATATCCTCCTCTGTAGACCTTTTAAGCATCCTTGCACTGAGAAAGGTGGAGATGATGAATATGGCTATAAGTATGGGGATAATAAGCAAGATTAACTTTATCTGCAGGCTCTTTAACCTGAAGATTTGCATTGGTATAAATTTTACATCAAAACCCCATTTTTAGAAATTGCAGGTTTATTACAGGGATGGATTGGGCATCGCGGATGATTCACAGTATATCCTTCTGTAATGGTAGTGGTTTCTTATTATATTCTTTATGTAGTTCTCTGTTTCACTGTAGGGTATATTCTCAACAATTTCATCGTCTTCCATATGTGAAATCCTCTTCCACCATTTTTCTACAATTGTTTCTCCCGCATTATAGGCTGCAAGGGTTTTTATGGTATCGCCTTTAAATTTTTTGTTAAGCATCTTCAGATAGGATATGCCCAGCTCTATATTTATGGATGGTTGATAGAGCATATCAGGGGTGAATTCCGAAATTCCTGTTTTCTTTGCAATCATTACCCCTGTTTGAGGAATGATCTGCATGAGTCCCAGCGCATTTGATCTCGAGATGGCTGCTGGGTCAAAGGCACTCTCCTGTCTGATTATCGAGGCTATCAGTAGAGGATCAAATCCGTTTTCCGAGGAATATTTAATTATCTCATCTTTATATTCAAGGGGAAATAGCAGGATATCAAGTTCAGGAAGTGGTAAGGCTAACTCATTACGGCTTTTTAACTCCATTTCAATGGAGGATGCGATCTTTATTGATTTATAAGGTGAACCGGCCTTTTTATAAAGGCGGGAGAGCTGGAGCTTTTCAGACAGATCGAGACCAGCCTTACTTATGACATCCAGCTCCTCCTCGGCTTCTGGAAGAAGAGATAATTCGGACAGTATCATTGCTCGTAATAGCCCTGGAATATTGAAAGCGCCATCACCTTTATTATCCTTGGTTTCTCTGATCCGTCCTTCATTGCATGGGGTTAATTTTCCTATCTTTTTTAATGAAAGGACCCCATAATAGGAGGTATAGGGAAGATTAGCCAATGAATTAAAGATTTCCCATGCCTCCCTCCTCTTGCCCATCTTTTCAAATGATCTTGCCTTCCAGTAAAGGCCATATTCTTTAAGGGATGAAAATTTATTGGATAATTTATTGAAGATTTCCGAGGAGCGAGAAAAATCCCCTTTTAAGTAGTAGCACCAGGCTATTCTCTTCATAAGATTCTCTTGAAGTGGGCTATTCTTGAACTGGTCCAATGCCTTTTTATAGAGGGATGCTGCCTGATCCCATTTCCCCTCCTCCTCAAACAATCTGCCCAGGATATAGGCTGCCTTGTCTGACCACGGGATATAGGGATAATTATTGTAAAGCTCAAGTGCAAGGGATCTTACATCACTTATGGAATCTTCCTTCCACAGAATACTTATCGCCTTGATAATACTTTCTGCAGCTATCCTCTGTCCTGGATATGCATTTTTTATGCTGATAAATCTATCAAGGGCCTTTTTCGGCTCTCCCATTAACACAAATAGCTCTGCCCTTTTGAATTTACCCTCCCTTGCGAAATTACTTTCAGGGAATTCCTTTATGAGTCTATCAAGATTTTTAGCCGCTTCATCATATTGCCTTTCCTTTATTAGGAGTGATCCTTCGACAAAGAGATATTCCTCCAGCGAAGGATACAGCGTTATATCTCTTGTTTTCCTGATAAGCTCGGTTCTCTGCTTCGCTATTCTGACCTCCGGAGAGAGGGGGAAGGCTCCACGAAGCCTGTAGTATGATTTGAGCGCATCCCTTATATTTCCCATCGATTCAAGTATGAGACCTTCGATGAGCAGAGCCTCAGGCTTTGATCTTCCAAGCCAGCATTCCATTGCAATTTTTATAAATTTGTGTGCATCATCAGGATTCCCATTTTCATAGAGGCTTTTTGCAAAAGCGAGGTTCACCTTTCCCCTCAGGATGGATCTTTGATGAGTGTTATTAAATTGATCGAGATATCTGTATGCCCCCTGGATGTCTCCCTTTTTCAGGTAAAGCTTTATAATGAAATAGAGGAGGTAATCATCTATTTCCGTTAATCTTCCCCTCATGGACTCCAGTTTTAATATGGCGGTATCTATATTCTCGATCTTTGATGATGAGACATCAGAGAGGAACTTTTTTGTCTCCATATCGATGGGAATGTTTAAAGGGTATGCTTTTTGGGTTAATAAGGAAAGTGCCAGTAATATCTGGATGATGACCCCTAACATTATAAAAGGAAAATTATCACATAGTTGATCATCTTTCAATAAAAGGAGGAGTAGGGTTATGGCTTTAGGAAATTGACCATGGTGTACGGTGATGTTATTATTTATTAATTATGATAAAGGCAATTTCCACACACCTTTTCCTTTACAATCCTCTGTCAAGAGAAACAATAGATATTATTAGCAGGAATAACTTTCAGTTCCTTGAAATCTGGGCAATGAAGCCTCATTTTGAATTCGATAACAGGGATTATCTGAAGCAAATAGCGGATATCATCTCTTCTCATGGAATAAAGGTTATATCCTTTCATGGGCCGCTTTATGAGGATATTTCCGATGCAGTGAAGGGAAGATGGCTCAGTCTGGCAAGCAAGGATAGATCATTAAGGAGGAGGACGCTGGATCTTTTCAAGAGGGTCGTCGATGCGATGGAGTTCTTTGATTGTAATACTGTTATTACCCACACAGGTCTTTCGGGAGATATAAATGAGGAAGAGATGGAGAATCTTTTCTATTCACTGGGGGAGATCCTGGATCATTGTAATGGAATGGCCCTGAATATTGCACTTGAAAATGGTGTTTCTTCTTCGGCATCGATAAACTCCATCCTCACCTTCATAGAGAGATATTCATCTTTGAGAATTGGAACATGTTTTGATACAGGACATGCTCATATTTCTGGTAATTTCTCAGAAAATCTTGAGGCCATAATAAACCACCTTATGACAATACATATTCATGATAATAAGGGCTCCAGTGATGAACATCTTCTTCCCTTTCAAGGGACGATACCGTGGAGTGAGATGCTGGAGATTCTTTCGAGAAAAGGATACAGCGGGCCATTTGTATATGAATTGAGGGATCAGGGAGAAAGCAAAAATGAACTACTTCTCCGCGAGGTTAACAGAATTCACGGGGAATTTATGAGGATCATCAATGAATGAAGGTAGAATCTCTGAGATTCTAAGCAGGGAAGCAGGCTTTACCTTTTCAGATATATCTGTTGAGAAACTGAGAGGAGATGCATCTGTTAGATCTTATTACAGAATTACTCTTCATGACTCTCAGATCCCCTCGGTTGTGCTAATGGATTTGAACGAGTCCATAAGACTCAGTGATCCTTTTCAATATCCATTTCTAAATATTTACAGGCATCTTAACAGAATAGGTTGCAGTATCCCAAATATATACTTTTTTAATCTTGAGGAAGGGATAATAATACTTGAGGATGTTGGGGATATCACCATGCAGGAATATCTTGCTGGAAAATCAGAAGAGGAATTCATCCGTATTTACAGAAAGGCAATCGATGAGCTTGTTCTTATACAGACTGTTGGAACAGAAAGATTAGATGATGAGTGTATTGCCAGCCATGTATGTTTTGATACAGAGAAACTGATGTTTGAAATCGATTTTTTCCTTAAACACATGATAGAGGGTCTTCTCGGAAGGAAAATAACAAATTGTGACCTCAATATCTTGAGAAAGGAGTTTCACTTTATTTGCGATATACTTTCACATGAGCCTCGTTTCTTTACACACAGGGACTATCATAGCAGAAATATAATGATTTACACTGATGAAATAAGAATTATCGATTTCCAGGATGCAAGGATGGGTCCTCTTCAGTATGACATTGCATCGCTCCTCAGGGACTCATACACGGTCATTCCTGATGAGATAAGGAACAGGATGCTTTCATACTATATTGATAACCTTATAGAACATGGTTGCAGGATAGATAACCGTGAGAGGTTTATGGAGATTTTTGATCTTATGAGCATACAGAGGAATCTCAAGGCAGTGGGTACATTTGCATATCAGAAGACCGTCAGGGGAAAAGATGATTACCTTTCTTATATACCGGCAACCCTTTCCTATGTCCGTGAGAATCTTGAGAAGTTCCCCTGGCTGAGAAATTTAAAAAAAGTTCTATTTGGTTATCTTGAATGATAAAGTCCGATAGGATAAAAGATTTCTCCTTCATGATACTCGCAGCAGGTTACGGGATGAGGATGAGACCCATTACAGAAAGGTATCCAAAGGTGTTGATTCCTCTCCTTAATGTGCCACTTATTGAATATCATCTCTATCTCCTCTCAAGGAGTGGAATCAGGGAAATCGTTATGAATGTTCATCATTTAAGTGAGAAGTTTAAGGAGATAATCGCAGTTGGTGATAGATATGGAATAAAGATAAATTTTTCCTTTGAAAATGAACTGCTTGGAACCGGTGGGGGATTGAAAAAGGCATCATCTTATATAAAAACGCCGATGCTGTTTCTTCTTAATGGCGATACAATTATGGATGTTGATTATGATCATATAGCAAGTTACCATATGTCAAAAGGAGGGATTGCAACTCTACTTATAAGGAAAAGGGAAAAAGGATACAGTGGAGTTGTCATAGATGATGAGTTAAGAATAAAGCAAATGCCCGCATCATCCCCTGATGCTAATTATATGTATGCTGGTCTTCAGGTTTTATCATCAAGGATATTTGATTTCATTGGGGATGGAAAACCATCCTGCATTGTGAGAGATACCCTTGTCCCGATCATCCTTTCTGGGGAGGAGGTTTACGGATACCTTCACAAGAATTTATGGTTTGAGATGGGGAATATTCATGAGTATCACAGGGCATCAATGGAGATGCTGAGAAATGAGCTCTTTCTTCATCTGAGAAAGGGGGTGGAGGTGGAAAAAGGCGTTTGGATTGAAGAGAATACAACATACAAAAAAGGGGTAAGGATAATTCCACCTGTTGTTATAGGTGAGAATGTAAGTATCGGAAAAAATGTAACAGCAGGTCCATTTGTTGTTATAGGTAATAACTGCCATATAGGAAGAGATACACATATATCAAGAAGTATAATGCTTCCGTCATCAAATCTTCCTGATAGGACATCTGTTGAAGATGCTGTTGTTTACATGGAAAAAGTAATTCTCTTAAAAAGGGGGAACGAGGGTTGTTAATAATAGGTCTTATTTCAGGAACGTCGGCGGATGGGATTGATGCTGCACTTGTTGATATAGAGCAAGGTGAAAATGGTCTGAAGTTCAACCTTATATCATTTAAAACATACAGGTATCCTGAAAAGGTAAGGAGGATGATAATGAATGTGTCCTCCGGTGAGGATGTGAAAATGGAAGAGCTTTTCCGTTTACATTTTCTCATTGGTGATCTTTTTGCCTCAGCCGCATTAAGAATCGTAAAGGATAGTGGAATAGATATCAGAGATGTAGCACTTATAGGATCCCATGGACAGACATTATGTCATTATCCATCAAAGGGTAGGGGAATTTTCAAAAATACAAGGGTAACATTTCAGGCCGGTGAGCTTTCAGTCATTGCTGAAAGGACAGGTATTATAACTATTGGTGATTTTCGGATTGCTGATATGGCAGCAGGTGGGCAGGGTGCTCCACTTTCACCATATTTTCACTATGAGTTTTTTAAAAATTCATTAAAAAATATTGCAGTTCAGAATTTTGGTGGTATTGGAAATGTAACTTTCATTTCAGTCAATTCTTCACTATATGATGTTATAGCTTTTGATACAGGACCCGGTAATGCACTTCTTGACTCTGTTATATATCAACTTTCCAGAGGAAGGAAGAGGATGGACAGAGATGGAAGGATTGCTGTTAAGGGAAAAGTTAATGATGAACTTCTTCATATCCTTATGAATCATCCTTTTTTGAAAAAAAGACCTCCCAAATCAACAAGCAGGGAGGAATTCGGTGGCGTTTTTCTTAAAAACATCCTTACATGGAGTGGAAGAAGGATGATCGATCTCAGTGACTTGCTTGCAACCCTTGTTGCATTTACAGTAAGATCTGTTGAGTATCATTATAGAAAATTCCTTCCCTGGGATAGAATTGATGAAATAGTTGTTTGTGGTGGAGGATCGAGGAATCCTTCTATAATGAAGGCATTAAGTGATGCAATGGATCCAATCCCTGTAAGAGTATTTGATGATTATGGAATTAACGCTGATGCTGTTGAGGCTGTCACTTTTGCCCTTCTGGCAAGACAGTGTTTCCTAAATATCCCCGCGAATATCCCATCAGTAACAGGTGCAAAAGGTCCTGTTATCCTTGGTAAGATTGTCCCCGGGAGGAGGATCTTCTAAATTCTTCCTTAATCCTTTTTAAAATATCCGGCGATATAATAATTTCAAGTGCTGTTAGTGCAAGCGCCTTTGCTGCAATTAAACATACTTCATCAGCCCGTGGGGATTTACTCATATCTGCAAAGGTGGAAGAGTGGAGGGGAATGTTTCTGTCACAAATAGCTATATAGGCATGGAGGGTTGGAAGGCGCCTGCTTATATTTCCAATATCGGATGATCCGAGATTTTTCATCTCGTCTTCCTCATCCGGGACAACACCCAATGATTTAAGATGCTTCCTGAATAAACCCGATAGTTCATAATTTGGAAGGAATGGCTCATAAACCCTTTCCGAGATATCCACCTCAAGCCTCGCCCCCGTTGAAAGTGCTGCTCCATGCGCACAGTTCTTCACCTTTTCAAGAATTTCATATAAATAATCGAGATCAATAGCCCTTACAAGAAACTGGCATGATGCAAAATCAGGGATGATATTTGGTCTTACGCCTCCATCCAGTATTATGCCATGAACCCTTGCATCAGGACGGAGTTGCTGCCTTAAGGCATTAACAGCATTGAAGGTCTGGATAACAGCATCCAGTGCATTGATACCTAAAAAGGGTGTTGCTGATGCATGTGATGATCTTCCGTAAAATTTGAAGGTAACCTCCTTTACAGCAAGTGTTCTTTTAACAATCTGCGTCCTGTTTGAAGGATGGATCATCATTGCAACATCAATCCCATCAAAGATGCCCTCCTTCAGGAGGTGGATTTTTCCTCCGCCGCCTTCCTCTGCTGGTGTGCCGATAATATAGATGGATCCATTTATTTGATCGATTATATCCGAAATACCTACTGCAGCCCCCACACTGCTTGCCGCAATAATGTTATGTCCGCATCCATGTCCAATTTTTGGAAGGGCATCGTATTCAGCGATAAATGCAACAGATAGTGATGGAGTTTTTGTTTTTCTCGCTACAACAGCTGTTGGAGTGGAGGGCGGTACATGATCTATCTCAAAGGAAAAACTCTTCAAGATTTCTAAAATCCTTTTTGATGACTTGACCTCTTCCCATGCAATCTCTGGATTTGAATGTATATAATGACTGAGTTCTATGATGTTACTCTTTATTTCATCAATTTTTTTAATCACCCTTTCTGCAAGGAGTTCGAAAGAGATCATTTTTCCTCCACAATCCACTCCTCGTAAACGTTCTCAGGGAGCTCCTGGATAAATCTCGATGGCTTCAGAAGGAGGCCACCTCTTTCCCAGCTATTTCCCATCAGTGGATAACAGAGATAAAGCTCATCCTTTGCCCTTGTTGTTCCAACATAGAAGAGTCTTCTCTCTTCCTCTTCACCCTCGGGATCACGAAGTCCTTTTGCAGATGGCATCCTGCCCTCAGCAAGATATATGATAAATACGACTCCCCATTCCAGCCCTTTTGCCTGATGGATGGAGCTGAGCACTACCCTTTCATCCTCTGCCTCAGATTCTGCTATATCCTCAGCAGCAACAGCACTCATCAGTGAAAGCTCGCTAAGGAGAGATTCAAGATTTTTGAATTTCTTTGCAAAAAGTGAAAGCTGCTCGATATCCTCGAGGCGGGACTCTGCATTTGGATAACGGCTGATCAGGTAATCAATGTATCCACCTTCGAGTATGATCTCTATCAGAGGGGAAGGCTCAGAATTTATATCACATTTTGTTAATTTATCGATCGTTTCAAGAAAATCCCTGTATCCATCGATCCCCATTTTTGGAATTATTTTTTTTGAATCATTACTTTTCAGCGCCTCAATAGGATTGTTGGAAGAGACACAGAGATTCCAGAGCCTCTCCGCAGTTGAAGGACCTAAACCAGGATAGATCTTCAGGATCCTTTTAAAAGAGAGTTCATCATGGGGGTTGAGAATGAAGCGCAGGAAGGATACTATGTCCTTGATGTGTGCCTGTTCAAAAAACCTGATTCCTGATCTCACCTCATATGGAATACCCCTCCTGGTAAGCTCCATTTGCAATTCCATAGATTGGTAATGTGCCCTGTAAAGGACAGCGATCTCATTGAATGGTATACCATTTTCTCTCAATTCAAGTATTCTCTGGGCAACGAACTCTGCTTGAAGTGATGGATCCCTCAGGGAAACTATGGCAGGAAGGGGTCCGTCTTTCCTGACCGAAACGAGCCTCTTCTTAAACTGCCTTTTGTTGTTTGAGATGGATGAGTTTGCAAGGGAGAGTATCTGGGGTGTGCTCCTGTAATTTATTTCAAGTTTGAAAATCTTGCAGTCAGGGTATCTTGAAGGGAAATCAATTATATTTGAAAAATGTGCGCCCCTGAATGAATAAATAGACTGGGAATCATCTCCAACAACCATTAGATTCCTATGGGTGGAAGCGAGAAGATCAACAATATCTGCTTGCAATTTGTTTGTATCCTGATACTCATCAACAAGGATATGAAGGAATCTGTTTGCATAATAATTAAGTATATCTGGGTGATTTTCAAGCAAATGTCTCCAGTAAAGCAAAAGGTCATCAAAATCCATGGCATTCATCTGAAATTTTTTCTTTTTGTAAAATGTAAGCACACTCTGTATCTCTTCATGGAGGTCAAGGAAATAAGGGTATCTCTCATCAAATATCTCCTCAATGCTCTTTTCCCTGTTTATGCTTAATCCCGAAATGTCCCTGAGGACTTCACCTTTTGGAAATCTCTTCTTCTTTGTCTCAATGCCAAGTTCCGCTATACATGTTTCAAGTAATTCCTTTGAATCTTCTGAGTCCAGTATTGTGAAGTTTGATTTGAACCCAAGAATTTCTGAATGCCTTCGTAATATTAAATTTCCTGTGTGATGAAAAGTTCCTCCCCATATGCTCCTCGTGTCTATACTGAGGAGATGTTCAACACGGTGAAGCATTTCTTTTGCAGCCTTGTTTGTAAATGTGAGGAGGAGTATTCTTGAAGGGTCAACACCTGATTCAATTAACCTCGCAACCCTGAAGGTGACAACCCTTGTCTTTCCACTTCCTGCCCCCGCTATTACGAGAATAGGACCGGATGGCGCCATTACTACTTCAAGCTGTTGAGGGTTTAGCTCCTTTTCGTAATCTATTCTGAAGGGTTTTTTCTCAATAGCGGGCTTTATGGTATATCTTTTCATGATCAACCAACGAGTCTGTGGACCCTTACTGATATTTTATCACCTTTGCCGAGTGAAAGCTCCCTGGAGCAGTTTCCGAGATTTATGGATATCTCAAGGAAACCTGCACTTCCAAATATTGCAAGCAGTTCACCAGGATTGGATTCCGAATAAGCCCGGTTTACCTTCTTTATAGTTCTTTGTGCAAGTTCTATTTCAAATGGATTATTTCCAACAAAATTACTGAATAGATGCGCCGAAATGTTTGTTATGAGATTTCCGAAACGGTCAACATGTATGATCGTTCCACATATTTTCCCTTTTTTAATCTCAGGTTTTGGTATATCAAGAATGAAGGCTGTTTCTATAAGCTCACCAACCTTTTCTGGATTAACTCCAAGTGAAAGATGGGCTGCAACAGGTGCGAAAATATCTCTTCCGTGAAATGTGTCACTTATCACGGGGAGATGATATTTTTTGTTATTCAGATGATATATATATTTCTCCTCTTCTTCCTCAAGTATAAAACTGAAGATGCCGTTGTCCGGGCCAACAAACATATAATCCCTTGTTTTAACAAGGATAGGTTTTCTGCTTCCACCAACTCCGGGATCAACAACTGCAATGTGTATTGTATCCCTTGGAAAGAATTTATATGTGCATTTAAGTATGAATGCTGCCTCAAAGATGTCCTGAGGAGGGATGTCATGGGTTATATCGATTATATCCACTTTTGGATTGATTGTAAGGATTGCACCCTTGAGTGATGCAGTATATGGATCCTTTGTTCCAAAATCTGTAAGAAGTGTTATAAACCTTTCCTTCATCAACATATATGTTACCTCCCTCTTCCTTCAATTATACTTTTTGAAGATCATATCCTCCATCCCCAAAGCGCCCTTTTATTAAGAGGGCACGGATCACAGCTGGGATTCTTCCTGCAGTAATACTTTCCTGTGGCAACAAAGAGTGCATGAAATTCATTAAAAAGTCTGGAGTCACGAGGCAGATTTTTATGGAAAAATGACTGTATCCTGTCATATGAAGCATTCATTTCCACGGCGCCATGCCTTGATAGTATTCTTTTTGTATATGAATCTACAACAAAGAAGGGCATGCCTCCTGCATAGAGAAGTATACTATCTGCTGTTTCAGGACCTATCCCCCTTATTGAGAGGAGCTCCTTTCTTAAAGAATCTGGATCCATTGTAAACATACGGCTTATATCACCATTATGTCTTTTGAAGAGATAATTGATGAACTCCTTTATCCTTGAGGCCTTGATCTTATAAAAACCGGATGGTTTTATGATTTGGGAAAGCAATCGCTCATCCATCATTAAGAGTGCATGCGGATCAAGGCAGTTGTTTTCTTTCATGTTCTTGATTGCTTTCTCCACATTTGACCAGCTGGTATTCTGTGTCAGAATCGCACCTATTATTACCTCAAAAGACGTTTCTGCAGGCCACCATCCCCGGGGTCCGAAATGATGCAGCATTCCCTCGTATATTGAAATAATCTTTTTTTCCTTACCCTTTTTCATAAATTTGTAAAGAGGATGCTTTCAACTATATCGCAGATTACATGTCCAATAGTGATATGTATTTCTTGAATTCTCGGGGTTTCAAATGAGTCCACAAGAAGGCAGTAGTCCGCAATTTTTGCCAGAAGACCACCATCCTTTCCTGTGAGCGCAACAGTTTTTATTTTCATTGACTTTGCCATCTTCACTGCCTCAATAACATTCTTCGAATTACCACTTGTTGATATGGCAATAGCAACATCCCCTTCCTTCCCAACCGCGCGGATCTGGCGGGAGAAGATCTCTTCAAATCTGTAGTCATTGCCAATACTTGTCAGAATGGATGTATCGGTTGTGAGGGCCATGGCAGGAAGCGGTGGTCTGTCAATAAGGAATCGGTTAACAAATTCCGAGGCTATATGCTGGGCATCAGAGGCACTTCCTCCATTACCAAAAAGCATAATCTTTTTCCCATTTTTTATCGCATTTGCAATGAGTGAAGATATCTCAAATATAAGGGATGCATTACTATCCACAAATCTCTTCTTCAGCTCTGCACCCTCATAGAAACTTTCCAAAATCCTTCGCTCAATTGCCTCTTGATCCATTGATATACAAATATATCCCCTTTTTTCAATGTGTCAAGAACTATACTCTTCCAGTCCCTCAAGATTTATCTTGACATAGGAGTGGAAACCCCTTATAAGCAAAGAGGGGATCACAAGATCCTAATAAAATTAGGTGGAGGGTATATGCTTGATGAGATAGATATTAAAATCCTTGAGATGCTTCAGGAAAATGGCAGAAAGCCCCTCTCTGATATTGCAGCAAAGGTCAAACTTTCCCCGCCATCGGTTCTTGAAAGGGTAAAAAAATTAGAGGAAAAAGGGATCATAAAGAAGTTCACGGCTATCCTTGATGCAAAAAAGGTAGGCAGGGATATAACCGCATTTATAGGGGTCTCAATTATACATCCGCAGTATATTGAGAATTTCGAAACCTCCATAGAGAAATTTGATGATATCCTTGAATGCCATCACGTAACAGGTGAACATACACTTTTCCTGAAGGTGAAGACGAAGGATACATCCACCCTTGAGCAACTTATAAGGGCAATAAGATCAATTGATGGTGTTACAAGGACCCTTACATCTGTTGTGCTATCCACCAAGAAGGAGGACACAAAGATCAATCTCTCCGAGGGTTTATCAAAGTCCAGGAAGTTGAAGGAGTGATATCAGAAGATATTTCTTTTCATGCTTATATTGATCAGTATCCCTATGGATGTCATTGTTGTAAATAGGAAAGAGCCACCGTAGCTCATAAATGGCATGGGGATTCCCACAACAGGGATCAGGCCTGTTACCATAGCAACGTTGATAGCTGTATGCCAGAGAAGATAAAAGGAAATTGATGCAGCTACATAGGTTCCGAATCTATCCCTTGCATTTCCCGCAATAAGGAACCCCTTAATAATTATCATAGCCAATGCAATAAGAAGCACAACAGCACCTATAAATCCCCATTCCTCCGCAAAAACAGAAAATATAAAATCCGTATGCCCCTCTGGTAGGAAGTGAAGCTGCCCCTGTTTGCCTTCCAGAAATCCCTTGCCGATAAGTTTTCCCGAACCTATGGCAATCTTGGATTGAAGCAGATGGTATCCCGAACCAAGTGGGTCCAATTCAGGGTTAAGAAAGTAGATGATCCTTTTCTTCTGATAATCCTTCAGAAATTCCCAGAGCACAGGGGTAGATAGAACCCCGGCTATTACCATAAATAAAAGTGCATATAAACGCAGGCCAGCATAAACAAATAGTGAGAAGGCCATTATCATCAACAGGGCAGATGTTCCGAGATCCGGTTCAAAAAGTATGAGAATTGCAGGTATTGAGGATATTGCAATAGGTATTATTATCTGGAATAGGCCGTAACCATCCGGGATTGGGTTATGCGAGAAGTAGCGGCAAAGGGCAAAGATCAGACACAGCTTTGCAAATTCAGATGGCTGTATGGTAAATGAGCCGAATCCGATCCATCTCTTCGCACCACCCACTGTTTTACCTCCTATGAGTACAAGCAGAAGGAGGGCAATGGAAAGTACATAGAGATGATATGAATAGTTCTCAAAAGAATGGTAATCAAAGAATGCAAAGATCAGAAGGGTTAGAATCCCTAATGCAGTCCAGTAGATCTGTCTGTAAAATATAGAAGATGCTCCTCCAGATGATTGATTGAATGTGGCACTGTAGAGGTTTATAAGTCCTGCCAGAAGCAGTATCAAAGTGAGAAAGAAAAGGAAGAAGTCAAAGTTCCTAAGACCCTTTTGATTTATCATTCTGTGCCCTCTTTTTCTTTTCAAAATATGCACTTAATATTTTTCGGGCAATTGGTGCTGCTGCTGTTGCACCATGACCTCCATGCTCAACAAGAACCACAATAGCTAATTCAGGACCCTTTACAGGAGCAAAGGATATAAACCAGGCATGATCGTCTAATTTTGTTCCACCATTTCTCCTTGAATCATAGCTTATTACCTGTGCTGTTCCTGTTTTCCCTCCTACCTCAACATCAGGAAGCCTTGCTGACCATCCTGTTCCATGGGGCTGATTAACCACACCATACATAGCATCCCTTATGATCTCGAGTGTTGATGGATTTATATCGAGTTCCCTTACAATGGTCGGGAGGTATTTCTGCAATAGAAAACCCTCCCTGCTAACTATTTCACTCACGATGATTGGCATGTATACCTTTCCACCGTTGGCTATAGCGGAAACAAGGGTAAGAAGCTGAATCGGGGTTATACTTGTGTAACCCTGCCCTATTGCAACAGAAAGTGTTTCTCCCTCAAACCAATCTTCTCCGAGAACAAGCCTCTTCCATGATGAAGATGGGATAATACCATCCTTTTCATTAAGAAGCCCTATGCCTGTTTGCACACCCAGACCCAGCATCCTTGCGTAATGGGAAAGTGTATCCACGCCAGTCCTGAGCCCTACCTGATAGAAGTAGACATCACATGATTCCACTATTGCGCGATGAAGATTAACACTTCCATGCCCCTTCTCCTTCCAGCATTTAAAGTTTCTATTTCCAAAGGGATAATATCCAGGGCAATAAAGGATTGTATCAGGCATTATAACACCCTCCTCAAGTCCAGCAATTGCTGTTACCAGCTTGAATGTTGATCCAGGGGGGTAAATACCCTGAATGCATCTGTTCATAAGAGGTTTGTCAGGGTTTTCAATAATATTCAGCCATTTCTCCCTGCTTATGCCAGCGATAAATTCATTGGGATCAAAAGCCGGGTGACTTAGCATAACAAGGATTTCACCATTCCTGGGGTCCATGGCAATAACTGCCCCGTTTTTCCCCTGCATCGCCTCCTCTGCAACTATCTGCAGATCAAGATCTACGGTGGTTTTTAAATCATGACCCGGTATGGGTTCAACTTCCTTTATGGGACTTATTTCCCTTCCAAAGGCATCAACCTCAACCTGTCTCCCCCCATCTATCCCTCTCAATGTTTTATCCCATATCCTTTCAATGCCGTATTTCCCGATAAAATCCCCCATCTTGTATCCTGAATATTCTTCTGATTGAAGCTCCTTCTTTGTAATTTCTGAAATGTATCCAGTAAGATGGGAAAGAACCGTAAGATACGGGTAGTTTCTCACTGTTTGTGAAACGATGAAGAATCCGGGAAGATCAAGCCTGTTTGATTCGACAAATGATACCTCGTTCATTGTAATATCCCTCTTGAGCCTTGTGATACGGAAAGATGCTTCTTCTTTTGCTTCCTCAATTATTGACTCTATCTCTTCTTCTTTCATATTTATAACGGGCGAGAGAATCTTCGCAGCGGCGCGTGGATTCCTTATCTCAGAGGGCATGAAAACGAGATCAAAGGATGGTCTGTTGGATGCTATTATCCTTCCCTCCCTGTCCTTGATCAGTCCCCTTGGGGCTTGAATCCTGTAAACCCTTATACGGTTATTTTCCGAAAGGTGTCTATAATATTCACCCTTGAGGATCTGGAGATAGAATAATCTGCCAATCAGGATCAGAAATATGATGAGAACGAGGGAAACGGTTATCCTCGTTCTCGTTAAAAACTCGTCGGGATCCTCCTTATAATCGGAATAGATTTCTGAGCCTGGTATCATCTATACCCCTTCCTGAAGGGAAGGCTTCCTGAATCTTTGAATGATTGTCTGAAGAAATACAGCAGAGATAACATTTAGTGATGCATAAGATATGAGATTTTCCCATATCTGGTAAACAATGGACCGATCGATTCCAAGAAGTATGATAAGAATAATAGACTCTATCCCTTCAAGGAGACTTATCAATCCCACAACGATGAAGAAGAAAAGGCTTCCACCCGTTACCACCTTTCTGCGGATGAGGTAGCTTTGGAGGAATCCAGCGGTTTTTATCAGGGAAAAGAAGCCTGATGGACTACCGGAAAGAAGATCCATCAGATAACCCGATAGGAAGGAAAGGATCATACCATGGTTAAAACCAACATTGAAGCCAAGGAATACAATAAGGATAACCGTTATATCTGGTTTAAGATTTGAGATATCGATGCGCGAAATAATAGTACTCTGTATGAGAATCACAAAAAGTGCAACCAATGCATTGAGCGAGATTTTCTTCATTCCTCAATATAGTTTTTGTCTTTTAATAACTCAGGCTGCGTTTTTATCACCAATACCTCTTCGAGGCTTTTTAATTGAGCAGAAGGGGAGACCTCTATTTTCTGGAAGATCCCTCCTGTTTTTTCAACCCTTGTTACCCATCCTACAAGCAACCCCTTTGGAAAATAACCTCCCCATCCTGATGTGATAATGGGGTCTCCCTCCTTCACATCATCGGTTTTCTTTATATATCTCAGCTCACACACCTCATCGGATCTTCCTGAAAGTATACCCCTTACCCTTGATCTTTGATCAAGCACATCAATTGAGCTGTTTACGTCTGTAATTAGCATTACCTTTGAAAAATTGGGGTAAACATTAATTACCCTTCCCACAACACCCTGATGGGTTATAACCGGCATATTCCTCTCGATACCATGTTTTTTGCCTATATCTATCGTTACTGTTCTGAACCACGGGGATGGATCATAAGCGATCACACTGCCTATAGCCGATGGTAAGTTATTTTTTCTGCTGAAACGCAAAAGCTCCTCAGATCTCTGGTAGGCTTTCAATGCTTCAGTGAGACGATGATTCTCCTCCCTTAAGAGTTCAAGATCCTTCTTGAGTATGTTCAGCTCCTTTTTTGTATTAATGAGAAATATATAATCCTTCCAGATGGATTTTGATTTCAAAATGATATAGTTAACTCCATGTGATGTATATGAAAGGAATTCAACTATCCACCGCTCAGGACCTGTAAATATTGAGGCTGGATGGATTGATATGAAAAGAAGATAGATGCTGAGCAGCAATAAAGCGATGGAAATTACATAGGAGATCTTTCTTTTGATGAAGTTAATCATATGGATAAGTCATCAATGAATGGTAACCCTTTTTAGAAGCTCTATCTCATCGAGAACCTTTCCTGAGCCCCTGACAACGCATGAAAGGGGGTCTTCAGCAACAGTAACAGGGAGACCTGTTTCCTCCCTTATAAGTATATCAAGATTCCTGAGGAGTGCCCCACCTCCCGCAAGTACAATACCCTTGTCAACTATATCTGCTGCAAGTTCAGGTGGAGTTCTTTCCAGTGTGACCTTTATGGCATCAACGATGATATTTATAGGCTCCATCAATGCCTCCCTCACCTCATCAGAATTGAGAATGAGGGTCCTGGGGATCCCTTCAACAAGATCCCTTCCCTTGATCTCCATTGTTCTTACTTCATCGTCTGGATATGCATTTCCAAGCTTGATCTTGATCTGCTCCGCAGTTGTCTCCCCTATAAGTAAATTATATTTCCTCTTCACATACTGGATTATTGCCTCATCCATCTTGTCGCCCGCAATCCTTACCGATTTACTGTAAACGATACCTGCAAGAGAGATTACCGCCACCTCTGTTGTCCCCCCTCCTATGTCAACAATCATATTCCCCTGGGGTTCACTCACAGGAAGGCCTGCCCCTATGGCAGCAGCCATGGGCTCCTCTATAAGATAAACCTCCCTTGCACCTGCAGATTCGGCTGACTCTTTAACTGCGCGTTTCTCCACCTCTGTTATCCCTGATGGTATGCAAACAACCATTCTTGGCCTTATAAGTTTCTTCCTGTTATGGGATTTCTGAATAAAGTATCTGAGCATTGCTTCGGTTATCTCAAAATCTGCAATAACCCCATCTTTGAGAGGGCGAACAGCCTGGATATTGCCAGGGGTCTTTCCCAGCATCCTCTTAGCCTCAGATCCAACAGCTACAACCTTTTTAATCCCCCTCTGATCCCTTGTTACTGCGACAACTGATGGTTCACAAATAAGGATACCCTTCCCTCTGACATAAACAAGGGTTGTTGCTGTTCCAAGGTCGATTGCGAGATCATTGGAAAAAATACCAAGGATTGAATCAAAAATCATAAATTTTCTCCTTTCAATGAGCAAAATTCATTTTTAAAATATATACGATAAGGATATTAAAATTCAACTTAATTCGGGCATTATCCTTATAAAAGAAAGGAAGAAACAGATGCTTGACTTCATGAGAAAGCATGCAAGTTCTATAATCATTAAGGTAATCCTTGGTGTTGTAATTCTTGCCTTCGTTCTTTATTTCGGGTTTACAGGAAGGGGGAGCAGCGCAGGTGAGGTGGTGGCAAAGGTTGATGGCTTGAACATCAGGGGGAGGGAGTTTATGCGTGCCTACAGGGAGATGATGGAAAGATACAGGGCACTACTTGGTAATCAAGTTCCAGAGGAAATGCTTGAAAAACTGGACATAAAAAGGATGGTTCTCGATGGATTAATAGAAAGAACACTTCTTCTTGTGGAGGCAAAAAATCTTGGTCTTAAGGTAAATAATCAGGAGTTGAGGGATGCAATAGCGGAATTCCCGCTATTCCAGGAAAATGGCCGGTTCAACCCCGCTCTTTACAGGGGATATCTTTCGAGGGCAGGATTAACTGCGAGTGAATTTGAGGATGCCATGAGGGAACAGATACTTATCAGAAAGTTGACAGGGATCCTTCTCTCTTCCATCAAAATTTCTGATGCTGAGCTTGATGGGTACTTCAGAATAAAGGAGGAGAGACTCATTTTTGATTATCTGGAGATAAACCCTGAATATATAAAAACTAACGGGGATATAAAGGAAGAGGATATAAAATCCTTCTTTGAGGAACACAGGGAGGATTTTCGAATCCCATCATCTGTTAAATTGAGATTCATCACATACCACATAAGTGATGTTGAAAAGGATATAAATATTTCCAATGAGGAGATCCAGGAATTCTACAAGGAAAATCCCCATCTGTTCAGGGAGCCCCGTCGAATAAGATTGAGGCAGATATACTTTCCATTAAGATCCGTGGATCCTGAATCTGTGGAAAAAGTTGGGAATGCAGCCAGAGAAGCCTATGAGGAATTGAGTAAGGGGGGAGATTTCACGACCGTTGCAAGGAAATTTTCTGTTAATCAAAAGGGCATTAGTTCCGGCCAAGCGCTTCTGTTCAACGAAACTGAGCTTGATCCTGACATCGCGAATGTTGCATTCTCAATGAGGGAGGGGGGATTCAGCAAACCAATAATAACCAGTAATGGTATCCATATCATAAAGGTGGAGAAGATTTACGAAGGGAAGCTGAAACCCTTCATCCAGGTAAAAAGACAGATAGTGGAGACCCTGAAAAAGGAGAAGGCAACAGGTTATCTTTCTGAAATTGCGGAGAGGGCCGTGTGGGATGCAGCAAAGGCAGGTAGTCTTGATAAATACGCCTCCTCAAAGGGGTTAAGGCTTTTTGAAACGGGAATGATAAATGAGATAAACAGGGATTCGATCCCTGAAGGTTTGGTAAAAAAGGGGTTGGTTTCAAAAGAGGGGGAGATAATAAAGGTTGTGGAAGCGGATAGGGCTATTGTTGCAGAGGTAATAAGAAAAGAGGATTCAAGGATTCCTGAGCTCTCCGAGGTAAAAAACAGGGTAAAGGAAAGGCTGTTAAGGGAAGCAGCAATGAAAAAGGCAAGGGGTATAGCAGAGGACATCCTTTCACAGGCTTTGAAATCAGGATCTTTCAAGGAGTATCCCAGGAAGGGATGGATCAGATCTGGTAAAACAAAGCCAATGAAGAGGTCAGAACTAATTATGGCACCCTTTGTGTCCGTGCAATGGGCTTCAAAGATCGCTTTACTTGGGGAGAAAAACCCCATTCATCCAGAGGTTATAGAGAAGGATGGGAAACTCTATTTAGTGAAGCTTTCCAAGAGTTTACTGCCTGATGAAGGAAGGTTGAAAAGGGATCAATTGATCGAGGAATTAAGGAAGATAAAGGGTGAGGATTTTCTTAAAATGTATGTAAGGAGTCTCAGGGATAAATACAGGGTAAAGATATATATGAAATGAAGGAAGGGAAAAAGGAACCTCCCATATCGCCATTCTCAAAATATATTGGTGTGAGGGTTCTTGAAATTAGGGATGGGTATGCAAGATATGTTCTTCCTATTAAAGATAAACTACTCCATATTTACGGAGGCCTTCATGGAGGGGTTATCGCATCCCTTGCTGATATATCGATGGCAGCAGCTGTTTTGAGCATCCTGGACCATGAAAGGAGAATTGCTACAGTAAATCTTAATATGCAGTATGTAGCTCCAGTGAAAGAAGGTGAAGTCTTTGCAGAAGCAAGAGTTGTTGAGAGGAAGAGGGGGGTTGTATTTGCAGAGGTTACCATATATAACAAAAACAGGGAAATAACTGCAAAGGGGAGTGGGATCTTCCATGTATACAGGGAAAGGTGATAGAGAGGAGGTATTTCACTCATTGTGCCGACCACCCATTGAGAGGGATTCCTTCGTTATCCCTGTTGCGTGGGGCTGCCCCTATAATAGATGCCTTTTCTGCGGCGATTATAAATTTGAATCATTCTCGATAATACCTCTTCAACAGATAAGGGATTATGTGAGATCAAAAAAACCCGCGGTTGCAAAAAGGGTGTTCCTTGCAGCAGGAAATGTGATTTCGCTGAAAACACGATATCTTCTTGATATTCTTGAAATTATAAAGGACGAATACCCTTATGCAAAAGAGATTAGCTGCTATGGTGGGGCAAGGTTTGTAATGGTAAAGAAACCCGAGGAACTTGAGTTACTAAAAAGGGCGGGTCTCGGGAAGATCTATATGGGGCTTGAAAGTGGAGATGACGAAGTGCTTGCTTTTGTGAAGAAGGGGGTAAATTCAGAGGATATATACAGGGCAAGCATGAAACTGAAAGAGGCAGGGTTCAGGATTTCACATTCCGTTATAATGGGTCTTGGTGGAAAAGAAAGATCAAGCAATCATGCAGTTAACACTGCACGCCTCCTTAATCGCATAAATCCTGATGAAGTAAGACTTCACAACTTGATGTTCCCACCTGGAGCCCCCCTTTCTGAGATGGCAGAAAGTGGAAGATTCATCCCTGCATCGAGGAGGGAGATAGTAGAGGAGACACTGATATTTCTTGAAGAGCTTAACATTGATTCATTTCTTATGAGTCATGCATCCTGCTACTTGAGGATCAACCTCATGCTTCCTGAAGATAAGAGAGAGGGGGTTGAGATTTTAAAAAAGGCACTCACCCTTGAAGGCGCAGAGGAGCTGGAAAAGGAAGGGATCCTTGTCGGGGAACTCTCACGTATTCTGTAGTTTCCATCCCCTTGTCATGTTTCTGCAGCAGATGTAAATTATATAAGGAATCTACTTATGACCCGTATCAGGGAGGAGGGTTATATGAGTGGGGAGCGATCCCGTTATCACCTCAAACCTTTTTTCAAACACTATACATTAAGGGCATTTAAGTCATTGAATCTCGGGCATGAATTGATTATCGATTATATCTCAGATATGCTTGCGAATTTTGCGAGGATCGATAACCTCTACAGGATCCGTAATATGAACAAAGAGAGGATCGAGACAGTAACGGAGATGCTCCTTTTACTCATGGAGGGTGAAGAGGTACGGAACAGGAAGGAGTTTGAAAGAAGGATTAAAAAACATATAGGTGACTATACACTCTTTATGACGGGTATATTCAGAGAGTATGTTCAAAGGAAATCCCTCCTGGATTTCTATAAATCCTCTGGAAAGAGCTCCTATATGGATGTATACGAGATAGACAGGATGATGTTGAAGGATCGATCCCTCATTTTCAGAGAGCTTTCCGAAGGATTTGAAAAATATTCAGAGGCTATCTACTATATGAAGAAAATATACTTCTATATGGAAAGGGTTCCATCGGGATATGAAGCAATTTTGAGGGAGATTTTTGAGGACCCATCCTGATCATCCACCCGAATGCCTGATATACACCAAAAGTGATGACGGTAGCTGTCAGTGTGGTGTTTGTCCGAGGAGGTGTATCATTCCTTCGGGAGGAAAGGGATTCTGCAGAGGTAGAGAGAACATCGATGGAAGGCTTTATGCTATAAACTACGGAAGAATACTCTCCATGGCGGTATCACCAATTGAGAAGAAGCCGCTTTTCCATTTCTATCCGGGAAGCATATGGATCTCAATGGGGACATTTGGATGCAATTTTAAATGCCCTGGATGCCAGAACTGGTCCATGTCTCATGCTGATAGTGGAGGTGTTTTAATGAGTCCTTCTGAAGTTGTGCAATGTGCAAAAAGATTTCATTGCCTTGGCATCTCATGGACATACAATGAGCCTTCCGTATGGCTTGAATTCATTGTTGATTCAGCAAGAGAAGCAAAGAGGCAGCATCTTCTTACACATCTTGTGACGAATGGCTACATGACTCCAGAGGCACTCGATATGATAGGACCATATATAGACTGCTTCAGAGTTGATATAAAGGGATTTTCTGAAGAGACATATAACAGAATCGGAGGGATAAGGGACTTTGCATCCATACTCCAGGCTACAAAGCTTGCTAAATTTAGATGGGGGATGCATGTTGAATGTGTAACAAATATTATACCGGGATTTAATGATTCAGAAGATGAGTTGAGTAACATTGCTTCATGGATTTCAAAAGAGCTTGGGGTGGATACACCATGGCATGTGACAAGATTTTTCCCTCAGTTTAAGCTTTCGAACGGGGCTGTAACGCCACTAACAACATTAAAGATGGCACATAAAATAGGAAAGGAAAAGGGGCTTCTTTTTGTTTACATAGGGAATGTCGATTATGAAACAAGTACTATCTGTCCATCGTGTAATGCGATACTGATAGAAAGGGACTGGTTTTCTATTAAAAGATACGATCTTTCAGGAAATAGATGTAAACTTTGTGGGTTTACTATTGCTGGCAGATTTCCTGCCAGATTCGGTTCGGATTACAGATTATGGGATGGGGTTGAAATTCCTCTGGTTTAACATGATACACATGATCTTGAGTCTGTTTCAAACTGAAGGGTTGCGTGATTTATATCATATTTTGCATTAATCAGGTCCCTTATCTTCTGTGATATCGCCTCTGTTTCTGAAATCAATCTATCGTCAATAATGATGTGTGCAGTCATTGCATACATACCCGATGTGATCGTCCAGACATGTATATCATGAATATGTTTGATATCCGGGTTACTTTTCCTTATATCCATTGAAAGCTCTTCTATGTTAATGTGTTCCGGGGTTCTTTCGAGCAGTATGTTCACTGAATTTCTTACAAGATCATATCCCCACACAAGAATAGCAAAGGCAATGATTATACTGAGAATTGGGTCTATGACAAGGAGTTTTGTGTAATGTATTGCAATTGCACCAGCAAGTATGGCTAAGGAGGAGGCAGTATCAGCAACCATGTGGAGAAATGCACTCCTCACATTGAGATCTTCTTTGCTTACACCTTTAAGCAAAAGGGCGGAGATGATATTTACGACAAGACCAAGGAATGCTATTACAATCATGGAGAATTCTTGAATGGGTCTTGGAGATATAATCCTTATGATACCCTCATAAAAGATATAGAAGGTTATGATGAGGAGGGTTGAGCCGTTAAAGAGAGCCGCAAGGACCTCAATCCTATAAAATCCATAGCTGTGTCTGCTGCTTCTTCTTCCGGCAAGGAGGATTGCACCAAGGGAGACCGAGAGTGCAAGTAGATGAGTGAACATATGTCCAGCATCACTGACGAGGGCAAGGCTTCCCGTAATTATACCCCCGATGAATTCGACAACCAACATGGCTGCTGTGATAATCATGGAAAGAAACAGGCGTTTCCTTTCGTGGGGACGGTATACAGATCTCTCCTCCGTGGATGTGTGCTTATGGAATGCATTTTTTGGTTCGTGTGTGTGTTGCATATCGTTTTTCTTATTTCTAAATTCCCTTCAAAAATCTTTCAAGTCTTTTTAAACCTTCCCTTATCCTTTCCTCTGATGTTGCATAGGAGAACCTGATGAAGCTCTTTCCTCTCTGACTGAAATCCCTGCCAGGAGATACCGCAACATGTGCATTATTCAGTATATCTATACACAGTTCATGCGAATCAGGAGAAAATAGATCGCTTCTTGCAAATACATAGAATGCTCCACCAGGTAGTGTGGGTATTTTAAATCCGATTTTCCTCAGCCCATCAACAATCAGGTCTCTCCTCTTTCTGAAAGAATCTTTCATCATAGACCTCTGGGACTCCGCATCCCTGATAGCTGATATTCCTGCTTTCTGGACAAAGGGGTTTGGTGATATGAGGAAATTCTGTTGTACCTTCTGTAGCACCCTTATGAAATTGCGGGGAGCGATAACAAATCCAAGCCTCCATCCCGTCATTGCATATGATTTGGAGAAACCGTTTATCACTATTGCATCATCCCTGAATTGAAGCATTGTGTTTTCCTGTATCTCATAGCTTATGCCATGGTAGATCTCATCAGAGATAACAGGGATCTCCAGTGATGCAATCTCCTTCAGGATGGATGGTGGAATGACATTTCCTGTGGGATTTGATGGTGAGTTTATTATTAAAGCCTTTGTCTTTTTGGTGATCTTCTTTTTTATCTTACTAACATCAATATTGAATCCATCCTCCTCATAAAGCTGGACAAATACAGGTTTTCCACCAAAGAATCTTACAAAATTTGGATAGCAGGGGTAGTATGGATCGGGTATGATGGCCTCATCTCCTGAATCGATTATTGCGGAAAATATCATTGCCATAGCGGGTGAGGTGCCGGAGCTGATGAGTATACTGTCCGGTTCTACCTTTACACCGTATCTCCTCATGTAATATGCAGCTATCTCCTGCCTTAGCTCAAAAAGCCCGAGGCTGTGGGTGTATTTTGTATCTCCGGAAAGTAGTGAATCAACACCAGCCTTCACCACTACATCTGGAGTCGGAAAATCCGGCTCACCTATCTCCATATGGATAACATCAATACCCATCCGCTCAAGGGCTTGTGCCTTTTCGAGGATCTCCATAACAATAAATGGCATTATTTGCTCTGCCCTTTTTGAAAACATATTTTACAGGGATTGGTTTTCTATTCTTTTTTACACTGCGTTATGATATTTTAGTCTAAAAGGCCTCTGGAAATAAAGTAAAAATAAAACAGGGGGTGCGGGTATGAAAAGGCTTACGATTATATTGTTATTACTGGTGATCATCCCTCTCATGGGTGGAGATCTATTCGCATTCGGGAAGAAAACTTACAGGAGGGATGATATTGCCTCCTTCTGGAAGAAGGTGAAACAGGAGCTGAATTTAACTTCCGAGCAGAGAGGGAAGATAGAGGCAATTGAAAAGCAGTACAGGGAGCAGATGAAGCAGATTATGGAAAAAAAGAGAGGAAAACACAGAGAGCTGATGGAAAAACTCAAGGGTGCATCTCCTGATGAAGCGGAGTTGAACAGGCTTGCTGATGAGATAGCAAGTATAAATGCCGAGCTTTTGAAAATGAGGATCAGGATGACAGTCGAGTACAAGAAGGTTCTCGATGAGAAACAGAGGGAGAAATTTGATGCTGCACTTGAAAAGATGCCTTACAGGAGATACAGAAGATAGGGGTCATCAATGAGTATCATTTCAAGGTTGAAAAAGTATCTCGAAGAAAACAATGTTGAGTTCGGTGTCATCAATCATCCGCCACTGTATACAGCCCAGGAACTTGCTGCATTCCTACATGTTAAGGGAAGGTATCTCGCAAAAGTTGTTATGCTGAAAAGCCTTGAAAAGGAGAATAGATTCCTTATGGCTGTTATCCCTGCACCCTGTAAGGTCGATCTGGAAAAGGTAAGGGCGATCTATGGAAACGTTCGAATTGCAACAGAAGATGAATTCAGGATACTTTTCCCTGATTGTGAGCCTGGTGCGATGCCACCATTTGGTAATCTATACGGGATTGATGTCCTGATGGATAACTCCCTTCGTACTCAGCATGAGATATACTTTAGGGGTGGAAGCCATTTCCAGGCAGTAAAGATGAAAACCGATGAATATATAAAGATTGTTAATCCATCTTTTGCTGATATCTCAAGGCCTGGTTGATTTATTTAAGAGGTCTTCTTCTCATGAAGTATATGCCTATGTCTTCTATCTTACGATAGTTTTGAACATGGGGGTTTCCTCAAATGAGAGGATCCTTTTTATCTGTGGTCTCGAAAGTCCCCACATGTCACCTTTCTCGAGCTTATAAACATATTCGAGATATTCTCCACTTTCCAGCTTCCCCTTTACCCTGAGCTTATCGCCCTCTTTTCTCAGTGTAAGATTCCTGTATACCACCTCTTCACCTTTTGCAAGGTGTTTGAGAAGATTTTTGGATACCTCTGTGTATGTGATCCTTTTCGTGGAAGAGGAGAAATTTCTACTTCTCATCTCTCTCTGGAACTCCTGCTTGTTTACTCCTTTTGATTGTGTAATAGATAGATCACTACTTTATGCCTTCCCGCCCCATTATAGCTGCAGCTTATGGTTTTTATTCAGGGAATTTACAGACTTCAACGATGTTGGGACCTTAAAGGTGCTCTACTCGCTTTCCTGATCTCCATATCCAGTTTAGCCATTCATTAATCCTCCGGTAGCATTCCTTACAGATTACAAACCATGTTTCTCCTCTGCAGTTATCGATCCATATGACATCATGGCTATCTGGTATGTCCCTTCCGCACTCATCACATCTTGTCATCGATATAAACTCCTTTTTGTAAAGATTGTGTCCCCTTCATGAAGATGATTTTACATTCTACACTCTGTAGTTGAAATATTCAAGGATGTTCTACATCCTTCCTCCTCTCCTTGATGCTGATTATAAATGTGGCCCCTTCTCCCTCTTTTGATTTCACAGTAATCTCACCATCATGAGCGCGGACTATATTATGCGCAATACTTAATCCCAGACCTGTTCCCTTACCTACCTCCTTTGTTGTGAAGAATGGATCAAAGATCATGGGAAGAACATCTGAGGGTATTCCCGGACCATTGTCAGATATGGAGATATTTATAAAATTATTCTCCCTCCAGGTGCTTATTTCGATTGTATCCCCTTTGTTTGAACTTTCTATTGCCTCAATAGCATTATTAATGATGTTTGCAATAACGGATTCAATAAGTCTCATGTCAAGGGTTGTATTTCCCACACCACCCAGTTTCTTTATGATCCTTACCCTTTTTGAGCCTTTGATGGAAGGGCTTTTAAGGATATTATCAATAAGATTCTCAAGATTAACAGTTTCTTGCTTTATCTCAAATGTTCTTGCAAAGGCAAGGATATCCTTTACGATCTTTTCTATTCTCTTCGCACTATCCATGGCTTCTCTGAGATACTCCTTTTTTGAGTCGTTATTCTCCATGTTAAGGAGGAGTGCTATATATCCGACAACTGCAGTCAGTGGATTGTTTATCTCATGGGCAATGGCACCAGCCATTGTGCCTATTGCTGAAAGTTTTTCTGAGATCCTGAGCTTATCTTCCAGCTCTTTTTCTTTGGTTAAGTCCCTGAATACCAGTATGCATCTATTCTCTTTATCCCGGAATCTGAAGATTTTGAGATTAAGATATCTACCTTTTAATTTGAGCATCTGTGAGCTTTCCGTGCATTTTTCAATCCCAATGAGCTGGTAGAAATCCTCCCTTAAAATGGACTCACCAAAAAAAGCGTGAGGCAGATGAGTTGAACTGGACTGGTTTGCAGGTTAAATCTGTTATTACTATCATATCCTCTATAGTGTCAAAGGTATTCTGCCAGTTATCTGCCCAGTCTGTTATCAGTTTTTCCTTTTGCTTTATGTCCTTATCGAGGCTATCTATCTTTTTAATGGAGTATAATGTGAAAAGACCTATAAGGAGAATGCTTGATCCAATAGTTATTAATATATTATACCTTATTAGCTCAATTGTTGAAACGATTCTTGAATGGGTGCCATAGGAAAGTAGTTGCGCCTTTGAGGATGCGTAGGATGAAAGGGCATCAAGGGATGTTGCGATTTCGGGAAGTTCGGAGAGTCCATTTATTTTAAGAACCCTCTCTAACTCCCCCTTTACAGATGAAATTGTGGAAAGGATTTCCTCCCTGTGATGGCATTCATAACAGCGAGAAAGAATGTTGCTTATCTCAGCTATTTTTCTGAGAATCTCTGGCTTTTTAATATCCCTTCTCTTAAGATTCCTCATGAGTGAATTTACATTACTGTAAAGCTCGCCCCTTATCATAAGGCTTTTGTTTACCATTAAAAAGTAATTCATTTCGCTGTATATTTTTCTCATATTTATGAAAAGGAGGAGAAGGCTTATTGCATTGATAAGGAGAAACGCGGAAAATATAGGGAGGAGGATTTTTTTCATTATTACGAAATTTTATGGCAAGGATGAATAGGGAATCAAGTGTCATGGGTCGCAGTGGTCATATCTTTACCAGCGATTGATCTTGATTGACCTTACATTGCTATGATATACTTTTGATATATTTTGAACATGCCATCCACCATCTGGGAAAGACTACTTATTCTGAAAGGGGATAGATCCCTTAAGGAGTTTGCAGCGTTGCTTGACATACCACCGTCCACCCTCTACTATTATTTAAACGGAAGGGAGCCATCCTTAAGTTCTTTGAGGAGGGTATGTGAGAAGCTTAATGTCAGTGAGGAATGGCTTCTTACAGGAAATGGTCCTTTACTTAAGAATAAGGAAGATAAGCTGCCCGAGGTCATTGAGCTAATAGTTAAGTTTTTAAAGGAAAACTGGCAAAAATGGAGTATAAAAAAGAGGCACTGGTTTGAGGTTCAGTTCAAAAATCTCTTTCCTGAATTTAACGAATGGCTGAAAAAGCAGATTTTATAAAAAGGGGATAGTTCGCATTCCTGATGGAGGTTTATTCAATGGCCCCGATTTCAATGGAAGGATGCATCCCTTACAAGAAGATGGCTGTTAAAACACGTCCCGTAATAAGGGAGAAAATGATTGTATGGCCTAAGGTTGAGGGAGAACCTTTTAATGGGTTTCAGGTAAAGGTCTTGAGCAGGAGGCTTGTGCCATCGGCAGCGGAACTGTGGAGAAAGGGCTATCCAGAACTTTACGGATCACTGCATGAATTTCTTTTCGATCCAGAAATGTATGAAAAATTTGTTGCGCTTGAAGAAACCTGGGAATATGACTCCATTCACAAGCCGATCTGCATGCCAGTTCTTGTAGAACTTTCCACAGAAAAGG
>JBBIRW010000002.1:0-338272 GCA_037441565.1 Deltaproteobacteria bacterium | reverse complement strand
TATCATACTTTACAATACAATCATTTATACATTCATTAACATTGATACCATCAGCTTTTCTTAAGTCTACTTTATGACCCATTGCTTGGTGATCTTTCATCCTCTTCTTCGCCTCTTCTTCATCGGTAAAAATATCAATTGTGATGAAATCCATGGCTTACCTCCTTATTATTTATCTTTGATTTTTTCAAATAATAGGTCTATATACTCTAAATATCGTTTTTCTAACTACTCTTTAAACTCATTAATTGGCTTATCATAGAATTTTTTGAATATTTCTTCTATGGATGTTCCTTTTGTAAGCTCTGAGAGCTTTTCCTTACTAACCTTTCCATTTTCATTAACATATTCAATAATTTTTTCAACTTTCATAAAAATGTCTTTTCGTATCTCAGATAAACGAGCTTGCTCTTTTGTTAATTCAGCTTGTGCTTTTGTTAACTCAGCTTCTGCTGATTTAGAACTAACCTTTACAACTTGTTTATACATATCTAAAATCTGGCTCTCTGTCAGGTTTTTATTAAGGGAGATTTCACATAATCTGTATAAGGCTTCTCTTAAAAAGAGGATAGATTGGCTTCTTCTTGCTAATTGTATGATTTGCTGGGAAATATCCACTTGACCAGAAACTGGAATATTCTCAACAGGAACAGTGATTTTAAATTTATCAAGAATATTCAATGCCACATCAGGGGATGGTTCAGCGCACATCTTTATCTGCATTTTTGATGGGATAATAAATGCTCCTCTTCTGCTTGCATCATAATCAAACCAATATGGGGTATTATCCTTAAGAACATGCTCTCTTGCCGGTGATATAAATCATGCACATCCAGTTAAAAACAAGAAAATGCAAGCTGATAATAAAACAAAAAATCTTGAATTGTAGCATCCATCTTTTATCTTTCCTGCATCTTTCATATAACCTTCTCCTTTTAATGTTTTAATGTTAGTCTGTTTTTTTCTAAGTTCTTGTCATAAAAACTTCTATAAAATCTGTTCCAGCATAACCAGTTGTAATCATACCGATAAGGGTTTCCTGTGTGATTTTATTTCGGTTCACAAAAATAATACCAATAAACATATCCCTCATCTATCTTATCACAGCGTTCTTCTGAAATAGCTTTATGAAATTCCTCTTTACTTAAGTTATTTAATATAGTGATATTAGGAATAGTTTTAACACACTGATCTTTCAATCTTAAAAATCCTTCATGACTATATCCAGTAGATGTAGCCCACGTCCTCTGGCATTCTCTAAAAGCTTGAAGGTTTTCAGGGGTGCGCGGGATTTTAATAATATCCCAAGCTGGAGTAGCGCAACTGGCAAGAAGAGAGGTAAACCCTAACAACAAATTGATAAGTTTTAAGTTTTTTCATGGTAGACCTCCTGTTTTTATTTTTCCTGAATTCCGCAGGGTTTATTTTAATGTCTATCTCTGCCTCTTATAATTTAATAGTAAAAATAAACTTTTTATTTTTCAAGTAATTTTATACTTTTAATTTTTTCTTGATCTATTCCATTTTTACTTCTTTGGCTCATAGACCCTTCCAATAAAAAGTATAGCACCTGTTTTGTTGTGTTGGATTAAAAATATAAAGGGATGGTCTGCTCGGAAGATGACGGGTAAAGGTGGTGGTGCTAATGATAATGGTATCGCCGAAATCTCGACAGTTACTGCAGCAGCTTCTGTGCCTTCCTCGTTTACATCTACAAATGCCTTGTGGAGCGCATAGCCTATGTAAAGATCTGACTTACCGCTCATACCTGAAAAATCTGCAAGATTGTCATCAAAAGCGATAGGCATTCCCATCTTTTTAAGAGTATCGTTTAAAGTGTAATCTCCTTCAAACTTAAACTTTGGTAGATATACTTCTACTTGACGTAGTCCCATTCTACTTTTTAACTGCTTCAGCATATTATAGTTAAGTTTCTTTTCAACTTCTTTTATATCTTTTTTTGGTAGAAATATCAACATGGATAACTCCCCTCCTTCATAAGGCAGTTCAAGAGCCTGTAAATCTTCTGTTTCTGTATACATGAATTCTGTATACATGAATTTAGGGAACTCAAATTCCCTCATGCCAAGACTCATCATCGGAACTTTTACCTTTTTATCTAAAGTTATTTTAAACTCTTCATCTTTTGTAGCAGATTTATTAAACTGCATCTGCCAGTTGCCTTTGAAATATATGGCATTGGTAAGAACAAGTCTTGTATCTTTGGATAGATGCTCGCGTTTTATTAACTCTTTAATTTTGTGGTTTGTTTTTTCTTCTATCCAGCCATTTATCATTTTTCTTGATTTCTCTCTTTCCTCCGCATCAATAAAACCAACATTAGTTGCCTTACCATGATAGTATTTTTCTATTGTCTTTAAATAGTCATCAAGAAGTTTATATTTCTTTTCAACCCAGAGGGCGTTTGCAGTATAAAGCTGGTATTTTTTGTCTTTCTTGTTTATTTCATTGATCATCTCTAAAAACTGTTCTCTACGGATCTTGTTATCCTCTGGAAAGTAAAAGACTTTTGCTATCTGTTTAGCAGTTTCTTTTCTTGCATCTTCAAAAGTCATAGCAAGTGCAGTAGAGATGCTAAAAGGTGAGAAAAATATATTTTCTTGCTGTTTTTCTTCTGTCAGCTTTATATAAAGGTCAAAAGCAAACTTGTTGTTTGCATCTACAATGCTTTCGGCAGATGCCTCTGATAAGCTGCAAATCAGAAAGACAAAGATTAAACATGATATTTTGGACAGATTCATGAATTTCCCTGTGATAAATTTTATCCTCCTTTATTTTTAGTTTTTTGCCGCATTTTGGGCAAAAAGAAAAATCCTCATCTATTGAGCTTCCACAATAGGGGCAGTAGTTAAGACTGCTTGAACTAGCTCCTAATCTTTCAGATATATCTTCTTCCCCCGGTTCAACTATATCGTATTCAGAGATGCGGTTTTTACCAAAGGCATTTTTATAATTGTAGATAGCGCTGCCAATCCCAGCCATTATAAAAACTATTCCAAATATAATAAAAACAATCGGGGGATCTCCCCCATGTGATGCGGCAAGTGATACTGCTAATCCTGTCCAGAATATCCCGAAGATAATGACAATAATTGAACCAATAAATCCTATCAAAGAAGGCACACGACCCGGTTTGACTTGTTTCATTAGTTAACTCCTTTATATTTCAAGACATAGTATCTTACTCCCCACTCTTTTGCAGGGTTTATTAAACGGCCTATGAGCTTTTAATTTGTATCAACACAACCATAGCAGGTAAAGGCAATTTCCACATTTATGACCATTCTAATTATTCAAGGAAGAAATCACGATTTTTATTAAATTACAAATAAGGTGTTTAATTTCTGCATATACAATACCAGACAGGACAGAATTATTAATTATTATTTTTATCAATTAGTATTTTTTTCACATTTTCAAGCACCACCCAGCTTCTCTTTAACCTTCATAATAAGGAGCTTAAAATTTTCTTTCATGTAATACTGTCTTTGTTCTGCATCAATTATTGAGCCAAGTTTCACTGAATAGTCGTTCCTACTAAGGGATTTTATCCCCTCAAGTAGTTTCTGGAGCTCTTCCTTTGTAGCTTTTAACTCAGTTCCTCTTTTTAACAAAAACTCTATATCAAAGACATCCCTTATCTCTTTTCTACTTAAAAATGCCTCTATCTTTGACTTCATAACCTCTTGAAGTGAAAGAGTCCTTACCAAAACCTGAGTATTTGAGTATTTGCTGTAAGCAATTGATGTCTCTGTTTTAATCTTTTCGGCTTTTTTTCTTATTTCAATTTTAAGGCTTCTTGGATAGTTTTCTGATTTTATTTCAAAAAGTAGGGTATAGAACTTATCTTCTGCATCACGAATTGTATAGTACTTAGAAAGAAACTCTTTCAGTCTGGTAAAGTATGCTTTCAGGTTAATCTCCTTGTTAAGCCAAAAGTCAAGGTCAACTGAAAATCTGTTAAGGCCGTAGCACAATCTGAGCATTGTCCCACCGGTAAAGACAAGTTTGTCAAGGAATTTGCCGCTTTTAAGCCTGTCTAAGACCTCTATCTCAAACTGCTCCTGTTTTATTAAATCCTGCATATCCTCTCCACTGCCATTTTTGTTTTCTTTGGAAAATTTTTAAGGAGCTTCTTTATCCTTTGAATATCAAGTTTCCCTGAATCAATAGAGTCTATGTCAAAGGTATATTTTCCAAATGAGTAAAGATACATCGCATCAAGAAAGGCCTTCTCTTTTGTTGCAATAAAGAAGTCGTCATACTTTGTAAAATCAAAATAAAGCTCCCGCTTCAATTTATAAAAATTAAAGATTATGCCTTCAATCTCAAATCTCCCTGTCCTTTTTATGCAGACAGATTCAAAAAATCCCCTCTGAACCTGTGTGGTTACCTCATAAAATGAAAGGGCTGTCATCAATGAAATATAAGAAGGCACCTGAAGGATATTGGATATTCTGTAAAAATCCCTGGCGGAATTTTCCTGCCACCTCTCTTTCAGGATATAAAGGTCTTTCTTAAGCCTGATAAATAGTCCTTTCTTAACATATCTGGCACAGAGAACTAAGGCAGAGGATGGCTTTATTCCAAGGACATCAGCTACATCCTGAGAGTTGAAATAAAGACGATTTCTTAATGCAATTAATTCTAAATATCTCACTAAGGATATATTATTAACATTATCGTTAATTATGTCAACTTAGCAATTCTCCTCCCTCACCATGCATTATAAACACTGCCCAGTAAAAGGGGGACGGATATTTTGCCTTTATATCTGCCCTCGTAAGCCTCAATGGCTCTGCCCCTCGTTCATTCCTTAATTTCTCGTAGAATATAAAGGATAATCGTTCCTTCACTCCTTAAATGTCTAACAAACTCCTTAGATGAAACACCTTTTAAATCAAGTCCATTTATGCGCACTATCAAGTCCCCAACTTTTAACCCTGATTTTTCAGCAACTCAATTTGGAAATATCCGTAATATTCTTAATCCATGCTGTTCAGATTGTATAACCATCCCGATTTGCTGATCAGGTGGGATTTTTAAGAGAGGAATTGCTTTAAGTAAGGATTTATTATTTTCCTTTTTCGCTATTTCTGATTGAGCAGTCTTTTCCCTTAAATATGATTCAATTTTTGGGCTTTTCTGTCAATACCTGTTTTTAAAAACTCCTCTATCTCTTCCTTTGTTCTTTTTCCAGCAAAAGAATTTATCAATTGTCCATTTTTAAAATATATAGCAGAGGGAATGGCTTTGATCTGAAAGTTGGTTGCTGCCTTTTTATTATAGTCTGCACTTATAGTTAAAAATCTAATCTCATCTGTATATTTATCAGCTAAATCATCTATAATTGGTATAAGTTCTCTACAAAATGAACACCAATCTGCCCAGAAGACTAAAAGCACAGGCTTATCGGAGTTTAGCACCTCTTCTACAAGTTCATCCTCTTCAATTTCATATATGTTGGTTTTAAAAGTGTCTAAAGGTGCCACTATGACTTGATTTCTGCCTCCGCGAACAATCTGGAAAGCTACGGAAGGTATCATCCCTGTATTCCTCCTTGCATCAAGCATTGGATTTTCAGATGCACTTTTAATAAGTTTGTAAAACTCTTCAAGTTTTATTCCTACAGTGTTTCTTTTGTTTACTTCCACAATTTTATCTCCTGCTTGAAATCCTGCTTTAGCAAGTCTTGAGCCTTTAAGTGCACTTTTTACATAAATGCCGTCTTTAAGGGCAACAAGATTTATACCAGCCAAACCTATTTCTTTTTTCATATGCCTTGACTTTTTGAGTTTTTCTATATTGAATTCAACTTCTGCCCTGTCAGAAGTATCTTTCGCAAATTCTAAATACTTTTTATAAGACTTGATGGCTTTAACTTCTTTTCCGAGTTCTTCACAAACAAGTGCAAGATTATAATAAGGTTCAGCCCATGTTGGCGCAAGGCTTACTGCCTTTTCAAATTTTTCTTCTGCGTCAAGATAATCTCTATAGCCCACGGCTCTTTTAATAATCTCAATCCCTTCTGAAAAACTTTTCTTTGCCTCTTCTGATACTGTGTTCGCATAGAGGGGTAAAGCAAAGATAGTAAAAATGGTAATTGTGTATATAAAAATCTTCTCAACTCTTAAATTTTTAGTAATCTTAAATGCTATCTCAATTACACTTACACTCATTCTATTTCTCCTTCAACCACATAAAGTATAAAGGTTTTTTCACTATTGATATATTTTATGAATTTTTCTTCCGCAGTATTTTTTAGATCGAGATCATTAACACGAACAACTAAAAATCCTCTTTTTAACCCAAATTTTTCTGCAGGGGAATTCCTATCAACAAAAACAATCCTCATACCATTTGGTTCTTTTTCTACAATAATACCAACTTTTTCATTAGGAGATGATTTCAAAATAGGGATAGCTTTAAGAGTAGGTTGACTTAATACAGGTTTTGGTTTATAAACCTTTCTCCTGCGTCCCAATTTAATTTCATCGCCTCTTTTATCAATTCCTGTTTTTATAAATTCGTTTAATTCCTCTTTTGTTCTCGATCCCAAAAGACGTTTGAAAATCCCTTTTTCTTTTTCGTAAAAACAGTATGGGAAGCCTCTAACTTTTAAATCTTCTGCTATTTTTCTATTAAGATAAGCATTTATCGTTATGAACTTTATTTCATTTTTATATTGAGAAGCCAATTCTTCTATATTATTCATAAACTCAGCGTATGATGAAGATGAAAACTTAAAATCTTTTATGTTTTGTGGGTCATATGACAAAAATATTAAAAATACACGTTTATCTGATTTTATCACCTCTTCTTCAATTTCACTTTCATCAATTTCATATATATTTGTTCTAAACGCCTCCTTCGGTACAGTTATATTAATCTCTTTATCTCCACGAATAATCTTAAGACTGAGTTTATCTAACTTTTCATTATCCATAGCATTCTTGATAAGTTTAAAGAATTCTTCAAGGGATATGCCTGCTAAATTTATTGAATTTAAAGTGATAATTTTATCTCCTTCTTGTAAATCTGTATTTTTAATTTTTAATCCTCCAAATGAAGTGGTTACTACATAAATACCATTTTTTAGAGATCTAAAATTCTCCCAAACTACTCCTATTTCCCTTTTCAATTGCCTTATTCTTTGAAGTCTTGTAATACTTACCTCAACCTCTGATTTGAGAGCAGTATCTTTTGTAAGTTCTAAGTATTTTTGATAAGATTTTATGGCTTTGCCATATTTCCCTATTTCTTCACAGACAAGACCAAGATTATAGTAAGCCTCAGCCCAGGTTGGTTCTAAAGTAACAACTTCATCAAGTCTTTCCTCTGCATCAATGTAATCATTAAATCCCTTTGCTTTTTCAATAATCTCAATTGCATACGAAAATTTTTTCTTTGCTTCTGCTGATATTGGATCTGCAAAGAGATAGGGATCAGGAACAAACACTAATAGTATTACAATGTATAAGAATCTCCAAAGTTTCATTTTTTTACCTCCACTGAGAGAAATGTTTTTTCAAGTTCTCTTAGTGCATCAATTTCTTTGTTTACATTTTCAAGAGATTCTCTCGCTTTCTTTTCCTGTTCAGTTGCCTCTTTAAGTGCCTTTTTTGCCTCTTCCAAAAGTGGATCAATCTGAGCTTTCTCGTTTTCATCGCTTACATCTTTTTTTGTTTCCAGTTGTTTCACCTTTTCCTGGCTTTCTTTTAACCTTTTAGATGCTTCTTCTAATTCCTGACGAAGCTTTAAGGCAGCATCAACCCTGTTATTTAGCTCCATGACATATGCTCTAAAAAACTCATCCCTGAACTGTGTATCGTAAGATAAGGTAGTTGAAACTTCAGGCAACTTTATATCTTTTGGACAACTTATCTCGCCTGTCATAGCCAGTGCAGCACCTGAACTGTATTGCCTTGCCATTTCTATATCCTTTTCCTCTAATGCTTTTTTACTCAGGTAATAACTGCATTTAAGATTTTCCATTGCGATGTTTTGCTTCTTAGATTTAGAGGCATCAACGGAGTCAATACCTTTTAGTTTGGAAAGCAATCTTGCCTTGCTTGCCTTGAATTCTTCTTCCTTTAACATACGATGCTTTTCTCGCATATCATCAAACTGTTTCACTATTTGCTGCTTCCATTCAGCAAGCCATTTTTCTTCCTCCCGCTGTTTCTTAATTTCATAATCTCTCATTGCAGAAGACGGACTATGACTTTGTAATCCCTGCATGAATCCATTTATAAAACTCTGCATGAGACCTATCATCAGGCTTTCAGTGAAGCTCTGGGGGCGATAGTTATAGGTTCTTGTGGAGTAAGATGGAGCTTGATCGGTTGTCAAAGGAACGCAGCTACCACAACCGACACACCTATATTTTTGACCTCCGTAAATGACAATCTGCTCCTGACCTCTTGGAATATATGTGCCATCAAGGAATTGTGAACCTTCACAGACCCTGCGGGGCATGGGTATGCTCTGAGAAAATACCTCATTGACAAAACCACAAAGTATCAACAAAGATAAAATACTGATTCTTAATTTCTTTATTCCCATACCACACCTCATTACTCTTTTTTATAACAATTTTGAAGTAGTTCTCTGCATTTTTTATAATCTTCAGAAGCCTTTTTATGTTCTTCAATCCAGAAATTTGCTCTTTCTGGATCGGTCACTTTATACAATCTGTCTATCTCGTCTTCTAATAATCTGATTTTAATTAACGACGATATAGTGTTAGAGAGCCCATATAATTTACTGATGATAGGCATAACCTTTTTCAGCCCTTGCTTAAATTGTGATAATTTTTTTCCGTTTTTTTCTAACTCTTTAGCCAATAATTCTAATTCACTTGCCTCTTGCTCAAGTCCAGCAACAAGGAGATCAGATAGGACATCTTTAAATTCTTGAGATTCAAGGATATTGATTACATTAAGTTCTTCTCTTGTAGATTGCTCCATAGATTCACAATCATTTAACATGCCTTCTAAATCAGATTTAATCTTGCCCATAATTTCCCCGGCAAATTCAGCAGACCCTAAAGAAGGTATACTTGTTTCTATTAGTAAAATCTTCTCTTTATTTTTCAGATACTGGCTATACCAAAAACCTTCTTTCCTTCGTACTATATCACCCAATTTCCATACCCATTCTCTTAATTTATGCGATTTGGATTGATCATTAACAAAGCGACTTTGAATAATCTTTGCCAATCGCCCGAGGGATTTGTATAGTTTTTCCTGTGCTTCTATTGCATCAAGAAACTCAGGAGCTAAAGGGATAATTTCTTCAAGAAGCATAATTTTGGCTGTCCTCAATTCCTCTTTAGCCTCTTTTTGGATCTTTTCAAAATCTTTTACTGCCATTTCTGCTTCTTTCACATAATTCATAAGATGATTTCTTACCTGTTCATATTTTAATTTTTTCTCTTCGCACAGTTCTGAAAGCCTTTCATAGTTTTTTTGTTTCATGATGCTTACTATGCTATTTAGATAAGCCATCTGTTTTTCAACTTCTTCTTTGTTCTTTGTATGCTCTTCCTTTGCCCTTTTTGCCTTCATATAAGCTTCCTCAGCCACTTTTTCTGCCTTCTCGTTTCCCTTTGCCCTCGCAAGCAATATAATCTCCTGGACTCTCATCATGGTAATATCACTTTCCCTTATATTTTTTTCTGATTCTTCACGTATTTTATTTAGCCTCGCCAGCCTTTCTTTTAAGAAGGATATATTACATCCTTCGTGGATCATAGGTTCTGGATCATGTATGCTCTGAGAATATACCTCACTGACAAAACCACATATTATTAAAATGGATAAAACACATAGCCTCAGCTTCTTCGTACTCATATCACACCTCGTATTTATACATAGATCTTTTGCGTCACTGGTGTTCGATAAGAAATTAGCATAAGTTTTGGAGCCCTGTCAAAAGTGATAAAACAATGAGATGAAATTGCCAGAGTTGATAAAGAAGGAGTTGCCGAAAGGCTTCTCCTGAGTTGACAAAAGTAGCTTCTTTCTGATAAAGAAGTTATAATTCTAAAATCTGCCGGAGTGGTGGAACTGGAAGACGCGCCGGACTCAAAATCCGGTGGGAGCTAATCCCGTGGGGGTTCGATCCCCCCCTCCGGCATGAGTTGTGAGATTAAAAATCAAAGAGATGAAAAGCTACAGAAAATTTACTTTTCATGGAAGCCTAAAGGAATTAAGAAGCTTTCTCAAATTATTGATATCAAGAAAAGTAAAACACTGCTGTGTGGTTCAAGGCAAGGGAAAATACAGTATATATGTTAAAAATAGTGACGTATGCACTTTCAAGGATACATTCAGGAATCTTTTTTATAGATAGCAATCATCACAGAGTGTAACAGTGATGAGCAAAGTTAATGTTTCAAAAATAAGGGATTCCATAAGGAAGAAATACAGGGATGTTTCTGTTTCAGCCTGCGGGAAGTTTAGATATCCAACAGGGATAGAGGGTCTTAAATTTCTCGGGTATGATCTGTCGATCCTTGAAGATATGCCTGACAGTATATTCGAATCCTTTTGTGGTGTGGGAAATGTTTTTAAGGCGGGAAGATTAGAAAAGGGAGAGGCAATTCTCGATGTTGGTTGCGGTTCAGGTTTCGATCTGATATACGCATATGTCCTGACCTCCGGCGATGGCTTATTTTGTGGTATCGATCTTACATATGAGATGATTGAAAAGGGGAAAAGTATATTGAAATTAATCGGGATTTCAGATATCCATCTCTTTGTTGCTTCTTCAGAGGCAATCCCTTTCAGGGAAGATACCTTCGATCTTGTTATATCAAATGGGGTAATTAACCTCTCTCCGGAAAAGGAAGGGAGTTTCAGGGAGATCTATCGTATTGTTAAAAAAGGGGGAAGGCTACAGCTCGCCGATATCGTCCTGAAGGAACATTTGCCGCAGGAATTATCAGGAAGTCTTGAGGCATGGTCAGACTGAATTGGTGGTGCGATCCCGGTCAGGAATCTAATAACTATCATGGGGAAAGTAGGATTTGTTGATATTTCATATCATGGAGAAACGGGGATAAAAACATCAGAATTCACCGCTGGTGTATTATTAACAGCCAGAAAACCTATCTAATAAGTGAATGAGTTTATAAACTCAATAATCCTTCTTCTTGCCTGTATATTGTTAAGCCCCTCTATGTGATCTGCATCAGGGACGATAAGGAGTTCCTTTATTCCTTTTACCTTTGCGTAAAGGATAAGGCTGTGATAGGAAGGAATTATTCTGTCATTTTCACCATGGATTATAAAAATGGCAGAAGGGTGGAGTTTTTCTATCCATATTTCAGGGCTGTATGTATCAGTAACGAAAAACTGGATAATATAACTCATGGGAAATGTCAACATAAATTCTGAGGCTTTTTCTCTCGCAATGCGCCTGTATGATGAAAATGGACTGTCGAGTATTAATGCCTTTATGCGTGTCTTATATTTTGATGTTGCTACGGTATATACAGCAACAGCAGCGCCGAGACTCTGACCAAGAACGAATACATTTTTCAGATTTATCCCCGGTATTTCAAAGGTCTTCTCAAGGGCAGCCTCGGCATCGAGATGTATACCATGGATGCTTGGAACTCCCTCTGATTTTCCATAACCTCTGTAGTCAAAACTGAATATGTTAAACCCTTCATCAACAAGCCAGATAACACCGTTTATATGAGTGCTGATATTTTCAGCATTTCCATGGAGATGAAGGATGGTTCCTCTGTCATACCCTTTTGCCCTTAGCAGCCATCCATGGAGCTTTAATCCATCCGATGTTTTAAAATAAATATCCTCCGGTGTATACCTTTGAACATAAGGAGATAGCAGGAACTCTTTTTCCGGATAGAAGAAAAATGATTCACATCCAGTTATTAGTAATAGCATAATTGCAATAAAATTGTTTTTCGCCTTCATTCAGAAATATATGTTTAAGCCTAATCTTGCTTCTCTTAGTGTGTGGGAAAACTCATGTTTTCCCATAAAAGAAATATTCAGACTGGTTCTCTGTGAGAGGCGAACTATATTATCAAGAAAGATCTCATAGAGTTCATGTGTATCGGATGGTCCATAGAACATAGATCTTGCCGAAATATTGATCGCAAAGTTTTTTGAAAATTTTTTAATAGTTCCAAAACCCACACCACCCCCTAATGCATAGTCATCCTTAAGCCTTCGACCTAACTGTAATTCTGTTTCGAATAATGAGTAGATGAGACCGAATATGTTATTTTTATATGCGAATCCCGCTCCTAAATTTGCATAATAGACATGATGCTCCGCATTATCAGGAAATATCTTCTGTTTCATCCCTGTTTTTACCTTCCACGATATTGGTCTGAATATAATATCCCTTGGTGATAAGGAGAGGATGTCAATTGCCCTTATCTCTCTGAGCTCAAGGTTATCATTTGCCTGATGCCTTGCTGTAATACCCATAAAAACAATCTGGGATCCTTCAATGAAGCCATCCTGAGGATCCGTTAGTTCATGATAGGCGGGCCTTATTTGGAATTCCTGAAAGAATCTTTCGTTGCTGAGACCTGATCCAATGGAGAGCCTTCCGGGAAGATGTCCTTTGTATGGTTTTTCAGGGATGGGGAATTCATAGGGCTTTTCGGGATCTCCTCCAGCCTCACTTCTTGCCTTAAGTGCATCGAGGTAAAGTCTCTGATACTCCTCCCTCTTAATCTCCCTTCTGTTGTATCTGTAGTGAATGATTTCTATAGCAAGATCGAGGATCCTTCTTTCTTCCTCATCACTGAATTTTGCGAGGACTTCTCTGTCAGCTCCTCTTCTTGAAATCTCAACCGCTTCAATCTGTGCCTCTCTGCTAATGAGTGATGCAATGTATTTGATCCTTGATCCCTGTGATGGTCTGTAGTGTACACTTTCAACAAGCCCTGAATCGATAACAGCCCTCAGTGTGTCAATGGGAATGACCCATCTTCCGAATTTTCCGGTGAGATCCAGCGATGGGCGTGCTGCCTCAATAAGAAAGAGGAGGTTGTATGAGCAGTTTTCATCAAAAAAGTAATAATACGAATAGATGTCCCTTAACTCCCAGAGGTGCATGACCATCATCCTTACCTCGTCTTCGGATAGATTCAGTTTGAACTCCCACATGTCCCTGTGTTCCATGTCACCGTACTCCTTGACCTTTTCATAATAAGGAAGAACGGAGAAGAAGCCCTTATAGTAACCGAAAAGACCCTTGAATGCGTATATAAAGCCACTTGTATCCTCAACCCTTGCAGCATAGTTTGCTGCATATGAGAGAAGCTTGCTCTCATAGGTTGTGTCAATCCTTATCAGTGTATGGCCGAACATAGATGCAGGGCTATTCATATAGGCTGCGGGAAAAACAAGAACAGCAGATCTGGGATTGATTTTATTTAACGCATAATTGAATTGCGTGCAGTTTACAGTGGGAAGTCTGGATTCATCAATGGAAAGTTCCTCTTTGAGAAAATTGTATCTTGCAGGAAAAAGGCATCTTGGATGATCATCGTCCTTAATATCATCCCTGAATAATGACCTTATAGTTTCTTCAAGTTCACCTTGCGGGTCTACCTTTCCGTTCTTCGAAAGAAAAAATCGTGGATCATCAATGAGACTTTCCTTTCCATCAAGTGTATCCTTGTAATGAAGGAGAACCTCCCACTTTCTTGTTTGATGGAGTTTTTTGCTGATTGCGTTTTCAATAAGTTCTTCAGAATAGGGATTTGATTCTGAAGAAAGTCCTTTTTCTGAAGCTATAAAAAGATAAGAAAGGGTTATATATACGATTAACGCAATATAGCCCTTTCTTATCCTGGATTGTAAGCGTTTAGCTGTTGATAACAGCAACAATGTTATCAATAACGTCTGCTGTCTCTACATTCTCTGATGTAAAGATCCTGCTGAAATTGCTTTTCAGTTTTGAATAAACAAGTGGTCTCATATCAGGAGAAATGCCCATCAGCTCAGCCAGTGTGTCAAGTGATTCGCCATATCCGACAGCAATATCCCTTGCGAGGCTGTCAATGTTTGCAACAACAAATTCATTCAGCCTTTCATTTTGAACGATTCTGGATGGCTGTTTGCACTCTGATGTTCCTGATGTGATGCCAAATGTCTGGTTGCCTGAAATTCCATTGAGGAATGTCATTGCGAGCTGTCCAATGAGAGTATCTGTTTCTTTTATTACTGATGCACCAAGCCCGCAACCTGCATTTTCCTGAGCTTTACTGACAGCAAAAGCTGTTCCAGCAGTAAGAAGAATTAAAAACATCGTCATGGAAAGCAACTTTTTCATTGTATCCCCCCTTTCTTTGATAAGTTATTTGCTGCTGAATCATGACAGAAATAACAGTGTTTTCTAATAATAACTTCATGCTGTTATCCTGTCAATCTATTTTTGGTCCTCCTTTTTCTCCTCAAGATCAGCGATTGCCTCTGTTTTTTCCCGGATAATCTTATTGAGATTGTCGATGCGTTCACATATTTCATCGATCTCGGAGTGTCTTATAACCCCCTTGCTTTTTAAGAGAAAGACTTTTTCCCCGAGTTCTATAAATAATTTATCCCTTTTTCGGGTAAGTGAAGCTATATCGATCTTGAGTTTGCCGATATAAGTTGTTTTTAATATCTTTTCCTTTCCTTTCTCAAGATAGTTTGCTATTATATCGATAATTTCCCTACCCTTTTGTTCCGGCATGATGTTGCCTCCGATTTTTATCTGTTTTATATCATAATCCAGATTTACTAACAAGGATTGAATTGTTGGAGCGTGAAGATTAATATTAAGAAATCGATAACACTAATGATCTGTGATATAGAAATAAGCGAATCTTCAAGGAGGTTGGTTTATGAATATTATTGAAGCTATAAGGGAAAGGAGATCCGTAAACTTCTTTGATCCTTCCGAGGAGATCCCTGATGAAAAGCTCAAGGAGATAATAGAACTTGCAAATCTTGCCCCCTCTTCCTTTAATCTGCAACCCTGGAAGCTTGTTATCGTTAGAACATCCGAGAGAAAGAAGATCCTGAGGAGATGCGCCTTTGATCAGGCAAAGGTAGAGGAGGCATCGGCTGTTATTATAATGATAGCTGATCCTGATGGGGTTGAGGAAAACAGGTCAAAGGTTCTTGATAGCTGGGAAAAGCTTGGTTACATGAAACCTGAGATGAGGGATGTTTACTCTGGCATGATGGATAATCTATATGGGCCTGTTGATAGTATAAGAAGGAAAATCTTTGCTGTTAAGAATGCATCATTTTTTGCAATGAGCCTTATGATTGCAGCAAGGGCTTTTGAGTATGAAACCCATCCAATGGATGGGTTTGATGAGGATGCCGTAAAGAGGGAGTTCGGAATCCCTCAGGACAAGATAATTCCTCTACTTATTGCAATTGGAAAGTTGAGAAAAGGTGTTAGCTTACTTCCAAGGGCATTCAGGCGAAAATTTGATGACTTTGTCAGGTATGAGCATTACTGATCTCTTTGAATATATAAAGAAGTGGCAGGAGTGAGAGCAGTTGCATAAGAAGTGTGAATATAATAATAAGCTGCCAGTTTATATCGTAAAGGAAACCTGTTATAGTGCCACCTATGAGTAGAGAAAGCCCATAGGCTGAATTGAAGATTCCATATCCCAGCCCTCTCTTTCCCAAGGGGGTAATATCAGCAAGCGATGCCCTCATCACTGTTTCCTGTATCGCCATAGCACCACCCCATACTGTTAATCCTGAGATCATAATGGCAATATTTGAAGAGAATGAAAGTAATGGAATGAGAAGTATCATAGTCGGAATCACTATTAGTGATTTAATCCCGAAACGATCATAAGCCTTTCCAATAGCAAGGGCAAATAGTGCATCAATCCCCATTGCAAAGGCATAGAGTGCAGCAATAGTGCTGTCAGCTGTAATACCTTTGAACTTAAGGTGATATGCAATTATCTGAAAGGGAACAAATCCTGATACAGTAAGGAAGGTAAAGATCAGATAGATACAGAATATTCTGGAGAATCCCGATGATGGATTTGCTGGTGAAGATTCGGTGATCACTTCGAGTGATTGAGGTGCAGGAAAGTTTATTCTGGCAAGCGTGAGGGATAGGAGAGCAAATATGGCAGGTATGAACAGGATTCCCAGTGAGAACCTGTAGCTTCCCTTAAGGAGAAGCGCTGCATAGATAATTATTGGTCCAGCAATAGCACCGATCTGATCCATCGCCTCATGTATGGCAAACCCCCACCCGCTTCCAATCTGCTTCGTAGCATAGGATAGCATTGCATCCCTTGATGGTGTTCTTATAGCCTTTCCAATCCTTTCAATGATTAGGAGAACCGATGCCTCAATCCAGTTTCCAGCGAAGGCAAGCAGTGGAACAGCGAGGAGGTTTATAAAATATCCTGTAAATGTAAGTGCCCAGTATGCCTTTGTCCTGTCAGCCATATAACCTGACAGGAGCCGCAGTGCATAACCCGAGAACTCACCGATGCCCGAGATAATTCCTACAACTGCCCCGCTTGCACCAAGGAGGAAGAGATATGGGCTTATTATGCTTCTCGCTCCCTCATAAGTTATATCTGAAAAAAGACTTACAGTGCCAAGGAGAAGGATGAAGCTGAGTGAAGGACTTCTTCTCATATTAATAATTTAAACATATCAAAAAGCAGAGCCAAATTTCAATAACATTAAATGAACTTCATGTGATTTATTGACGTGAGCTTTATTAATAATTAAAATTTTGAATGAGGCACGATATGAAAGAGTATACAGAAGAGCATGCAAAATCGGGGATTAAGGAAAAATTACCTGATATTGAATGCTGGCCCAATCAATTTAAAGACTATGAAATTATAATAACGATACCAGAGTTTACATCTGTCTGTCCAAGGACCGGTCTTCCTGATTTTGGAACCATCACAATTAGATACGTGCCGAGCAAACTCTGTCTGGAATTGAAATCGCTTAAGCTTTATATAAACGCTTACAGGAATCTCGGCATATTTCAGGAGAACGCTGTAAATAGAATCCTGGAAGATATCGTTCGCACATGCAAGCCAAAGTGGGCAAAGGTTACTGGTGATTTTAATATCAGGGGAGGAATGAAAACAACCATAGAGGTATGCTACCCAAGAGATCTTAAAAAAATCACAAAGAGATAACCTGTCTTATTTCCCTTGGGTAATCCGTAAATATTCCATCAACTCCCATATCCTTGAAATCTATAGCCCTTAAGATATCATTTATCGTCCAGACAAATACAAGAAGTCCATTTCTGTGGGCAGAGGAAATACTTTCCCTTGATCTAAGAATGCTCATTTTTGGATTTAGTGTGAAACAGTGGTTGTTCACTGCAACATTTATTGATTTTATAAGATTTCTCGAAGTAAGAAGTGCTGTTGTTGCACGAGGATTCAGGGATTTTATAACTGATAGCACGTATATACTAAATGATGATAATATGACCCTGTCAAAAAGACTCATACCTTCAGTAGTATTAAGTACCTTAGAGCAAAGCTCTCTAATAATTTCATAATGCACGCCCTTTGGCACTTTAATTTCAACATTAAGGAATATTTTGTTTCCAACTTCCTCATAAACATGTTGAAGAAGAGGTATTCTTTCGCCTGTGTATTCTGGTGAAAACCATGAGCCTGCATCGAGCCTGTCCATGTATCCTTTGTAATTGCTTTCAATAACCCTTCCCCTTCCATCTGTTGTCCTCTCCAGTGATTCATCATGGATAACAACAAGGAATCCATCCCTGCTCATCTGGACATCGAGCTCGATCATGTCCGCACCATTTTCTATTGCCTTTATGAATGAAGGTATTGTGTTTTCAGGTGCATATGCACAACCCCTGTGGCCGATTATAATGGGCTTTTTCCCTGTTTTACAAAATTCAACGATACCGTTCATCGAGATTTATGGGTGGGTGCCATGAGGCATGATCCCCATGGCACCTGAAACGGGGGTCTAAATAAATAGTGGAGCAAGAACAAGTGTGATTGTACTGAGGAGTTTTATAAGCACATGAAGGGATGGTCCTGCTGTATCCTTAAATGGATCACCAACTGTGTCACCAACAACAGCAGCCTTGTGTGCCTCTGACCTCTTACCTCCATATCTTCCTGTTTCAATATACTTCTTTGCATTGTCCCATGCACCACCGCCATTGTTCATCATCGTCGCAAGCAGGATTCCTCCGATGGTTCCAATCATAAGAAGTGATGCAACAGCCTCTGCTTTGAAAATCATACCAACAGCAACAGGTCCAGCAACGGCAAGCATCCCTGGAAGGACCATCTCTTTCAATGCACCCCTTGTTACTATATCAACGCATGTTGCATAGTCAGGCTTCCTCTTCCACTCCATAATCTCTGGATATTCCTTGAACTGCCTCCTTACCTCATTGATTACATAGTAGGCAGCCCTTCCAACTGCCCTTATTGCAAACGCACTGAAGACGAAGATCAGCATTGCACCGAGAAGACCGCCGATGAATACCTCGACCTTCGCAATATCAACGCTGTGGAACGGTCTCCCTGTCAGGTGTTGAACTTCATCGAGATAGGCTGAGAAGAGGAGGAATGCAGCGAGTGCTGCGCTACCAATTGCATAACCCTTTGTGAGGGCCTTTGTCGTGTTGCCTACCGCATCAAGCCTGTCTGTCTTGACCCTGACTTCTTCAGGCTGTCTGGACATTTCAATGATACCACCTGCATTGTCTGTGATAGGACCAAAGGTATCCATTGCAAGTATATATGCACATGGTGCAAGCATCCCCATGGTTGCAATGGCAGTGCCATAGAGACCAGCACTCATAAATGAGATGTCAGGAAGATCCTTAAGTCCCTGAACGCCACAATAAAATGCACCGATAAGTGCTGCAGAGATGACTATGGTGGGAATTCCCGTGCACTCAAGGGCTACAGAAAAGCCCGTTATTATATTTGTGGCAGGTCCTGTCTGGGATGCTTCAGCTATGGATTTTACCGGTCTGAACTTATACTCCGTATAATACTGTGTAATGTAAACAAAAAGGATGCTGGTAACAATACCTATAAGCCCTGCGAGGAATAGCCATAAATTGTTCTTCAGCATCCATGCAACTGCAAGGTAAAACCCCACTGTCGCAAGGAAGCAGGTGAGGTAGTAGCCACGGTTAAGTGCAGCCATCGGATCCCCATCCTCCCTTGTTCTTACAACAAGCACACCCAGCATCGATGCTATAAGTCCGAATGCCCTTGCGAGGAGTGGAAAGATGATCCCCTTCAGTCCAAAGTGGGGATAGAGCGCAACACCAAGGATCATCGCACCTATGTTCTCTGCTGCTGTGGACTCGAAGAGGTCAGCACCACGACCTGCGCAATCACCCACATTGTCGCCGACAAGGTCTGCAATAACTGCAGGATTCCTCGGGTCGTCCTCGGGTATGCCTGCTTCAACCTTTCCCACGAGGTCAGCTCCCACATCAGCAGCCTTCGTGTAAATACCGCCACCGAGCTGCGCAAATAGGGCAACAAATGATGCGCCAAATCCATATCCCACAATTTCGAAGGGGGTTCTAATTGGATCTGATAACCCTCCGAAGAGCAGGAACGTGCCACCAACACCGAGAAGGCTCATCGCAACTATGGTTATTCCTGAAACAGCCCCACCCCAGAGTGCAATCCTTACTGCCCGATCGAGACTTGTCATAGCTGCCGTTGCAGTCCTTATATTTGATCTAAGCGATATATACATGCCAAGGTAGCCTGCAATTGCTGAGCATGCGGCACCGAAGAAGAATGCAATGATGGTTTTTAGACCAAGGTTCCAGTTACGCTGGATCAATCCATAAATTAAAAAGATAACCCCTCCAACAAGGATGCTCAATTTTGCAATGGTAAGGTATTGTCTTTTAAGGAATGCCTCCCCACCTTCCTGAATGGCATTTGATATGAGTTGCATATCCTCACTTCCTTTGTCCTGGGCAAGCACATATCTTGCAAGGAAGAATGCAAAGATGAGGCCAAGGATACTTATGCTTATGATCGCAAATAGCATATATTAATCCTCCTTTCCGATTTAATCTCGATTAACTAAATTTATATAGCTTTTTCGCATAGATAAAGTCAAGAAAAATTATAACTTTTTCTCGAATATCTTAGAAATCCATATACTTGCTTCATAAAGTATGCAAAGCGGCACAGCAAGAAGCGTCATTGTATAGGCATCCGTAGTTGGGGTGATTACTGCTGAAAATATAAAGATTGTCACAATTGACCATCTTCTGAATTTACTCAATGTTCTTGAGGTTATGACCCCAGCCCTTGAGAGGATTAGACTTACAAGGGGTAGTTCAAACATGAATCCGAATGAAAGGAGCATTGTGGAGCAGAAGCTTATATATTTTCCCACGGAGATCATAGGTTTAAGATATTGCGTTTCATAGCTGAGAAGAAAGTTGATCCCGAGAGGAAGCACAAAAAAGTAGCAGAGTAAAAGTCCAGAGATGAAGAGCAATGTTGAAAAAATTGTGATGGCAAAGAAGACCCACTGCCTGCCTGGAAAAAGTCGCTTTGATAGCATTCTTGCTCCAACCAATGATATTATGGGAAAGGAAAGGATAATTGAAGAAAGAAGTGATACCTTAAGATACGCAATGAATGCCTCGGATGGATGATAGAATACAAGGGGTTTATTCAAGTTCCTCTGAAGGAGGTAGATGATCCTTCCCGAGAAGAAAAGGGAAATTGTAAAAGTGATAAAAACAAAGGCTGCAATCGTAAGTAGGAGTTTTCTTATGGATTCAAGGATATCAATGAGATTGGTAAAGTCTTCACTGGATAATTTCAGATCTCCCATAGAGTGATAGCCTGAAAGATTTATGAGTAATTGTCAAGAAAGAGGTTGCTTGGATAAGGATACTGTGATAAGGTCATTTAATGGTTAAAAAAATTTAAAGGAGCAGGTATGAGATTAAGACTTTTTCCAAAGGATGAAAGATTTTTTGATATGTTCAATGAGCAGGTAAAGAAGGTGGTCGAAGGCGCGAGGCTTCTTAAAGAAATGATGGAGACGTTCCAGAACCTTGAGTCGATGGCAAAGAAAATAAAGGATGTGGAGGAGGATGGAGATAGGATTACCCACCGGATAGTTGAAAGGCTTAACAGAACATTTGTCACACCCATTGATAGGGAGGACATTCATAACCTTACTTCACGGCTTGATGACGTGCTCGATTATATGGAGGCAGTTGCTGAAAGAATAGTGCTTTTCAGGATAGATAAAGGAACAAAAGAGGCTGTTATGTTAAGCGATATTTTACTTAAATCTGTGCTTACTGTTGAAAAGGCAGTTTTTATTTTGAGGGACCTTAGAAAAGCGGAGGAAGTGCTTAAGGATTGTATCGAGATAAACAGGCTTGAGAATGTAGCTGATTGTTATTTGAGAGAGGCAGTGGCAAATCTTTTTGAAATAGAGGTCGATCCGAAGGAGATAATCAAATGGAAAGAGATATATGAAAACCTTGAAAATGCTGTTGATAGATGTGAGGATGTTGCAAATATAATAGAGGGTGTAATTCTGAAATACTCGTGATGTAAAAGGGCGATGGAATGGACTGGATAATTATATTAGTTATTTTGCTTGCCCTTATATTTGATTTTACAAATGGGTGGAACGATGCAGCAAATGCTATCGCAACTGTTGTTTCAACGAGGGTGCTTAAACCTTATGTTGCAGTTATATTTGCAGCAACCCTGAATATAGCAGGTGCCTTTTTTTTCCACAGCCGTTGCAAAGATGATAGGAGGAGGGATAGTTGATCCAGGACATATAACCATGTTCACAGTCTGTGCCGCACTTTGTGGTGGAATTTTTTGGAACACATTTATGACCATTCTCGGACTTCCTATAAGTGGATCCCATGCCCTTATTGGAGGTGTAATGGGGGCATCGATTGCACATGGGGGTTTTTATATATTGAAGTGGAAGGGGATAGAGATCATATTTAAAGCGATGCTTCTTTCCCCTTTATTTGGACTTTTTGTAGGATATATGCTCATGGTTCTCATCGCATGGCTTTTCTTGCGGGTCCCGAGGGGGTTTTCAAATAAGCTTTTCAAGAAGCTCCAGCTTGTATCAGCAGGGTTTATGGCCTTCAGCCATGGAACAAGTGATGCTCAGAAGGTGATGGGTGTTATAACACTTGCCCTTGTATCAGGTGGTTATCTCCAGAGGGTTGAAGTCCCTTTCTGGGTTATTCTCATCTGTGCATTAGCTATGGGGCTTGGGACAGCAGCAGGTGGATGGAATGTTATTAAAACGCTTGGCGTAAGGATGCTTAAACTTGAGCCTGTTCATGGATTTTGTGCTGAGACAACAGCTACAGCAATCCTTCTGTTTACAGCCCACTATGGTATACCTGTTTCGACAACACATACTATTACGGGTTCCATTCTTGGTGTGGGGGCTGTCCAGAGGCTTTCAGCAGTAAGATGGGGTGTGAGCAAAAAGATCCTCTATGCATGGATATTCACTCTGCCTGGATCCGGTATTGTTGCTTATCTTTCATATATATTTATAAATGCGATATCTCAGTGAAGATCCCTGAGAAAAAGGAACAGGATTATCTCCTTGATATCTTTTCAAAATATGTTATAAATTTTTTAAGTCGAGGGCGATTAACTCAGGGGGAGAGTGCCACCTTCACACGGTGGAAGTCGCAGGTTCAAATCCTGCATCGCCCACCATCTCCTTTTAAGGGATCCGGCTCTTATATCAAAAGTCATGCTTCATTGATGTTTGATCCCTGAAGAATGGGTGAATGCAGAGGGTCTTTCTTAAAGAGGGTATATTTTTATTCATCGCCTTTCTTTTCTTTAACCTCCATGAGACATGTGCATCCGATTTCGCATCTGCACTGAATGCATCCATAAAGCTTTACCCGCCTTCAGTTAGCCTTGCGGGGATGGGTGGGATCTGGGCTGCAATTCCAACACCTGCAAGCTTCAATCCTGCAGCACTCACAACAGTAAGCAGGTTTGATCTATCCGGTTCCATTTATGCTTTATACAACTCCATAGATTTCAAAAAAGGGCCTGATTTTGTTATGTATTCCGAAACTGTAATTATAGATCTGGGAAGGGGAACTGGAAGGGTGGGATATTTCAATTTTAAATCGGAAAGAGGACTTGATAAAAGCGGGCTTTTTTCAAGGGTCGATGGAGAGAGCCTTCAGTTTGAATATGCCCTTCCCATTGGGAAGAATCTATCCGTGGGTGCAGTATTTATTCCTGTTTACAGGAGCTTTGCTGAGTTCAGCTTACCATTCGCAGGTGATTTCATAATTGCAGATGGGAGGAGTGAAAGTGAATTCAATGGAGGTTTAGGAATCCTTTACAGCTTAGAAAAGATCTTTATCGGTACAGTTTACAGATATGGAAGGGACAGGATCGAAAGGAGGATTTTTGATCCTGTGGGTATGGATTACATAAAGACGAAGGATCACCCTGTATCACAATATTTAAGGGCGGGTGTTGTGTGGCTTCCCTGGAAGGGTGCAACCATTGGATTTGATTATGTTATAGGCGAGATCGATAACAGGGATGGGAGAAAGGATTTTCTGATAAAGCAGTTTTCTGCAGGAATTGAACAGTGGATAAACAAATACATGGCAATAAGAGCGGGAAGTGCAAATGGAAGCATCAATGCAGGAATAGGTTTTCTATTTAAAAACATACTGATTAATTATGCTTATATGAACAAGGGCATAGATAATCTGGAACCTTTTTATGGAAGTTCAAGGGTGCATATGGTGGATGTTATAATTGTATGGTAGGGAAACTTATACAGGACAAAGGGGAGTGAAAAATGAACGGAGGCGAAAAAATCATACTCGTTGTTGGGGCAGGGGCTGTTGGTGGTTTTTTCGGTGCATGCATTGCGAGAAGTGGGAAGAGGGTTATTTTTGTGGTTAAGGAAAACTACCTCTCATTCCTTAAGGACAGGCGTATATGGGTGAGGAGTATAAACGGTGATTTTTCAATAAATGCAGAATTTGTAACCAGCTGTGAATCAATCGGTATTGTGGATTTAGTCCTTTTCTGCGTTAAGTCATATGATACAGAGGATGCGGCGAGAATGATAATACCAGCAGTTGGTGAAAAGACAGCAATCGTATCACTTCAGAATGGGATTGATAATGAGGAGAAGATAGGAAGGATTGTTGGCATGCAGAAGGTAATAGGAGGGGTTGCGTATATAGGTGCAAAGCTTTTGGAACCTGGTGTTATCGAACACTCTGCAGCAGGAAGGGTCGCCATCGGTGAACTTGATGGAAGTATTACTGAGCGAGTAAAGGAGATCGGCTCCATCTTTGAAGATGCCGGTGTTACCTGTGAAATTTCTGCGAATATAAGAAAATCTCTCTGGAAAAAGCTTATGTGGAATGTAGCATTCAATCCAGTAACTGCACTGACAGGATGCGCGATAAAGGAAGTAATTGAATCACAATCCTGTAGAGGGCTTATAAGGGATGTTATGCGTGAGGTTTCTATGGTTGCAGGATGTGAGGGAATTGAAATAACTGATAGTGATATAGATGAGGCGATCAGATTTTCTGAAGGAATCGGGCATGTTAAAACATCCATGTTACATGATATTGAAGAGGGAAAGAGGCTGGAGATAGAGGCACTGAACGGGATTATTGTGAAGTTGGGAAAAAAGCATGGTATCAATGTTCCATTGAATAGAACGCTCTATGAATGTTTATCACTAATAGATATGAAACGGAAGAAATGAGATCTAAGTAGCGAATTACCCCTTCACAAAGTCTCAGTATTCGATCTTTTTAGAAGACTTAATATTCCACCCTCAATGAGTGCGTGTCTTTCAGTGGAATTTAGATCGTGCCTTGCAATAAATCTTTTTGAATCGATGATTACGGTAATCTTTGATCTACCCTCCGCAATCTCCCTTCTTATATCTGGAAGCTGTATCAGTGAGCCTATGGATATGGAATTATATATCTCATCATCTATGATTAAAGGTATAAGTCCATGATTTACAAGGTTTCTTCTGTGTATCCGCGCATAGCTCTTTGCGAGAACACCCTTAACACCAAGATATTTCGGTGCAAGAACAGCATGTTCCCTTGATGATCCCTGCCCATAGTTGTGCCCTGCAATTATAAAACCCCCTTTCCACTGGATTGCCCTTTTGAGAAACTCCCTGTCCTCCTTCATAAATGTATACTGGGCTATTGCTCCAACATTTGATCTGTCAGCCATCACTATTGCACCATCAGGTGCCATAGAACCTGTTGAGATGTTATCACCAAGCTTTATGAGAGCCCTTCCCTCAATACCCTCCGGGAGTGGAACCTCGGGTGGTGGAGGAACAATATTCTTCCCTCTCCTGATTGTGATACGTGATGCCTCATCGGGATCAGCAGGCTTTATTATTAAACTGTCATCTATAATTGGATCGGGAATCTCTATTGAAGGGGGATCTCCAAGATTCCTTGGGTCCGTGATTACTCCTTTAAGTGCGGTTGCACCAGCAACCTCAGGGCTACAGAGGTATACAAGATCGTTTATCGTCCCTGATCTCCCCTTGAAATTCCTGTTAAATGTCCTTACAGAAACACCGCCTTCAGGGGGAGCCTGCCCCATTCCCACACATGGACCACAGGCAGGTTCAAGGATCCTTGCACCTGCAAGGAGAAGCTTTGTCAGTATACCTGTTTCTGTTATCATGTTGAGAATCTGTCTCGATCCAGGAGAAACAGTCATAACAACATCATGATGAATACCACCTTTTGAGACAATCTCTGCTGGAACAGCAATATTTTCATACCATGAGTTTACACTTGATCCAATGCAAACCTGAACGACCTTTGTTCCTTCAACCTCCCTTACAGGAACAACATTATCAGGACTGTGAGGTTTTGCAATGAGGGGCTCAAGTCTGTCGAGTTCTATAACCATCTCTTCATCATATCTTGCGTCAGGATCCGGCAATATCTCCACAAAATCCTTTTCCCTCTGCTGCCATTTTAGAAATCTTTTTGTCTGTTCATCGGATGGAAATACCGCACTTGTTGCACCAAGTTCAGTGATCATGTTACAGATTGTTGCCCTCTGTGTAACAGTGAGATCAGAAACAGATGGACCAGTGAATTCATATATCTTACCTATACCGCCCTTGACAGTAAGCCTTCTTAACATCTCAAGGATGATATCTTTGGATGAGACCCACGGCTGGAGTTTACCTGTCAGATAAACGCCTACGATCTTCTGTGTTTCCAGTTCAAATGGGTATCCAGCCATTGCAATTGCCGCATCAAGACCACCAACTCCTATTGCAAGACAGCCAACTGCCCCGGATGTTGTGGTGTGTGAATCAGCACCTATAAGTAAAGCTCCTGGCTTTGCAAATCTCTCAGTATGAACCTGATGGCATATGCCATTTCCAGGTCGTGAATAGTAGATCCCGTATTTTGCAGAAAAATCCTTAAGAAATATATGATCTTCAGGATTACGGTAGTCAAGCTGAAGCATATTGTGATCGATATACACAATTGCGAAATCGACCCTGACCCTTGGCACACCAAGCATCTCGAATTCCATACATGCCATCGTTCCTGTTGCATCCTGTAGGAGGACCTGATCCACCTTGAGTTTGTTCAGTTCACCAGGTTTGAAGTGTCCCGATACGAGGTGCGACTCGATGATCTTCTGTGTTACACCTTTTCCCACATTTCCCCCTCAAATATTCATCTATTAAAATTATATGATGAAAAAGGGTGTGATTCAATAAACCTTTACGATTTTTCCCTCGGGACAACCTTTATTTCAGCCATTACCTCACCGTATCCAGCACATTGAACTCCTACATCTGGACAGCGCACATAGTGCATGAAGTGGAATGCATTGGGTTCGAGCCCCTCACTGAACCTCTCATTTATGAGTGCAACAGGAATCTGAAACTGGCCGGCGAGATAAACACATATCCTTTTCGGGCAGAGCTTACTTATCAGATTTCCTGCAACATCCATAACGAATCTGTCACCAACTCTGTATTCGGAACTGCAGTTTTTTGAATGGACAACCTCTGCTACTATGGAATAAAGTGGTGCCGCATCAGCAAGTCTGCTTACAAGCCTTGTGCAATGTGTGCTTTCAATGAACTTTTTCGTCTCTTCTTCACTGTATCCAACCCTTTCTGCATATTTTTTAATTGTTTCTTCCATCTCTGACTCCTATTAGATTTTTAGTTTTTATGTGAATTTCAGAAAGCCTTTTATTAATTGAAGATAGCTTACAATTTTTGAAAGACCTCTTGTATACCTGTTTCTAACTATCGCTTTAAAGAATTCCTGTTTTTCCCTGATATATGGATACCACCAGATGTTTTTAAATGAAGGGGTATGATTTACATGGATGTGGACAATATCGACAAATTCAAGGAGTCCATAACGGCTTCCTGCCCTTCCGAATCCACTTCCCTTGGATCCTCCCCATGGCACCTGTGGAATTGCAGCAGTGAAGACATTGTCATTTATCATCGCCGTGCCTGCTTTGATAAGTGAAGCAAGTCTTTTTCCCCTTCTTATATTTTCAGTAAATATACTTGCTGTGAGTGCATATTCGGAGTCGTTTGAAAGCCTTACTGCCTCTTCATCATCATCAAAATACATAACAGGTAGTACAGGGCCAAAGGTCTCCTCTCTCATTATTCTCATGGAGTGATTTACTCCCGTAATAATTGTTGGTAAAAAGTAATAGCCCAAAAGATCTGGATTTCTCCTTCCTCCGCAAACTATCTCAGCGCCTTTATTAACTGCATCCTTTAAGCTCTCCTCCACCTTCAGTATCTGTTGTTCTGTTGTTATCGCTCCAATGTCAACATCATCGAGACCATATCCCTGTCGGAGTGTCTGAGTTTCCTTAACAAGCATTTCGATGAATTCTTTAGCGATCTTCCTGTGCACATAAAGCCTCTCAACAGATGAACATGTCTGTCCCGAGTTTGTGAATGCACCCCATATGGCTGCCTGCACCGCTCCATTTATATTCGCATCATCAAGGACAATCATCGGATCTTTTCCTCCGAGTTCAAGTGTAAGAGGTGTGAGCGATGATGATGCGTTTTGCATAATAAGTTTTCCTGTTGCTACACTTCCTGTGAATGAAATCTTTTCAACACCAGATTTCACAAGCAATTCTCCTGTTTCTCCACCTCCCTGGATGAGGGAAAAAACACCTTCAGGAATTCCCGCATATGTTAATGCATTTCTCAATTCTTCAGCAACAAGAGGTGTATTTTCTGATGGCTTGAGTATTACACAGTTTCCTGCCAAAAGCGCAGCTATAACATCTCTTGCAGGGAGAAAAAGTGGATAATTCCAGGGTGAGATTACAGCAACAATTCCAAGGGGTCGAAATTCTATATGACTCCTTCTCCAGGGCAACGACCATATTCCGAGCTTTACAGGTTCTCTTAAGAGATATTCCATCGCTGGACCTGTATAAAAATCTATGAGTTCAAGAACAGGGATGATATCGGATATATAGGATTCGATGAGAACCTTTCCATTCTCCCTTGTAATGAGCCTTGCTATTTCATGGCTTTTATCCCTTATATATTCTCCTGCCTTCGAAATATATTTTGCCCTCTCTGAAGGCTCCATCCGCGACCATAATGGAAAGGCATCCCTTGAAAGTTTTACGGCTTTTTTTATATCACCCTCAGTTGATACCTTCACCTCACCTATTTGTTCAAGATTTCCGGGATCAATTGATAAGATAATGCCCTTTTTTATAAGCTGGGATGTTTCAAAGTTAGATCCCATATCCTTTACACCTATTCATCTTCAAGGACAACTATCCTAACGGGTTTACCCTTCTTGTCATCCCATTTCATTAACTCAGCCCTTCCATCTTCTATCTTTAGAAAGGTAAACTGCTTTTCATCCCTGAATGCCCTGTCCTCCTCACTGAATACAGGAATCCAGGTTCCTGTGTTGAAGTACCATACATCTTTTCCTGGAATCTTCCAGATATCTTCCTGATGTGTATGCCCCATCGTTATGTATTTTACATCCACTATGTCAGCGATCCTTTTCACCCTGTTTCTCAGAAAATAGTCTCCCTGAGGTGAATAAAGAGAATGTATACTTCCCTTTCTTGCACCTCTACCGAATGAATATACAAGTAGTGATATTGCAGCTATCAGTATCATGAGATTTATAAAGGCAAGTATTAACGCTTTTGAATGGGTGCTGATGTTTAGTGAGGTAATATGGGTAAAGAAAACAGCCCATCCAAAAAGAACGGATATTACGAAGATAACAAATGCAGTAGCCTTCTTGAGCGGATTTCTTATAAGCTGTAAAGCAAGTCTGAGTTTGTTTTTAGATATGGGAATCTCTTTTAATGATTCGATTCTGAAGATCTTTTCCCCAAGTCCTGTATGAATGCTGATCTTCTCAAGGATCCTTAAGTGCTCCTCCCTTATGTGTTTCATCTCATCTTCTGTAAATTCCTGGTACATCCTGAGTGATCTGAGGAAGAAGGGGATATAACTCTTCAGCAGATCCCAGGATTCAAAAAATCTGTTTCTAAGCACCCAATTGACATAACTGCCGGGATTCTTCATCTTGTCTGCAATGGGACTTACCTTTTCCACCTTATTGAGGAAATATCTTATAAAGAATGAGCCAACAGGAAGATCTATCTGCTTTTCCTTCTTTCCAAGGAATCTTTCGGGAAGGAGAGGGTTAAGGAAGTATCTGAATGAATTTGCTCTGTCGTACTGGTTTCCGTGTTCCACATAAAGAAGCCCCTTCTCGTAATAGAACCATGGGAGAAAAACTATATTATGATCAATTGCTGAAGAACCTTCACCGGTATTTCCTGAAATTTCCCTCATTTTGTTCAAAAATAGTTCCTGTACTTCCTGATAACATAGCTCAACATCGTGGTTTCCTCTTGTGATAAACACCATGTTTCCGTTAAGAACAAATCTAACAAGTGCTTTAAAGAAGAGTGGATGTCCAGCTATAATCCTTTCAAGTTTCCATTTTGTTTCCTGAACGGTTGTTCCAAGACCATATTTCCTTGTATTTTTCGTTATTGTTATACCTCTCTCGTACGCTTCCTTTTCATCAGGAAGGGATATGATCTGAAGGAAGTCGAATAGATCACCATTTATGATGAGATACCAGGGCCTCCCCTTTCTTTGCTTCTCCCTTATGAGATAGTCAAGGAAGTTTGAAAATTCTTCGTCAAAGAAGAAGTCCTCAAGGCGAGAAAACTTTCCTGTTGATAGGTTAAGCCCCTCGCCCATATGAAAATCACTTACCACTATGTAGTCAGGTTTTCTTTCCTCCATATATTTTAATTATAAGGTTTTTCTGTTCCGCTGTATAGTATAACAGTATGTTATAAATTCCCTTTTGAATCAGACAGGGGATTCTGAGATAATAGAATTTGTGCTGATGGATAGTGAAAAGAGGGTTATTCGCCAATTTCTGGATAAATGTATTCCAGGGGGTGTCTTTAATCTTCCTGCTCCTTCAGAGATAAATCTACTGGATGACTTTGAGCGTTTTGTCCTTTCGCTCGGGGCTTCAGAATCGAGGAAGATCAGGCTTGCAGTTCGCCTCTTTGATCTCTTCCCGATTTTTTCAACATTCATGTGTCCATTTAAATCAATGAATAAAATTGATGCCATGAAATATTTATCGATCTGTGATAAAAAGAGATTTCCACTTGATCTTCCATACAGGATGCTCAAAACACTTTCCCATATCCTTTACTGCAGCAACAGATCTGTGCAGAAGGAGATAGGGTATGATGCTATGCCTTATATGAAAACAGTCACATCGCTTCCTGATGAGTTTCCTCTTCCATTCATTAGCTATCCTGATGTAAAGGATGGGGAGGATATTTTCTGTGAGGTATGTATTGTGGGATCGGGTGCAGGAGGCTCTGTTGTTGCTGATGAGCTGGCCTCCAGGGGGTTCAATGTAGTTATCATAGAAGAGGGGAGATATGTGGGGAGGGAGGAGTTCAATAAACTGAGGCCTATTGACAGGATACCGCTTCTTTACAGGAAAGGTGGCATGACAAACACCTGGGGGAATACATTGATATTTCTTCCCCTTGGTATCGCTGTTGGTGGAACAACGGTTGTTAATTCAGGAACATGTCTCAGAACCCCTGAGGAGGTTTTGATTAAGTGGGGTAAGGAGTTTGGGATAATGGGAGTTGAGCCTGATGTTATGGCCCCCATTTTCGAAGAGATTGAGAACAGGCTTAATGTTTCCCCTGTCACAGACGATATCATGGGAATGAACGGGATGGTGCTGAGAAGGGGTGCAGATGCACTCGGCTTAAGTCATGCTCCAATAAGAAGGTCGATGAGGGGTTGCCATGGCTCCGGACTTTGTGCCTTTGGTTGCCCCCTTGATGCGAAGCTTTCCATGCATCTTACCTATCTCCCATCGGCAGTAAACTCAGGTGCAAGGATTATAACAAACTGCAGGGCAGAGAGGATTATTATAAAAGGCTCAAGGGTAGAGGGTATTGAGGCAACAATTATTGATCCATCGATAGGGGAAGAGAGGGGGAAGATTACGATCAGATCACGGATCGTAATTATTAGTGCAGGAGCAATTCTCACACCTGTTCTTCTTTCAAGGAGTGGAATTAAAAATAAAAATATCGGAAAAAACCTGTGGATACATCCTGCAGGAGGTGTTCTGGCACTATTTGATGAGGAGATCAATGGATGGAAGGGCGTTCTGCAATCCTATCTTGTTGATGAAAAGATGAAAGAAGGTATTATACTTGAGGCAACGTTCCCACCACCTGGATTGAGTTATAATGCAGGTGTTACCCCTTACACGGGTCTGAGGCATATGGAATTTATTTCAAAATACAGAAATCTCGCATCTGTTGGTTACCTGATCAGTGATTCATCACCAGGAAGGGTGATCCCGCTGGGCAAGGGTTTTCCGTTAATCTTGTATTTCGTTAGGAAGAGGGATGCAAGAAAGGTGCTCGAGGCGATATCCCTTGCTGCAAAGATCTACTTTGCTTCCGGTGCAAGGGAGGTCTATACGATGATCCCTTCTTATCCTGTGATAAAGTCACCAAGAGAGGCAGAATCGATAAGGAATCTATCCATAGGAGCCTCTGATCTTCACCTCTCTGCATACCATCCTATGGGAACATGCAGGATGTCAGAAGCAACCAGAGATGGTGTAACTAACAGTTATGGGAAGGTTCATGGATTTGAAAATCTATATGTTGCTGATGCAAGCTTGATCCCGTCTCCGCCAGGGGTCAATCCACAGATGACAATAATGGCACTTTCGGTGAGGATTGCAAGGAGGATCGCGGAAGAAGGGAGTGTGCAGAATTGAAGGATTCTCCTGAAAAGGGGTATTTTCGGTTCTTTTATCTCCTTGTTAATCACAGACCATCAGGTATGGGATTCTGGATAAGATCTGGATCAATTATTAAGAGGGACGGAAGAAGATACAAGCAGCTCTGGTTTTCACTCTTTAATCCCCAGAGTGCTGATGAAAACTTTGGTATAAAAAGTGTAATCCATGATAACAGTAAAAGGGAAGAGGACATAATGAAAACCCTGAGTATGGATGATTCGATAAATGGCGCAGGTAAATGTATAAAGTGGAGCATTGGATTGAGGCCTGTTTCAGTTTTATACCGTCACTTCCCAAAGATCTTTTATACCCATGCTTTTCCAAAAACAAAGGTTATCTCATATCCATCTGTCCTGGTTAACGGAAGGATAGAGCTGAGTGGAAGGATTTTTGAATTTAAAAATGAAAAAGGTTGTCTGGGTTCGATATGGGGAAGTGGTTATGAAAAAGGATGGGTATATTTTCATTGCAACAGCTTTGAATCTTCCGAAGAGGCTTTTGTTGAAGGTATAGCAGGATCCCTGTTTGCCTCATCCAATTCTTTGATGAATGCTTTTCTGTTCGTTATCCAGGTCAATGGTGAAGTCTTGACATTCGGAAGAATGAGGGACCTGTTTTTTAACAGATGCACATGGAAGAAGGGGAGGATAGATTTCTGGAGAAGAGGGATATACACACGCATTTACGGTGAGTTGAGATGCAGGGATCAGGATATAATCGGTGCAGTTTATGATGATGTTGATGATACATATGTATACTGTTATCATACAGAAGTTGGTGATTGTAACATAAGGGTTGAAAGGAGGGATTCAGTAGTTTCTCCATGGAATAGTGTATATAACCTTTCCTCAAGGGGCTTTTGCCATTTTGAATACGGCTCAAGGGTGAAGGAGGAATCCATAAAATATGTTTATGAGCTGGAGGATTCTGGATAGTGCACTTTATGAATGAAAAACTTTTTATTCTACTCGTAAGGATATTGATGTTTATATTCGGAGTAGCTACTATTCTCTTCGTACTGTTTCCCATTCAGATAGTTGACTCCCTCAATACTATTGGAACAGCGATAGGTGATTTTGAGAAGCTCGATCTAAGGGAAAAAGGTATATGGTATGTGCTTTCCATATCCTATATGTTGGTGATAACGATCCTCTGCTTCCTTATTCAGGGAAGACCAAAAGATGCAAAACCCCCGCTGATAGCGCTTGTCTCTGGAAAACTATCCAGCTCAATACTTTCCTTTTATCTATTTCTATATGAAAGGAGGGCCTTTGGCTTTATTGTAACTTCTATCATAGATGGAGCAATTGCTGCTCTTCTTATTGGAAGCTTTATTATGATGACTAAATCCTCTTTACGACGATAAAGCGTATAAAGTTATCCCCTTCCTCCATCTCCTTAAGTTCACAGCCAAGTTCCTGACAGAGTAAAGGGATATCCATCTTTGTAAGCGGGTCATCGGCAAGGATTTCTATTATGTCACCCTTGCCCGTTTCGAGCAGATTCTCCCTTACTTTTAACAGGGGAAATGGGCAACTCAATCCCCTACAGTCAAGCCTCTTCATGACCTTTTCCCTTCGTGGAATTTTTTTATTATATCCTCATATGCTTTGATAACAGAGAAGGATGGGCCAATACCCATCTCTTCCTTTAACGTCTGCTCATATTCCCTGTATATCCTTATCGCCTCAAATACTTCACCTTTTAGTGCATAATTCTTCATAAGGAGAATATGTGCCTCACAGCTAAACCTTTCAATATTAATCCTTTTCAGACAATACTCAATACTCTTCCAGTAATCACCTTTCTCATGGTAAAAGATGGATAGCCTGCTCAGGATTTTGATATAATCCTTTTTCAGCCTTTCCCTTTCTGACTCCATCCACTGTTGGTAGATGTTTCCTTCGAAAAGATCTCCCTGGTATAGATTTTCCGCCTCCAGGTAAATGGGCACTGCTTTTTCCAGCCCTTCCTTTTCATGGATGAGCGATGCCCTATTTAATGTTTCCTGAAAACAGTGCACATCGAAAAAGCCCACGGTGGAGAAATCGATCCAGTATGCACCATCCCTGCATTGAACATAGGAGCTTCTCTTGGCATTTCCTGAAGGTTCAAGAGATCTATAAAGGCGGGAGATCGCCTTATAGAATCTGAATTCCCCTTCATCTACTTCCACATCAGGCCATATGGTTTCAACGATAATATCTTTGTGAACAGGCCTGCCCCTTTTAAGCAGGAGAAGTTTGAATATCTCCTCTGCCTTCCTGCTTTTCCATTCAACCACCCTCTTTCCACCAATACTGACGAGAAATGTCCCCAGTGCTTGAATCCATAGTTTTTCCTTTTCTACTGATGTCACCTTCGCTTTCCTCCTTTAAATCTCATTTGGAAAAATATCATAATAAATTCCTACTATTCAAGTCAAGATTTTTTGTCAGAACATTGTCAGAAATTTTTGATAACTTATCAAAAATAAATAATCAGGAGCATAAGAACACCTTATTATCAGCGGATCATGGAGGTTTACAATAATGGCTGGTTTTTACAGGATACCGCAGGAACTAATAGAGGATATAGCCTTTTATAGAAGTGAGGTTGAAAAATTCCTGAGAGGTGAGATACCACCCGAGAGGTTTAAGCCCTTCAGGGTCTCAAGGGGTATATATGGTCAGAGGGACAGGGTAACATATATGGTCAGGATCAGGGTTCCTGCCGGAGGGGTTACACCCGAACAGATGGAGCGAATTTCTGACCTCTCTGAGAAATATGGAAATGGGATCCCGCATATAACAACAAGGCAGGATATACAGATCCACGGGGTGAGAATTGAGCACACCCCCGATGTAATGGAGGGGCTTACAGAGGTAGGTCTTGCAACGAAGGGTGGAGGTGGTAATACAGTAAGGAATATCACTGCATGCCCTGATGCAGGGATATGCGATAAGGAGGCATTTGATGTTGCCCCTTATGCCATAGCACTCACAGAGCATCTTATAAAGGATCCACGCTCCTATAATCTTCCGAGGAAGTTTAAGATCGCCTTTTCCGGGTGCAGTGAGGATTGTGCATTTTCAACTGTAAACGACATAGGTCTAATTGCAAAGACAAGGTATATAGATGGAAATATAAAAAGGGGGTTTCGGCTCTATGCTGCAGGCGGGATGGGTAACAGATCGAGGATTGCAACACTTTTAGAGGATTTTATCTCTGATGAAGATATTGTATATGCAGTTGAGGCTATAGTGAGGATTTTTGACAGATATGGAGATAGAAGAAACAAACACAGGGCGCGACTCAGATTTGTTATAGAGAGATTCGGTGAAGAAGAATTCAAAAGGATCTATTTAGAAGAGCTTGAGGCTGTAAGAAAAGAGGGTGAGAAGAGACTCACTCCAAGGGAAATTCCTTTGCTCAGGAATCCTGTTGAAAGGTCTCTTGATGAGCTTCCTGATGATCCCGATTTCAGGGAATGGATGGATCGTTGTGTTAAAAGGCAGAAACAGGATGGATACTTCTATGTTATTGTCCCGGTTCCTATTGGTAATATGTCCGCGGAGAAATTTAGAATGCTATCACGTATTGTGAGGAATTTCGGAGAAGGCTCTATAAGAACAACCCAGGACCAGAATATTGTTTTGAGATGGGTTCACAGGGGGGAGCTCTATGAGCTATGGAATGAGATGAAGAGATACGGATTTACAACAACAAGGGGGATATGGAGGGTTATAAGCTGCCCTGGTGCTGCAACCTGCAATCTCGGCATATGCAATTCAAGGGCTCTGGCATCCGCTATACTTGATAGGCTTAACGGGAATGGGTTGATGCCCAGCGAAAAGATCGGCATCAGGATAAGTGGTTGTCCTAATGTTTGTGGTCAGCATCTTATTGGGTCTATCGGGCTTCAGGGAGGGGCAAAGCATATAGGCAGTAAACTGCTTCCCTACTATGCAGTAATGATCGGCGGAAAGGTGAAGGAGGGTGAGACAAGGTTTGGGGAGAAATATGGCATAGTCCCTTCAAGAAAGGTTCCGTTATTTATCGAAGAACTCCTGAAATTATGCATACACGAAGGAAATAGTGACATCCATTCTTTTATATCAAATGGAGGTACGAAAAAAATCAAAGAACTTATAAAGAAATACGCACCACCTGAGACCGAAGTGGGTGACAGGGTGTTGCTTCTTGACTGGGGGAGTGATGAGGAGTTCTCCCTTGCAGGTATGGGGCCTGGAGAATGCGGGGCAGGTGTTTTTGAGATGATAGAATCGGATCTTGCAGAGGCAGGAAAGGCATTAGAAAGGGCAAAGACCAGGGAGAAGAGAGATTACTGGATCTATCAATCCATGGTCTCTTCTTCAAGGGCGCTTCTCATCACACAGGGATTAGAACCAAAGACAGATGAGGAGGTATTTAAATCCTTCATTGAAAGATTTGTAAAGAAAGGGATTGTTTCAGGAAAATTTATGGATCTATATGATAGAGCAGTAAAGCTTAAAATGTCCCCCCTCAAAGATGAGGAATGGGAGAAAGAACTCGATTACGCACAATCCCTCCTTGCAGATGTTTCTGAGGCCTACAAGGGGATGGACAGTTCTCTTAAGTTTCCCATCAAGGAGGCTCTCAAGGAGGCTTTCCAAGAGATTAAAGAGGAGGAGAAACAGGTTCAATTTATGGATTTAAGGGGGGTTGAATGCCCATTAAACTATGTAAGGGTAAGGCTGAAGCTCGAGGAGATGGGCATAGGTGAGGTTCTGACCGTGCTTCTCGATGATGGTGAGCCTATAAGGAATGTCCCTGTAAGCCTTCAGAGGGATGGCCAGGAGGTGCTTGGAATTGAAAGGGTTGGTGAGTATTTTAAAGTAATTGTAAAGAAGGCTGTGGATTAGGGATTCACTGACCTTTTTTCAGAAAAGAGACAAAAGCCTCCCTTGTTGAATAAAAGGGAAGAAAGCCCAGCCGTTCACGCATCTTTTCTCCGCTTGCAACCCATGGATATCTGATAAAATCAAGCATACCCGATGGTGCTTCCACAAAGGGGGCCCTTACTTTCCATAAAAAGTCAACAATCCTGTAAGCAGTTGATGGTTTCAATGAGATCACCCTTGAGCCAGCTATTCTCAGCAGTTCGCTCAGCAGTTCTGTTCCTTTTCCAACAAGGTTGAAGATCCCCGAGCATCTCTTTTTTATAACCAGCACAACCCCTCTTACAAGATCCTCCTCATGTATGAATTGCATGGGGGGATCCGCACCCTTTACTGTGATACAGATGGGTAACTTAACAAATCGTGATATATAATTGTTTACATTTGGTCCCATCACTATACATGGTCTCAGTATCACCACATCCGTATCAGGATTTTCCATCTGAAACTTCTGACATAATAGATCCATCTCCACTTTATCGCGAGCATATAGATAGTTTACATTACCTCTCAGGGGGGATTCCTCAGTAAGAAGGGGTGGATTGTCGGGATGGGCACCATAGGCAGTTGTACTACTTGTTACTATTATCCGCTTTATATCAGCCTTTTTACAGGCGTTAAGGACATTTTTTGTTCCATTTATGTTTATATCGTGCATTTTTGAAAAATCCCTTATGAAATCCACTATGAAGGCAAGATGGATCATGATATCCGGTCTGTAGGTTATAAGTGTCTCTGAAAGCCGGGGATCCCTGACGTCCATCCTATGAAATATGAGTTTGGGAAGGAGGAGACGGGGGGTTTTCAGATCAATACCAATTATCATTTCTGTTTCAGTATCATTGTGAAGGTATGAGAATATCTGGGTTCCAAGATAACCTGAAATGCCTGTAATTGCGATCCTCATCTGGTCTTCGCTTTTTACGGAAATTCAGTATAACATACTTTTCAAGCATCATCTAATAAACGTTGACTATGGCGCAAAATGTAAATAATCTTAGATCTAATATGATCCTTACGGAGTAAAGTTGGTGATGCATGAGCTTTTATTAGCATTGATCTTTCTTATTGTCCTTTCAGGGATAGCCTTCATTTTATTTACAGTGAGAAAACAGAAGGAGATGGAGAGCCAGGGGATAATTTTCCTTCAGCAACAGATCGACAGTCTTTCCCGATTGCTTGCTGAACAGATGGGGCAGATGATGAACTACATCAATGAGAGGCTAAGGGAGAATATTCAGACGCTCCAGGGTTTCAATCAGAATTTTTCAGAAAGACTTGATCGCACATCCCATATATTTGGAGAGATGCAACATAAACTTGGACTTGTGGAGGAGGGAAGCAAAAGGATCTTCGAGATAGGAAAGGAGATTTCAAGTCTGCAGCAACTTTTAAAGGCACCAAAATTCCGCGGAGGACTTGGAGAATTCATGCTTGGTGATCTCATATCGCAGATCCTTCCGAAGAAATTTTTTGAGACACAGTATGCATTTAAAAATAATGTGAGGGTTGACGCAGTAATAAGGGTTGGCGAAAGGCTTCTTCCCATTGATGCAAAATTTCCGCTTGAGAATTTTAGAAAATATCTTGAGTCAAAAGGGGATGATGACGGAAGGAAATACAGGAAGATGTTTTTTATGGATGTTAAGAAGCATATAGATGAAATTTCAAAAAAGTATATACTGCCTGATGAGGGAACATACAATTTTGCATTCATGTATATCCCGGCTGAGAACGTTTACTATGAGGTAATAAGGGAGGAGGAAGGGGATGAAAGAGGTATCCTTGACTATGCTATGATGAAGAGGGTTATCCCTGTTTCTCCAAATACCTTCTATGCATATCTTCAGGTAATCCTGCTTGGATTAAAAGGGATGGAGATAGAGGAGAACGCAAGGATTATCCACGATCAGATGAGCAGGCTGAAGAATGATTTCGAGGCCTTTATTGAAGAACTATCAAAAATGGAAAGGCATCTGAACGATTTGAGATCCTCCTATGAAAAGGTGGAAAAAAGGGTTGATCGGGTAAGGAACGATCTTGAGCTTATAGTTTCATTGAAAAAGGATGATAAAAGCTGATGATACATATTTAAGGAGGTCAGGCATGGGGATCAAATCTGACAAATGGATCAGGAAGATGGCAATAGAAAAGGAGATGATAAGACCATTTGTAGAAACGCAGATAAGGGATGGTGTTATCTCTTACGGTCTTTCCTCCTATGGGTACGATATAAGGGTTGCCGATGAATTTAAGGTATTCACAAATATTTACACCACTATTGTGGACCCCAAGAATTTTGATCCTATCCAGCTTGTTGAGATAAAGGGGGATTTTTGTATTATTCCGCCCAATTCCTTTGCCCTTGCAAGAACTGTTGAGTATTTTAAGATCCCAAGAAATGTGTTGACCATCTGTGTGGGGAAATCCACATATGCAAGGTGCGGAATAATAGTCAATGTGACACCATTTGAGCCTGAATGGGAAGGGTATGCAACCCTTGAGATATCAAATACAACGCCCCTTCCAGCAAAGATATACGCAAATGAGGGAATTGCGCAGGTTATATTCTTTGAAGCAGATGAGGAATGCACATTTTCATATGCTGACAAAAAGGGAAAATATCAGAAGCAGATGAGCATTACACTGCCAAGGCTTTAAGGTCATTTTCAACTATCTATTGACTCGGTATAAAAAAAGGTGTAGGTTTGATATAATATTATCTGAAAAATTCGTTTCAGGGCGGGTTTTTTGGAATTTCATGAAAGGAGGACAGTGTTAGATGGTTCAGGGTAAGGTCAAATGGTTCAATGAAAAGAAGGGTTACGGTTTCATTGAGCTGGAAGATGGAAAGGATGTTTTTGTTCACTACTCAGCTATTCAGGACAGGGGTTTCAAAACCCTTAGAGAGGGCGAGATAGTGAAGCTGGAAATATCCGAAGGACCCAAAGGCCCCCAGGCCTCTAAGGTAGTAAAATTATAAAATGCTACCTGTTGAAAAGGGCCCTTTCGAAAGGAAGGGCCCTTATTTATCATCTTTATTCATGTCTCGTAGTTCATATATATGTGCAATTATCATAATCTTGATATTTATCATTCCTACCTATGGATATGCCTTTGAAAAGAATGGTTGTGGTGAGAAAAGCTGTTCCTCATGTCATACAATAACCCTCAGTGAGGCCCAGCAGATCATAGATAAGATCAATCCCTCAGTGAAGGTTGAATCTATAAGACCCTCAAAGATAAACGGCCTCTGGGAACTTCAGATAAGGAGCTCTGATAAGACAGGTGTTATTTATATAGATTTCTCAAAAAAACATCTCATAAGCGGATCAATAGCTGAAATCCCCTCTCTTATTCCGAGAAAGGTAAATACAAGCGAAATTCCGGCTGATGGGTCCATTGTAATGGGAAATCCAAATGCAAAGAGACGGATATATGTTTTTGATGATCCTGAATGTCCTGCGTGCGGAAGGTTTCATCAGGAAATAAAAAGGCTCCTTGAAATGAGAAAGGATATCTCGGTGCATATTATCCTTTATCCGCTCCCCATCCACAAGAACGCCTTTGAGAAGGCAAAATCCATCATCTGCGCCATTAAGAATGAAGGGATGGACAGAGCAGCCCGGCTTCTTGAGGATTCCTTCAAGGGAAAATCTATCCCTGCTGCAAGGTGTGATGCTGATGGTATTGTGAAGGCAAATATAAAGGCAGCGGAACGCCTTAATATTTCATCTACACCTACAATAATCCTTGATGATGGGACCTTCCTCCGGGGTGTAAGGAGTGCAGAAGAGCTTATTTTATGGATCGATAAGAGGAGGTAGTCTCCAGACTATTTTCTAATCAGTTCTTCTCCACCGATAATAATCTTCTCCGGGATTCTTATTGTTGGCATACCATCAGATACAGGAACTCCCTGTCCATCCTTTCCGCACATCCCTATGGAAAATCCAGGATCGTTCCCTACCATGTCTATGGCCTTCAATATCTCAGGACCATTTCCTGTAAGCACTGCACCCCTTACCGGTTCTGAGATATTCCCCTTCTCTATAAGATATGCCTCGTCAACTTCAAACACAAAATCACCTGTTATCGTGTTTACCTGTCCTCCACCCATCTTTTTTACGAGAATCCCTTTTTCCAGGGATTTTATAATCTCATCGGGCGAGCTTTCTCCAGGGGCAATATATGTATTCGTCATGCGCGGGATTGGTTTATGGTGGTAGGATTCCCTCCTTCCATTTCCTGTTGAGCTTACACCATCCTTCATTGCAGTGAGAATATCATACATGAAACCCTTAAGAATGCCGTTTTCAACAAGGATAGTTTTTTGTGAAGGTATTCCTTCATCGTCAAAGCTGAAAGAGCCCCATCTATTGGGTATTGTTCCATCATCAATTACTGTAACAAGCGGTGAAGCAACCTTCTCTCCAACCTTTCCTGCAAATATAGAGTGCCCCTCCTGCACATGGTCTGCCTCAAGTCCATGCCCTATTGCTTCATGTATGAGTGTTCCTCCAGCTTCACTGGAGATCACAACAGGCATTGCTCCCGCGGGTGCCTTTCTTGCAGTAAGCATAAGGATCGCACGATTTGCAGCGGCCTCTGCAATGATCTCTGCAGGATACTCTTCAAAGATTTCAAAACCTGAGAGTGCACCAACCCTCTCATAACCTGTCTGCAGGATACCATCTGAAGAAGCTACAACCTGAATAACAAAGGATGTGTATATCCTGAGCTCTTCCGTAATTTTTCCTTCAGTGTTTGCTATAGATAGCTTCTGTGTTACATCCCTGTAAATGATCCTTACCTGTTTTATCCTTCTGTCCTTCTTTCTTGCCACTCTATCAGCATTCATTATCAGCGATATCTTCCTCTCGATAGGAATTTCCTCAGGGATCTGGAAGAATTTATGATTAATTGAAGAGGGTATTTTTATAAGGGATATATTTGCTTCACCATCTGTGAATGTAACACTGCTTGTAACGAAATCCAGCAGTTCTCCAAGGGCCCTATCATTTATTTCATTTGTGTATGCGTATGCTGTTTTTTTATTAAAAATTGCCCTCAACCCCATCCCCATATCCCTTCCAGAGATGATCTTTTCTAATTTTTCATCCTCCCATACCAGAGAGTTTGTGACCGTTTTCTCAATAAATATATCAGAGAATTCAGAGCCCCTCTTTGAAATCCTCTTCAATGCTTTTTCTAATGAAATATCCGATAACATCTTTTCCTCCCGAATAGATGATAAAATAGAATACACCAGATTTTCAATAATTGATGGAGATGGTGTAATTGACGCCCCATGATAATTATGTTAATTTTGGAAAAATAAGAAGGAGACCACACCATGAAAAAGATTATAACATTACTTCCCTTTATCCTGTTGATCTCCTCTTGCAGTTTATTTGCTGGGGATCTGATGATAATCCCTGCTTCAGAACACCACTTTAGAGGGGATAAATTTTCCCAGGCATATTACCATTTTCTTCTATCGCAAAGTTTCCTTAACGAAGGAAAAGTTGATGAGGCTTTAGAGGAGATGAAGAAGGCATCTTCCTTTGATCCATCATCATCCTATCTAAAAATTCAGATTGCCCTCATATATATGAGAAAGGCATTAAGTGAGGAGAGCCTTGAGAAAAGAAGGATGTTCCTTGATCTGGCTATAGAGGAAGGAGAGAAAGGAGCCTCACTGGATCCTAACAATCCCCGGGTCAGATTTCTTCTCGGTGAAATCTATTCATCAGTAGGCAACTGGGACAAGGCAATAAAGGAGTTTGAGAAGACAATAGAGCTTGATCCTTCCAATCAGCGTGCATACCTTACCCTTAGTTCTATTTATGCAGAAAAAGGGGATTTTGATGCTGCAGGGCAAACATTAAAGAGATTAATAAAAATAAATCCCTCTTCAGCAAAGGCCTATTACCTGCTTGCACGCCTTTATGCAGGTGCGAAAAGATTTGATGAAGCCGAGGGGTACTTTCTGAAGGTAGTAGAGCTTGATCCTGAATTCGATGAAGCATATCTGGATCTCGGTCAACTTTCCGAATTGAGAGAAGAGTGGGAAAAGGCGGAAAAATATTACAAAAAAGCACTGGAGATCGACCCTGACAATACTGTGGCCATTGAAAGACTTGGTTCCCTCTATTTCAGGATCAAAAAACTCGATCTTGCACTGCAGGCATTAAGGGATCTCGAAAAGATGAGTCCGGATAATGATGAGATAAAGGTGAGGATAGGGATTGTTCTCCTCGAACAGAAGCAGTTTGATGCAGCAGTGGCACAGTTTGAAAGCCTTGTTGAAAAGAGAAAAAATGACTACAGACTGAGATATTTTCTTGGGTATTCCTATGAACAAAAAGGGGATTACTTAAAGGCAATAGAGCAGTTTATGAGGGTAATACCTGAGTCTGAATTTTTTGTTGATTCAAGAATTCATGTTTCGTTTTGCTACGAAAAGATGGGAAATCTCAATGAAGCAATAAAGGTTGCAGAGGAAACCATTAAATTAAAAAACAGGAACATTGATGCCCATTTACTTCTTGCATCACTTTATGATGAAGCAAAGAGGTACAGTGATGCCATAGAAGTTATGAAGAAGGCCGTTCAGATTGAGCCAGGGAATGAAAAGCTCTACTATAATCTCGGTGTTTATTATGAAAAGGCTGGAAATTCAGAGGAAGGACTGAAACAGATGGAGAAGGTTCTTGAGATCAATCCCTCCCATGCAAATGCACTGAATTTCATAGGATATACATATGCGGAGAAGGGCATAAAGCTTGATGAGGCGGAGGCACTCATAAAAAGGGCTCTTGAGCTGAAACCTGATGATGGATATTTTATCGATTCCCTCGGCTGGGTGTATTACAAAAAAGGTGATTATAATAAGGCTATATATGAGCTCGAGAGGGCTGTGAAGCTTGTTCCTGATGATCCCGTAATACTCGAACATCTTGGTGATGCATATATGGCAGCGGGAAAAATGGATGATGCAATAAATGCCTACGAAAGGGCGTTGAAAATAGATCCAGGTAGGGAAACTGTCCTTAAAAAACTCTCCGGGCTTAAAAAAGAAATAAGATGAGAAGCTTTTCACTTTTTCTTGTCCTTTTAATTTCAGGGATAATTGCGGCATGTGCAAGGATAGGGGGTGGTTTTCTTCCGGATGAGGATGCGCGGAGAGTGTTGTCCATCCTTGCCGAAAAGGAAGAACAACACAGTAGGGTTCTTCTGTATGGGACAGCAAGGAGCAAGATTCCTGGAAGATCCATATCCACGAGATTCTTTATGGTCATTGAGAAGCCTGAGAGGTTACGATTCGATGGACTTGATCCATTCGGGAATACGATCATATCAGCAGTTTTAAGCAGAAATGAAGGTATTGTTTGTATTCCCCTGAAGAATACCACCTATAGAGCAGAGGATACAGAAAGGCTAATCAGACATTTTACTGGCATTTCAATCACTGTTTATGATTTTGTTTCACTTTTTATGAATGAGGCATCAATTAAGGGGAAGATATTTGAATCATTAAGAAGAAATGAAAAGAACGGATATATGATTACCATGAGGAATGAAAATCAATCCACACATTTTGTTTATACAGTTTCAGAGGGATATGATATCGATGAATTACGTATCCAGGATGAGAATAACAGTGTTGTCCTTCAGATGCAATATTCGGATTTTATGAGAGAGAATAACATAAACTTTCCAAAGAGGATTAATATAAAGATCCCCTCGTACAGTGCCTGGATGGAATTGAGGGTTGAGGATATAGAGATGGATGTTGAAATCTCAGATGATACTTTTTATCTTAAGATTCCAGCCGGAATGAAGATTATCAACCTGGATGAAAAGATATAATTTTTTTTTAATATTGTTTCAATTAGTCCTTATTTTCTCTTCGTGTGCAGGAGGCGAGAAAGGCACACCGGTTTATAGTGCAAGTGTTAAGGATATTTCCCCTTCATACGGCGATGCTATTGTTGAGGGGTCAATAGGTGATGCGAGCACACTTATACCGATGCTTGCAAGCGATTCTGCATCCTTTGGTGTTGCGTCCCTTATATACAATGGACTTGTAAAATATGACAAGGATCTAAAGATCGTTGGTGATCTCGCTGAATCCTGGCAGATTTCCCCTGATGGGCTTACAATCACATTTAAACTGAGAAGGGGTGTGAGGTGGCATGATGGGCATGAATTTACTGCTGAAGATGTCCTTTTCGGATACAGAACCATCATAGATCCAAAAACACCGACTGCATATAAGGAGGACTACCTTCAGGTAAAAAGGGCCGAGGTTCTCGACAGGTACACATTCAGGGTAACATATGAGAAACCTTTTGCACCTGCACTGACAACATGGGGGATGTTACCCATTCTTCCAAAGCACCTGCTTGAGGGAGTGGATATAACAAAGAGTGAATTAAATAGAAATCCTGTTGGAACAGGTCCTTTTAAGTTTGTAGAATGGAGGACGGCGGACAGGATCGTTCTTAAGGCAAATGAGGATTATTTCGAAGGCAGACCATATCTTGACATGTATATCTACAGGGTAATCCCCGATCAGGCAACGATGTTTCTCGAATTGCAGGCAGGCACTGTTGATATGATGGGTCTTACCCCGTTTCAGTTCAGGAGACAGACAGAGGATAATTTCTTTAAAATCAATTTTCAGAAATTTAGGTATCCTGTTTTCGCATACACCTATCTCGGCTATAATCTTAAAGACCCGAGGTTTTCTGACAGGAGGGTGAGGCAGGCCATATCCTATGCAATAGATAAAAAAGAGATTATAGATGGCGTCCTCCTTGGACTCGGTAGGATAGCGACGGGTCCTTATGTGCCTGATACATGGCCTTATAATCCTAATGTGAGGGATTACCCTTATAATCCATCAAAGGCACTGGAACTCCTCAAGGAGGCGGGGTGGGAGGACAGGGATGGGGATGGCGTTTTAGACAGGGATGGAAGACCCTTTGAATTCACTATAATGACAAACGCAGGGAATTCAATGAGGGAAAGGGCAGCACAGATAATCCAGTGGAGACTTGCAAAGATCGGGATCAGGACAAAGATCAGGAAGATCGAGTGGGCTGCATTCATTAACGAATTTATAAACAAGAGGAGATTTGAGGCAGTGCTCCTTGGATGGCAGATCGGAATCGATCCCGATCAGTATGATATATGGCATTCCTCAAAAACAGGGGAGAAGGAGCTTAACTTCATAGGGTTTAAGAATGAGGAGGTGGATGAGCTTCTTGAAAAGGGAAGAAGAACCTTTGATCAGGAGAAGAGAAAGCAGTATTACTGGAGGATACAGGAAATACTTGCGGAGGAGCAGCCATATACGTTCCTTTATGTCCCTGATGCAACACCAATTGTTCACAGAAGATTTTATGGTATAGAGCCATCTCCAATCGGTATTACATACAATATACATAAGTGGTTTGTTCCCAGGGGGGTTCAGAAATACTCAATGGTTCCGTAAAAGAAGGGGGTTCCTGAAATGTACGGATATCTTTTCAAAAGACTTCTCATGATGATACCCGTGCTCTTCGGTATAACACTTGTTTCATTTTTTGTAATTCATCTTGCACCTGGAAGTCCTGTTGAACTGGGTATGGAGCTGAATCCGAAGATTACACCGGAGGCAAGGGAGAGGCTCATAAAGTATTATGGTCTTGATAAGCCTATTCATGTTCAATACATCATGTGGCTAAAAAAGATAGTGAAGCTGGATTTCGGTGATTCCTTCTCACAGGATCACAGACCTGTTATAGAAAAGATCAAGGAGAGGATTCCGGTGACAGTTTCTATAAACCTCCTCTCCATGCTTATAATCTTTATCGTTGCACTTCCCATTGGAATATATTCGGCAATTAAACAAAATACCATTTTTGATAGGACAGCAACAGTTTTTGTTTTTATCGGATATTCAACACCATCCTTTTGGCTGGCACTCCTTCTCATGATAGTATTTGGAGTAAATTTAAGAATTCTTCCCATCTCCGGACTTTATTCGATAAACTTTCCTTCCCTCTCTTTTGGCGAAAAGTTAATCGATCTGGCGAAGCATCTTGTTCTTCCGCTATTTGTAGCAAGTTTTGGCGGTTTTGCAGGTCTTTCACGTTATATGAGATCAAATCTACTTGAGGTTATAAGACAGGATTATGTTACTGCTGCAAGGGCGAAGGGTCTTTCTGAAAGGGATGTTATATACAGACATGCAGTGAGGAATGCCCTTATCCCTGTTATAACCATACTCGGTCTTTCCGTTCCTGAACTCATAGGTGGAAGTGTGATATTTGAAAGCGTCTTCGGTATCCCTGGAATGGGGCAGCTGTTCTATCAGTCAGTGATGTCAAGGGATTATCCGGTTGTTATGGGTATATTAACAATTGGTGCATTTCTTACACTCATCGGAAACCTTATTGCTGATATCTGTTATGCCCTTGTTGATCCAAGGGTAAGGCTTGGAGAGTAGGATGAAAGTATTGGATATATCGACCTATCAGCAGAAATCATTGTCACCCTTTGTTATCATAATGAGGAGATTTATGAGAAACAGGGCTTCTGTTATCAGTGCCTCAATTGTTCTAATTCTATTTATTATTGCTGCATTCGCACCCTATATAAGTCCCTATGATCCTAACGGGATCGATGTTAACAAAATACTGATCGGACCCAGCTGGGAACATCCATTTGGAACTGATGAGCTTGGAAGGGATGTATTGAGCAGGATGATATGGGGTTCAAGAATATCACTCATGGTTGGATTTGTTGCCGTTGGGATTGCTGTATGTATTGGGATTTTTCTCGGGTCAATTGGAGGGTACTATGGTGGGAGGATCGATGCATTCATAATGAGGTGTGTTGATGTAATGCTCTCATTTCCTGTTTTCTTTCTCATCCTGGCTGTGATTGCATTTCTTGAGCCAAGCATCTGGAATATAATGATTATAATAGGGTGCACGGGCTGGATGGGGGTTTGCAGGCTTGTGAGGGCTGAATTTCTTCGTCTCAAGGAGATGGATTTTGTGCTTGCTGCAAGGGCACAGGGTATGGGTGATCTGAGGATCATTTTCAGACATATCCTTCCAAATTCGCTTGCGCCTGTTTTTGTCTCGGCAATACTTGGAATTTCTGGTGCAATCCTTACAGAATCAGCATTGAGTTTCCTCGGTATAGGTGTCCAACCGCCTCAGGCATCGTGGGGCAATATACTTTCTTCAGGAAAGGACAATATAGAGATAGCATGGTGGCTTTCATTCTTTCCTGGACTTGCCATACTTGTTACAGTACTATCCTACAATCTACTCGGCGAAGGATTGAGGGATGCACTCGATCCAAGACTGAGGATTTAGAAGGAGAGTGATCAATGGAAAACGAGATGATAATTTTAAAGGCACTTTACGATTTGTACAGGGAACATGGGTCGTCTTTTATTATAAATGGGAGATCTCTTGCACAGGATCTTGAGCTTGAGGAAGGGGAGACAATAAGGATTCTCAATAGATTTGTTAGCGAGGGTTATGTTGAATACTGGGAACTGGGTGAGGCATACCGCATCAGTTCCTCTGGAATAGATTATATGGAGAGCAGGAAGGATGAATTACTGTCCTAAATGCGGTGGAAAGGTTTCCTGGAGGTATATTGAGGAAGAGGAAAGGGAGAGAGAGGTATGTGAGTGCTGTGGACATATATATTATAGAAATCCAAAGGTTGTTGTTGGTGTTATTATTGAAAATAGCGGAAGAATTGCAATGCTTAAGAGGAATATAGAGCCATCCTTCGGAAAGTGGACCTTTCCCGCAGGATACATGGAATGTGGTGAAACAATCAGAGAGGCAGCGTCAAGGGAAGCCTTTGAGGAAATAGGCATACAGGTTGTTATAGATGATATACTAAATATCTATTCTTACAGGGGATCTGATATCGTAACGGTGATATTCACAGGGAGGGCATTAACTGATCAGTTTAAGGCAGGGAAGGAGGCCGCTGAGGTAAAATGGATGACTGTGGATGAGATACCATGGAGTGAGCTCGCATTTTATAGCACAAGGGATGCACTTAACGACTGGTTAAAAAAGAAAAGATTATCTCGCCCTTAAATTTTGGTATATCTGGGAATGTATGAGCTCTGATATCCTTCTGTCACCAAATGTTCCCGCCCTTACTTTTACCGATGTGGAATCAGGTGAGAGCGGATTCACAGTGATATATACGGGAACACCATCCTTCATATAGGAAGTTATTTTTCCATTGGAGGAGGTTTTCTCCTCTTCACCGATCCTGATTTCAAGCTGCTTCAGGGAAACAGTAATGGAATCCCACACCTTATCATACGGTGATCCATATATGTATTCCATCTCGCCTTTTATATATGCAACATAGGTTGCACCACCGGCAGCGCCAATTGCACCAATTACAAGGTATGCACAGCCAGCACCCATAAAAAGAATGCTTAATATCAGAATGAAATCTATAAATCTTTTCACAGCCTCACCACAAAAATTGTTTTGATTATATTTGTATATTTTTATCCCCTATATGTCAATAGATTTGATGGATTATTTTTATTCAGAAAAATATGTTATATAATAAATGCTTAGAAATGGGTTTAAATTTCATATTCGGTATTTTGTTATGAAAATCGGTGTAATTTCAGATACACATCTGCGATCACCTACTACGAGATTCTTTTCCCTTCTCAGGAAATATTTATCAGATGTTGATCTGATAATCCATGCGGGGGATATTGTCTCTTTGAAGATAATAGAAATACTTTCCGATTTTGCCAGGACAGAGGCTGTGCTCGGAAATATGGATTCTGTGGAGCTTTCGTCGATTCTTGAGCCAAAGAAGATCCTGCACCTCTCCGGATTCAATATCGGTATCATCCATGGATGGGGTTCACCGGATGGCATAACTGAGAGGATAAGAAAGGAGTTTGAAAACGTAGATGCAATTATCTTTGGCCACACACACTCCCCCCTCAACGAGAAAAGAGAAGGCGTATTGTTTTTCAACCCTGGAAGCCCCTTTGATACCATATATGCCCCTTTCAATTCGATAGGGATTATCCGTATAGAAGAGGATTTGAAAGGGGAGATAATAAGGCTGTAGTTTTATGAAGATATTTGTTTCAGGCGGAACAGGCTTTGTAGGGAGCCACCTCATTCCACTGCTTGTAAAGAATCATGAAGTGTATGCGCTTGTAAGATCTAAGGAATCTTTTGAAAGGATGAAGGCTGCAGGGGTATTGCCCATACTGGGTGACCTGAAATTTCCCGGTCCCTGGATGGAGATTATAGGAAAAATGGATGTGGTAATAAATCTTGTGGGAATCATAAGGGAGGGTAAGGATTTCACATTCAGGGAAATTCACTTTGAATGCACAAGAAATCTTCTACTTTCTTCTAAGGGTGGCTCTATAAAGAAGTTCATCCAGATGAGTGCGCTTGGAACGAGAAAAGATGCAAGGAGTATGTATCACAGAACGAAATGGATGGCTGAAGAGGCTGTAAGGGAAAGTGGAATACCGTATGTTATATTCAGACCATCTGTTATATGTGGTCCTGGTGATAAACTTACAGAGATGCTTGTGAAGATGATAAGGCTGAGCCCCATCATTCCTGTGATAGGATCGGGGAGATACAGACTCCAGCCTGTGTTTGTTAAGGATCTTGTAAAATGTTTCCTTCAAGCTGTTGAAAGGGAGGATTTAAATTACAGGATTTTTGAAATTGCAGGACCTGAAGCAATAACATTTAATACGATGCTGGATATCATCTGCAGGGTTATGGGTGTAAGGAGATTGAAAATTCATCTTCCAATGGTTTTAATGAAGGCAGTTGCCTTTCTAATGGAAAGGATTTTGAGCAATCCACCCATTACAACCGATCAGATTACGATGCTTGAAGAGGAAAACATATGTGATATAAGGGAGGCTTCCGAGTTTTTTTCCATTGAATTTTGCCCCTATGAGAAGGCTTTAAGGACCTTTGTTCCCAAAATGATAGCTTCAGGCTCATGAAAAAGAAAACTTTTGCTTTTTTCATCACCATCGCATTTATAATCACTGGTTGTTCATATAAGGTTCTAAGGGGAGGGTTTGTAAACTACCCCCTCATCGATGAAATCAAGAGGGATGTAGAGAAAATATCGGGGTTGAATTTCAAAAGGGATGTGGAGATAGAAATTATTGATAGGAAAGAACTTAGAGCCTATCTGAAAAAGGTTATAAGGGAAGGGCTGTCCGATGATTATCTCATCCATCTGGGCATAAGCTTTCAACTTCTTGGACTCCTTCCCGAAGGTTTTGATCTTGAAGAGAAACTTCTCGAATTTTATGAGGATCAGGCTCTTGGATTTTATGATCACAGGAATGGGAAGTTATATCTGGTCAGGGGGGCAAAAGGAGGAGGACTTATGGTCGAATTCATGCAGATGCTGCTGCAGAAGGATATAATCGGTGAATTTATTTTGAGTCATGAATTATTCCATGCCCTTCAAGATCAGCATTATCCAATGGATGAGATTCGATCAAAAAACCCCCGCATGGACGCACTCCTTGCCAGTGATGCAATAGTTGAAGGAAGCGCGATGATTGTTTCGATAGATCATACACTTCACCTCTTTCATGCGGAGGGTGTGAGAAAAAGAATAACCCCTATTTTCAGACAATATGCCTTATCAATGGATGTCCCTGAGGGAATCCCACGCCCCCTTTATAATATACTGCTATTTCCCTATATTGAAGGTTTCATTTTTACAGAATCGGTTCTTGAAAAAGAGGGGTGGAGGGGTATTCATAGATTTCTCGAAAAACCACCGGCAACAACAAGGAAGGTGTTACACCCTGAATCTGGACATATAGAACCGCCTTTTATCACCTCTGATATCTATAAGGATCTAAACCCTCCGCATAACTGGATGAATGTGTGGAACAATACTCTTGGTGAATTTATTTCATATGAGTTGCTCAGAAACTATCTTTCTGATGATGAGGCAAAAAGGGGATCAGAGGGGTGGAATGGTGATATTATTAAGTTATTTAAGGAGGGAGGAAGATGGCTTGTTCTATGGATTCTTCAATGGGAGACGGAGAGGGATGCAGATGAGTTTTTCCAATCTTTCAGGAAGATCATAGAGAAGAGATTTCCTGAGGGAGAGCTGGAGGGATATCTTAAAGGGAGAAGGGCATGGTGGAATATCAGTGGAAGCTATACATTTATTAAAAGGGAAGGATTATTTTGCTTCATAGGTATAGGCTACCCTAATATACCAGATAAATTAATGTTGTTTCATAAGAAAGATGAATGAGCGTATTCTTCTTACAGGAAGCAGTGGTTTTCTGGGACACTATCTGATAAAGCATCTTGCGGGAAGGGCAGAGCTGCACTGTATATATAAGAGAAACAAACCACAACATGAAAAGGGATTTACACACTTTTGTGATATCACAAACTGGGATGATTTAAGTAATTTAATCGATACTATCTCACCATCAATTTTAATACATACAGCATCGCTTTCTGATGTTGAAAGGTGTGAGCTGGAAAAGGATCTCGCTTACAGGATAAACGTTCTTTCCACAGAGTATCTTTCTGAGATTGCAGGGAAAAGGGGTATCAGATTTATCTATATTTCGACTGATAATGTATTTGATGGTAAGAGGGGCTGGTACAGAGAAGAGGATCATCCTGATCCCATCAACTATTATGGCGAAACAAAGCTGATGGGTGAGGAGAAGGTAAGATCATTCTGCAGGAGATGGCTTATCCTGAGGCTCTCACATTTATACGGGAAGGGCTTTGGCTTGAAGAAGATATTTTTTGAGGAGATCATGGAGAGGGGGAGAAGGGGGGAACCTGTCTCGATTTTCAGAGAGTTCAGGACATTCCTCTGGGTAGAGGACTGTGCAGCTATGATAAGTGAATTGGTTTTTAAAAGGGATGCCGAGGGTATTTTGCATTTAGCTGGAAAGGAGAGGATGAGTAGATATGAATTTGCAAGGAGGGTTTTCTCTCATTTCGGATTTGATGAATCACTACTCAGTGAGGCTGATATCAATGAATCTTCAGCTTTCGTTAGAAGACCTATTGATGTTTCGCTTGTAGGTGAGAAAGGATGGATGCTTTCGGGTATTGAACCGCATGGTCTTGAAGAATCCCTATCAATAATCGGTAAGGATCTATGATAAAGCCGCAACCATTGAAGAAAGGTGATGCAGTAGGTGTTGTCTCGCCAGCCGGTCTATATAATGAGGATCTGATCAGGAAGGGTATTGAATTACTTAAATCTATGGGTTTCCGTGTGAAGTTATATAGAGAAAATATCAAACCGTTCAGATATATGGCAGGAAGCGATGAGGAAAGGGCAGATGAGTTTATGTCAGCGTTTCTGGACGAAGAGATCAGGGGTATATTTGCATCGAGGGGTGGATATGGATCAATAAGGATAATACCGTATCTCAAACCAGAGATTATAAAAACACATCCAAAGGTGTTTGTTGGATACAGTGATATAACATCCCTTCACCTTTTTCTTCTCAATCGTTGTGGCATGATATGCTTTTACGGTCCCATGATTGCCCAGGAGAGATCTATATCCCCTGAAGAGTTAGAGCTCCTCCTTGATCTTATAATGGGCAATATGAGGGAGGGGCTTCTGGGGGTGGGTGAACCGCTAAAGGGTGGCAAGGCAGAGGGGCGTCTTACAGGTGGATGCCTTTCGCTTATTGTAAGTTCCATATCCACAGGGATAGATGCACCTTTTGATGGGAAGATCCTGTTTCTTGAAGATGTGGGAGAACCTGCATACAGAATTGACAGGATGCTAACACAGCTTAAGATGGCTGGCAGATTCCATGGTGTTAAAGGAGTGGTTTTTGGGTCGATGAAGGAGTGTGGATCACAGAAACTCATAAAGGAGATCGTTCTTGATATATTTGATGAAGGAGATTTTCCTGTTATCTTTAACTTTCCATCCGGTCATGGTGAGAAAATATTAACCCTTCCTCTTGGAGCTGAAGTCCTCATGGATGGAGATAGTGGAGCCCTTTGGCTTTTAGAAGGGGCAGTTCAATGAGTAAAGCAATGCTCCTTTTGAGAAAAAAGATGGAAGATGCAATAGAAGAAGGTGTATTTCCAGGAGGTGTGCTTCTTGTCTATTCAAAAGGGGATGTAGTATTCTTTGAGGCATTCGGGTATTCGATGATTTATCCTGAGAAGAGGTTCATGAAAACAGGGACATATTTTGATGTTGCATCCCTAACAAAGATTGTTGTTACTGTTTCAATCGTAATGGGTCTGGTTGAAAAAGGGGTGATCCATATTGATCAAAAACTCATGGATTTCTATCCTGATATTGATGCAAAAAAGGCAGGGATAACAATTGGTGATCTTCTTTCCCATTCATCCGGTCTCCCATCATGGCATCCAATCTATCTGGAAATAGAGGAAGAGGAGAGGAGAACAGGTGTTGGGATAATGGGTGGGAATAAGGCATGGGATTTTGCAATCAGGAGAATAAAGGAGGTAGAGCTTCTTTATGAGCCCGGATCAAAACATATTTACAGCGACTTAGGATTTATACTCCTTGGTTATATCATAATGAAAGTAACAGGTAAGAGCTTATCCGAAGTCTTCAGGGAGATGGTGGCAGAGCCCCTTGGAATGAATGATTCATTTTTTAGAGAAACTTGGGTTGCAGCGGAAAAGGGGAGATCCAGCCAGGGAGACTTTGCAGCCACAGAGGCCTGCTCCTGGAGGAAGAGGGTTATTGTTGGTGAGGTTCATGATGAGAATGCCTTTGCATTGGGCGGTGTAGCACCACATGCAGGCCTTTTTACAACAGCATATGATCTTTTCAAATTTTCACTCTGCATGCTTGAATGTTATAAGGGTGTTGATGGATTGTGGAAGGCATCAACGGTAAGGCGGTTTCTTAAAAGAAGAGAGGGTTCAACTTGGACATTTGGATGGGATACACCGTCGAGAGATTATTCGCTTACAGGAAGATACCTTTCAGATGAATCCTTTGGCCATTTCGGTTTCACAGGTTGTTCATTGTGGATCGATACAAGAAAGGATACAATCATCATCCTTCTTACAAACAGGATTCATCCAACAAGGTCAAATGAAAGAATAAAGTTTTTCAGACCACAGATACATGATCTTATTATGAACCTTATAGGAGATCAAAAACTATGAAGGGATACATACATCTTATGGGTATATGCGGTGTGGGTATGGCATCGATCGCGGGAATGCTTAAGGAAAAGGGGTTTCATGTCACAGGCTCAGATAGTAACCCCTACCCCCCTGCCAGCGTGGAACTGGAGAAGATGGGTATTACTGTGATGAATGGGTATAGGCCGGATAACCTTCGAGGAAGGCCTGATCTTGTTATTGTGGGAAATGTGATAACAAGGAATAATCCCGAGGCCCAGGAACTACTTGCATCAGGTATTCCGTATATGTCCATGCCTGATGCCCTGAGGGAGTTCTTTCTCAAGGATAAATACCCTGTAGTAGTTGCAGGAACCCATGGAAAGTCAACAACAACCGCACTTCTTGCATGGATACTGGAGAACAATGGATTCTCTCCATCTATGTTTCTCGGTGGCGTTTCCATTGATTTTGGAAAGGGTTGGAGGCTTGGAGAGGGAGAGATATTTGTAATTGAAGGCGATGAATATGATACTGCCTTCTTTGATAAAACACCGAAATTTATCCACTACAATGCGGGATCCCTTCTCCTTACGAGCCTTGAGTTTGATCATGGTGATATATACAAAAATATTGATGATCTGAAGAAGGCTTTTTTTCTCTTAGTGCAAGGGATAAGGGATAGTGGAATAATAGGCTATTCATCGGATTATCCATTACTTGAGGAGGTTATTTCCGGAGCAAAATGCAGGGTTTATAGCTTCGGGATCGATGATTCTTCATACTGGAGAGGGGGGAAGAAGGGGTTGGTCGGAAATTGTTTGGAATTTGCTATATTCAGAGAAGGGGTCAAATGGGGTGAGTTTATATGGGAAAAGTGGGGAGTTCATAACATACAGAATGCAGTTGCTGCAATCTCGATGGCAGCAGAGCTTGGAGCAAAACCTGAGCCAACAGCCCGTGCACTTAGATCTTTCAGGGGTGTGAAGAGGAGACAGGAGTTGAGAGGGGTTTTCTCCGGTATTGAGATAATTGAAGACTTTGCGCATCATCCAACATCAGTGAAGGTAACACTTCAGGGGTTGCGCGAAAAATATAGATCAAGGAGGATATGGGCAATCTTTGAACCAAGATCCAACACAAGCAGAAGAAGGTTTTTCCAGGATCTATTTCCATTTTCCTTTGAATTTGCTGATGAGATAATAATTTCCGAGATATATAATCCTGATGCAATAAAACCGGAGGAGAGACTTGATGTTGATCAACTCGTTGAGGATTTAAGAAGAAGAGGGAAAAGGGGGAGGAAGTGTAATAATGTTAATGAGATTGTGAAAATTATAGTTGATAACGCTCATCCAGGCGATGTTATTGTTGTTATGTCAAACGGTTCCTTTGGAGGGCTCATTGAAAAACTTATGGAGGCATTGAGTAAGGATGCAGGATCTTGAGAGGATAATAAGAAGAAAGACAGGAAAGGCTATTGAGGATTATAAGCTGATAGATGAAGGCGACAGGATACTTGTTGCAGTATCAGGAGGAAAGGACAGCTGGACCCTTCTCCATATACTTGATCTACTTTCAAGAAGGGCGCCTGTTAACTTCAAGATTGTTGCTGTGAATGTCAATCCGGGTTTTAAAGGATACAGAACCGATATCATAGAAAGCTACCTCAGAGAGAGAGGTTTTGAATACCACATGGAGAGGAGCCAGATCTATGAGATTGTGAAGGAGAAACTCAGGGTGGGCGATCTATTCTGTTCCTTCTGCTCAAGATTGAGAAGGGGTATTCTTTACAGGCTTGCCCCCAGGCTTAACTGCAACAAGATAGCACTTGGCCATCATGCCGATGATTTCATAGAAACACTCCTACTTAATATATTCTTTCAGGGTGAGCTTAAGGCTATGCCTCCTATCCTTTATGCTGAGGATGGAAAAAATATTGTAATAAGGCCCCTTGTTTATGTGTGGGAGCAAGATATTATAAGATTTGCCATTGAGAAAAAATTTCCGATTGTGTGCTGCAGGTGTCCTGTTTGCGGAAGAAGTGACCTGATGAGAAGAAAGATAAAGCGCATGCTTATTGATCTCGAAAAAGAGCATCCTGGCATAAAAAGGAGCATTCTCAGATCCCTTTCGAATATAAAGGAGGGATTTCTCATGGACAGGAGATTTATGAAGCTTCTTCTGCCATCCTTATCGTCTCTATCATCTCATGATGAATGAGCCCATTTGATGCGACAATGTCTCCATTGAAGATGGAACATCTGTTTCCTTTAAAATCACTTACCTTTCCTCCTGATTCCTCAACCATAAGCATACCCGCAGCTATATCCCATGGCCCGAGTTTCATCTCCCAGAAGCCATCAAATCTTCCGCAGGCAACATAGCATAGATCAAGAACAGCTGAGCCTGCCCTTCTTACAGCCTGTGCCCTCTTGGAAAATATGCAGAAGTAGTTTAAATTGTCTGCCCGTGATGTTCTTATATCATACGGAAATCCTGTTGCAAGTAGGCTTTTTGAGAGTTTATCAATCTGTGAAACCCTTATCCTTTTTCCATTAAGATAGGCACCCTTCCCCTTTTCTGCAACGAACAGTTCATGGAGAATGGGATTGCGGACAACAGCCATTATTATCTCACCATTGAACTGAAGCGCAACGGATATACAGAAGAAGGGGAAGCCGTGTGCATAATTTGTCGTTCCATCAAGTGGATCTATTATCCAGAGATATGGGGAAGAAGGCCCTGTTCTTGCTGATTCTTCGGAGAGAATTTCATGATCTGGAAAATTGCTTTTAATCATCTCTATTATAATTGTCTCCGAAATCCTGTCAGCCTCAGTAACTATATTTATCTCTCCTTTGAACTCGATCCTTTGGACTTTTCCAAAATGATTCACAAGGAATCTTGAGGCCCTTTTTGTTGCTCTAAGTGCGGTCTCTATAAATCTTTCCGTATCCTGCATTTTATTAAATTATCCTTCCTGTTTAGGTGAAGGTCAATAAGTTCTATTTAATTTATCATGAATCTAAAGGGTTCCGAGAAATTGATTTGTTTTGATGCAAGATGTATTATCCTAAAGGAAATGCGTTTGATCTTCAACTATGCAAGAAAATATTTATTCAGATACCTTCTGGGGGTGGTAATCCTTATCCTCACAAATGTATGCTTTTCAGCTATCCCCTGGATCATTAAGATTGCAATCGAGGCATTAAGGAAAGGGAAGGAGGTTCATATTTATGTTGCCCTCATAATATTGATTTCCATCTCAGGGGGGCTTTTAAGGGTTTTTTCGAGATCAGTGATATTCTGGATTGCCCACAGCATTGAATACGATATGAGATCAGACCTTTTCAATCACCTCATAAGACTCAGGGAGTCATTCTTCAGGCAGATGAGGACAGGCGATATCATCTCAAGGGTAATTAATGATATGCAGTCAATAAGGGTTATGCTTGGTGCTGGATTTCTCCATGGAGTAAATACATTGATAGTATACATCTTTGCCATTGCATTGATGATGAGGATAAATCCTGTCCTTACAGTTATTGCCCTCCTTCCCTTTCCCGCCCTTGCCCTTATGGCGAAATTCTTTACAAAGTCACTATACGAAATGTCACAGAATGTGCAAAAATCCCTTTCGTCTATCTCCTCTCGTATTCAGGAGAATCTGAATTCAATCATACTTATAAAATCCTATCTTCTTGAGGGGAGGGAGAAGGAGGAATTCTCAAGGCTCAACGATGATTACTTCAATAAGAGCATGAAACTTACAAAGGCGATGGGCTTTATGTATCCATTAATCGGTCTTATGGGCGGTCTGGGGACACTTGCTGTGATATGGATCGGTGGAAGACAGGTCATCGATGTTAGGATGTCACTTGGAGATTTTGTTGCCTTCAACGGTTACCTTGCACTGCTTCTCTGGCCTACCATTGCACTGGGATGGATTGTTAATGTAATCCAGAGGGGAAGGTCAGCTATTGTGAGGATTGAGGAGCTACTTTCAGGTGAGAGGGAGTCAACTACAGGTATAGAGATACCGGGATTTAATCATTCTATAGAATTCAGGGATTTTCACTTTTCTTACGGTAATGGCGGTTTCTCGATAGAGGGTGTTAATATTCTGATAAGAAAAGGGGAGAGGATAGCAATTGTTGGTCCAACAGGGTCTGGAAAAACAACAATCGTCAAATCCTTATTAAGATTAACAGATGTTCCAAGGGGAACGATTTTTATTGATGGTACAGATATTAATGATATATCTCCTGAAAATTTAAGGAGGATTATAGGTTATGTTCCTCAGGAGCCCTTCCTTTTCTCACTTACACTGAAAGAGAATATTACCCTCGGGATTGATGGAAGGGGGATTGATAAGGCACTTGAAATTTCGCGTCTTTCAAGGGATCTCGAATATTTTCCGCGCAAACTTAACACGGTTGTTGGAGAAAAGGGTGTTAAACTTTCAGGAGGGCAGCGGCAGAGGGCAGCCCTTGCAAGGATACTTTTACGCAACCCTCAAATCCTTATCCTTGATGATCCCTTCAGTAGTGTTGATATATCCACGGAGAGGGAGATATGGTCACTATTAGGTGAATATTTAAAGGGAAGGACATGTATAATAATTACCCATCGTCTTACCACGATAAGGGATATCGACAGGATATATGTCATAAACAGGGGAAGGATTGTGGAAGAAGGAACAAGCGAGACTCTTATAGCCAGAAATGGCCTGTATGCGAAACTCTACAGCCTTAGCAGGTGGGAGGAGGAGCTAAATGAGACTTAAGGAAAAGGCCTTCTCAGGGATGGATGAAGGAGAGGTAGGGGAGAGGATTTATGACAAAGTCCTGATTAAAAGGCTCTGGGATTTTGTTTATCCCCAGCGCAGGTATATCCTTTATAGTCTCATTACACTGCCACTTGTTTCTTTTACCGGAGTTATACAGCCATACATAATAAAGATTGCAATAGACAAACATATAATCACAGGAAAGATAGCTGGTCTTGGAATACTATCGATGCTTTTCCTGATGATTCTATGCCTTGAATTTTTCTTCAGATATCTTGAGATATATTTCATGCAGCTCACTGGCCAGAGTGTTGTAAAGGATTTAAGAATGCATCTCTTTTCGCATTTGCAGAGGCTACCTGTTTTCTTTTTTGAAAAGACATCCGTTGGAAGACTTATAACCAGGCTTACATCCGATGTTGAGGCAATAAATGAGCTATTTATGTCCGGGATTGTTGCTGTTATCGGAGATCTCTTTCATCTGCTGTTTATTATTACTTTTATGTTATACCTTAACTTAAAGCTTACCCTGATATTTTTTACAGTAGCCCCGCTGATTATCGCTATTGCATACATCTTCCGAAGAATATCCAGGGATGCATACAGAAATATGAGATCATCCCTTGCTGAGATAGGCTCTTTTCTCCAGGAATGTGTATCGGGAATAACAACGATAAAGACATTCAATATGGAAGAGGCGGGCGTTAAGAGGTTCAACGATCTGGGCCTGGTTTACAGGAAGGAGGGGTACAGGGCAATCATCTCCGATTCATGTTTATATACGGCTGTTGAAATAATAGGCTCTGTAACGGTTGCCATGATACTCTGGTACGGGGGTGGAGGGGTAGTGAGAGAAAGTGTTAGCTTTGGTGTGCTTGTTGCATTTATTGAATACGTTCAGAAATTTTTTGTTCCCATAAGGGATCTCAGTGCGAAATTCAATGTTATGCAATCAGCAATGGCTTCATGGGAGAAGATAACAAAACTTATGGAAACGAAGCCTGAGGATATTGATGAAAAGGCAGATTTTATAGAACTGAAAAAGATAGAGTCCATTGAATTCAGAAATGTCTCTTTCTCATATGATGGGAGGGAAACAGTTCTCAAAAATATTTCCTTTAAAGTGAATAAAGGGGAGAGGGTTGCTATTATAGGTGCAACCGGTGCTGGAAAGAGCTCCCTGATAAAGCTCCTTCTGAGATTTTACGATGTTGATGATGGTTCTGTGCTTATAAATGGTGTAGATATCAGGAATTATCGCATATATGACATTAGAAGGATGATTGGTGTTGTGTTTCAGGATATCCACCTTCTATCAGGAACAATAATGGATAATGTTTTTCTTAAAGAGAAAGAAGAAGGCTCAGATGAAATCTGTGAGCTCAGGGATAGAGTGTTTTATAATCTGATCGATGATTATGGAGAAAATGTTGGTGAAGGAGGCAGGAGGCTATCAACAGGTGAAAAACAACTCCTTGCAATCGCCCGTGCAATTGTTTACGATCCTGATGTTATCGTTCTTGACGAAGCCACCTCAAGTGTGGATGCAGGGAGGGAGCTCTCTTTCAGGGATTTTCTGAAAGAGAGGGCAAAGGATAGGATCGTTATTATAATAGCACACAGGCTCCTTACAGTGAGGGATGTTGACAGGATAATACTTATCCACAATGGAAGGATCAGGGAGATGGGTAGCCCCGAGGAATTGCTTCGGAAGAGAGGCTATTACTGGCAGCTCTATCAGATTCAATTAAATCCTTAGGTATTTTATGGAGAGGATTAATATATCAGTAGATAAAAGAATTCTCAAGGTAAGAAACCTTAAGGTAGTATTTCATACGGATGATGGGATAATCAGGGCTGTCAATGGTATAACCTTCAGCCTTGAGAAGGGGGAGACCCTTGGCATCGTCGGCGAATCGGGAAGCGGTAAGACGGTCACAGCGCTTTCCATATTGAGGATACTTCCCCAGCCCCAGGGCAAGATCACTGCTGGTGAAATCAATTTTCATGGCGTAGATCTTCTGACCCTTAAGGAGTCCGAGATGAGAAAGATAAGGGGTCGAAGGATCTCAATGGTGTTTCAGGAGCCCGCATCCGCACTTAATCCAGTATTAACAGTTGGTGAACAGATTTCGGAAACAGTAAGGGCACACTTCAAGGTAAGCAGGGGTGAATCGATGGAGAGAGCCATCCAGGTATTGAGGGAGGTTGGTTTTCCTTCTCCCGAAAAGGGGATACATTCATACCCACATCAGCTAAGCGGAGGGATGAAGCAGAGGGCAATGATTGCCATTGCACTTTCTTGTAACCCGGAGATCCTTATTGCCGATGAACCAACAACAGCCCTTGATGTTACTATACAGGCGCAGATAATGGAGTTGCTTTGGCGATTGAGAGAGAAGATGGGCATGTCCATGATCCTGATAACCCATGATCTCGGTCTTGTGGCTGAAAACTGCCACAGGGTTATTATCATGTATGCGGGAAGGATTATGGAGATGGCACCTGTATCCCTGATCTTTTCAAATCCACTTCACCCTTACACAAAAGGGCTTCTTCAATCCATGCCATCAATGGATGAGGGTAGAACTATAAAGCCCATTTCAGGGATGGTTCCTGATCCCAGAAGACCAATACCTGGCTGTCCATTTCATGATAGGTGTCCAAACTTTATTGATATATGCTGCCAGAGGGAACCTGATCTTGTTGAGGTTGAGAAAGATCATTTTGTTGCATGTTTGAATATTTAAGCTCTGTATTTATAAATTTTCTTATTGCCTCTATTAGCCTTTCAACCCCTATACCCTTCAGTGCTGATATAGGAATACCGTTGAACTGCTCTGCCCTATCCCCTGCCTCCTCATAGGGTATGAGATCTGCTTTATTGAATGCAAGGATGACAGGTATATGCGACAGATCAAGCCTCTTTAGAATTTCCTTGACTGCATTGAGATGATCCTCATACTGGGGATGGCTCACATCAACTACATGGACGATAAGGTCAGCATCGTAGAGTTCTTCAAGTGTTGCCCTGAAAGCTGAAAAAAGATCCTCTGGAACCCTTTTTATGAAACCAACTGTATCTGTAACAATTACCTCCTCAGGAAGGAAAGATTTTATTCTTCTCCTTTTTGGATCAAGGGTTGCAAAAGGCTTGTCTGCAACTCCACCTGTATGACCTGTGAGGAGATTAAAAAGAGTAGTCTTGCCCGCATTTGTATATCCTACAATGGAAACAACAGGCACACCCCTCTTTTCAGCAAGGCTTCTTCTTATAGCCCTTGATTTCTTTATCTCCTCCATTTCCTTAAGGAGCTTTGCGATTCTTTCCCTTGCCCTTCTCCTGTCGACCTCCATTTTTGTCTCCCCTGGACCTCTTCCACCAATACCACCCGTGAGGCGTGATATTGCGTCATCCTTTTCAGAGAGCCTTGGTAAGTTGTATCGGAGCTGTGCAAGTTCAACCTGCAGCTTCCCTTCCTTTGTTTGTGCCCTCTGGGCAAATATATCGAGGATGAGCTGGGTTCGATCGATAATCTTCAGATCAGTGACTTTTGATAATGCACTGCATTGTGAGGGTGTCAGTTCCCTATCAAATATGATCATCGTTGCGCCCTTCTGCATGGATTTTATAAGGATCTCTCTCAATTTCCCTTTTCCTATAAGATATTTTGGATCGATTTCTCTCCTTATCTGGAGCACCTTATCAACAACCTCAATGGAATTTGAGGTAGCAAGCTCCTCCAGCTCATCAAGGGATTCCAGCAATTCCCTCTTTCTTCCTTCTCCTACACCAACAAGGATAGCCCTCTCAGCAATTCTTACAGGAACCACAGGCTGAACCCTTGCGAATTCTTCTTCAATTGCCTTTATATGTGATTGAAAATTCCACGAGAGGAATCGCTGGAGATCTGGATAAGAAAGTTCCCACGGTCTTCCATCATTATTCTCCGGAAGAAGATAGGCTATGGAGATAATACCAGGAAGTCCATCACTCCTTGATTCTATGCTTACCATCAGATCAAGTCTCAGAAGTGCAAGGTCAGTGAGGTCCTCATCGCTAAGTCCATAGGGGTTAAGATGGGTATGGATACATCTTAAACCCCTGAGCCTTGTGGGGTGAGGGGCTTTGCCCAGATCAGGGATGGTGATCCCTTCGTGCTGTCCAACTATAACATATTCAACAGATCCCTTCCTGTTTATCAGTATTGCAATCTCCCTGTTTAAATGGCGAGAAAGGGAGGTTAAACTTTTGCATAGATCATAAGTTATTACTGTCTGGGGGGGTATTTTTTTCCTGTAAATATGTAAAAGTGCACGAAGCTCGCGAGGCCTGAGACCTGATATGTTACCAAATACTTCTATCGCATCCCCTCCTTCTGATTTTTTTTATTATTTTACCTCAGATTTCTGGATTGGTGAAGGGTTTCCTTTAGCATAAAATTTATATATAATTTTAAAAAATCATTTTAGCATTATAAATCTGGAAATCGGAAGATGGATATAACGAGAAGCAATCTGGAGACCAGATTAAAAAATCTCTGGGCGGGGTTTGAAAACAAGTATGGAAGCCTTAAGGGAAAGGTTGAGATGACCTTCCGATGCGATGTGGGCTATAACGACATAGGTGGCCTTGAGAGGGCTAAAAGGGAGATCCAGGGGTTGAGTTATTCCCTTAGAAAACCTGAACTTTTTCAGATATGGGGAACAATTCCCACGAAAGGGCTCCTTTTGTATGGACCGCCCGGGTCTGGAAAGACGATGCTTGTTAAATTTCTCGCTACAGAGTCTGAAGCCGTCCTCTATCATCTAAGGCTGTCAAAACTTATATTTAAAGGTCCTGATATAACAGGAAATCTCATCCAGGATATTTTCTCACTGATAAGGGAAAGCGGAAGAAGCATACTTTATTTTGATGAGGTTGAGGCGATCGATGCTGAAGGTCCTTTTGTTCCTTCGGATCCCAAATCACCTGCAAGAAGGATACTCTATATGATCCTTGAGATCATGGATTCACTGGATTTTTATGATAACCTTATAATTGTTGGATCAACGATAAAACCGGGCGCAATCATGTCAGAGCTGATAAAGCCTGGAAGATTCGAACGTCTCATTGAGGTTCCCCTTCCGGATATGGAGGAGAAGAAGATGATATTTGAAATACATAAAACAAAGGCTGAAAAGATAGGGGGGAGGAAGCTCTTCGACACTCTGGACTATTCGCACATAATCCCTAAAACTGTTAATCTTTCAGGTGCCGATATAGCAGAGGTGCTGAGAAGGGTTCTTGAACAGAAGGTCCGTCTTGAGGGCAGTGGGATAAAGCCCGCACTTGTTTCTACGGAGGATATAATCAGGGAACTTGAAAGCTATCAGCGGATCAAGGAGATTACAGAGAAGATCAGATACGGTCAGTATCTCTGATCAATCTCCTTCTCTTTATCTGCATCCTTTAACCTTCTGTAAAAAATAATATCTTTAAACCATGGATGAAAGGGTATTAAAAGATCTTGAATGGGAAAAGATTGAGAAAAAACTACTCGAACTTTGTCGCACTCCATGGGGAAAGGGGAAGATATTCCATATCCCATTCCATATTAAGAAGTATGATATAGAAAGGCTTCTTAATCAAACCCTCGAAATGAAGCTTTTTCAGGAGGAATATGGTGTTTTCCCGCTTCCCGGGAATATAGAGATAAAAGAGGAGATAAAGAGGGCAGAGGCTGGAGGTGTGCTGAAGGAGGATGAGCTTGTCAAAGTAAGGGATGTACTTAAATGTGTGTGTGAGATAAAAGGGCTTTCGCCGATCCTTCGTCAATCATATCCTGAGTTGTTTAAGATAGTTTTCGATCTTCCGTATCCTGAGGAGATAAAGGATGAACTTGAGCGCTGTATCGGAGACGATGGGGAGATTACGGATGATGCCTCACCGCTTATAGGAGAGCTGAGAAGGAGGGTGAGATCAGAAGCTGAGAGGATCAGGCAGAAGATTGAATCCATACTGCATCGGTCTGATATGAAGAAATATCTTCAGGACGAGTTCTTCACCATAAGGGAGAACAGATATGTGATCCCTGTGAAATCAAGCTTCAAAGGGAAGATTCAAGGAATAATCCATGATACTTCCGTAAGAGGTGAGACGATCTTTATTGAACCTGCAGAACTCGTTCCCCTCAATAACAGTTTAAAGATAGCTGAGAGTGAACTCAAGGAGGAGATCTTCAGGGTTCTATCCTATCTTTCCCATATGATAGGGATGGAGGCAGGGGCTTTCTATCTCATAATGGACCTGATTGGTGAGCTTGACCTTATACATGCAAGGAGCAAGCTCTCAATCCTGATTGATGGGAGCAGGCCTGTGCTTAATGAAAATGGTCCGTTGAGATTTCTTAAAGCGAGACATCCACTTCTTATATTCAAGGGGGGTGGTGTAATTGCCAATGATATTATCCTTAATGATGGCGAGAAGGGGATGATTATCTCGGGTCCTAATGCAGGAGGAAAAACGGTTACACTTAAAACCACTGGTATCATTTTACTGCTAACAATGGCAGGCATCCTTCCACCTGTTGAGGAAGGATCAGAGATACCATGTGGTATTGAGCTTCTTACTTGTATTAAATCGATTGAAGGGATCGAGGAGGAGCTTTCTGCGTTCTCAGGTCATGTACTTGAAATAATCGAAATCCTAAAGAGGGCTAACCCGCATAGTATCATTCTCATAGATGAGTTGATGGGAAGGACTGACCCCCTTGAGGGGGCAGCCCTCGCGCGGGCATTCCTTGAATTTCTCATTGAAAAGGCAGGAAAGGTTTTTGTTACTACACACTATCCTGAATTAAAGATGATCGGAGACAGAAGAATCATCCCAGCATCCATGGAATTCGATCTAACAGCGATGAGACCTACATACCGTCTTATAAGAGGTATTCCGGGTAATAGCTGGGCGATGAGGGTTGCAGAGAGGCTTGGTCTTCCAGAAAAGATCAAAGATATTGCAGAGGGTTATATGGAAAGCAGGGAGTTATTCTTTGAAGAGGCAATCAAAAGGGCAGAGGATATGAGGATCAGGTATGCAGCCTTAATGAAGGATGTTGAAGCAATGAAAGAAGAATTAAGGATCAGAACCGAGGAGCTCCAGAAGGAGAGGGAGAGACTGAGGATGGAGAGGGAAAAGGAGATAAAGGAGTTAAGGGATAGTATAAGAGAAATTTTAGATGAATCGAGGAAAGAGATGAACAGATTAATTGAGGAGGCAAGGAAGGAAAGGAAGGCAGAGCTAAGGATGAAATTAAGAAAGAGGATGACAGAGTATGAGAAGGATATTATGATGAAGATTCCACAACCCGATCGTGATACATCGAGGTCTCCATTATTAAAGCCAGGGAGTGATGTTTTTGTTGAGGAGCTGAATTTAAGGGGGAAGGTTGTAGAGTTTTCTCCTGAAAATAATAGACTTGTTATTAATTCCAGCGGGAAGAATGTTGTGATCAACACGGGGGGTGTGAAGATTATTGAACTAAAGGAAGAAGCCCCCATTGATCTTATCAGGAAGAGGGGGATGTATGAGGTTTCAGGGGAGGAAGCAAACAGGATAGATCTAAGGGGTCTCAGGGCTGATGAGGCAATCAGCAGGCTTGATGCGTTCCTTGACAGGGCCTACCTTAATGGGGTCAAAGAGGTACATGTAATTCACGGGATCGGAACAGGTGCCCTTAGAAGATCAGTAAGGGAGTATCTGAAGGAGTCACCATATATCAAGAGCTTCAGAACCGGGAACGCCAATGAAGGTGGAGAAGGTGTTACGGTGCTTACCCTTAAGGATTAAACAGAATCATGAATCGGATAGTAAAAGGATTTAAGCTTCTCAGAGGCTTTCTGAAATCAAGGATTAGAAAAACCCCTTTTATCCTCTCGCATTTAATAACGAAGCGCTGCAATCTATCATGCCCATTCTGTCTTTGGAGAGGAGATTCCAGTGGTGAACTCTCATATGATCAGATAATGGAAATTTATAGAAAGGCAAGAGGATCAGGTTTTGAGTTATTAATCATATGGGGAGGTGAGCCACTCTTAAGAATTGATATAGGCGAGATAATAAAAGGGGCAAAGAAACTTGGGTTTCTCACAGGGATTATAACAAATGGTGAATTATTACTTGAAAGATACAATGAGCTTGTTCCTGCCCTGGATTATCTCTTTATTTCACTGGATGCCCCATGTGAGGAGCATGACAGGATAAGGGGTTGCCCAGGGTTATTTAAAAAGATAGACAGGGCAATAACATACATTAAAAAGGATAAGAATGCCCCTGAAGTGCATCTGATTTGTGTCCTATCAAGAGACAATCTGAGATTTATAGAGGATATGGCATCCTATGGATCGAGAAGGGGTGTTCCCATTATTTTTCAGGCATTGAACGAGGAGGATTACAGTCCTGATAGCAGGAGACCGGGTAGAGTGGGATCCATACCAGAGCCTTTTGAGGAGAGGTGGGCGATCAGCAAGTTGATTGAGTTGAAGGGGAGGGGGTTTCCCATAAGGAATTCCCATGCCTATCTCCAGTATCTTATAGATAAACGAATATTCAAGTGTCACTATAAAAAGACTGTTTTAAGGGTAGATTCAGGAGGTGAGATTTTTGATTGCATCTCGGGAACACCTTTTGGTAAGGCCCTTGATATGGAGTTCCCATCCTTTTTCAGATCAAAGACATACAGAAATTTTTTGAGAAGGGCTGAATCCTGTAATAAGTGCAGAGATGCGGGGGTTATAGAACTCTCCTTATTATGGGAGCTTAATTATCCATTTTGGGTTTAGAAAGTGATGGATAAATTGACTTTTCACTAATAAGAATTTATGATTAAAGGATATTCGATAGGGGGAGGTGAAAATCTGATGCCGGGTGTGTGGGTCAAGGAAGATGAGCCGTTTGAGCTTGCACTCAAACGTTTTAAAAAGCAGTGTGAAAGGGCAGGGATCCTCTACGAACTCAGGAAAAGGGAGCATTATGAGAAGCCCAGTGTAAGAAGAAAGAAAAAGGCACTTGCAGCAAGGAAAAGGCTGCTTAAAAGAATGAGGAGGAGTCAGAATTATTAAAATGGGTCTAAAAGAAAAACTTGAAAAGGATTTAAAAGAGGCTATGAGAAACAGGGATAGGATCAGACTGGATACTATAAGGGCGATAAAGACTGCTATTAAAAACAAAGAAGTTGAATTAATAAGGGAACTGGATGATGCAGCGATCATAGGTATGATAAATACCCTCATAAAGCAGCATCAGGAATCGATCGAATATTTCAGGAAGGCTAACAGGGAGGACTTGTTGCAAAAGGAAGAGATGGAGATGGAGATCCTCCGATCATACCTGCCAGAGCCGTTGAGCAGTCAAGAGCTTGAATCTATTATTATGGATGCAATAAGGGAATCCCATGCCTCTGGTCCTCGGGATATAGGAAAGGTTATGAAAATTGTTATGCCTAAGATAGCAGGGCGAGCTGATGGGAAAGTTGTCAATGAAATGGTAAGAAGAAAGCTTTCAGGGGAGGGGGAGTAGTAGGATATAACAGCTTTATGGTTATACCTGATGAGAAGATAACCGAGATCAGGGAAAGATCCGACATAGTTGAAATAGTTTCTGAATATGTCCATCTCAAAAAAAGCGGTAAAAATTTTATAGGCTTATGCCCATTCCATTCAGAGAAAACGCCCTCCTTTACTGTTAACAGGGAGAAAGGTATCTTTTATTGTTTTGGATGCCATGAGGGTGGAGATATCTTTACCTTTTTAATGAAGATCAGGAATATTAGCTTTTCTGAATCTGTTTTTGAGCTCGCAAGGATCTACAACATCCGCATAGATGTAAGAAAGGGAAAGAGCGATAGCATCAGGGATGAAATATTGAGAATAAATAAAATTGCAGCGGATTACTTTTTCAATACCCTTCAGGGTAAAGAAGGCGAGGAAGGCAGGAGATACATTACTTATAGAAAGCTCAGCAGGGAAATTGTAGAGGGGTTTTATATCGGCTATGCACCTGATGAATGGCGCTCACTTTTTAATTATTTACAAAAGAAGGGATTTTCCGTGGAGCTTATGGAGAAGGCAGGTCTCATAATTGAGACAAGGGATGGAAACTATTATGACCGGTTTAGAAACAGGATCGTATTTCCTGTAAGGGAGGTCGATGGTTCAATAGTGGGATTCGGAAGTCGTTCCATAGATGAATCGGAGCCCAAATATATGAACTCTCCTGAAACACCGGTATTTATTAAAGGTAGAGTTTTGTACGGGATCCATGAATGCAGGGATTTTATAGATAAGGATGGAAGGGTTTTCGTAGTAGAAGGGTATTTTGATCTTCTGACCCTTTATCAGGCAGGGGTAAGAAATGTTGTTGCGCTTTGTGGGACAGCCTTGGGGGTAAATCACTTAAGAAGACTTAAAAAATTTGCAAGAGATATTTGCCTTGTTTTTGACGGTGATGAGGCAGGAATGCGGGCATTGGCAAGAAGTTTGCAGTTATTTATAGATGAAGATGTGGATGGGAGGGCAGTTGTGCTTCCCCATGGATACGATCCCGATTCATTCATAAAGGATAGGGGAAAGAATGCCTTTGATATTCTTTCCGAAAAGGCACCATCCCTTTTCGAAACGGTACTGGATTATTTCATATCTGAAACAGCACCTCAAGATTTTGATGGAAAGAAAAAGATAATGGAGATGATAACTCCTTATATAGTTTCCGTAAGAAATCCGATAGAAAGGGAACGATGGATAAGGCTAATCTCTGAGAGCATAGGGCTTCGTGAGGAGGTTGTGAGGGAATTCGTAGCGCTTAAGAAAGGTTCCGGTGGTTCTGAATTCGGGATCGATGGATTAATTGAGAGGCAAGAGCCCCCTCAGATCGATCCTGTGGAAAAAGGTGTTTTGCAGGTAGTCCTTCATCATCCAGAGTATATAAAACTAATAATGGAGAGAGGAGCCATTTCGTATATAAAGGATGACCGCATTAGAGATTTATTAATGGAGCTTTCTGGATCCCCGGACAGTATCGATATTCAAAAGGGTCTTTCTCAGTTTGATGAAAAAACAAGGGGGATTATATCACGTCTCATTATTGAAAATCCTCCATGGGAGGAAGAGCCAGGGGATTTTCTTAAGGGATGTATATTGAAACTGCAGGAGAGGTATATCAGGGAGCAGATGAAGGGGTTACTAAATCAACTTAAAGAGGCACAGGAGGATCGGAATGAGGAAGCAGTTGAAAAAATTCTGAGGGATATAAACCGTCTAAAAGAAATAAGGAGAAAAAATGGGAAGATTGAGAAAGGAGAGGGAAATATTTAATGGAGGTGAGGAATATCTCACCTATGATGAGCTTAATGCGATGGATGATTATGAAGGAGAGTATATCATTCCTGTTGAAAATAAGGAGGAACTCTCCACTATAACATCTATAGGGGTACATGAGGGCTTTCCTGAGGCTGTAGAACTGGAAGAGAGGGAGGAATTCATTCAAGAGCCATATACGGATTCTGTAAAACTTTATCTAAAGGAGATGGGAAAGGTTTCATTACTTTCAAGGGAAGATGAGATAGAAATAGCAAAGAGGATTGAGGCAGGAAGGGAAAAGATTCTCAGGGCACTGTTAAAATGGAAAGGTACGCTTGAATTCATCATGGGTCTTCCTGCTGAGCTGAAGAGCAGTAAAAGGAAAATCCGTGACATGATTGAGGATCTTGATGAGGAGGAGGATGGCACTGATGAGATACAGATGAAAGATAAGCTGCTGAAAAACTTGAACAGGATCAGAAAACTGGTTGAGGAGATGGAGGAGCTTAACGAAAGGAAGACGAGGATAAAGAGGGAAAGCCTTCTTGAGAATCTGAAGAGAGATGAGGAAAAGATAAGGGCCCGTATTATCAAGATTATAATGGGTATAAATTTCCATCAAAGGGTCTGGAACGAGATCCTCGACAGAATGAGAGAGGAAGCAAAGAGGTTGAGCGAAAAAGGCAAAAAGGGGAGGGTTCATGAGCTGTTAAAGAATGTGGAGGAGGGAGAAACCGAGGTCAGGAATGCCAAGAGGGAGCTGACTGAGGCGAATTTAAGGCTCGTTGTGAGCATAGCGAAAAAATATATAAACAGGGGGCTTCAATTCCTCGATCTTATACAGGAAGGTAATATTGGACTCATGAAGGCTGTGGACAAATTTGATTATAAGAAGGGTTATAAGTTTTCAACATATGCGACGTGGTGGATAAGACAATCCATAACAAGGGCAATTGCTGATCAGGCAAGGACTATAAGGATTCCTGTCCATATGATTGAAACAATTAACAGACTCGCAAGGATTTCAAAGAGAATTATCCAGGAGGCAGGAAGGGAACCCACTGCTGAAGAGATCGCTTCAAAGCTCGATATGCCAATTGAAAAGGTAAAGAAGATAATGAAAATTGCAAGAGAGCCCATATCCCTTGAAACACCGATAGGGGATGAGGGGGAAAGCTCGTTGCAGGATTTTATCGAGGATGAGATGACACTTTCACCTCATGACGTGGTCATCAGTAATGATCTTGCTTTACAGACAAGGAAGGTGCTTGCAACACTCTCACCCAGGGAGGAAAAGATAATAAGGATGAGATTTGGAATAGGTGAACAGAGGGAATATACCCTTGAGGAAGTTGGAAAATACTTCAATGTCACGAGGGAAAGGATAAGGCAAATAGAGGCAAAGGCATTGAGGAAACTACGTCATCCACAGAGAGGGAAGGAGTTAAAAAATTATAACGAATAGGATATTGAGAAAAGAAATTAAATATGATAATTTAAAATATTTGTCAGGGCCCATAGCTCAGCTGGAAGAGCCACCGGCTCATAACCGGAAGGTCCCTGGTTCGAATCCAGGTGGGCCCACTATTTTCAAGAATGGAAAGGGTTAGAAATTTTATTATTAAAATAAGGGAAGCCCAGCGAAGAGAAAAAGGTGCATCGAAAGATGCACCTTTTTTTATAAAGGGAGGTAAAAATTGAAAAAGCAGATTGGCTTTCTTATTGAATTGCAGAGGATTGAACTCCGAATCGACAAATACAGGGAAAAGATGGCTGAACTGCCGCGTCGCATCAATGAAATAAATGAGAATTTGCGAAGTGGAAGGGAAATGCTAAAGGAGGAAGAGCAGAGGAATGAACAGCTTCAGAATATAAAAACGGAGAAGGAGAAAGAGCTGGAGAATGAGAATGAAAGGATAAGGAAGATGGAGGCACGTCTCAAACAGATAAAGACAAACAGGCAGTATCAGGCTCTATTGAAGGAAATAGCAGAAAACAAAAGCTATATTCAGAGGCTTGAGGAGGATCTTTTAAAGGTAATGGCAGAGGCAGAAGAGACGCAGAAAAGGCTTGATGCATTGAGGAGTGAGTGGTTGAAAAAGGAAGAGGAGATGGAAAGGGAAATGGAGGAGATAAAAAAGGAGATGGAGGAGGTTGAAAGATTGTTGAAGAAGGAGACCGCCCAGCGGGAGAGTCTGATAATAAATATAAGGTCTGATCTGCTTAAAAAATTCAATCTGATAAGATCGAGAAGGAATGGAATTGCAGTTGTTCCCACAAAGAATGGCGCATGTGGTGGATGCTTTATTGATATACCGCCACAGCTCTTCAACGAGATCCTCAAGAATGGTTCACTTATAACCTGTCCAAACTGTCACAGGATACTTTTCTGGGAGGGAAATCTGGTGGCAAAGGAAAATGAAGAAAACATGGGATAGACACAGGCAGTTGCATCTGTATATAGATGGGGCAAGCAGAGGGAATCCTGGGGATAGCGCAATAGGGTTGATTATAAAGACACCAGATGGCCTTATACTTAAGAAAAAGGGCATTTTCATAGGAGAAACAACAAACAATGTTGCTGAATATATGGCACTTCTCCACGGAATTTGTGAATCATTAAGATATAAGCCCTCCTCACTTATCATTTATTCCGACTCCAAACTTCTTGTTAATCAGATGAGGGGGATATACAAGGTAAGGGATGATAAATTAATCCCCCTTTACAAAAAGGCAATCAAACTTCTGGAAAAATTTTCAGCTTTTGATATCCTTTATATAGGTCGCGAGGAAAACAGGGAAGCCGATAGGATTGCAAACAGGACGCTTGATGAGAGATCCCTTAAGAGGCTTTGAAGATCACCGGATGGTCGCTGGTTCAGTTGAATCAGAGGAAAGTCCGGCCTCCGTAGGGCAGGATGGTCGCTAACAGCGACTGGGGGAGACCCTGGGAAAGTGCCACAGAAAATATACCGCCCGATGAAATAAATAGATTTCATCGGGTAAGGGTGAAAAGGTGAGGTAAGAGCTCACCAGCAGGGAAAGCGATTTTCCTGGCTTGGCAAACCCCATCCGGAGCAAGACCAAGTAGGAGAGCAACCTGTCTGTTGGGATAGAGGGAAGTGGCCCGCTTCCAAGCTCTCGGGTAGGTCGCATGAGGAAAGGGGAAACCTTTTCCCAAGATGAATGACCATCGCCTGCAGGAAACCTTCAGGCACAGAAGCCGGCTTATAGGTGATCTTCCAGCCTTTAAGGGAAAATTTTTTGAAGGAGGAGATTATGCCTTTCTATGAATTTGAGGGTAAAAAGCCCGCTGTTCATGTTACCAGTTTTGTTCATCCCATGGCTGTTCTCATCGGCGGAGTAACAATTGGTGAAAATTGCTTTATAGCCCCTGGCGCAGTGATAAGGGGTGACTGGGGTTATGTGGAGATATATGAGGGGAGCAATATTCAGGATAATGTTGTTATTCATAGCTTGCCGGATAAGAAGGCTATCCTTGGACCTTCATCCCATATTGCCCATGGCGCCATCTTGCATGGTCCCATCCTGGGTGAACACGTTCTTGTAGGAATGGGTGCTGTTATTATGGATGATGCAGAAATAGGTGATGAGTGCATAATAGGGGCATTGTGCTTCGTTCCAAGCAATTTTAAGGCCCCAGCCCGAAAACTACTTCTTGGAATTCCTGCAAGGATTGCTGGTGATGCGAGTGAAGAGGCACGGGAATTTGCAATTTGGGGCACAAAACTCTATCAGACACTTCCTGGAAGATATGGGAACTCAATGAGGGAATTAATGCCAGAGTCCTGCCTTTTCAAATAAAGATTCACTAAAATTTTTTCCTTGACAAACCTCCTAAGCCAAACTTATAGTGGCAATAAGTGGTAATTTGTGGGATTTAGTGGTATAATTTTTCGCCATGTTCAAAGGTAGATTTGAATACACTATCGATGAAAAGGGGAGGATAATGATCCCTGTTCGATTCAGGGAGATCATTGAGGAGGAGCATGGTGGCAGGGTAGTGATAACCAACTTTGACAAATGCCTTGTGCTTTATCCGCTTAAGGAGTGGAGCGCCCTTGAAAAAAAATTATCCTCACTTCCTTCAATGAAAAAATCGATAACAGTTTTTTTAAGGTTTGTAGTTTCTTCTGCTACAGAATGTCAGATGGATAAACAGGGAAGGATTCTCATTCCCCAGGCTTTGAGGGAATTTGCAGGACTTCAAAAGGATATCGTTATAGTGGGTGCAATAAACAAACTGGAGATATGGTCAAAGGCGGTATGGATCGATGAATTTAGAAGGGCTATGGAGGAGTTTGATTCGATAAGGGAGGATCTTTCAAATCTCGGTATATGAGTTATAAATGCTCTTCAGGCATAAACCTGTTCTTTTAAATGAAGTAATTGAATTTATATGCCCTTGTGAAGGAGGAATTTTTGTTGATGCAACAGTTGGACTCGGAGGGCATGCTGTAAAAATTGCCGAATCGATGAAAGGAAAGGGGTTGCTCATAGGGATCGATCTGGATGAAAAATCATTGGACCTTGCAGCGGAGCAACTGAAGGAATACGGGAAAATGGTCATTCTAAGAAAGGGAAACTTCAGAGATATCAGAGACATCATCGAAAGTGAAGGTATTGCCGGAGTGGATGGAGTCCTTTTTGATCTTGGATTATCAAGCTATCAGCTTGATAATCCTGAAAGGGGGTTTAGCTTCTCAAGGCAAGGACCTCTGGATATGAGATTTAACATGGAGGGAAGCATAACGGCTTTCGATATCGTAAACATGTATCCGGAAAAAAGGATAAGGGAGATCATAAAGATCTATGGGGAAGAGAAGAGGGCATCTGCCATTGCAAAGGCAATTGTCAGGGGAAGGACTGCTGCTCCCATAAGAACAACAACAGAACTTTCAGAAATCATCAGATCTGCTGTCGGAAGAAGCGGAAGGATTCATCCCGCAACAAAGACATTTCAGGCATTGAGGATCTTTGTAAATGACGAACTTAATAACCTGAAGAAGGGGATCGAGGGTGCTGTATCAATTCTGAGAGGTGGCGGAAGAATATGCGTTATATCGTTCCACTCACTTGAAGATAGAATAGTTAAAAATTTCTTTAAGAATAAGGCATCAGAAGGGGTTCTTAAGATAATAACAAAAAAACCTATCACCCCATCAGAAAATGAACTTACTGAAAATCCAAGATCAAGAAGTGCAAGGTTAAGAGTTGCTGAAAAAATAGAAAGGAGTAAACCATGGCAAGGGTAATTTCCTCAAGGGTCACATACACAGCAACATCAGGAAGACGTTCTTTGTTAACAATTTCTCCACTCCATATCAGATTATCGCTTTGGGTGATTTTCTTTACTATTATACTCGGGATGACATTTTTACATGTATGGATAAGAACACAGTCAATTGAATTGGGATATAAGATCTCCAGGGTAGCAGAGGAACAGAAATCAATAATCCAGAGGAACAGAGAGTTAAAAATAGAGGTTGCAACACTGAAGTCCCCTGCGAGGATTGAGCATATTGCAACAAAATATCTTGGATTGACCATCCCAAGGAGGGAGGAAGTGATTGTTATAAAATGATTGGTAATGAGAAAAGTTCATTGAAAAGGAGAGTAAGGATCATCTTCTTTCTTTTTACACTTCTTCCATGCATCACAATCTTCAGAGCATACAAACTGCAATTTGTTGAAAGAAGTAAGCTAACAAAGCTAGCTGAAAGACAACATTTAACAAAAATAACGATAACATCAAGAAGGGGAGTAATATATGATCGCGAGATGAATGAGCTTGCGATAAGTGTTAATGTGGACAGCATCTACGCACAGCCATTAAAAATTAATAATCCCGAATTTATAGCTAAGAAAATTTCTTCCGTGACGGGAATGGGCCTCAAAGAGATCATTGAAAAGCTAAAAAGTAGAAAGAAGTTTGTATGGATAAAGAGGAGAATTCCGCTTTCCGAAGAGGCAAAAGCTGAGCTTTTGAAATATGAAGGTATTGGGATAATAAACGAGTCAAAAAGATATTATCCAAATAAGGAGCTCGCAGGACAGGTTATCGGCTTTGAAGGAACTGACTCACAGGGACTTGCAGGAGTGGAGTATTACTACGATCAGTTTATTTCTGAAAAACCAATTACACTGCTTGTTGAGCGTGATGCGACAGGTGTACCAATATTTACCCAGGGTATTGGAGATAAGGTGCATTCTGAAGGTTTCAGTGTTGTTCTTACTATCAGTCGTGCCATGCAACATATTGTTGAAAGGGAGTTGAGAAATGCTGTAGAGATGACGGGAGCAAAAAGTGGTATGGCGATAGTGATGAAACCAAAAACGGGTGAGATCATTGCCATTGCCAACTACCCTTTCTTTGATCCCAATGTTTCTGAAAGGTATAGTCCCGAGCAGTGGAAAAACAGGGTGGTGTCCGATTCTTTTGAGCCAGGATCAACATTCAAGGTATTTCTAATTGCTGCGGCTCTCAATGAGGGAGTTGTAAAACTGACTGAGAGGATCTACTGTGAGAATGGTTCTTTTAGAGTTGCAAATGCAATCATACGCGATGTTCATCCTTATGGATGGTTGACCGTTGAGGAGGTGATAAAATATTCGAGCAATATAGGTGCAGCAAAGATAGGTGAAAGGCTCGGGGGTAATAGATTCTACAGTTATATAAGAAGATTTGGATTTGGTGAGAAAACGGGTATCGATCTTCCGGGGGAGGCATCGGGGATAGTTCCTGATCCCCAGGACTTCAGAAAGGTTACCCTTTCAACGGTGTCATTCGGACAGGGTATCTCTGTAACAGCTATTCAACTGATAAATGCTTTATCTACAATTGCAAATGGTGGAAAGTTGATGAAACCCTTTATTGTAAAGAAGATCATGGATCGCGATGGTAAGGTAATAAAAGAATTCCAGCCACAGGTCATAAGGGAGGTTATTTCAGAGGAGGTATCAAAGAAGATTAAGAATATACTGAGTAGTGCAGTAGAAGAAGGAGGGACGGGTGAGAAGGCTGCCCTTATAGGGTACAAGGTCGCAGGGAAGACGGGAACAGCACAGAAGGTTGAATTTCGAAAGAAGGGGTATTCCCCTGACAAAAGGATATCCTCGTTTATGGGATTCGTTCCTGTTGATAATCCAGAGCTGGCAATCATTGTTATTATTGATGAACCAAGGGGTATAAAATATGGTGGGATTGTTGCTGCTCCTGTTTTTAAATCCATTGCATATCAGTGCTTGAGCACGATGAACCTTCCTCCGAAGGAGAGCACGGTTAGATTTCAAAAGCTGGACCGGATGGATCAGAGGGAGAGAGAACATGATTTTAAGATAACAAATGGTGATCAAACCCTGATGCCGGATTTCACAGGACTGAGTATAATGGAAGTCCTTGAAATGGCAACGGAGATGGGTATAGATGTAAAGATCATCGGGAGCGGTGTTGCCGTGAGACAGTATCCACTTCCAGGAGCCCCTTTGAGCAAAGAAAGAAGATGTGTGATAGAATTTTCACAGCCTTTTTGAGGTATGAAGCATAAATAATGAATATTTATAAACTACTCAACGGGGTGAAGGTTCTCGGAATTTCAAATGGAAAGGATGTCAATATCCTGTCCCTCCATTATAGGTCATCTGAGGTAAAGCCAGGCTCCCTTTTCTTTGCCTTGAAAGGTTTAAATGCTGATGGTCATGATTATCTGGATGTAGCCTTTGAAATGGGGGCAGTGGCAGCTGTTGTGGAAAGAGAGGTTGTTCATAAGAGAGGGATGATTGTAAGGGTTGAGGATACAAGAGAGGCGATGGGGAGGATAAGCGCATCATTTTATGGTGATCCATCGAAATACCTTACAGTTATCGGTGTTACGGGCACAAATGGGAAGACGACAACAACATATCTTATAGAATCGATCCTCAAGGAAGCGGGTTTTAAGCCGGGTGTAATCGGGACCATAAATTTCAGATATGGAGACATGATTATTAAATCGCTCCATACAACCCCTGAATCTGTTGATCTTCAGAGGATCTTAAAGGAGATGCGGGACTATGGTGTGACACATGTGGTAATGGAAGTCTCATCTCACGGAATTTCATTAAAAAGGGTGGAAGGGTGTCATTTTGATATAGCATGTTTTACGAGTTTCTCCCAGGATCATTTGGATTTCCATGGAGATCTGGATGAGTACTTCAGGGCGAAGGCACTACTCTTTACACGCCTTCTCCCAGGAAGTGAAAAGAAAAAGAAATGGGCAATCCTCAATGCTGATGATAACAGGATAATTGAGCTTGGGGGCGATCTTAAGAAAACAGATATATCCGCAATTCTCTACGGGATTTCATCTCCTTCAGCAAAGGTGAGGGCTATTGATCCGCTCTTCTCCATTGAGGGGACAAGGGCCACGATATCGGGGCAGATGGGAGAGATCAGGGTAAGCTCTCCGCTTGTGGGTTGGTTTAATCTTTCCAATATGCTCTGTGCATATTCGGTATCTGAGGCACTGGGAATCCCTCCTGATATAGCAGTGCGTGGGCTGGAAAAGGTTAAATCCGTTCCAGGAAGGATGGAGATCATAAGGGGGAGAAATGGTGAAACTGTATTTGTTGATTATGCACATACGCCAGATGCGCTAAGGAATGCTTTAGAAACCATAAGGAGATTCGTGAATGGGAGATTGATCCTGATCTTTGGATGTGGTGGGGAGAGGGACAGAACTAAAAGACCCATAATGGGGGAGATTGGATCAAGGCTCGCTGATATTCTTATCATTACCTCTGATAATCCGAGGATGGAAGAGCCTATAAAAATAATTGAAGATATATTGGTGGGTGTAAGAAGGGGTCCTCTCAATGAAATTGGGATTGAAGATATAAGAAGAGGTATGAAGGGTTATGTAGTGATAGAAGATAGGAAGAAGGCGATAAGATATGGTATTTCTCTCCTTAGAAGGGGAGACATACTTCTTATAGCGGGCAAGGGTCATGAGAATTATCAGATTATAGGAAGATCAACAATCCCCTTTGATGACAGGGTGGAGGCACGGGAGGCACTTATAGAAAAAGAAAAGGGTAAGCTGTATGAGTAACCGTCCCATGAGGATAAGTGATCTCCTTAAAGCATGCAGCGGGAGCCTCATTTCAGGAAGTTCAGATCGTTGTTTTTATGGTGTATCCATCGATTCAAGAACAATACAGAAGGGATATATGTTTTTTGCCCTCAGGGGGGTGGAAAGGGATGGTCACGATTTTGTTGTGGATGCAATCAATAAAGGGGCTGCAGGAGCTGTTGTGAGGATGGACTTTAAGGTGGATTTCAGTATGGAGCCTCTCGGGAATGCATGTATTGTAGCTGTTGATGATCCGCTTGTTGCACTGGGTGATTTTGCACGATGGTGGAGAATGAGGCACAGTGTTAAGATTGGCTCCATTACAGGTTCAGCGGGAAAAACAACAACAAAGGAAATTGTAGCATCCATTCTCGAAAAAGAATTCAGTGTCATTAAAAGCAGAGGGAACTGGAATAATCTCATTGGACTTCCCCTTACACTTCTCGAGCTTGAGGAGGTTCATGAAAGATGTATCCTCGAGATGGGAACCAATGAGATAGGCGAAATAAAAAGACTTATGGAGATAGCACTTCCGGATGTCAGTGTTATAACCAATATCAGAAAGGTTCACCTCGAAAAACTGGGGAGCCTTGAAGGGGTAGCAAGGGAAAAAGGGTATGTATACAGGCTACTCCCTCCTGATGGTATTGCTATTGTAAATGCTGATGATTCACTGGTTGTGAGGGAATCGGAAAACTTTAAGGGCAGGAAGATCTTCTACTCACTCAATCATGATTCAGATATCTACATTCCAAAAAAGGAGTCGCTGGGTCTAAAGGGGTGGATGATAAATTTAAAAATTTCAGGAAAGGAAATAACCCTGCAGTTTCCCCTTCCTGGCGAACATTATTTATATAACCTTCTTGCTGCCACTGGTATCTCAATCTCTCTTGGTGCATCTGTGGATGCAGTTGTTATGGGTGCATCCGGGATTAAGGCGGTGAAGGGGAGGTTGAATATCGTGCATCTGAGAGATGGAATAATGCTGATAGATGATACATACAATGCAAGTCCATTTTCCACAGTAACCGCAATGAAAACGATCAAGCAGTTTTCCGCTCAGAGAAGGGCGATAGCAGTTCTCGGGGATATGAAGGAACTTGGTGATTATTCAGAACAGGGTCACAAGGAAGTTGGTGAGGAAGCTGCAAGGCTTGGTTTTGATTGTATTTTTACTGTGGGTGAGTTTTCATCATTTATTGAGAAGGGTGCGAGATGTTGCGGTATGAGAAGTGTATTCAGAGCGGATAATAAAGAAGAAATTCTTGATCTCCTTAAATCTTACATTAAGCCCGGCGATATAGTGCTCATTAAGGGATCAAGGGCAATGAAGATGGAATGGTTTGTTGATCATCTGAAAGATACTTTTGGGGAGGAGTGCTGAAGGTATGCTATATCATCTTTTATACCCCTTACACACAAAGATCTCTGTATTCAATGTTTTCAAATATATAACATTTCGGACGATATATGCTACTATAACAGCACTTATTATTGCTTTCATAATCGGTCCAAAACTTATAGCAATTCTTAATTCCCACAAAATATCTCAGACAATAAGGAACGATGGTCCACCGACACATTTTAAAAAAGAAGGTACTCCAACAATGGGTGGAGTCCTGATAATTATATCAGCAGTTATTCCAACACTGCTCTGGGCAAATCTCAGAAATGGTTATATCTGGTCTGTTATTTTTATTGTCCTGTCCTTTGGAATCCTTGGGTTCATAGATGATTATAAAAAGTTTATCATGAGGAGTCCTGAAGGAATTTGGCCGAGATATAAGCTTCTCTGGCAGATCATTTTCGCAGCAGCCTTCACGATTTACATATATTCCAGACCTGATTTTAAATCCGAACTGACACTTCCATTTTTCAAAAATATAAGGCCTGATCTTGGTATCTTATATCCGATCCTTATGATTATTGTTATAGTCGGTGCATCTAATGCTGTTAATTTGACTGATGGACTGGATGGACTTGCCATTGGACCGATAATGATTACTGCAGGAACATATATGCTATTCTGTTACCTTTCAGGTCATGTGAAGATCGCACAGTATCTGCAGATCCCTTATGTTCCCGGTGCGGGGGAACTATCCATATTTTGCGGTGCACTTCTGGGAGCGGGGCTCGGGTTTCTCTGGTTCAATGCATATCCTGCACAGGTATTCATGGGTGATGTTGGATCCCTATCGCTCGGTGCTGCCCTTGGAGCCCTTGCGATAATCTCAAAACAGGAAATCCTTCTTGTAATTGTAGGTGGTGTATTTGTCATTGAGGCACTTTCGGTGATATTTCAGGTTTTCTCTTACAAGATGTGGAGAAAAAGGATTTTCAGAATGGCACCCATTCATCACCACTTTGAGTTGAAGGGATGGGCTGAGCCAAAGATTATTGTTAGATTCTGGATAATTTCAGTAATACTCGCACTAATTGCGATAAGCACATTAAAACTGAGGTAGGAATGTTTGAGCTAAATGGTAGGAAAGTAACAGTTGTTGGTCTGGGTATAACAGGGATCAGATTGGTAGAGTTTCTCAAAAGAATGGGAGCGAACATAACTGTTTCTGATGTGAGAAAAGAAGAAGAACTGAGGGATGAAGCAAGAAGAGTGCTGCAGTTTGCTGAAAAATGCTATCTTGGTGGAAATAATGAAGAAGCTTATAAAGATGCGGATATGATAATTATAAGCCCCGGTGTTCCTTATGATCTGGAGATTCTTGAGGAAAAGAGGAAAAGGGGTATTCCTGTTCTTGGTGAAATTGAATTCGCTTTCAGATATATTAATAAGCCAATTATCGGTATTACGGGCACAAATGGTAAAACAACAACAACATCAATGATAGGTCATTTTCTCCTTGTATCCGGAAGGAGAGCATTTGTTGGGGGAAACATAGGTAGGCCATTGATTGAGTTTCTAAACGATTATGACAAATGGGACATTGCTGTTGTTGAGGTTAGCAGTTTTCAACTTGAGAGTACATATGAGTTCAGGCCGAAAATTGCGGTTTTGTTGAATATAACCGAAGACCATATTGACAGACACAAAACATTCGAAAATTATCGATATATAAAATCGAGAATATTTAAAAATCAAAATGATGAAGATTTTGCTGTTATCAATATGGATGATGAAAATGTTAAAAAGGCATCAGATGGAATCAGGAGTAAGGTAATTTCATTTACTAAAAACAGTAAACATTTAAAGAATGGCATTGTTATTTTTAATGGGAAATCCATAATCTCATATGCAAAAGAATTAGTCCATGAGTATTTTCTCGAGAGATTCCATCTGAGGGGAATTCATAATATAGAAAATCTTATGGCTGCTATTGCTGTAAATGAAATAATGGGTCTAAGCAGGGATGATATTCAGTATGGAATAGAAACATTTAAGGGTGTTCCTCACAGAATTGAGTTTGTAAAAGAAATAAAAGGTGTTAAGTTCTACAATGATTCAAAGGGAACAAACGTTAATTCGGTTATAAGGGCAATTGAGAGTTTTAATGAAAGTATAATTCTGATTGCTGGTGGAAGGGATAAAGGAAGCGATTTTAACATTCTGAAGAATAAGGTAAAAGGCAGGGTGAAGGCATCAATCCTTATTGGTGAGGCAAGGGATAAAATAAAGGATGCGCTTTGTGAGGTGACATATACAGAATTGGCGGAAAGCATGGATGATGCTGTAAAGAAGGCGTTCAGGATTGCGGATCCTGGTGATGTTGTGCTTCTTTCTCCTGGTTGTGCAAGTTTTGATATGTTCAGGGATTATGAAGAAAGAGGAGAAATGTTCAAAAATATTGTTAGAAACCTTCTGGTATCAGAAGAGGCAGGAGGAAATTAATAGTTGATCAGGATTCCTCGTTTAGCATTCATCGTATTATTTATGCTTGCTGCAGGAATTATAGCTGTTTACAGTTCAAGTTCAATACTCGGTATGAAAAGGTTTGGTGATGAGGCCTATTTTCTTAAAAGGCATCTGATCAATATGATAATAGGATTTACCTTGATGTTTATAAGCTGGAAAATGGATTATCAAAACTGGAGAAAATTGTATTTCCCTCTTTTCATATTTACAATTTTACTCCTGATTCTCGTACTTTTGCCTGGTATCGGGAGAACAGTGGATGGGGCGAGAAGGTGGATTGGTATCCGTGGTTTTTCTTTCCAGCCTGCAGAACTTGCAAAGCTTTCAATTATTGTATACCTTGCACATTCAATTGAAAAAAAGGGAGAGAGGATGAAAAGTTTTCTCTATGGTTTTCTTCCCTATTTAATTATGATAACGCCGATTATCTTTCTGATATACAAAGAGCCAGATCTTGGTACATGTGTGATAATTATGCTTATATTGATAACAATGGTTTTGGCTGGCGGTCTGAGATTGAGATATCTTTTCGTATCCTTTATAACTGCACTCCCCCTGCTCTATTATGTGATAGCAAATAAAAAGTATAGGTTCAGAAGGATCCTCGCTTTTATTGATCCATGGGCGGATCCTGCTGGTTATGGTTTTCAGATTATCCAGTCATTTATAGCATTTGGATCTGGAGGGCTTCTGGGGGTAGGTCCTGGGGAAGGTAAACAGAAACTTTTTTATATCCCCCAGGCACACACGGATTTTATCTTTTCTGTAATAGCTGAGGAATATGGATTTCTCGGTGTTTTATTTATCATAGCATTATTTTCCCTGTTTATAATGGAAGGTTTCAGGATAGCATTAAAAGCAAATGATAGATTCGGTTGTCTTCTCGCTACAGGTATTACATCCGCAATTGGTATTCAGGCATTCATTCATATGGGTGTTGTGATGGGGTTGCTACCACCTAAAGGTCTTACCCTTCCATTTATAAGTTACGGGGGTTCATCACTTATTGTTAATATGACTGAGGCAGGAGTATTGATGAGCATCGCTTCACGAATGGAGGAGAGATGAGGCTCCTTATATGTGGTGGCGGAACAGGAGGTCATTTATTTCCTGCAATTTCGATTGCTGAGGAGTTCAGAAGGATAATTACTGATGGTGATGTTGCATTTGTTGGTTCAGAAAGGGGGATAGAGGGAAGGATTCTTCCAAAAGAGGGGTGGAATTTTATAAGAATAGAGGCTCGAGCATTTGAAGGAAAAAGGATTTTGGAAAAATTAAAAGCATCCGTGATATTGATGAAAGGAGTTTTTGATTGTATACGGATCATTAAGAAATGGAACGCAGATATTATTCTTGGAGTTGGTGGTTATGTTTCTGTTCCTGGCGTTATTGCCGGTAGAATTGCCGGTAAGAAAACAGTAATTCATGAACAGAACAGTATCCCTGGAATAGCAAATAGATTTCTTGGAAGGATAGTTGACAGGATTTTCATTACATTTCCGGAAAGCAGCGCATTTTTCCCTGAGGGGAAGGTTTTGCTAACAGGGCTTCCAGTAAGGAGAAAGTTTCTTGAAGCTATTGAATATTCTAAAAAGAGGGACAGCAGATTTACACTGCTCGTGTTTGGCGGAAGTCAGGGGTCACATCATATTAATGAAAAGATGGTGGAAGCACTGGATTATCTGGAAGATACAAAAGGGGATTTAAGGATAATTCATCAGACAGGTGAAAAAGAAAGGGAATTTATAGAGGAGTGTTATAGAAAGAAAGGCTTTGATGCTGAGATAAGATCATTTATATACGATATGGCAGATGTCCTCGTAAACGCAGATCTCATTATATGCAGATCGGGTGCGAGCAGTATTGCAGAGATCTGTATATCCGGGAAGGCTTCGATCCTGATCCCTTATCCTTATGCAGCACACAATCATCAGGAGATCAATGCGCTTTATATGGTGAAAAATGGCGCCTCTATTATGATTAAGAATGACGAACTTACTGGATCACTGATTGCCTCACATATAATGAGGCTTTATTCTAACAGGAAGCTTCTCGAAAACATGGGCAATTGCGCGAGAAAACTTGCTATGCCTGATGCGGGAAGAAGGATCATCGAGGAATGTTTAAAACTTATCGATGGGAGCAATAGGAGTTTTTCATGTACAGGAAGGATATGAAGATACATTTTGTCGGAATTGGTGGTGCTGGAATGAGCGGTATTGCTGAAGTGCTAATAAATCTCGGATATAAGGTCAGTGGTTCTGATATAAAGGAGACAGAGATAACGAGAAGATTGGAAAAACTTGGAGCAAAAATATATTACATACATTCAAGTGAAAATGTAACAGATGCTGATATTGTAGTTTATTCATCTGCAATAAAGAAAGACAATGTGGAACTTGTCTCTGCTCGGCAGAAATCTATTCCTGTTATACCGAGAGCGGAGATGCTTGCTGAATTAATGAGAATGAAATATTCAATAGCTGTTGCTGGAACACATGGAAAAACAACTACAACATCAATGATAGCCACGCTTCTCTGGTATGCTGGATATGATCCAACAGCTGTTATTGGAGGAAAGTTAAACAGCTTCGGGAGCAATGCAAGACTTGGAAGCGGTGAATTTCTTGTTGCTGAAGCTGATGAGAGTGACGGAACATTCCTTAAGCTATACCCGACTGTGACCGTTGTGACAAATATCGATCCTGAACATCTTGATCACTATAAAAGCTATGAAAAAATAAAAGAATCCTTTGTCGATTTTATAAACAGGGTCCCCTTTTACGGTTTTTCAGTTCTTTGTATTGATAATCCTGGGGTCAGGGATATATTAAAAAAAGTTGAGAAACAATTTTTTACGTATGGAATTTACTCAAAAGCTGATTGTAGGGCAGAGAATATTACCCTTAAAGAATACAGTTCCTCATTTGATGTTTTCTGGAAGGAAAGGTATATAACAAGGATAAATCTAAAGATGCCAGGGATTCATAATGTATTGAATAGCCTTTCGGTAATTACTATTTCTTTCGAATTGGGAATAGATACCCGAATCGTTAAAAAGGCACTTGAGGAGTTCAGCGGTGTTCAAAGAAGATTTCAGATAAAATTTAATGAGGAAGGGATAATCGTTATTGATGATTATGGTCATCATCCAGAAGAGATAAAAGCAACACTGAAGGCTGCAAAGGATGGATGGGGGGGCAGAACAATTGTTATCTTTCAACCCCATCGCTATACGAGAACATACCATCTTTTTGATAACTTTATAAATGCGTTTGATCTTGCGGACATCCTTTTTATAACAGACATATACCCTGCGGGTGAGGATCCGATTGAGGATGTAAGCGGTATGAGACTTGCAAAGGCTATCAGTGATGCGGGTCACAGATATGTAAGATATATAAGGGATTGGAATAATATTATCAGAGCTGTTTTGAGTGAATTAAGGAAGGGGGATATGATAATCACACTTGGGGCTGGTGATATTTGGCAGATTGGTAATGAGATAGTGAGGATATTATCAAGTGATAAGCAATTAGGTAGTTGAATAGTATGTGGAAAAGAATTTTAGAAGAAGTGATTAAGGGTGATATATATTTCGAATTCCCCATGAGCAGAATAACATCATTCAGAGTGGGAGGTCCTGCAGAGGTTCTAATTTACCCGAGGGATAAGGAGGACGTGCGATATATTTTCAAGATTGCAAAAGATAACAATATAAAAATAAACATACTTGGTGCATGTACTAACATTATCATAAGGGATGAAGGTCTGAGAGGAATAACAATTATACCTATGAAGTATTTTACGGATTATCGGATTATAGGTAGAGAGGGGACTGTATATAGTGATTCCGGTTTGAGGCTTTCTCAGCTCATAAAAATTGCAAGAGAGGATTGTCTTGGAGGATTAGAATTTCTGTATGGTATTCCAGGAAGCATAGGAGGGGCTGTTGCGATGAACGCTGGAGCTTTTGGTAAAGAAATAAAAGATGTTTTGAAAGAAGTGGCTATCATTAACTGGGAAGCAGAGGAAGAAGTTGTCCCTGTTTTTGAGATAGAATTCGGTTACAGGAAATCTTCAATTCCTCAAAGAGGATTAATAACGGGATGTTACTTAAAGCTTGAACACACGGACGTCTGTATCATAGATAAAAAGATAGAGGAAGTTAAATTAAAGAGAAAAAAATCACAGCCATCGGGCTTTCCGAATGCGGGATCCATTTTTAAAAATCCACCAGGAGATTTTGCCGGGAAAATAATTGAAGATGTTGGATTAAAGGGATTTTCAGTTGGAGCAGCGATGATATCACATGAACATGCCAATTTTATTGTAAACAGAGGCGGCTGCAGCGCAAGGGATATTATAGAGCTAATAGATATTGTAAGGAGAAGGGTTTTTGAGGAAAGGGGCATATGGCTGGAGCCCGAGGTGAAGATTTTATGAGGAAATTAAATTTTAGGGGTGTCAGATGTTTAAGAGTGACGAAATGAAAAAGAAAAGGATAGGGGTTTTAATAGGCGGGATCTCGTCTGAAAGGGAGGTATCCATAAAAACGGGCAGCGCAATTGTTAAAGCACTTATAGAAAAAGGATACAACGCATTTCCTATCGATGTTAATAAGGATGTATGTTCTGTTCTTGAGAAATCTAACATTGATATCGCATTTATTGCACTTCATGGAAAGTTCGGGGAAGATGGTACAATACAGGGATTGCTCGAACTGCTGAGAATTCCTTATACAGGATCAGGTATCCTGGGAAGCGCCCTTGGTATGAATAAGATATTTGCTAAGAAACTTTTTGAATATCATGGTATACCTGTTCCCGCATATATTATTTTGAAAAGGGAGGAAAAAGAAAAATTCAAAATAGATGATATTCCTTTTGGATTTCCTGTTGTTGTTAAACCTTCATGCGAGGGATCGACTGTGGGTGTAAATGTTGTATCAACATCTGAGAATTTGTATGAAGCATTGGATCTGGCATTCAGTTACGATGAATATATCCTCATTGAAAAATTTATTCCTGGAAAAGAGGTTACAGTTGGAATTTTAGATAATAGGGCGATAGGTGTGCTTGAAATCGTGCCAAAGGTTCAATTCTATACATATGAAGCAAAGTATACTCCTGGTATGTCAGAATATATAATGCCAGCAAGGCTTCCATCTGATGTTTATGATAAGGCTATGGAACTTGGAGAAAAAGCACATAAGTGCCTGGGTTGTGATTATTACAGCAGGGTTGATATGAGGATCGATGAGAATATGAATCCATATGTTCTGGAGGTCAATACAATCCCCGGTATGACAGCAACGAGTCTTCTTCCAAAAATCGCGCAGTATGCAGGTATAAATTTTCCGGACCTTGTTGAGAATATTCTTCTTAATGCGAGACTGAAGATATGAAGATTTATGATGGTATAAGTAAATCTATTCGCTCAAAACGCATTCTCATGTTTAAGTTTATTCTGACTTTTATCCTTTTTTCTTATGGAGTTTACAAAATTTACATGTTTCTCTATACATCAAAGCTATTTGAGATAAAAAATGTTAATATATCAAGAGGTGAGATGGTAAAAGCTGAAGAAGTGCAAAACCTATCCGGATATAGACCAGGTATCAATATATTTTCAATTAATATGGAACGTTCCTCCAGAAGGATACTGACGAATGCATGGATAAAGGAGGTTACGATAAGAAGGATTCTTCCGGATACAGTTGAGATATTGCTTTCCGAAAGAATGCCAAGGGCTATGGTGGCACTTGATCATTTATACTATGTTGATGATGAGTGTAATGTTTTTAAGAAGGTTGATCCTGGAGAGCCTGTAAATTTCCCAGTTATAACAGGATTAAACAGAGATGAAATATTAACCGGGAATGAATACGGTAAGAATAGCATAAGAATGGCATTGAGGCTTTTGGATTTAATAGAAAGATCAGGAATGGATGAGGATATTTCAGAAATAAATATAGATAAGATATACGGTTTGAGTTTTTTTACAAAAAAAGGAGCTGTACAGGTAAAGCTGGGTTTTACAGATTATGAAGAGAAACTCATGAAATTTAAAAAGGTAATGGAAGACCTCAGAGCCAGAAATACGGAGCCATCATATATAAATTTAAAATACGAAGGTAAGGCTATAGTTAAATTGAAATAAGTTAAAGAGGGAGGAGAAAGTGGGGAAACAGAAGAGAAAGGAGAACATTGTTACCGGTCTTGATATAGGAACAACAAAAATATGTGTAATAGTTGGCGAAATTTCTTCAGATGGAGTTAATATAATTGGTATTGGAACACATCCATCGAAAGGGATGAGAAAGGGTATTGTTGTAAACATTGACGCAACTGTTAATTCCATAAAAAAGGCTATTGAAGAAGCTGAAATTATGGCGGGATGTGAGATAAAAAGTGTATATGCGGGAATTGCAGGTGGTCATATCAGGAGTTTCAACAGTCATGGAGTGATCGCGGTTAAAAACAGAGAGATTACTGAGGAAGATGTAAGGAGGGTGGTAGACGCAGCAGCCGCAATTGCAATCCCTGTTGATAGAGAGGTGATCCATGTTATTCCACAGGAATTCATAATAGACGATCAGGATGGAATAAGAGAACCTCTGGGAATGTCCGGTGTAAGGCTTGAAGCTAAGGTGCATATAGTAACAGGAGCTGTTACATCTGCTCAAAACATAATAAAGTGCACAAACAGGGCTGGAATTGAGGTGTGTGATATTGTTCTCCAGCCGCTGGCATCATCGGAAGGAGTGCTTACACAGGAGGAAAGGGAACTCGGCGTTATGCTTATTGATATAGGAGGAGGAACAACAGATATTGCGATATTCCATGAAGGATGTATAAAACACACAGCTGTTATAGCAATGGGAGGTAACCAGGTAACAGGAGACATAGCTGTTGGATTAAGAACACCTGCGGCTGAAGCAGAGAAGATAAAAATAAGATATGGTTGCGCATGGTCCGGTGCTGTTGATAATGAAGAGACCATTGAAGTTCCTGGAATTGGTGGAAGAAAACCGAGAATTGTTTCTCGAAGGGCACTATGCGATATAATACAGCCAAGGATGGAAGAAATCTTAACATTTGCTCACAGAGAGTTAATAAAATCTGGATATGATAATCTTATGGCATCAGGTGTTGTTTTAACCGGAGGGACTGCTCATATGCCAGGGTTATGTGAGCTTGCAGAGCAGATTTTTGATCTTCCGGTAAGGGAAGGAATACCTATCGGGATAAACGGTCTTGTTGATGTTATTAAAAATCCGATGTATGCAACAGGAGTTGGTCTTGTCCTTTATGGCGCAAGAAATCCAGGAGGGAAGAGATTTACAAATGGAGATTCCAGATTGTTTGCAAGGGTTTTCAGAAGAATGAAAGAATGGTTTCTTGAATTCTTCTAAAAATGGATAAGGAGGAAAAGATGACGGTATTTGAAATGGAAGAGGTCATTTCATATGGTGCTAATATTAAGGTTATTGGAGTGGGTGGTGGAGGGGGAAATGCGATAAATACAATGATAAATTATGGGTTACAGAATGTTGATTTCATAGCGTGCAATACCGATGTGCAGGATCTCCAGAAATCTCGAGCAAAGAAGAAGCTCCAGATCGGTGCAAAGCTTACGAAAGGTCTCGGATCCGGTGCGAGGCCCGATATCGGAAGGAATGCAGCAATTGAGGATAAAGACGCGATAAGAGGGTATCTTGAGGGGGCAGATATGGTATTTATAACTGCAGGTCTTGGAGGTGGAACAGGCACTGGCGCATCCCCTGTTATAGCAGAGATATCAAAGGAGATGGGTGCTCTGACTGTTGCTATAGTTACAAAGCCTTTCAGTTTTGAAGGCAAGGTCAGGGCTAACTATGCATCCGAGGGGCTTAAAGAGTTGAAGAAGGTTGTGGACACAATGATTGTGATTTCCAACGATAAGCTTCTTTCCATAGCAGGGAGGGAAGTAACATTTATTGAGGCTTTCAGGATGGCTGATGATGTGCTTTATCAGGCTGTAAAGGGTATATCGGATCTGATCACTGTAAATGGTCTGATAAATCTGGATTTTGCCGATATAAAAACTATAATGACAGATGCTGGTTATGCACTCATGGGAACAGGAGTAGCATCCGGAGAGAATAGGGCTGTTGAGGCAGCGCGGAGGGCAATAAATAATCCGCTGCTTGAGGAAATCTCACTCAATGGAGCAAGATCCCTCTTGATAAACATAACAGGAGGAAGCGATATGAAACTTCACGAGGTCAGCGAAGCAACAAATCTTGTAAAGGAAGAGGTTCATGATGATGCCAATATAATTTTTGGTGCAGTTATTGATGAAAGGATGAAAGACGAGATAAAGGTAACAATAATAGCAACTCGATATGAGATTAAAGAAGAGATGCAGTCACATATAAACATCAGGGAATACTCCAGTGTATTTTCAAGGAGGGATGATCCTGATATACCCACATTTCTACGCAGGGAAAAGGTAAAAGAGCAGCTGGAAAAGAAGAAAGAGCCGGTTATCGGATTTGAGGATGATGAATACGATATACCCACATTCATAAGAAGGCGCTTAGAATAGCTCTCCCTCTGGTTTCCTCTGTTAAAGCCAGGTAAAATCGATAAATAGAATCGAGGCGTATGAGTATCTGGAGATATATCGAAAAGGCAAGGTACTGGCTTTCAAAGGAGGAGGGATTTTATGCAAAATCATGGGCCGGACGAAGCCATGTTGTGTTAATTTACCCGAATACCTATTATGTTGGGATGTCAAATCTCGGATTTCATGTTATCTACAGGATTATAAACGAGCACAAAGGCTTTTCCTGTGACAGGGCATTTTATCCAGAATCAGCAGAGTTAAAGGAAATAAAGGAAAAGGGGATTCCGATCATCGGGATCGAATCGCAAAAGCCACTCGCCGAGTTTGATATAATTGCATTTTCTATATCTTTCGAAAAGGATTTCATAAATGCCCTTGAGATATTGAAGCTGTCAGGCATTCCTTTGAGAAGAGAGTATAGGGGTGAGTTTCATCCACTCATAATTGCAGGAGGAGTTGCCTGCTTTATCAATCCTGAACCACTTGCCGAATTTATAGATCTGTTTATTATTGGAGAAGGTGAGGATGTTCTGCGTGAACTACTGGATCTTTATGAATCATGCAAACTGGCTGGAATAACAAAAAGTGAATTTATAAGAGAGGCAATAAAAATTCCGGGTATCTATGCCCCTTCCTTTTATAGTATTGTTTATGATCCATCGGGCAGGATAAAGGAATTCATCATAAAGAATAATGCACCAGCAAGGATCAGAAAGAGAAAGATTGATGATCTTAATAGATACAACTGCTCAACAGTGATATTTACGGAGGAAACAGAATTTGGAGACATGTTCCTGATTGAAATTAATAGAGGATGTCCCATGTGGTGCAGGTTCTGTGCTTCTGGGTATCTTTATAGAAATCCGAGATTCCGCGATTTTGATGTACTGACGGAATCTATCCGTAGAGGGATGGAAAGGAGAAAAAAGGTTGGAATTATCGGGACAGCAGTTATGGATCATCCGGATATTCTGAAGATCTGCAAATACATAACGGATATGGGAGGGAAGGTTTCTTTTTCATCATTAAGGGCGGACACTCTTGACGATGAGATTGTTTCATATATAAAAAAGAGTAATCAACTAACAGTTAGTCTTGCCCCTGAAGCGGGTACAGAACGACTTCGAAGGATTATTAATAAGTCATTGTCTGATGAAGATCTGTTCCACGCTACAGAACTGCTTGCAAGCAATGGTATAAATAATCTGAAGCTCTACTTTATGCTAGGGCTTCCTGCGGAGAGTGATGATGATGTAAAACATATAGGGATCCTTGCCAAAAAGATAAGACACAGAATAATAAAGGCTACAAGGGGTAGCAAAACTGCAATAAGGTTAATACTCAATGTTTCACCATTCATTCCTAAACCTCATACACCTTTTCAATTCTCGCCATTCATAGAATTGAGGGAGTTTAAAAGAAAGATCAGGATGATAGAAAATGAGGTAAAGAATGAGTCCAGCATTATAGTGCATCATGATCTACCAAAGTGGGGGTATTTGCAGTGCCTGATGAGTAAGGGGGACAGGAGGGTTGGATCGATTCTGGAAGCTGCAGTGAATGAGGATAGTGATTTTTTTAAGGCTTCAAGGAGGGTTTCAATAAACCCCGATTTTTATGTTTACAGGGAGATAGGGGAGGATGAACTTATGCCCTGGGAACTTATAGATACAGGATTTGATAAAGATATGCTTCACGGGCAGTGGAGAAGGGCGCTGCAGGGTTGAATAGCCATTCAGTTGTCTTTAAGGAAGGGATCTATCCAATGCACTATCCGCATTAAGGCTTCTATATCCTTCAATGGTGATGGAAAGTAAGGGATGCACATGATCTTTGTATTTTTATCAATAAGTTGCCTCATGCCTTCGATAATATGGACCTCTTCACTTATAATTGGAAGCCTTTGATCCCTTGAAGTTGCTCTCATATCCTTTATATCCCGCTCACTGGAGGCCCTTATCTTATTTAGGATGAGGAGAGATGGAAAAATCCCATCCCTGTGGAGTCTTCTTAGAATCCATCGTGTTATATGGACTGCTTCCTGGCATGGATTCATGACAACAACATAGGATGTTATCTTCGGCGATTTAATGATCATGTCCGCTTTTTTGAATGCATCAAGAAATTTATCAGAGATCCCCTTAAAGTGGATAAAAAAATCCCTCAATTCATCCAGAAGGTTTCTTCCAGAAAGACGGCTTATGATTTTGGTAATAAGGGTGTGACCCCCCTTCCTTATCATATATGGCGTGGTAGTTTTTGATCCCTCAGGGATGAGCCATTTTAATGCATTGCTTTCAAACACCCTGCTTATCTTTGCTTGAGATTCAAGAATAATATATGGATTTTCGGAAAAGGGCAGATCCACTATGTAAAAATCATATTTGCCCCTTTCCCATTCAAAAAAGAGTTCCAGCAGAATAGCATACTCTTTTGAGCCACTGAATGCTGTGGCGATGGAGCAGTAAAGAGAGTTTTTTAAAAGTCCCTTATATATCTCAGCATCAGAACACAGGTTTTTCAGGAATCTGTTTAATGAAGAGGGAGCATCTATCTCCTTTATGAAGGGTTTTAATTCTTTAAACGGAAAAAGCCCTGTGGACGGCACTGTAGTAAATATGAGGGGCTTTCTCCCATGATTGATTGCAAGTAATCCCAGGGAGAGGGCAATCGTGCTCTTTCCTGAGCCTGATGTTCCACAGCATACCACAATATTGCATCCTTGAAATAATCGCCCTATGTAATCCTTTTCAGACATCTTTCCAACTCTTCAATAATCATTAATGGGATATCCCTGCTGGTTTTGTAAAAATATGGAACCCTGTACACGGGGACCTTTCGATGATTAAAGGTGATCGTGGAATCGGGGCTATTTGAGCATTCCGCCTCACTCCCCTTCTCCCATTTATTAATTATTATTATACCCGGGGTAAGATTTAAGCCCATGTTGTTTGAGGGAACGGTAATCGTGTTTTCTATCAACATGCTATCCTCATTACCCATAATATAAAATAGTCTGATTCTTGATCTGTCTTTAAGAAGTGAAACTATCTTTAATGCCTCCCTGTAAACAGGTGATCCTTTTGTTGACTCCGCTGCAAGAAGGGGAATATTTATTAATTCCATTAGCCTTTCAAAAGGAGGTGCATCCCATATTACTGCTTCGTATCCCATCCTCTTTCCATCTTTGCAGAGCTGCCATATCTTACCAAGGCATAGGAGCTCTTTTAAACCCGGTGCTGCTGAAAGGATGTATCTGAATAACTCTGTTCTTGCAAGGATAGATGCAAGGATCTCAACCTTTACCTTTCGCAACACATATTCCTTTGCAACCCTTTCCGCATGGAGCGCAATTGATGTGATCCTTTTTCTTATGCTGGGTGGCTGGGTGCTGACGATCCTTGAGACAGATGTTTTTCCAAGCAGGGGGAATAGTTCAACTGCTATAACCCTCCTGCCCTGTCTTGCAAGGAGGATGGACAGGGATGCAGCAAAAGTGCTTCTACCTGCGCATCCTTTCCCGGTAAAGATATAGAGGGGAGATTCCACCTCTACAATTTTAGCATTAAAAAATGGACAGGAAAGAGCCCCCTCAATCCTCCGGCTTTTCTTCAATTGGAGCTGGTGCTTCAGGTGGAGGTGGTGCTTCAGGTTCAGATGGTTTCACTTCAGGTTTTGCAGCTAACTCTTCAGCAGGGGGTTTCTTTTCGACCTTCGGCTTTGCCACAGCGGGTTTTGCAGGTTTCATCTTCTTAGGAACAGGCTTCTTGGTTGCAGCCTTCTTTGCGAGCTCTGGAAGCTTTGATGCAATTGCATCAAGTTTTTTGGTTATGGAGACAACCTGTTTTTCAACTGGCTCTTTCACACTCAATCCTGCCTTCTTTGCCTTTGCTGAAAGATTGTTAACCTTTTTGAGCTGGGACTTAGCGGTATTTACGATATTCTTCAACAACTGCGTTGAGGTAGGTAACTTTCCCGCCTTAATCTTTTCTCCCACCCTCTTCATCTCCTTTTCAGCACGATCAATAGATTTCTTAAGAGACTCCCATACCTTCTTCAATTCTTTTAATTCTTTTGGCTGGGATCCAACCTTTTTTTTCACCTACTTCATACCTCCTTTCTCTATCGATTTTTCCCCTTATCTATTGAATCCCTTAATTCCTTTATTTGTCTTGATAATCGATCGAGCTTCTTTGAGATTCTGTCTATGTCCCTTTTATATGAAACGGGAATTGTTTCTCCTCTTCCTGCCCTTAACGATAGGATAAATCTCTGAAGCCTCTTTCTTCTCTTCTCCAATTCCTTTATTGTTGGTGTTACAAATCTATTCAATCTTTCTATATTCCTTTTTGTAAGTTCCTTCAGGGTTGGTTCTATTGATCGCTGGAGGGAATGAAGGCTTTTCCGTATACCGGACAGCCCGGATAATATCATACTGAAAACATCTGTTTTTCTTTTAGCTATTACCATTTTGTGATAATGTTTCTTTTTATAATATACAACTCGAACATATATTTCAACAACAAAAATAACATACTAAAGGATTTCTATTTTCTTTGCCCCCTTCTCAGGTTTATATCTTTCCAACTCTTCATCAATAACCTTCAGACAAAAATTTATCCCGGCAAGGAGCTCCTTTTTCTGCCTTGGGGTGAGGGATGATTTTTTCTCCTCCAGAAGGTCTTTGATCTGTTTGATGAGGATTCTCTTTTGAACTGCTTGTGCATCAGTGGAGAGTGTATCAAGCTCCCTGATTAATAGATCCAGGTATCTTCTTGCTTCATATATGATGCTGGACTTCAGGCTGTATCTATTTTTGCCACGCCCCCTTTTTGATGGTAGAAGGGCATCGAGCATTGTCCTTATGGCATAAAGGAGGCTTCTTTTTGAATTGATCAAATGATTAAATGCCTCATGCCAGCTACTTGATCCATCCATCTCTTTTATGATCCCATAATCTTTATATAAGCCTCTCTGGTCCTGGGTCCATCGAATTCACAGAAAAATACACCCTGCCACCTTCCCAATAGTGGTCTTCCATCCTCTACGATGAGATATATGCTGCTTCCAATGATACTTGCCTTTACGTGTGCGGGGGCATTCCCCTCTGTATGATAATAATCTGAGGATTCAGGTGCTATGGCATCGAGCCTTGCTATTATATCTCTTACAACATCAGGGTCAGCGTTTTCATTTATGGTGATACCTGCTGTGGTATGAGGAACATAAACAACGCAGAACCCTCTTTTTACACCAGCATCCTTTATCTCTTCCTCAATCCTCCGGGTAAGATCAATAAACTCCACCCTCTTTGAACTCCTGATCGATATCCTCTTCAATATTCCATGGTCCATTTTAATCTGGATAATATCACAGATTGATAAACATGGTCAATGTCGGGCTTATTGTGCTTGACAATGAAGGGTTTGCTGAAGTAGCTTAAATCATCGGAGGATCATATGGGGTGAGGGAAAATTACTTCTCTGTTATTGAAAGGGTGGAAAGGTCTGTAAGAAGATGCGGCAGAAAGATGGGAGATGTGAAGGTTCTTGCGGCATGTAAATCTGTAGATGTGGAAAAAATCCAGTTGCTCATTGACCTTGGTCACAGACTATTTGGTGAGAATTATGTGCAGGAGGCAAGGAGGAAAATCCCCGCACTCATGGGAGATGTTGAGTGGCATCTCATAGGGCATCTGCAGACAAACAAGGTTAAGCATGCACTCGAGATGTTTCATATGATTGAGACTGTTGACAGCGAAAGACTTGCTGAGGAGATCAGCAGAAGGGCTGTTCAGCAGGGGAAGGTTTTTCCAGTCCTTATAGAGGTCAATGTTGGTGGTGAGGGAAGTAAATATGGTGTATCAGTTTCCGATGTTTTCAGATTTATCGAGACGATAGCTCCTCTCCCAGGCATTAAAGTCATGGGTCTTATGGCTATACCTCCTTTTGAAATGGATCCGGAAAAGACACGCCATTACTTCAGGAGGATGAGGATGATTATGGAGGAGATCGAAAAGAAGGGTATCAAGGGAGTGGACATCAGAGAGCTTTCAATGGGAATGTCAAACGATTTTGAGATTGCAATAGAGGAGGGTGCAACTATTGTAAGGATTGGCACAGCAATATTCGGAGAAAGGAGGTGAGGGTTCGATGAGAAGGCTTGCCATAATAGGGGGTGGCAATATGGGCGAGGCACTCATAAGGGGGATTTTAAGGGCAGGTATATTAAAGAAGGAGGAGATCATACTTTCGGAAATCAGGAATGAGAGGAGGGATGTGCTTGTTAAAAATTATGGAATAGATGCAGCCGCAAATAACATCGAGGCAATAAATGAGGCAGATGCGGTGATCCTGTGTGTTAAGCCACAACATATGGGTGATGTTTTAAGTGAAATCAGGGATAAACACATATCAGATAAACTTTTCATCTCCATTGCAGCAGGGGTAAGGGTGGATAAGATAAAAAGGTATCTCGGCTCATCTGCACGCATAATAAGGGTTATGCCAAATACACCCGCAGCATGCCTGCAGGGGGCATCAGCAATATATATTTCATCAAACTGCAGCATAGAGGACAGGGAGTTTGCCGAGAAGATTTTTCAATCCGTTGGTAAAGTAGTTATAATTGAGAGGGAGGATCTCATGGATGCTGTTACAGCACTCAGTGGAAGTGGGCCCGCGTATGTGTTTGCATTTCTTGAGGCACTTGCTGATGGTGGTGTGAAGATGGGGCTTCCAAGGGATATCTCTCTCCTGCTTGCTGCACAGACGATCCTTGGTGCGATCTCACTCTATTTTGAAAGCGGGCTTCACCCGGCAGTCCTCAGGGACAGGGTTACATCGCCAGGAGGAACAACAATCCACGGACTCATGGAGCTGGAAAAGGGTGGACTCAGGGCACTGGTGATGAAGGCTATTGAGGCTGCAACGTTAAGGAGCAGGGAACTTTCACAATAGGAGGTTTTATATGTTTTTTATTGCAAATTTTCTGAGGGCAATTGCTGAGGTTCTTGATATCGTTTTTAACATATACATGTTCATGATTATCATAAGGGCGCTTATCTCATGGGTGAACCCTGATCCATTTAACCCCATAGTCAGGTTTCTCCATCAGGTAACAGAACCCGTTTTATCGCCCCTGAGGAGAATCGTGCCAACATACAGGATCGGTGTGGATATCTCACCGATTATTGCAATACTTTTGATTATCTTCATAAAAACCTTCATCGTGGGCTCCATCTATGATTTCTCCGCAGCGCTGAAAAGGATGTGAATCAATGGAGGCAAATTAGGGCATAGGAGAGGAAAAGGATGGATGGCTGGATGTGTATGTGAAGGAGAAGCCCATCTCTTGGCTGAAAATTTAAAATAGCCTCAGCTTTTTGATAGCCTTTAGAAAGATGAACCATCTTATTGCAATGAATAATAGAAGAGTGTTTTCTGTTCTGTTAATGCCATTTATTTCATTCACACGCTGGACGGAAGCAAATGAATTGGTTTAATATATCGGATAGATTAATTAGATGAAAAATAAGAAGACTATAAGGGATATTGAAAGACATAAATCCGATAAAATGCCTTCTAACGATAGACTACCATTTTTATTTATTATTTTTATCTATCTATTTTTCTTCCTCTCGGGTGTATCAGCTCTAATCTATGAGGTTGTTTGGGTTAGATCCCTTAGCCTTATCTTTGGCGGATCACATCTTGCAGTAACTACTGTGCTCTCTGTATTCATGGGTGGGCTTGCCCTTGGTGGTTATATTATTGGAAGGTATGTGGATAGGATAAAAAAGCCCCTCACTCTATATGGTAAGCTTGAGATTGGGATTGCCCTATCCGCGATCCTCTTTATAGTACTCTTGAAGATATATCCCTATATCTATGTCCCCCTTGCTCGGGGAAGAGACGATTCAATCTTATATATTTCTTCTATAAGAGTTATCTTTGGTTCACTGGCCCTCATAATCCCAACTACACTCATGGGAGGTACCCTTCCTGTGTTGACCCGATTTGTTTCTTACCATCCGGAGAGACTGGGAAAGCAGCTATCTTTCCTATATGGTTTCAACACACTTGGTGCTGTGGTTGGTGCTGCTATAGCAGGGTTCTACCTTCTCCGATTCTACTCCGTTGGAACGTCGCTCTGGTGCGCTATAGTAACAAATACAATAATCGGGTTTGCAAGTATAGCCATTGCAGCAATGCTATCGCCTACCCCGCGTTCTTTCGAAAGGGTATCGGTTTCCAGTATCACCAAGGATCACACACCCCCTGATCCCTCCTTTATTGAAGCGGGAGTAGTCCCCAGGTTAATCCTGTTTGGCATTGGTGTAAGTGGTTTCTGTGCACTCGGTTATGAAGTACTGTGGACGAGGGTGCTTATAATGGTAGTTGGTGCAAGCGTTTATGGTTTTACAACAATGCTCATTGCCTTTCTAACGGGGATAGCTATTGGCAGTAAATCATATGCACTGGTTGAGCGCATCCTTTCGATCAGGGGTATCATTAAGGGACATGCCCTGGGCTTCGGTATTGTCCAAATACTCATCGGGATTACCGCCTTATTCGTAACCATTCGCATTCGCTATCTTCCTCTTGATGCATTTGCCATCGAGGGATACTTTCGTAATGCAGGTTTTGATATCTTTGAAGCGAAGCAGTGGGCGAATCTCTTTCTTGCCTTTCTATACATGCTCCTCCCTGCCCTCTTTATGGGTCTTGCCTTCCCCATTGCAGGGAAGGTTCATTCAGTATATAGAGGGATGATAGGAAGGGCTGTTGGTGAGGTGCTTGCATACAATACAGTCGGGGCTATACTTGGTGCCTCTCTTAGCGGTTATCTCCTCGTGTACCTCTTTGGTATTGAGCGTTCTTTGCAGATGCTCACCACTATGAACGTGGGATTTGGTCTTTTGATCCTCGCAAGTCTTCATCCTATGAAATCCATAAAATGGGGAGCAGCTACAGCAACCATGTTAGTGCTTGCAGTTCTTGCCTTTGGTAAGGGATATTTTCATGTATGGGATAAAAAGTATTTTGCTATTTTCAGGGCAAATCAGCCTGAAGCATTCAATACACCGGAGAAGATCCGGGAGGCTCTTGAAAATACAGAGGTTCTTTACTATGCCGAGGGTGTTGAGGCTATCATAAGCTCTATCAAGGTAAAGGGAGGGATGCAGGCATTCATAACAAATGGCCGGGTTGAGGCATCATCAAGTCTCTGGGATCAGCAGGTTCAGTATACCCTCGGTCATCTTCCTATGATTCTGAGTAAAGATCCGAGAAAGGTACTTGTTGTTGGTCTTGGCAGTGGAATGACCCTTGGTGCTACATCTGTTCATCCATCTGTTGAGGAGCTGATCCTTGTAGAGATTGAACCGGCATTGATTGGTATCGCAAAAACATTTGCACGATATAATCACAATGTGCTCGAAAGCCCGAAACTCAGGATAATCTTCAATGATGGTCGCAACTTTCTCCTGACCACTGATAAGAAATTTGATGTCATTACTGCTGATCCCATCCACCCGTGGTTTAGAGGAGCGGGTTACCTTTATACTGATGAATATTTTAGGCTAGCATCCAAACACCTGACAGAGAGGGGTGTTATGTGCCAGTGGCTTCCTATTTATGAGTTGACAAGTGATGATCTCAGGTCAGTTGTCAGGACTTTTACAAATAATTTCAAATACACCATGCTCTGGGTGACATTTTATGACTCAGTGATGATAGGAAGCAATGTACCGATAATAATCGATGAATCAGAAATCGAAAGGAGGCTTTCAGTATCACCTGTGAGGGAGGATATGGAGAGGGTGATGATGGGAAGCGTGGAAGATCTGCTCTGCTACTTCATGATGGGAAAGGAAGGGATGCATAGATTCTCCAGGGGTGGGATAATAAATACCGATGATAACCTGTATCTTGAGTTTTCAGCCCCTCTCTCCATGGGAAAGGGATTTCTCATGTCAGAGAATATCCTGGAGATTGTAAAATACCGGGAGGATGTTTCGCCCTATCTAAGATCGGCCTCTGATGGAAATAGAAAGAAAGCTAAGTATCTGTCAAGACTTCTGGAGGCAGGTGCCCATTATGACCTCGCCCATGCGCTGTTTCTTGCAGGAAGATATAGATCCATGGAATTCCAGAGGGTACTCGATATCCTTGAAAAAAGGTATCCATGGTATGCACCCTATCGTTTCCTCAAGAGGGAGTATCTTAAAATTCTTTCAATGGAGCCAAGGCCGCTTAAGGCAGTGGCCTTTTTATTTTCTGATCTGGCTGGTGGAAGATACGTTGTGGAGTTAACAGCTGTGATGAGCCGCATAAGCGAGGAGATGACAATAGTTGATTTCGTGGATAATCAAAGGAGGATCATATATAGCCAGCTCCACATTCAGGGTAATAGGAAGGATGATGAAATAATGCGTATCTCGGAGTCCGTATTTGATGAAGTAATTGAATATTATAAAAGGGAATTTAGAGCGAAAGGCGCACCACCCTTAATTGATCCTGTTCTGGGACGGCTTCGGGCTATCATCGCTGAGGTTGAAAATAAGATGCCTTGAAGAAGGGGTGTCTGGTATGATGAAAAAAGGTCTCCTATTGATAACCTTCCTGTTACTTTTTATAGTAACCCCTTCCTCTGCCCAGGTAAGGGTGGGGTTTCTGTATAAATTGTCAGATTTTACAGGAACCATCCCCTATACCCATCCGAGGATCGTAATTGATGAAACCCATAATGAGATCTATGTACTTTTTCAGAATCAGATAAAGGTATTTAATGAAAATGGTATGGAGATCTACAGTTTTGGTGATGATCTTCAGGTTGGACTGATCGCTGATATTGCTGTAAGGGAAGATGGAGATATCATCCTTCTCTGTTATGATGGAGAATACAGGCTTGTCCTCTGTAATTATCGGGGGGAGCCGATCTCTGATTTTAAGCTAAAAGGCCTTCCAGAGTCCTTTTCTTCATTTAAACCATCAAGGATTATACGGAAAAAGGATAGACTTTACTTTGGGGCACTGAAGGATTTTAAGGTCGTGGTAACTGATCAAGAAGGGAATTACATCGATGGCTACGACTTTCCCTCAATTATAGGTCTTACTGAAAAGGAACTTGCTGAGAATGAGATCGTGGGTTTCAATATCTCTGATGAAGGAGATCTGCTTTTAACAATCCCAACACTTTTTAAAGTTTACAGAATCACGCCAGATCGTAAGGTTTTCTCTTTTGGAAAACCTGGTGGTGCGCCTGGGATGTTTGGTGTTATTTCAGGAATTGCGATGGACAGCAGAGGTAACTATCTCGTAGCTGATAAACTGAAAGATCTGGTGCATATATTTGACAGGAACGGGATCTATATCACGGAATTCGGATATAGAGGAGAACATGCTGGTGCCCTTTTTAATCCGGATGGGATTCAAATAGACGGGAAAAACAGGGTTTTTATCAGTCAGGGAAGAAGGGCTGGTGTCAGTGTATTCCTCCTCACTTATGATTAATCCTTCCTGATACCTATATATGGTGAAATCCCCATAAACCTGGTGATTTCACCATAGCGCTCTCTAAAGGACAAGGGGATAAGACCAAATAATCCTTTAATTTCAAATATTTATCAATGAAAATTTATTGGTATAACCTTTGCTAAGATTATAGAACGGGTATTTGAAGTAGAAGGGAGGTGGTAAGAGATAGTTAATATCTGAGAGTATATTTCAAATATTTTTAAGAAAGGAGGGATATTAAATGAAGACAAAGATCCTATTACCAATTGCCATCGCAGCTATTCTGACAATTGCCCTATATGGCACATCTTATGCATTTCATAGCGGTGGTGTTGCAGAGTGTGGCGGATGTCACTCTATGCACTCACCCAAACCTGGTGGTTCTTACTTACTCCTTGGTACAGATAAGAGCTCAACCTGTCTTAATTGCCACGAGCATGCAGGTGATACTGGTCCAACATCATATCATATAAGCACCGCTGAGGCAGATATGCCTGCTGGTACAGCACCACTTCAAAGGACCCCGGGTGGTGACTTTGGATGGCTGAAGAAGAGTTATACTTTTACGGTAAGGGGGAATCCGATTACAGAGGAGGGTTACACACATGGACACAACATCATTGCAGCGGATTTTAATTATGTTGTAGATCCACACAATAACACAGCTCCTGGCGGGCTCTTCCCATCAGCGCAGCTTTCCTGTATAAGCTGTCACAACCCTCATGGTAAGCACAGAAGGCTTTCCGATGGAACGATTTCAACAACAGGGGCACCTATCATTGCATCTGGGTCATATAATACTAGCCCCCAACCGCAGACAGGGGAGGCAGTGGGTGTTTACAGGCTTCTCGCAGGCAATGGCTATACACAGGACGGTGTAACCTTCCAAGGCGTTCCTGTAGCGGTTGCACCATCGGGATATAATAGGTCTGAGGCATCGACGCAGACGCGAGTTGCTTACGGGCACAGTGAGTCGGGCGGGCATGTATCATGGGGTAATTGGTGCGGAACATGCCATCCTGATATGCACTCATCTGGTAATTATGTCCATCCGATCGATGAACAACTTGGATCAACAATTGCGGATATTTATAATGCATACGTTAAATCAGGAGATATGACGGGTACATCCACAAGCTCTTTCTTATCCCTTGTTCCGTTTATCTTAAATATCGGAGATTACGAAACACTAAAGGGTTATGCTAAGAATGATGATAGCAACCTTAATGGCCCAACTAATCAAGATAGGGTCTCCTGTCTTTCTTGCCACAGGGCTCATGCCTCAGGATGGCCAGAGGCTTTGAGATGGAATATGGAGGGCGAGTTCATAGTATATAACGGGTTATGGCCTGGTACAGATAATGGCGCACCACCCCAGTTCGCAAGGGGAAGGGAATCTGATGAAACTCAGGCAGCATACTATGATAGAGCTCCCAGCATCTTTGCAACATATCAGAGGGTGCTTTGTAATAAGTGCCATGCAAAAGACTGATGCCACTTTGCTATTCAATCTAAAAAAGGGCCGGCATCTGCCGGCCCTTTTTTATGTATGGATAAAGATTTTGATCCCCATAGCCAGTCCTGCTTAATTATAATTAGATAATCAGGGATCAGAAAGGATGAATAACAGAAAGGCTTTAATATTAATATCAATACTCATTCTTCTTACCTCGTGTCAGTCTTTAATCAAACCTGTGAGGTCTGTTACTGCAATGGAGGGTGGTGTTTTCATCTATATGGAGCCATTCCCCCCTGAAGCAGAAGGGATAAGGGTCACTTTAGAAGGGATAAGTGCAGTTGCTGAGAAAGGAACTCCTGAACCTCTAAATTTAAAAATGAAAGAGCTTTCCATCAGGAATCTCATGGGACAGCGCCTCATTGCCATGGGCGATTTACCTTCCGACCGATATAAGGGGATATTGATTTCCATTAAAGCCATATCTTATACCTCCGATGGTCGGGTTAATTCAGTCGAGGTGGATGAAGGTCCCATTTTTATTGAAATCCCCTTTGAGGTGAGAAAGGATCAGATCCCCGTTATATGGATTAAATTAAGAGCAGATGAATTAGTGCGTTCCGACGGACACCTTCCTATATTATTTTCAGCCTATATACCAGAGAGACCGCTTCTGGGTCTGGGTGGATTTATCACAAACCCTGTACTTAACCTTATAGCAGTATTTGATAGAAAAAGAAGGAATATTACGGGGATGATCACCTCGGGAAGGGAGCCTATGGGAGTTGCTGTTGATCCCCTGCATGCACGCGCTTATGTTGCCCTTTCAGGTGAGGATGCAGTGGAGGTTATTGATACGCAAATAATGGATAAAATAACAAGAATTTATCTACGCGGTGGTGACAGGCCCAGAGAGCTTGCTATTACCCCTGATGGTTCTATGCTTTTGGTCGGAAACATGGGTTCAAATACCATTAGCATAATAGATACACGTCTGCTTATTGAGTCCTCGAGATTATCTGTTGGGCAGGGGCCGCGCTACATCCTTATTGATAAGCGAGGAGAAAGGGCATACGTATTCAATACATTCTCAAATACAGTCTCTGTTATTGATATAAGAACGATGAGGATATTAATTAATCTAGCAGCTGAAACAGGCCCAATTATGGGTGCGTTTAACAGCAAGGGTGATAGACTCTATATCATTCATGAGTACTCCCCCTATTTACTTGTCTATGACACTGTAACATTTAGCGTTGTTCGAAGGGAATATGCAGGCCCCTCTATGTCATCAATTGTTATTGATCCTGCAACTGATCTTATCTACCTTTCATCATCTACAATTAGCTTTATTTCGATTCGCCACCCCTCTTCACTACTTCCCATAAGCTTTATACAATCTGATGCCCCAGCACGGTATCTTTTCATAGACAAAGATGAAAATACACTCTATATTGTTATCCCTGAAAAAGGGGCGGTAAGTGTTGTGGACCTTTATACAGGAAGGATAATCTCCATCCTTGAGGTTAGTGGTAATCCTTATCAGGCAGTTACCTCTGGTGGTAAGGGACCTTCCTCATGAGGATGCCTTCTTTATCCCTCTTTTTTACTGTAATGTTTCTTGCCCTTTTTGCAAGCAATGTCTTTGCCACTCTTACAGGTTACATGGATTTTGTATACAGTGACAGTATTATAAAAACAGAAGATCCACAGGGTGAGGAAAGCAGGATAAAGTTGCAGAGCTTCAGCCAGAGCTTAAGCCTCAACCTTGAAATGCGTCCTTTTCCAAAACTAAGATTTCTTGCAACTGGAAACTTAAGACAATACGTAACAGAAGGAAGTATAAATGATGATGAGATAAGTCAGAGGACCCAGATTTTAAACCCATTTCTACAGTTATCCTTAGAGGATCCTCTCTACAAAGCTTCTGCTGGATATTTCAGGAGAGACCAGATCTTCAAGGTCTCGGGTAGTCCTGATCGGCATTTTGTGAATGAGCAGTGGCTTGGAAACATATACCTGACACCTGTTGAGCTACCGAGCCTGTGGATAAATACAGTAAGAACAAGTATCTACGACGTAGATCGCTCCCTGATTGATACGGTGGATGATCTCCTCTCATTAACATCGGAGTACAGATGGAATGATCTGTATCTCAGGTATTATGGAACTTATGATAAAGTGGAAAACAGGATCGAGGACCAGCAGACAAGGGCTCTATCAAATGCCATTGAGGTTCGTTACGATAAAAGATTTTTCGACAACATGGTCATCTTTTCATCCGGATATCTCGCCACCTTCAGAGAAACGGAGATTACAGGAAAGGGAAAGCAGTTTGTGTTAATTTCCATACTTCCATTCGCTGGACTTTCTGTCATCGATGATACACCTCTTGATGGTGCACTGGAGCAAAATAGTCTTCTTATTGATGGTAACAATGGCGCAACTGCAGGGATTGATATAGGAACTGGTGGACCTGGAGCACCAAGAAGAACATGGAATATGGGGATTGATTTCTTTACTGAACAGGAGGTCGATACTATATATGTTTGGGTGGATAGAGAGCTCCCATCTGATATATCTGGTGCATTCTCCTGGCAGGTTTATGTTAGCAGGGATAACATCACCTGGACACTTGCTGAGTCAAATCCGGCAGTGAAGTTCGGTATCCTTCAGAACAGGTTTGAAATTCAGTTTCCCCTGCAGAAGACGCGATTCATAAAGGTAGTTACCACGTCGCTTTCCGCAACAGTTCCAGTTCCACCAGGGTTTGAGGTAACAAACATATTTGTTACAGAGATAGAGGCATTCCGGTCTCAACCAGGAAAGGAGGGTGTTTTAGAGATATCAGATGAGAGCCACCGTATTAATTTTTACGGAAGGATAAACATCCTGAAAACGCCGGTGCTCTATTATGATGTAGGGTATACCTCATTAATAACAAGGGGTACCTCAAGACCCACTCTCATAACATGGAACCTTCTAAATGCTCTTAATCTCAGTCACAGCTTTAGTCCTATATTTGCAACATCAGCCAGGATCCAGAGGGAGGACAGTGATTCCGCCGAAGGGGATGTTCAGGCAATTGCATACACCATATCATTCAATGCCCTCCCATCAAGGACCCTTAATCATACCCTTACTTTCAGTGGAAGGTTTGAGGAAAATCCGAGTGGTCATTTGAAGAGAAATGGTGTGTACCTCTATAACACGATGGAGCTGTACAGGGGGATAAATCTTCTTGCTTCTGCTGGAGCAGTTTTCTCTACCCTTGAAACAGGTCAGGAGCAGGTATCCCCCAGTTACAATTTTGGCGCTGAGATCCATCCGAAGGATTATCTGACCATTCTACTTAACTATACCTCAACAGAAACAAAGATAACAGGAGGTGGAATGCCAGAGGTAAAAACCTTTTCGAGAAGGAGTGAGGCTACTCTATCTTACTATCCATTTCAGGCCCTATATATCTCTGCATCACTGGGTCATGTATCCCAGACAGAGCGAGATTACACTTTTCATAACTATTCAATTAATTGGAGGCCATTCCCCGCCGGACAGCTTCTGGTAAGTATTAACTACAACGAAGACTTCAGGTCAGACATAAATGAGAGGGTGAAGAGCTTCAGTCCCAATGTGAGGTGGAATTTCGGCCGTAGCTCCTGGTTAAATATCTCATATACAATAATAAAAGCAGAATCTGATGTCACTGAAACAGATCAGAGGACATTTACGGCAAATCTGCGTATAGGCTTCTGATATGGATGATGGAGTTTGACAGAAGAGGCAAAGGTGGCTTACTATATGAAATGGACCCCTTTTTCAAATTCAATAAGAAGGACAACTTTCTGCGCAAAGGAGAGGAAAATGTTATATGGAAATACAGTTTTGCCTATGAAATCCTTTATTTCCACGATTAAGGCTATTGAGAAGGTTGTCCTTTTTCTTTTGGTTATTGTTTTTCTGCCATTGCCTCTTCATGCTGCATACGATGTATATGTAGATGAAACCATGGATTTTGGCTCTATCCGTACCGTTGCAATAATGCCCTTTATTAATCTCACAAGAGAACAATATGCTGCAGAAAGGGTAAGGGATCTGTTAATGACACAGCTTCTTGCCTCAAAAGCAGTCTATGTTATTCCGTCTGGTGAGGTTAAAAGGGGGATTCAGAGGGCTGGTATTGCAGATCCAACCTCGCCATCCCCAGAGGAAGTTGTCAAATTTGCAGGTATTGTGAAGGTTGATGCTGTTATAACAGGTGTAGTGAGAGAATACGGAGAGGTCCGTTCAGGTCAGTCAGCTGCCAATGTTATCTCCCTGAGTTTATTCATGATTGAGGCGCAGACGGGAAGGATCGTTTGGTCTGCATCCACCTCTAAAGGGGGTATTGATTTGTCGGACAGACTCCTCGGTGGAGGTGGAAGACCCATGGATGATGTGACTGAAGAGGCGATAAATGACCTGCTTGATAAACTTTTCAGATAGAAGGGGACTTTCTGGTATATTGTTATTTTCCCTTTTGATGTTTTTCAAGGCTGGAATTGCTGAGGGAAATGGTTTTACCGAAGAGCTAAAAAGACACGCACTGATCATTGCAGTTTATCCCGTGGAGAACCTTACAGGTAGAGTAGCGCCACTCAAGGAGTTTGGCCAGCTTATAAAAGATGAGTTAAGAAAACGCGGTGTTGACATCCTTGATGAAGACAGACTCTCATCTTTCATGGCCTCTCACAGAGTGAGATATGTAGCAGGGATTGATACTCAGACTGCTGTTGCGCTTGGTAAAGAAACAGGCGTACAGGCGGTGCTCATTATTTCTCTGGAACTATATAATGATATTCCTCCACCAAAGATAGCTATCAGGGGAAGACTGGTTTCCGTTGGTAGATGGCCGGAGATTCTGTGGATGGACAGCGTATCCCTTACGGGGGATGATTCGCCAGGTCTTTTTGAACTGAGTATTGTTAATGATCCTCTGATCCTTATGAAGAAGGCGGTAATGAGATTTGTTGAATTACTTTCAAAAGGACTTTTAGAGGTCTCTTCTAATACAGGGTCTGAAGGGATAGACAGGGTTAAAGATGAAAACGGGGCTTTTTCTGCTCAGATGATGAAAAAAAGAAGGGTTATTGTAATGCCCTTTTTTAATAAAAGCGGACGAAATTATGCCGGGGAGATTATGAGAAATCATTTCATTGAACAGTTAACAAAAAAAGGATGGTTCAGTGTTGTTGAACCAGGTGTGCTGAGAGAAATTCTTCTCCAGTTTCGGATCATCATGGCTGATGGTCCTTCACTTGCTGATATTAGAGCGATTGCGAGCGTTATTGATGTTGATTTTGTCTTTTCTGGAACTGTATTTGATTATAACGATTACTCAGGACCAATCGGGATCCCGAAGGTGGGTTTTATTGTAAATGTGGTTGATGTCTCAAAGGAAAAGATGATTTACTCATCTATGGGTTATAGAAGGGGTAATTATAATGTTTTTCTCTTTGACTGGGGTACTATCAGGACCGCCCATCGTCTGGCAGCGATAATGGCAGAAGAGGTTGTCGATGAGTTCCAGGAATCTCGGTAGAATTTAAACACTTGGCAATGTGGCAGGCTAATATATAAAATAATCATGCATCAAATAGAAAGAAAAGGTCCTTTCAGGAGATAAAAATGAATAGATCAAGACTTAGATGCGTTGGACTGATCTCATTTATCCTTATGATCCTTACTGCTACTCCAGATGCTACTGCCAGGGCAGAGGGTGAGGAGAAGAAAGAACCTCCCTTAATAATTATCAAAGTCCCTATCGATTCAAAGGAATTTTCTAATCTACCAGTTGCTATTGTTGAAGATGAGAAGATTACCGTTGGAGATCTCTGGGATTTTATAAAGGCATCTGATAAGGATAGAGATTCAGAAGTTAACAAAGAAAAAATAAACTATGGGGAGATCCTTGACCGTCTTATCACAACAAAACTCATTGTACGTGAATCAATTAATATGGGTCTTGATGAACTACCTGAAGTAAAAAAACTGATAGATGTTTATGAATTGGATACACTAATAAATGAACTGCAAAATGAGATTACAAAGGATGTGAAGGCTGATGAGAAACAAGTCGATATCATTTACCGTGAAATGGTAAAAAGGTGGAGGATAAGGTCCATTTCCTTCCAGAAGGAAGAGGATGCAAAAAGGGTTGAGGAGGCTATCAAGAAGGGAGAGGACTTCGACAGGGCTTGCTCCATAGCGCGTTCTGAGGGGGCTTTGCTAAGCGAGGAGGAAGATATTGTTGTAAAGCCCGGAGATCTTCAACCCCGGGTTGCGAGCGTTATTTCTACGATGAAGCCGGGAGAGGTAAGTGAAATAATAAAACTCGAATACAAGCAAGCACCCCGTTATGTAATTGTTAAACTTGAGGAGGTGCAGTATCCTGATGACCTCAGAGCAAGGGAGGAGGCAAAACAGAAGGTGCTTAACAAGAAAAAGGTGGAGGTACTTACCAAATATAACGAGAGGCTTTCCAAGAAGTATGTAAGGATAGATAGGAGGCTCTTTCAATCACTTAACTATAATGTTAGCGAAGATCAGATAGAAAAGATGGCAAAGGATAAGCGCGTTATAGCATACATCGGAAGATATAAAATAACAGTTGGTGATTTCACAAATGCATTGAAAAAAAGATTTTTCCATGGGATGGATCGTGCAGCAAGGGAAGGAAAAATAACATTAGCCAAGAGGATCAGCCTGCTCGAAGAAATGATAGGGAGAAAGCTTTTTGAGTTAGAAGCAAAAAGGAGGAGAATAGATAAGAGGGATGAATATATAAAGAAGGTTAACAGATACAAGGAATTTGTGCTTTTTGATACTTTTATCAAAAAGGTTATAGTACCAGAGATTAAGATCAGTGAAGAGGAACTAAAGGAATACTATGAGAAACATTCTTCTGAATATACCTTACCCAAGATGCTGAAACTTGACAGTATAGTACTTAATAATAAAGATGCTGCCGTTGAGGTATTTGAGAAGATAAAAAAAGGTTACGAGTTTAACTGGCTTAAGGAGAACACAGAAGGACAGATCAAAAAAGGTTCAAAGGATCTCCTGATATTTCCCGAGAGTCCTGTTCTGGAGAGTGAACTGCCTGAGTCACTTAGATCTATACTTTCAGGCGGAAGGGTCGGGGATGCAAGGCTGTATAGTAGCCCCGAGGGGTATCATTATATAATCTACATTCGTGATGTTTTTCCCGAGAGACTTCAGCGTTTTGAGGATGTGGCAGATGATATATTAAACAAATTAGTCGCACTGAAGGCAAAGAAAGCCATTGATGAATGGGGTGAGACGCTCCGGGAGCAAATGAATGTAAAGATCTACCTTTATAAGGAACGACCTTCATCGGTTATTAATTGAGGGAAAAATGAAATCGCGATATTTTTTCAGAAAAAATAGTGCAGTTGTTCTTATGATATCGATCTTCATTGTTGTTTGTGGAGTAATTATTTTTACGTTGAATGATAGTGAAGGGATTGAGAAAAGAAAGTTTCCGCAGAAGGAATGCCTCGATTGCCATACAAAATTCTCTGAGAAATACCTATCTATGAAAACCATCCATAAAGTTGTGAAGACAGGAAAATGTGAGGAATGTCATCTGCGCCATGGTATCATAAAGAAACTTGTTCTTAAAAAAACAGGAAATGATCTGTGCCTTAGCTGTCATAAAAAAGAGGAGATAGGTCTAACAAAACCCCATCTTCATACTGCGATTAGAGGGAGATGTACAAACTGTCATAATCCCCATGCTTCCCAGGGTGCATATCTACTAAAGGAAGAAGGTAACGAGGCATGTTTTCAGTGCCATAAAGAAAAACAGTATCAGAAGAAGGTTGTCCATAAGATAGTGATATCAACAGGCTGTATTGCATGTCATTTTTCCCACGGCTCGGATCAAGAGAATCTGCTCCGGAAACCTGAACTAAATCTCTGCATGGACTGTCACAACAGCAACGCTTCATCTTTTAGAAAGGCACATGGTAATTATCCCGTTGAAAAGAAGTCTTGCATTGTTTGTCATAACCCACACTCATCAAACCAGCGAATGCTACTTAAAACAAGCATTCATAATCCTGTTGTCTCAGCTGCATGTGAAACCTGTCATAATCCTTCATCATCTTCAAATCCATTTGAAACAGTGGAGAAGGGCGGAAAACTATGCAAGATGTGTCACGAATTAAACACACTTAAAAGGGGAGGTATTGTAGAACATTCTCCATTTAAAGACGAGGCTTGTATGTCATGTCATAATCCTCATACATCTGAGTATGTAAAACTTACAGTGAAGGACGGCAACCAGCTATGTTATATATGTCATTCTGATAAGGCTCAACCAATATCTAAAAAGCATAAGGTAGTGGAAGATGGTGGATGTATCTCCTGCCATAGTGTTCATGCTGCAAAATATGCGAGACTTCTCAATGATCAAGGAAATGAACTATGTTTTACATGTCACGACAAGGATAAAATCACTGGAAAAGGAAAGGTTATTCATCTTCCCTTTGAGAGAGGTATGTGCACATACTGTCATAATCCCCACGGATCAAATTCTATTGGTATGTTGAAGGATAGGGTAGATTCTGTATGTTACAGTTGTCATGCTGATGCTGAAATCAGATTTATCAGGACAAACACACATAAACCTGTAAGAGATGGTCAGTGTAATCTCTGTCACAGGTCTCATACTGCGGCAAATAAAAACCTCATGGATACTATAGGGGCTGAGCTTTGTAAAAACTGTCATGGTGATCTACTAAAAGATACAGGAACCGTATCGAATCATGTACCATTTGCGTCAGGGATGTGTTTGACCTGCCACAACCCACATGGAACCGACCATGAGGGTATGATATCTGAATCTCAGATAAAACTCTGTTTATCATGTCATAGTGAGATAGCAAGATCGATGAAGGATGCAAAAAGCAGGCATGCTGCAGTTGTAGAAGGCAGATGCTCAAAATGCCATAATCCCCATAAGTCAAAGCTTAATAAGCTCCTCCGTGCAGAAGCACCGGAGGGGTGTTTCCCATGTCATAAGAACCTAAAGGAGAAGATATCAAAAGAGAAGATTCATCCACCTGCAACAAGAGACTGTTTGCGTTGCCATAAACCCCATTCATCAGGGGAGCCATTCCTTCTAACACAGAGAGTTCAAACGCTGTGCGCTGAATGTCATGACCCGAAGAGAATATCATTTACAAACGCACATCTTTCTATTGAGTCTACAGCGATCGCCTGCATGACATGCCATAGCCCTCATACTTCCAATGATCCAAAGCTATTCAAAGATCATGTTCACGCCCCATTTGCTGGAAGATCCTGTGAGGCATGTCATGTGATTGAAAGATAATGTTAGGAGTTAGTATGAAGCATCAATATAAGCTGATTCTCTGGATTTTTATAGCATCCCTTTTCATTACTGTTTCTGCAAAAGGAGAGGATAAATTTAAACTGAGACCTGGTGCAAGTGGAAAGCTCTGTTTCAGCTGTCATGTTAACTTTCAGGAAAAAATCAAAAATCCCTTTATACATGCACCTGTTAAATCTGGAAAATGCACAGACTGTCATAATCCTCATTCTTCAAAATATCCAAAAATGCTTTCAATGGAGATATCGGAAATCTGTTTCAGCTGCCATAGCAAACTGATTCCGGATAAACCCCGTAGCGTTCATAATATTTTTGTAAAAGGGATGTGTTTGTTGTGTCATGATTCCCATGGTTCGCTAAACAAGTTCAATCTCGTAAGGCCAGGTAATGAGCTCTGTTTTAAATGCCATCAGGATATTGCTTCAAAGGTGCGTGCAAGATTCAAACACAATCCTGTCGAGAAGGGTTGTTTGAGCTGTCATAATGCCCATGTCTCCAGAAATGAGGAGAAACTTTTGAAGGAAGATGATCCTAAGCTTTGCATGAAGTGTCATCAAACAGGGAAAGCATCATTCTTAAAGCAGCATATAAATTATCCTGTAACAAAAGGCCGTTGTACAAGCTGCCATGATGTTCATGGCTCCGAAAAAGCACCACTCCTTTACTCAAATGTCCATACTCCTGTTGCATCAAGGATGTGCAACCAGTGTCATAATGACCCAGCTTCTGCTGATGCCATAAAAACGAAGAAGAAGGGGTACGAGCTCTGCAGGGGTTGTCATAGTAAGCTAATAAATAATATTTTTGGGAAGACCATGATACACTGGCCTATTTTCGGAAAAGATGGATGTCTTAACTGTCATAGAGCACATGCATCAACGGAGAAGGCATTGCTGAAGGAGAAGGCTGGAAACCTTTGTGGAAGATGCCATTCCGATACCATGGGAAAATTGGAAAGATCCCTTGTAAAACATGAACCCATCAAGAATGGAAATTGTATTATCTGTCACACCCCTCATGCTGCAAATGGTAGTTATCTTTTAACCCAGCCTTCGATTATAGAGGTTTGTGCCATGTGTCATAGATGGCAGAGTCATACAACGCATCCAATTGGAGAGAAGGCTATTGATCAAAGGAATAAAAACCTGCGTGTTGATTGTCTAAGCTGTCACAGATCACATGGAACACCATTTAAGAGGATGTTCTATATGGAATCGCAGATCGACCTGTGCACACAGTGTCATGTAGAGTATAAGAGGTGAGATAATGATGAAGAGATTTACGGGCTTTATTTTGCTTGTTAATTTACTAATTTTTTCACAAGGGGTCTATTCTTCGGAGACAGTAAAGGTACGGCACGTTATCTCTATTTATGCTGATTCAAAGGGAAATGGATTTTTTATGCCGCAGGGAGTAGGGTGTTCAGAGAATATTCTTGTTGTTTCAGATACTGAAAATAATCGCCTTGTTCGTTTTACCCTTAATCAGGGAGGAACTGTTACAGGAGGAGAAGAGTGGAAGATACCGGAACTGGTAGGGCCCCTTAGTGTTCATGTAAATTCAAAAGGAGGAACGCTGGTTCTTGATGCGAAAAATTTAAGGATTGCCATGATATCACCAATAGGGAAATTTGAGGGTTATCTGGAAATCTCTGATCTATCAGGTAGTGCTGAAGTGATACCGATGACATTTAAACTTGACAACAATGATAATGTATACATTCTTGATGTATCGGGTGGAAAGGTCTTAATTCTTGACCCTTCAGGAAAGGTCCGGAATCAAATACCATTTCCCGAAAATTACGGTTTTATCTCAGATCTGGCGGTGGATTCGAAGGGTGTTATCTATCTTCTTGACACAGTAAATAAGATGATCTATACCACGGCAAAGGATCCCGCTCTTTTCAGTCCTTTGTCAAATGATTTCTCTGATTATGCGAAATTTCCCACCAGTATCACAGTCGACAACGAAGGAATAATTTTTGTAGTTGACCGAAATGATGGAGTCATTGCAATAATTGGAAAGAATGGAAATTTTATCGCACATGCTGCCGCTTATGGATGGAAGGAAGGGCAGCTCAGATATCCTGCTCAGATCTGTATTAATAAAAATGGATTCTTATTTATTGCCGACAGGGATAATAACAGGATACAGATCTTTCAGGTGATAAAGTAACTCTGAAAATTATGAAAATCCTCAGCTAAAATGTTGATATTTAAAAAGCTGATTATGGTCTTTTTTTCCTCAATTCTTATGTTTTTCTCGGCTCATACCGCAGGGTCATCATTTGAGGATTGGCAGAATTTTGCCAACAACGAAAAGGGAGAGAGGTTTTTCTATGATAGGGCAAGTATAATATATAAAGGAAACCACCTCATAACTGTATGGATCAAAGTGATCAGTGATAATGCATCTGTCACAAGAACTCTTGTTGAAATTGATTGTTACAATAAGGTGATACGTGAAATAAGGATTATAAAAGAGGATAGAGTTGTAATGGATTTTTCAAGTCAAGCACCTATATGGGAACCGGTGGAACATAACCCTTCAACAATGAAACTGTTTCAGATACTTTGCAAATAGTCCCAAGGTGGAGGATCAATACGGGTTAGCTAAATATCCACAACTGGGATTAGCAAATTTTTATACCAATCATGATATTTTGAGATATAAAGCATGCATAAAAATATATGTTATAACAGTGGATATCACAATTTCTGTTTCGGTGAATTGTGACAAAAGTTCCATGGAAGGTATAATACATTTTCGCATAAAGCCTCAATAGCCTGGAGTCCGATTCCCTTTCACAGATTTGAGGGTAGATATTGGTATTTGACAAATTGGAAATAATATATAATACTTTGCATAGGATATACAATGTTAAATTTTTGTACGGAAATGGTAAATCCGGGATATATTCATGCTTTAGTTCATTCAGAACCTATGATAAGGCATGGATAAGGTCTGAGGGGAGGGGTGGGTCATCCGTGCATTACGGTATAATCTCTGTTAAAAAGGAGGGTGGAATTAAAACCTCGAAGGATATGATGGGTAACAGATATTTTAGGAAAAAAGGTATCCAAGATTACAGAAGGTATGTAAAAGATACCTATTTTGCAGGAACCAGCAGGAATGGTTTCTGTATTTTACTTAACACAAAGGCAGACATAAGGGCAATAAGAAATACATTATTCTATGGATTAACAAATAGTGATAAAAAATTCATACTGGACAAATTCGGGAAGAAGAGTTTTATTGAGACTCAAAATCGGGATTATGAGCCTGTTTTCAAATATGCACACGATATAGGCACTGGGTTATCCCGTTATAACTACAGGAATGAACAATGAGAAAGAAGATAGTAGTAGGTTCATTTATTTTTTGTACGGTTTTCTTTATAAGCGGTATTTATATATTTATCCTCATACAGAGGGGAATATCAAGCCTTGATAGACTTATAATGTTTCATCAAGCAGAGATAATGAGGGAACATTTTTTAATTCAACTGCAAAAGGTTCAGTCCAGCCTTATTGCAATAGATCCTCGTTATACAAAAAATCTTGATTCTTTCGGGATCAAAGTAGGTAATATGTTAAAATCTCTCGAAAGTTGCTTTACCTGTCACCACTCAAGTTCTACCTCAGAGAAGTTAGAGAGATTAAGAGAAATGACTGAAAAATACAATGAGGGGATAAAGAGGCTAATAATAATAAGAGCCAATCAAAAAAAATTTGCATTAGAAAAGGAAAGCACATTGAGGCAAGGTAATGAACTTATATCCCAGGTCGATAAATTGATAGCCATTACAGCCAGTAGGCTTGAAGAGAGAACCATGACTACCCTTAACAAGATGGTTACTACCAAGAAGATCCTCTTCTTACTTATAATTACTGGACCTATTATCGTTACATTTGTATCCCTTCTGTTTATAAAGAATTTTACAGAACCAATTAATGAACTGATCAATGCCACCAAAAAATTAAAGGAAGGTAAATTAGACCACAGGATTCCAAAATTGAAAGACGAATTTGGGGAGTTAGCTGTATCGTTCAATGAGATGGCGGCATCATTAGTAAAGCATATAGAAAATTTACAGCGAACAGAACAGCTAAGGATCACGGGTGAACTCGCCTCAGGACTTATCCATGAAATAAAAAATCCTGTCGCAGGGATCAGGGCTTCTATAGAGTATCTACTTGAAGATCCCTCACTTTCCAATACACAGAAAGAAATTTTAAATAGGGTAGTTTATTCAATACTGCATTTAGAGAAGTTGATGAAAGATTTTCTCAGTTTTGCAAGACCGCCCATACCTAAACAGATCATTCTAAATGTAAATGATATTGTTAATAAATCCATATCTGTATTCTTCCATGACAAAAATGAACATAAAAAAGTGGAATTAATAAAGAATTTACAGGAAGATATACCCGAGATAATTGCTGATCCAATGGCTTTACAGCAGGTACTGCTGAATATCTTTTTGAACGCTATGGATGCCATGCCTGATGGTGGTAAAATATATGTAGATACGTTATATGATGAAGCCACAAATTCGATCAATATCGACATATCGGATACAGGTAAAGGTATAGATAAAGAGTTAATAGATAAGATATTTGAACCCTTTTTTACAACTAAGAGAAAAGGGACGGGACTTGGATTATCCATATGTAAACGGTTGATCGAGCAGATGGGAGGTTCGATTGTTGCCGGAAACAAGGCTGAGGGCGGTGCAATTTTCAGGATTATTTTACCTGTAACAAAAAATTATTAATCAAATAGAAGATGTGAAATGAGAAAGGGTAAAAAGATCTTAATTATCGATGATGATGAGTTGTTAGTATCGATGTTAGAGAGGGTATTGATCGACGAAGGTTACGAAGTTAAATCTGAAACTGATATAAAAGGTGCATTAAGTAAGATATGGAGATTTATGCCTGATATTGTGATATTAGATATTAATTTTCCAGGTGGTAGCGGGATTGATCTACTCAGAGAACTAAAAGAACAGGATATATCTACGGAATTTTTAATGCTGACCGCTGATGACACTGCAAAAACTGCGGTTATGGCTATGAAACTTGGTGCTGCAGATTATCTTACCAAGCCTGTGAGCATGGAAGAGATTAAGGTAGTAATAGACAAACTGATAAGACATAAAGAATTCAAAAATGAACTGGAATATCACAGAACGATTGCTTCTACGATTTTTGAAGATGAATTTATCGGTGAGTCTGAAATAACAAAACAGTTGAAGGAAAAGGCAAAAAAACTTGCACAGGCCAGGGTTCAAAATATTCTTATAACAGGAGAAAGCGGGACAGGAAAGGAGCTTATGGCGCGGTATATTCATAAACTGATGTATGATGGAAATCATAGATCACGGATGATCCCTTTTATTGCTGTAAACTGCGCAGCCCTGCCAGAGACATTGCTTGAGAGTGAGCTTTTTGGATATGAGAAAGGTGCATTTACAGATGCAAGGACGGGTAAAAAGGGGATATTTGAGATGGCCAATGGTGGAACTATACTTCTCGATGAAATAGGTGAAATGAGACCTTCAATTCAGAGTAAGTTGTTGCGTGTATTAGAAACAAAGAGTATAAGACGTCTCGGTGGAAATGAGGAAGTCCCTGTAGATGTAACAATTATAGCTACAACGAACAGGAATCTTAAAGAAGCAGTAAGAAGTGGAGTATTCAGGGATGATCTCTTCTTCAGGATTAGCACATTTTATATTCATATACCCCCATTGAGGGAAAGGAGAGAGGATATCCCGATACTTGCAAAGTATTTTCTGGAACAATTTTCCTTTAAATACAACAAAAAGAATATTAAGGGTTTTTCCCGTGAGTCTGAGAATATCCTTAAGAATTATTACTGGCCGGGCAATGTAAGGGAACTCAAAAACCTTATCGAGAGACTTGTTGTTCTTGAAACAGCAGAAGAGATACTTCCATCACATCTTCCAAACTGGCTAACGGAAAAAGTAGGGCTCGATACCAAAGATTATAAAAAGGATAGCTCTCGTTTTATCCTTCCCGAAACAGGTATATCGCTGGAAGAATTAGAGAAGGATCTGATTATTCAGGCACTTAAAAGAGCAAGGTATAATAAGGCTTTGGCAGCCAAGTTGTTAAATATTAGCTATGATTCTCTTCGATATCAGATTAAAAAATTTAGGATAGATGAGGAAATTGAGGAGCCAGGTCTTGAAACATGAATTTTTTAAAAAACTTTGCTCCTCTGTAAGTACCAGGAGAATTCTGAAGATGAAGAGGGAAGCGGTATTCATCCAAATTCTGTCTTCGACTGAACTTCTTTTATGCTGGAAACGCCAGATGAAATTGCACAAACTCAAATAGATAATAAAAAAGGATGTGAATCAATGGAAGAGGGCTTCATTATAAAAATTCACCTGCATCCTTCCTCCTCAAAGGAGAGCATAGGAGGAGAAAGGGATGGATGGCTGGATGTGTATGTAAAGGAGAAGCCCGTTTCAGGAAAGGCAAATAATGCAGTGATTGATCTCCTTTCACGGACTTTTGGTGTAAAAAGGCAACAAATAAGAATTCTGCATGGTGAGAAGAGCAGAAGAAAGATTGTGATGATTAAGGCCAGGGCTAATTAAAACTTATAAGATCCAGTTCAACCTTCCCCTTTGAAGGCGCAAATAAAATTTATGCGAATCGGAAGGGCTTTAAATACTGCCATGAGGGATTTGCCATGGAGATATGTATTATGCACTTATTTCAGGGATTGACTGCCAATTGGGGCTTGATTTATCAATTTGCAAATAATTAAAATAATGTATTGTTTTTGAGATCAATAAGGGAGGTGCTTGTCCGATGCCTATTTATGAGTATAAGTGCAAGCAATGCGGGAAGGTTTACGAGGTCATTCAGAAGATTAATGAGGAAGCCATAAAAAACTGCATTTACTGTGCGGGAGAAGTGGAAAGGATCATATCCCTTTCGAGCTTTGTACTGAAGGGATCGGGCTGGTATCTCACCGACTATTCAGAGAAGAGAAAGAAGGCAGAGAAGGAGGATTCGGAGAAGCCAAAGGAAAGCAGCCATAAAAACGGTGAGGAGAAAAAGTGAAAGGCATTTTCGGATAAATGGCCGAGATCCTAAGTGGAACAGTTGTAGCTCAGAAGATAGCATCCCGTATAAGGGAAGAGATTGAAAGGCTCATCTCAGCCCTACCTTCACCACCTGGACTTGCAGTTATACTTGTTGGCGATGATCCCGCATCAAGGATCTATGTAACCAGAAAAGAGAAGGCATGTAAGGATGTGGGAATATACTCGGTTGAGAGGTATTTCCCAGCGACCTGCAGTGAGAAGGAATTGATCCAGTGTATAGAGGAGCTGAACAGGAGGGATGATATAAACGGTATCCTTCTCCAGCTTCCCCTTCCCTCCCATCTCGATCCAAACAGAATCATAGAGCATATATCACCTGAGAAGGATGTAGATTGTTTTCACCCAGAAAATATTGGAAGGCTTTTCCTTGGGAGGCCACGCTTTCAGCCCTGTACTCCTGCTGGTATCCTGAAGCTCCTTGAACACTACGGCATATCAGTTGAGGGAAAGGATGTTGTAATTGTGGGAAGAAGCAACATCGTGGGAAAGCCCCTTGCACTTATGCTTATAAGCAAAAACGCTACTGTCACGGTTTGTCATACAAGGAGTAAGGATCTACGGGAGAAGACACTCAGGGCTGATATACTGATATCTGCAACAGGAAAGGCTGGAATAATAAAAGAGGATATGGTAAAAAAGGGTGCAGTTGTTATTGATGTTGGTATTACGAGAACTGAGGATGGAAGGCTTATAGGTGATGTTGATTTTGAAAGGGTAAAGGAGAAGGCATCAGCTATAACACCTGTTCCTGGGGGTGTTGGGCCTATGACGATTGCAATGCTCCTTTCAAATACGCTTGATGCCTTCATTATGCAGAGGTCACAGAGGTGATAGTAACACGCCAGAAACCCATGAAAGAGATCATTCTGTACCTTGAGGGTAAAGAAAGGGTCTTTATCTTTGGCTGCTCGCAGTGCGCAACCCTTTCGCAGAGTGGTGGGGAGGATGAGGTTAAGGCAATAGCAGGGGAGCTTGAGGCAAGGGGAAAGAAGATTACAGGAACAGCGGTTCTCAAGGAGCCATGCCATCTACTGCTTACCAGGAGAGAGATTAAAAAGTTTTCACGGCAGCTGGAATTGTCAGAGGCAAGCATTATTATGTCCTGTGGAGCAGGGGTTCAAACAGCTGCCTCGCTTCTTACTCATCCAGTATATCCAGGGTGCAATAGTCTTTTTCTTGCATCAACTCTCAGATATGGACATTTTGAAGAGAAGTGCAGTATGTGTGGAAACTGTATGCTTGGATACACAGGTGGAATATGTGTAATTACGGGGTGCGTTAAGCATATGATAAATGGTCCATGCGGTGGAATAAAGGACGAAAAGTGCGAGATCGGTGATGGAAGGGAGTGTGCATGGATATCTGCGTTCAAGAGATTAAAAGCAAGAGGCGAGCTGGATATTATAAGGAGAATCCTTCCTCCTGCTGACCATTCCATCAAAAGCCGTGTAAAGCATCTAAAGGTAGAAAGATGACTTTTCGTGAAGCACTGGAGAATAAGGATTTCATAATTACTGCTGAAATATGTCCTCCAAAGGGGACTGAGATCAATGATTTTTTAAGGAAAGGGAGACTTCTCAAGAGATATATTGATGCGATCAATATTACAGACAATCAGAGTGCTGTCATGAGATTGAGCTCCCTTGGAGCCTCTGCCCTCCTTGTTCAGGAATCCATTGAGCCAATATTTCAGATAACATGTCGTGATAGGAATAGACTCGCACTCCAGTCAGACCTTCTCGGTGCATGGGTTCTTGGTATAAGAAATGTGCTGGCATTAACAGGTGATCATGTTATTTTCGGAAATCACAAGGAGGCAAAGCCGGTTTTCGATGTTGATTCTGTTCATCTCCTTCAGATCATATCATCCCTCAACAAAGGCTATGACATGATGGGAACGAAACTCAAAGGGGGAACAGACTTTGTTGCAGGTGCGGTTGTTGCACCTGAGGCGGAGCCAGTAGAGTTGCAGCTCATGAAATTTGAAAAGAAGATAAAAGCTGGTGCGGTATTTTTTCAGACACAGGCAGTCTTTGATCTGAAGAAGGTTGAAAAGTTTTACAGGTATGCCTCTTCATACCCTGTGAAGATAATGGCGGGCGTTCTTCTTATAAAATCCGTAAAGATGGCCCATTTCCTGAATGAAAGGATACCTGGTGTAAAAGTTCCAGAATCTCTTATAAGGGATCTGGAGAATTCTTCTGACCCCATGAGGTATGCTATAAGATGGGCATCCGAGCAGGTAAGATCGCTCAGGGATTTTGCTCACGGTGTTCATTTAATGGCTATAGGGGATGAGGAGAGGGTAATAGAGGTCCTGGAAAAGGCAGGAATATAAAAAATCCAGAGGGAGGGGATGATGCATTTTCCTGTTGATCTAAAATATTCAAAGGATCACCTATGGGTAAAGGTTGAAAGTGATGGGTACAGAATAGGGATTACTGATTACGCCCAGGATGCACTTGGCGACGTTGTTTATGTTGAGCTTCCTCAGGTTGGTGCGAGGATAAACAGAGGTGAGCCTTTTGGTGTTGTTGAATCTGTGAAGGCTGTTTCCGATCTTATTGCTCCTGTATCGGGAGATGTCGTTGAGATAAATGGGGAGCTGCCTGACAATCCACAATGGCTCAATGAGGAACCTTATGGAAAGGGTTGGCTGATAAGGATTGATGGTGTGGATAGCTCAGAATTAAATGAACTTATGGATGCAGAAGGTTATAGATCCCTGGTTGCGGAGATAAAAAAATAATCTATTCTTTAAGTCCAACGATAAGAAGCTCCCTGTTTGCTCCTATGAGGAAGTGGATATTACCATCTGCTGTCTCAGCCCCGGATGGAGGGTTAGAATCCCATATCTCTTCCTTTGATGCTTTTAAAAGGAGTTGATCCCAGAGACCGGAGCCTGATGGATTTATTATGCGGGCATCCTTGAAATTCCCATATCTGTCCATTATGGCTTCTATCCATACATAGCTTCTCAGGGATGGGACTTCATTCTCCATGAGGTTGTGTCTTTTAAGTGATGAGATGAAATTATCGAAGACCCTGTATGCCACCCTCCTCACAAAGCTTGCATATTTGAAGCTCTTTGCATTAAGGAGTGTTATCTCCCCTTTTGGAATTCCCGGCAGATAATCCCTTGTTCCTGGTGTTTCCGTTCTTGCCCTTGCAATAAGCTCTTCAGGTGAGGGTGGTGATTTCTTTTCAAGACTCAAACCCTTTCCCTGGTCAGAGCTCTTTTCCGATTTTTTTAAAAATTTCGCAATTACTTCTCCTGATGGTGAAAGCTCCAATTTTTTCTCTCCCTGTGACCTTTCTTTTATTGCTTCCGATCCCTTTTGTGCTTCCTGCCCAGATTTCTTCTCTCTCTGCACTGGTAATGGATCTCCGAGTGCAACGCTTTCCCTCTGTGTTCTGCTGGATCTCTCGCTAAGGAATCTACTTCTTTCAGGTTCCTCCTCCCTCTCCGTCTGTGAGGGTGCAACAATCTGTTTTCGATCAAACCTCTCCTTTATGACCTCTTTTTTAACATCCTGAGTTAATGCTTCCTTTATCTTTGGACTCATGAGTTCAAGCTCAATTAATGTATCTGTGGATGGGGATCGGGGAAAATGCGGATTAAATGGGATCATTATAAACAGGATATGAATTAGAATTGATATTAGGAGCGTGTAGATGAGCGTTCTCTCGCTCTTTTCTGTATGATACCCCAGCATGTGGAAATTTTACCATACTCTATCAGGAGCGATCAAAGTATAGGATAAATCATTTTATAATCTTCTCATCGCTTGAGAAATCGATCTTCATATTAATCCTTTCAAGGACATAGGGCTGGTAGAGATAGTATACCTTAGTAGATAGATTAATCCTTTCATTGTCCGGTGCGCTGAATGTAAAGGTCTCTATCCTCTCCTCCTTCGGGGCGATCCGGTTATCGGAAAATATATTTTCACTTGCAAGGAATAAGTCAGGATCATGCTCAATAATTTCATTTTTGCTGTTAACAAGAATCTTTTGATATGTCCTCTCTTCCTTGTATAATACGGATCTTGGAGTTTTTGCCTCGAATGCAAGTATAAGCTTTCTCGTAGGTAGTCCCGTTGGCACCTTATGACCGGAGCCAATATTTGAAATTTTTACCCTGACGATGAGATTACTGCGGTTTCTCTGGACATCTATGATTTCCACTCTGACCGCCTTTTTTAGCTGTTCAATGGAATGCCCACCTGAAACCTCATGAAGATTTATCATTTCATCAGATACAGGCTTGACCTTCTCAGAAACAATCTTTCCCCTTACGGCAGGCATATGGCATTCCTGACAGTTGATATTATTTTTTGCATAGTAGCTTTCTTTCCATTCAGAAAAGGTGCTGAGTATGTGAACACCTTTCTCATTCCTGTATTCATGACATCCCGCACACAACAGGGACGATTTATGTAACGGAGAATAGGAGGTTTTATGAACAGGGGACTTTCTATTTTTAAATGGTCCGAATTTTGTGTTATCGGTTGTTATAGAAAATGGGAAGCTGGATCCAAGATTTATATCCTTTATCCTGTGGCAGAAGTCACAACTTACACCTTCCCTTGAGTTATCCTTCTTTAAATCCAGATCATTCTGAAGGAATGCAATAGGTGCATGACATTTAAGACATGTCTTTTTTGCCTTATAAGGGGATGTCTTTATGGCTTCAAGGTATGCCGTATAAAAAATGGGATCCTGAAAGGAGAGTGCATGAAGTGAGTTCTTCCAATTTTTGTAGATCTCCTGATGGCATTGACCACAATAGCCACTTTTTTCAAAGATACCTCCTCCCCTGTCTTTTGCTCGAACAGGGCTTATATGAAAGAGCATAAAAATTCCTGAAAGTAATAAAGATACTGTAAGAATCTTCTTCATCTTACCTCCCTTTTTACACGGTTATTAAGATATTCTATGAGGTCTATCATCTCCTTTCCCTGAAATAGGGGCCACTGGAGTTCCATCTCTTTCATTTTTTCCAGCATGGTTATACCGTGGTTCCACATAAGAGTTGCAATCACAATTGGTGATAATTCCCTTTTTAGCTCTGCCAGATCTGGCGCACTCTTCTTTTCCTTCCCTCCGAATGAATGACATCTTGCGCAGTGCTTCTCTTCAAATATCTTACCCCCTTCACGTATGTCACCGGGTTCATCAAAGTATCTCACTGTAAAAAGGTATGCAATTATATCAGCCATCTCCTGTGCTTCCAGTGTGGGTCTCTTTATGTGTGCCTCCCTCATCGCCTCCCACATTGCAGGCGAGTGATTCCACATAAGACCTGCCATCTGACCCAGGGTTCTTGCGGAAGGGTGTCTTATCCCGAGATCAGGCCCAATCTTACCCCCCTTTCCTTTGATGGCATGGCAGAAACTGCACCCCTTTTCTGCAAATAGCTTTTCCCCCCTCTGTGCATCACCAGGATTGAGAAACACCTTTTCTGTTGATGCACCCTTCTTCCTGATATAGGCGACAAGATCCGTCATCTCCCTTCCTTCAAATTTTGGCCATCTAAGATTTATCTTCTTCATCTCCGCTGCCATCTTTGGGGCATGATTCCACATAAGCTGGGCCCACAGGATAGGATTTGTCAGGGATGACCATTTACGCAGATCAGGACCTATGGAATGTTTTCTTTCGCCAAGAGAATGGCATTTCACACACCCTTTGCTCTCCATCACCCTTTTCCCACGTGCAGGATCACCCGGTTCATCCACATATCTTATTAGATAAAGGAATGAGAATAGATCCGCCATCTCCTGTTCACTGATTGTTGGGAACTGGAGGTTTTTCTCCTTGATCTTTTCCCACATTCTTGGTGCATGATTCCACATAATCCCGGCTATTTGCGATTGTGTGAGCGGATAGGGAGGTTCGCCACCGAGATCAGGTCCTTCCTTTCCGCCTTCTCCCCAGATGGAGTGACATTTTATACAGCCTTTACTGTAAAATACCTGCCACCCCTTCTTTACATCACCTGGCAGTTGATAGGATTGATCCTTTGCATATATAAATGATCCGGTAATCATGATTGAGAGGATCATTAAGATTACCTTTTTCATTAAATCCTCCTTATTCCTTCATCAGATCCAGGGCTACGATCTTCTCTTACAAGTGCCCAGAAGACCCTTGATACAAGGATTATAAAAAGTATAAAGAGTGGGATAATTACAACCCCAATTACTGTTGCTGTAATGGGGGCATCATTGTAAATCCATGCACTGTAGACGGATTTGCTGATCCAAAGGATAACGAATAGTGCAAAAATACAAAAGAGGATATATATAAGAAACTGAAAGGCATGGATTATTTCCTTCTCCTTTGATGGGATCATAAATCCTCTCCCTGGGGTTTTTCTTTTGGATTTATGGAGATCACTGCCTTTTCGGATGGAAAGTATGTAACTATACGCTTCACGGTTTCATCAACAGCAATTTCCCTTCCTTCCCTTACCTCCCATATGGATACAATTGGAAACATTTTTGTAAAAAGCATATACAGGAGGATAAATGCGGCAAAGCATCCCGCCATTATCGACCATTCAACCCATGTAGGGTTATAAATCCCCCTTTCATACGGGAGTCTTGGGTTCATAAGGGATGGAACAACTATTGTAAACCTCTCAAGCCACATACCGATATTTACTGAAATCGATGCTATAAATGTTCCAGTTATTGTCCTTGTTTTACTGTTGCAAAGGATTGAAAAGGGTATAACAAAGCAGAAGATGACCATTGCCCAGAAATGTGGTGCATATTTGCCCGTTACCTTTGAATAGAAGACAGTCATATGGAAGGGTTCATTTCCATAATATGTTGTTAGATACTCTGCAAATGTAAAATAGAACCATAACAATGTCATAACGAGAAGTAGTATTCCGAGATTGTTGAAGTGAACAGGTCTTAGATATTCCTCAAGCCTGTATATCTTTCTTATGATAACCATAGCAGTAATGATTGCGGCTATACCTGAAAAAATAGCTCCAGCCACAAAATATGGACCAAAGATTGTTGAATGCCACATGGGCTGCACTGTCATTGCAAAAACCCAGGAAACAACTGTGTGAACGGAAACAGCAATTGGGATAACAACAACAGCCATTATGGATATTGCCCATTCAAGAATATGCTTTTGTTTTTCTGTTCCTTTCCAGTTAAGTGCAAGCACGCTGTATATCCATCTCCTCCATCCAGTAACACGATCCCTTAGAAGTGCGATATCGGGAATCAATGGAAGATAAAGGTATATGGTGCTTGCTGTAAGATATGTTGTAATACTTGTTACATCCCACAAAAGTGGAGATTGAAATCTTGAGTGCCTTATAACGTTGAAAAGCCTGTCAGGTCTTCCAAGATCAATAAGAATGTTGCCAACACCGAAGAAAAGCACAAGCACTGTAATAACTTCGGCCATTCTTGTTATGGACCTTCTCCATTCTGCCTGCGATAGTCTCAGAATCGCAGAGATCAGTGTTCCTGCGTGGCTGACACCTATGAAGAAAACAAAGTTTGTTATATATATTCCCCAGTAGATTGGTCTATTAAGTCCGGTAACACCGAGCCCATTTTTAATCTGCCAGAGATATGCAAATACAGCCCATCCTATAATAGCCAGAAGGATGATTACAATTGCATAAAACTGTCGTGTGGTCCTGAAAATTGGATCGAATAGAACGGCATCTTCGTTGATGATTTCAGGAGTGGTCATGTTACTCTCCCTCTCTGAGATATATAACCTTTGGCTCGGTTCCAAGATCCTCCATGAATCTAAAAGCCCTCGGATTTCTGGCAAGCTCGGATACAACGCTTTTTGGATCATCAAGATCACCAAAGAACATGGCGTTACTCGGACAGGCCTCAACGCACGCAGGTATATAATCCTCGGGAAGAAGGGTCCTTCCCTCTGCCCTTGCCTTATCCTTTGCCTTCTGCAGGCGATGGTGACAGAAGGAGCATTTCTCAACAACACCTTTGGGTCTTACAGAAACATCATTATTTACAGCATTACCCATTTCACTATTCCAGTGCGGCTCATACCAGTTAAAGTATCTTGCAGTATAAGGACAGGCTGTTGTGCAGTATCTACAGCCAATACACCTCGGATAGATCTGTCCCACAATCCCATCCTCGCTTTTATATGTGGCACCAACAGGACAGACCTTTATACATGGAGGATTATCGCAATGGAAGCAGGGCCTTGGTATAATCCTTCTCTTCAGATGCGGGAATTCACCTTCAGTGATTGTGAGCATCTCCATCCAGAGTATTGCCCTTCCTTTCTCCGCCTCTTCAGGACTTGAGAAGGGGATATTATTCTCTGTTCTGCAGGCAATGGTACATGCCTGACAGGCTGTGCATTTATCAAGATCAATAACCATGGCCCACTTTGGCATAAGAACCCCCTAAGCCTTGCTTATCTTTACCCCGTGTATATACTTCAGTGGATAACCTGTAAGTGGATCCGGATTCCATGACATGATCCATGCAGGATTTACCCCAACGTTTTTTGCCCATCTGCCATATGCCTTATGCCCCATTCCCGTTGGAAGGAATAGTGCCATGGGGTGGATTCCTGGATTATACTTAACAGGCACCTTTATCCTCCCCTTTGCAGTTTCAATGACAACCAGATCCCCTTCCCTTATTCCAAGCCTCCGGGCTGTGGAGGGATTAATTTCAATAAGGCTTTCCCATGACTCCCTCGGATATTCTCCAGATATATCCATTAAATGGGGTCTGTTTGTAGCCCTTTCTGTCAGAAAAACAAGGGGTGGCTCCGTAATAAGATAGAAGCCTTCTTCGGATAATGGTTCAAAATGGGGGAGGAAGAGTTCCTCTCCCTTTACAGTAATTCCAAGGGATGATACGGTCTCATCAATTGAAGATCGATTTTTTCCGTTTTTCCTTATGCCATAATGTTGAAGTCTGTAGCGTAGTATCGAGGATTGAAATTCAAATCTTCCAGATGGCGTGAAAAATCTTAATGTCTCTTCGCCTGGATGGATAAAGTTCCACCATCCACCCTTTGCTTCAACCTCCTTCCAGAAATCTTCAAAATTCGGAGGAAAAGGAAATTTCAGTCCTGCCTTTTCAAGTATCCTTTCAAGTATTTCATCTGAGGAAGAACCATAAGGACTTCCCCTGCTTTCATCATAGAGGACTTTTATAAGTGATCGGATCGTAGAATACGTATCTTCCCAGGGTAAGGATGATGCCACAGACCCACCTATGTCCTTTGATAGTCTTAAAAAGAGATCACTGGTTGATAAGGCACCATCTGTTGCCTTTAAAACGGGCTTTATAATCCCCATACAAAGCATGGTCTCGACCTTGGGAAGATAGGCAATCTCCCATTTCTCAAAAGGTGAGAGATCCGGCAATATGAGGTCAGCATACATCGAGGTTTCGTCAAGAAATCGGGAAAAGCTCACGATAAATGGGATAGATTCAAATGCCTTGAGAAGATCCTCTGTTGCCGGAAAACTGTAAAGCGGATTTGTTTCCCTTATAAGGAGGATGGAGATAGGATATGGTTTTCCTGTAACTGCGCATTTCATAAATGGGAGGAGGGGGTGTGTTTCCACAGGATACATCGCATCTGCCTCAAGCACCGATGGTTTCGAATGACCTCTCTTTGAAATTTCATCCCTTACTGCAGGCGAAGGAAGATCTGGATAATCGTGATGAAAGATATATATACCTCCCTCCCTGTTTATATTTCCTACAAGTGCATTTAGAGCCATTATTGCCATGATGTCGTAAAGGCGAGCGGAGAAATGCGATATATCCTCCATGGGGATGGCTATGGAAGGTTTTCCAGCAGCAAACTCCCTTGATATCTTGAGGATTTCTATAACAGGGACACCCGTTATCGCTGAAATCCTATCAGGATAATATTTCCTTAACACGAGGTCCCTGAACTCATCAAAGCCGTGGGTATGGGTGTTCACAGAATCCTTATCATAAAGACCTTCCTTTATAATTACATGTGCCATTCCAAGGGCAAGTGCACCTTCTGTGCCTGGATGGATACCGATAAATTCATCTGCCTTTGATGCAGTGGTTCCCAATCTTGGACCTACATATATGAATCTACCCCTTATGTTTCTTTCCCTTCGCAATGATCCAAAATTCTTCTGGGTGAGAACAGGTGCATACCAGGATTCAAGGATCGGGGCACCAAAGGATAGCACGATCTCTGCATTTCTAATATCAAATGCTGGAAGGCTTTTTTTCCCGAAGGTAAGGAGCACTGCATTCGAAACATTGCTGATGCTCAGGGGGTTGAGGTCTATATAATTGGGAGAACCGTATGCATCCATAAATCTTTTGACTATCTGCTTTGTTATGCTGGGAAAATCCCCATCAAGGAAGGCGACCCTGTGGGGCTCTGATCTGGATCTAAGTTCACTTAATTTTGAGAGGAGTAGCTTATATGCCTCCTGCCACCCTATTTTTTCAAAATTATCGCTCCCCCTTGATCCCTTTCTTATTAAGGGGCTCCTATGCCTGTCAGGATTGTAGAATTGTTGAAGCTCTGTCAGACCAACAGGGCAGAGTCTTCCCCTGTTTATGGGACTCAGCGGATTTCCATCTACACGAACAGGTCTTCCATCTACGAGCTTGACCCTGAGTCCACATGCACCGGGACATCCCGTACAGGTGGTTAACCCCCATGATTCTATACCAGGAAGCGAATTTCTCACTGAAGAAGAGGCACCTGTTTCCCTTATAAGATATGGGGTAAGTGCGCTTGCGAAGGTGGTAAGGCCAACGATCTTCAAAAAATCCCTTCTCGATATCATGATCTCCTCACCTGTGGCATGAGATACAATCAACACTTGCCTTTCGTTTATAATGGCAGTCCATGCAATCATCCATGGTTATCTTAAAAAGCGCTCTTGGGGGTGGAGATGTCTGCTCATTCATATTCCCATGACATCTTTCGCACCCTATCGCTGCAGCAACAACATGCCTTCTGTGTGAGAAAAATACGTGATCAGATAGTTTATAAACTCTGTTCCAGGGATAAAGATTCCCCTGGTTATAAATAGCCCTGACCTTCTCCTCCTCTCCGCTATCCGTAATAGCGGATTGATGGCAGTTTATGCATATCTGAAGGGAAGGCAGTGTAGCATGGATCCCCTTTTTTACACCCTCGTGACAGCCTTCACACTCCAGCCCCTGTGAGATATGCTTTTTATGACTGAAATTGATGGGCTGATAGATTGCTGGCGATCTTTTTATGAGTGTAATGGAGATGATAAAGATTGCTAAGAAGGGTAAGAATATCTTGATTAGAATTCTATTCATGATAATCCCCTTCAAGAACGATGAATGCTGGATTTATGCCAGAATCTGACTACGAAGACTGTCTATAAATTATTGAATACTAAAGGAAAAATTTTTGATCAAATAGGGGAAAAACAAAAGACTGACATAATGTCAGTAGTCTTTTATTAAAAGTGTGTTTGTATAGCTGTATGCTCCACTGTCAGATTTTCATGAACCATGACAAATTGTCATGGTTCTTCATTTACAGAAAATTCTTTAAGTTTTCTATAAATACTCCTCTCACTTATACCAAGTAGCTGGGCTGCCTTTTTCCTGTTCCCGTTGCAGAGTCTGAGCACCTCAATGATATGTCTCCTCTCAAGCTCCCTGAGTCTTAGACCTTCCTGTTTATTTAGGAGTCTGTCTTTCTCCCTTATTTCAAACGGAAGAAATTCAGGCGTAATAGTATCTGCATCTCCTGAAAGGATACATGCCCTCTCTATTATATTTTCAAGTTCCCTTATATTCCCTGGCCATTGATATTGCATTAAGAGCTCCATTGCCTCCCTGCTTACCCTCTTTTTTGATCTTGATGGTGACTTTTCCTTAAGGAAATATTCCACAAGGAGAGGGATATCCTCCTTTCTTTCACGAAGTGGAGGTATCTCCAGGGTGACAACATTGAGCCTGTAGAAGAGGTCCAGCCTGAATTGGCCCTCATCCACCATCTTTCTGAGATTGCGGTTTGTTGCTGCAATTATTCTTACATCAACCTTTATATCCCTTGTCCCGCCAAGCCTTCTGAATGTCCCTGTTTCAAGGACCCTTAGCAGTTTTGCCTGAAGTGGGAGTGTTACCTCACCGATCTCATCAAGAAAGATCGTTCCCTTATCTGCGATTTCAAAAAGCCCATATTTTTGCTGGATTGCACCTGTAAAGGAACCTTTCTCATGGCCAAAGAGTTCACTCGTAAGAAGGTTTTCGTGAAGGGATGCACAGTCAACAACGATAAATGGTTTTTCGCTTCGATCGCTGAGTTCATGGATTTTTTTAGCAATGAGTTCTTTGCCAGTTCCACTTTCCCCACAGATAAGAACTGTAGAACTGGATGAAGATATCATCTCCACTAATTCCAGGATCTTCTTTATAGCATGGGATTCACCGATAATCTTCCCCTCCTGCTTCATCAATCTTCTTTTTATAGCGATATTCTCCTGAATGAGGTTTCTCTTCTCCCCTGCCTTTCTTATTAAGGCCTCAAGCTCATCCAGTTTGCAGGGCTTTGTAAGAAAATCATAGGCACCGAGCTTCATTGACGCTATTGCATTCTCAATGCTCCCATAGCCTGTGAGCATTATGACCTCAGTCATTGGCCTCAGCTCTTTTATCCTTTTTAAGCATTCTATACCATCCAACCCGGGCATCTTGATATCAAGGAGAACTACGTCAAAATTTGATTCACTTATCCTTTCAATGGCATCCATGGAGTCTGAGGTCGAAGTAGTATCAAATCCGCAGAGTGTAAGTTCCCTCTGCAGGACCTCCCTGAATGTCTCTTCATCATCTACTATGAGAACCTTTATTTTTTCACCCATAATGTTTAACCTGCCAATATTTAAATTACATGGGTTGATAATGTCTTAACAGGAAGACGGATTGTTACAGTGGTTCCCCGCTGCCATTGGCTTGACAGCTCTATTCTCCCACCGTAGTTTTGGGCAATATTTCTCGCTATGAATAAGCCGAGGCCTGTGCCTGTTCCAGGAGGTTTTGTTGTAAAAAATGGATCAAAGACCCTCTCCAGATCCTCTTTTCTTACACCCTTTCCATTATCCAGTACCTTTACGACTGCATAGTCCCCCTCAATTCCACCCTCAATTATGACACGGCCTCCATTCTCAATACATGCCTGGATAGCATTAATGATTATATTGAAGTAAAGCTGCTTTATCTGTGATTCCTCACCCTTTATTAATGGAATGTCGGCATTCCATTTGAGCAGCACTTCCGTCCTGTGTCGCGATGCCTCAAATCTTACAAGTGAAACTATATCCTCTATAATTTTTCTTATATCTATGGGCTGAATCCTATGGGGGCTTTTCTGACAGTAGACGAGAAGCTTTTCCGTAATTGTCTTGCACCTCATCACCTCTTTCTGGATCAGATCAAGGTAGTGGGGAAATTCATTGAGTTCAGAAGGGAGCCTTTCTATCCTTTTTATCCTTCTCTGAAGTCCTTCAATGCATGTTAATATCGAGGCAAGCGGGTTATTTATCTCATGAGAGATCCCGGATGCAAGAAGTCCGACTGTTGAAAGCCTTTCAGAGTGGCTCAGGTATGCCTCCATCTGCCTTCTCTGCGTGATATCACGCCATACTTCAACTGCATGTATTACATTGCCCTTTTCATCCATAATGGGCGATGAGGATATTTCGAAGTAGCGTTCCTCACCCCTTATATTGAGTGATTTTATCCTGGTCTGAACAGTTCCCGATTCAAGGGTTATTAATGAAGGACACTCAAGTGGTCTATCCTTGCAGAGCACATCTTCAATAATCGCGGGGCATCTTTTCCCGATTATATCCTGCCTTTTGAGTTCACAAGTAGTGACAAAAGCTCTATTTGCATCGATGATTTTTAATTCTTTATTAAGCACGATCACCCCTTCATTCAGGCTATTTATTAGATTCTCCAGATACTCCTTGGCCCTGGTAACCTCACCCATAAGTTGAAAAACACTTTCCGCCATTTTATTGAAATGTGTTGCGAGGTGCGCTATTTCATCATGACCATCCAGATTTACCCTTGCATGGAGATCACCTTCCTCAATGTTTTTTGTGACCTTTATGAAACTCCTGATCCTTCGAAGTATAATCCTGTCCATGAGAAGATAGACCGTTACCATGATTACAAATATGAGGGATCCGGTAAGCATCAGTATCTTGTTGATATTCGATGAGAGGATTCTTTCAGCTGGTGCAAGTGAATAATCAAGGATCAACACGCCATTTATCTTATCAGCAGGGGAATGGCATCCATAGCAGAGCGGTTTATTAAAAATGGGGCTTACATTTCTAAAAACCATCTCTCCACTTGATGTCTGGAAGCGCACGGTTCTGCTTCTTTCCTCTGGTGTATATCTGTGGCATATAATGCATGATGCATCATTCTTGTCTATCCGCTTTCCGAGAAGTGCACCATCATTTGAGACCTTCACTTCCCCCCTTTTATTAAGGATCATGACCCTTTCTATCTTGTTTTCACTCTCTCTCAGAAGATTCTCGATGCTGTTCTGAAGGATTTCCCTACGGTTGAGAAGCATTGCCTGTTCTAAAGTATAAAGGATGAGTCTGCTCTGTATCTCCGTGGATATCTGAAGGCTTTCGAGAAGCTGATCCCTGTGAAAGGTATAAAAAAAGTAAAAGAAGATGGAGGTAAATATAAGGAACAGCGCAATGATACAGATTGATACTTTGAGACTTAACGATCTAAAAAGGGAGGTCTTCTGCTGTAGGAAATCTATCATGAATCAATTATAATTTAACACTTAAAATAATAAAGGGTCAAAGGGTGGTTATATTCAAACCTCCATCTTTATTAATTCCCCCCTGATTATTATCCGTGATGGGTCTATCTCTTCCCTGAGTATCTTCAGTTCATCAGCTGTTGGAGGTTGTATCTCTTCAATCTTTTCGGCAATCAGAGGCTTGAATCCCATATCATTTATTATATCCTCCAGATCAAGTCCCTTAAGCACACCAATGAGTTTCATCCTTTTTGTTTCATCATCAAAACCAAAAAGCGCCTTCGATGTAACAACCCTCCAGGGTCCTGTATCCCTGGGCAATCCCTCCTTTTCCCTGATACCTTTACCGCTCAGAAAACCAGGTGATGTGATAAAATCAAGCTTTTCCACAAACCTCCTTCCCTCATGCTTCATAACGATTATGGTCTTCCAGCAGAAAGAGGCCACCTGATTTCCACCTCCACTCCCGGGAAATCTTCTCATGGGTCTGGTAAAGGTTCCGCCTAACATTGTGGAGTTAATATTTCCATAGTGATCCACCTGAAGGGCTCCGAGCATACCGTAGTCGATATAGCCTGTTGCTGCGTATGCAAAAGCCCAGTTCATGTTAAGCCACTGGAGTGATCTGTATGTATTTTGCGGTCCTCCCATTGTACCCCTCACAAATGGTGTCAGTGACTGCGGGCCTATTGCACCAAACTCAAAAATCTGAACGATATTTGGTGTGTAGAGTCTCTGTGCAAGGATTGCTACAACCTGTGGTATCCCCCATCCAACAAAGAAGGTCTTTCCATCCTCAAGCAGTCTCGCCCCCAGTGAAATCATAAATTCCGTATCAGTAAACTCGATAGTTTTTTTCATACCCTACTCCTTTTAAGATCTTAGCGATCCCATTTTCACAGATACCCTTCTTTTATCGTTGCCCTTCTTATAAGTTCTTTCAGCTTTTTCCATCCAACCTTCCTTTGAAGAAATTCTTCATGATCTTCTACGCTATAAATATATTCATTTAGATATGCCTGCATCTTTTCATCATTATCAATGGCATTGAGCATATCTATATGTTCGAGATCAAGCTCATAACGAGCAGGCATAGCGCCCGGGTAGGCACCAAAGGGGAGGTGGACAACCGCATCAACAAGAAAATATGGTATCGTTGTCTTCATGGGTTCTTTCCTGAATTCAAGCGGATCAACAATCTCTTCCGTTGAGATGATAACCTTTTTTGATGCAATGGATGCCTCGAGCGCGAAGAGATTTGTCCCGAAAATCCTCGCATTTCCATAGATATCTGCCTGATGAACATGGATAAGGGCGACATCGGGGTTCAGCGCAGGAACAAGGCATACAGGATCACCTGTAAAAGGATCTCTGACAACCTTTGCACCTGAATATGTGATATTATCAGAACCGAGCAGGTCACGTGTGGGCATAAAAGGAACACCTCTTGCTGCTGCAAGTATGCGAAGTGCAATCCCTCCGTTTGTCCATTCATATACCTTTACCTTTCCCTCGCAGACGGCCTTCCCTATGTAGTTGCCATAACCGAGGAATCCTACATCAATCCGGGATGCACATCCGGCACCGGTAAGTAGTGCGCTTTCAAGTAACGTGAATTCCGCACCTATCCAGAGGTCGTTTTTTCTCTGCCTTATAATTTCCCTTATGAGTGCCTGTGGACCACGCGTTAGTGTGGAAAAATCATAAACGATATAGTCGCCATCGCTAACAAATCTTTCTATGGCTTCCCTCTCAGACATGAGCTTTGATACAGGCTCTCTCTTCTTCTTTTCCCTTGCCCATACCCTGAATTCATCAGGGTGTATAAATCGGAATTCTGATCTACCTGACTGGATTACATCCATATAGGACCCCTTTTAACAAATATTCGGTAAGAACTCATGATAATTATAAATATGCGTCTATCATTGATGTCAACTTTATATCTTAAACAGGCAATCGCCTTGAGAAGGGATTATGGATCGTCTAAAATTTCTGTGGAGGTTAATCAATGAAGGTTATATTCTTCCATACAAAGAGAGAGGTTGAAATAAAAGGGGGCAGAAGGGCAAAGGATATCTTCCGTGAACTGGACCTGATTCCACAGTCATGGCTTATCGCAAAGAATGGAGAGCTTATTACAATGGATGAATGGGTTGAGGATGGGGATACAGTTCTTATCATTCCGGTTGTATCAGGAGGTTTTTTATGAAATGCAGGTGGTGCGGTGAAAAAGCGGCAATGGAAATACCTCACAGCAGACTTTACCTTTGCAGGAGGTGTTTTATCGAATATTTTGGCACTCAGGTGGAGAGGGCAATCCTTCAGTTTGGTATGTTTGACAGAAATACAAGAATCCTTGTTGCAGTTTCAGGAGGAAAGGACAGTCTTTCGCTGTGGGATATACTCATAAAGAAGGGATACAGGGCATCCGGGCTTCATATCAATCTGAAGATAGGTGATTATTCGGAGAAATCGATGGAAGTGACAAGGGATTTTGCCAGTGCAAATGGTCTTGAGCTGATCATTGTTGATGCACCGGATGAGGGAATAGCTCACATGGCGAAAAGGATTCGCAGAAACCCCTGCTCCATCTGTGGTATTGTAAAGAGATACATTTTTAACAAGGTTGCAGTGGAGAATGGCTTTGATGTTCTTGCCACAGGGCATAATCTCGACGATGAGGCCTCAAGGCTTATGGCGAACATCCTTCGTTGGCAGGATGATATGCTTAGAAGACAGAGCCCACTCCTTGAAGCAACGCATCCAAAACTTGTCAAAAAGGTTCGCCCGCTTTTCCGGCTTACAGAAAGGGAGATTGCAGCATATGTATTTATGAGAAATATTAAATATATCATAGATGAATGCCCCCTTTCAGAAGGTGCAACAACACTCATCTACAAGGATCTATTAAATCATCTGGAGAGCCGGATGCCAGGAACGAAGCACGCCTTCTACTTTGGCTTTCTTAAGAGAAAAGGGTCTGAAAGAAAAGATGAGGTTCTTAAGGAATGTTCGACATGCGGTTATCCCACTACTTCAGATTCATGCAGTTACTGTTCTTTAGTGAGAAATAGCCCTCATACAAAGGTGCAGAAATGAATTCAAGGACACTTGCTGAAGGTGACACTGTAATTTTCATAGATGCGAAGGATCGAAGATACATGCAGAGGTTAAAGAAGGGTGGGATATTTCATTTTTCCGGCGGATATGTTGAGCATGATGCAATAATTGGTAGGGATGAGGGTGCTCTGGTGAGATCATCACTCGGTATAAAACTCGCTGTTTTCCGCCCGACCCTCTCCGAATTCATCCTTGAGATGCCAAGGGGCGCTCAGATAATATATCCGAAGGATATAGGTATCATTCTTATGTGGGCAGACATCTTTCCCGGCGCTCGCGTTCTTGAAAGTGGTATTGGTTCTGGGGCACTTACGATGTCAATTTTAAGGGTTGTTGGTGAACAAGGTGTCGTTTTCTCTTATGAAATAAGGGAAGATTTTATTGCCAGGGCATTGAGGAACATCGAAACCTTTATGGGAAAGCCTGCCAATCTTATAGTCAAGAAGAAGGACATATATGAGGGTATAGAGGAGAGGGAGCTTGACAGGATCATACTTGACCTTCCGGAGCCATGGAGACTCGTTACAGAAGCTGCTCAGGCATTGAGGCCCGGTGGTATCATCTTATGTTACAGCCCCACAATAATTCAATCCCAGAGAACCTGTATTGAACTGAAAAAGAACGAAAAATTTACGATGATCTCCAGCTTCGAGGTCCTGATGAGGAACTGGCATATTACAGAGCAGAGCGTCAGGCCTGAACACAGAATGGTAGCACATACAGGATTTATAACAACTGCAAGAAGGTTATCCTTATAAATGAGAAGGAAGGCGCTTATTCTTTTATTAATATTCGTGTGTATCGCTGCAGTTTTTCCATCAGTCCATCCATCCCAGCCTCGTGCGTTGGTAAATCTTCCCTTTGGCGAAGGCGAAGTTCTGGTTTTTGATGTATACTGGTTGAGCCTCTATGCTGGAAGGGCTGTTATGGAGGTCAAAGGTGCCGTAAATATGAGGGGAAGGAATGCCATTCATATAGTTGGTATTGCCGAAAGTTCACCTGCACTTTCTGTGATATACAGCATTAGGGATAGGATTGAAACATATCTGGATATCGAGTCACTTCTCCCGATGAAAAGCATTGTTATAAGAAAGGAAAGGAAGAAAGATCTGGAGAAGACCGTTATTTTCAACAGGTCATCACTTTTGGCTACAGAGTTTATAAAGAAGGGTGATGGAGAGAAGATAAAAAGATACAATATAAAACCTGATGTCCACGATATCCTTTCAAGCTTCTACTTTATGAGGGCAAAGGGAATAAGCCCTGACTCTCCACTGTCATTTTCCGTATATGCGGGCAACAAGGTATGGGAGATCGAGGTCTCCGTTGTGGGAGAGGAGAGAGTGAAAACACTGAATGGAGAAGTGGATTGCTATATGGTAAAGCCTGTTGCAAAATTCGAGGGTAAAATTCAGGACACAGGCGATGTAATTATATGGGTGACAAAGGACAACAGTATGGTTCCGATGAAGATGAGGAGTAATATAAAGGTGAAGGTGGGACCCGCGAGGATCCCTATAGGATCAGTAACAGCATCGCTTACGGAATACAGGAATGGAAGGCAGTTTTCAGGAAAGAACTGATAACTTCTTTACAATACCGTATATTATTATATTCCTCCTTGCCCTCTTCAATGTTGGATTGGTTCGGTCGGGCATGTTCGATCTTTCACCGCTTGAGGCTCATTACTGGGAGTGGTCAAGGCGGCTTGATCTTTCCTACTATTCTAAGCCGCCAATGGTTGCATATATAATTGCACTGTCCACCTATATTTTTGGTAATAATGAAATCGGTGTAAGGATAGGGGCGATCATCCTTTCAGCACTCAGTGCAGTCCTCTTCCTTCTCCTCTGCAAACAATTTAAATTGTCTCGCCGTGCAACAATCTATTCCTTTCTTTCTTTTGTGTTATCTCCCATGTTTTTTGGTGGATCCATCCTGATGACAACAGACATACCTCTTGTTTTCTTCTGGATTTTAGCAATTTACAGTATGAAGAGGGCATTGAGTGAAGAAAAACTTCTCTGGTGGATAGTTACAGGCATTGCCATTGGTGCAGGATTGATCAGTAAATACACCATGTTTTTCTTTATACCCTGTGCCATTCTTTATCTTTCAATAACAGGAAGATTTTTGAGGATGATTAAAAATCCACATCCGTGGCTATCCATTATAATAGCGCTTATGATCCTGAGCCCTGTTATTTACTGGAATTACAGACATGATTGGGTTTCTTTCAGACACACAGCTGGACTTGCAATGAGGGGGAAGGGGATCTTTACACTTGCTCCAAAATATTTTGCAGAATTCCTTGGTTCGCAGATTGCTCTCCTGTCACCGCTAATTTTTTTCATGATCATCGCTGGATGGGTGAAGGGATTTATGAATCTTTCATGGAGGAGGCGTGATGAGGATGCCTTTCTGCTTTCCTTTTCACTTCCAATCTTTCTGTTCTTTCTTCTATTAAGTTTCCATGGAAAAACACAGGGAAACTGGCCTGCACCCTGTTATATTACCGCATATATTTATGTGGCAATGCTTGTTGAAAAAGGGTTATTTTTTAACCCTTTCAGGGGAAGATTGCTGGCTATTTCTGCATTGGTATTGGCTTCCATTATGCTTATTTTTGCCTACAGTATATCAATAATTTCAGAATATGTGGATCCAGGGATAAACCCGAAGTTGAATATATCAAATAGACTGAAAGGGTGGAAGGAGCTTTCCAGGCAGGTATCGCGAATCCGAGAAACAATGGGTGAAAAGAATGTATTTATTTTCAGTGATGATTACAACATATCAAGTGAGTTAGCCTTTTATATGGAATCCCATCCTGTTACCTACTGCGTAAATCTTGGAAGAAGGATGAATCAGTATGATCTCTGGGAGGATTTTTCAGGGCTTAAGGGCTGGAATGCGATCTATGTAACAAAAGGTGATTCCAGATTCCCGGAATCCTTAGAGGATCTATTTGATAGATATTCGAAGGAGTTATTAGAGGTAAGGAGGGGAGGGGCCTTAATCGGAATCTTCTCCATTTTTAGGTGTTACAATTTTCATGGTGGAGCGCCTGTTATTGATAGGATTACTTATTGAGACCTGTTGCAATGATATAGGCTGTGGTCAAGCCCACAATGCTCTTTGCATCCTTGATCTCGCCCCTCAGAATCATTGAGATCGCCTTTTTCAGGGGAATAACCTCGACCCTGATGATTTCGTCCTTATCCAGATGCTGCTTACAAGGCTTAAGATCCGTTGCCATGAATATATGGATCCGTTCGTTGCAGAATCCAGGAGTTGTGAAGATCTCGTGTATTTTTCTCCATCTTTGTGCATCGTATCCAACTTCTTCCCTCAGCTCTCTCTTAGCGCAATCAAGAGGATCCTCACCTTTCAACAACTTCCCCGCAGGAATTTCCCATATTAAACCACCTGCAGCATATCTGTATTGACTTATGAGGACGACATTTTCACTATCTATAAATGGAACTATGGCTGAGGCACCTGGATGATTGACAATTTCAAGATCGACCCTGTGTCCGTTTGGAAGTTCCACACTATGTATCTCGAGATCAACTATCCTGCCCCTGAATATCTCCCTTTTATGAAGCACGCACACCCCTTTCATCGATCCTCCTTGTTCCTTCGAGGAGAAGTTCGATTGAGTCACCACTTATCGTTACTGCTGGTGATTTTATGTCATGTTCTATGGAAAACTCACCCTCTTTCTCCATCATTAACTGGAAGAATGCATCCCTTCCGGTGAGTTCACCGCACAGTGCATGAACAATCCTGCCCTTTTCAAAATAGCACTCTCCCTCAACCCTCTTTCCCTTTAACGTGATCTTTCCTGTTTTTTCTCTCATGTGGAAGAGATATACCATATCTGCAAAGGACAGGAGATCCAGCGTTCCCCTCACACCTCCGGAAAGTGTTACCGATACACCGAAACTCCTCCTGTACCTCCTCAAGATGGATTTGAGTCTCGTTGTGAATTCATCCCATGAAATGTCTTTAGTGAAATAATCTTCTGCTCCTTCTTTTATTGTTTTCATCTTCTTGTCAGATGAGGGATCGGAAGTGTAGATCACAACGGGGATATTTGCGGATGCAATATCAGATTTCAATCTCCTCATCAACTTCAGGCAGTCGCCATCGCTTAACTCTGTTTCCGAAAGGATGATATCAGGGGTTTCAGCCTTTATTTTATCAATAGCCTCATCAATTCCTTCACAAAATGTGACGTCAAATCCCTCGTTAACCAATCTCAATTTAAGGATCGCCTTTTCCCTGTGATCCCTATCGATAATGAGTATCTTTTTCTTCAACCCTATAGATAACCTGAGTTGGTCCTCTTTAATTACATCCTCAAGGGCAGAGACAATCCTTGGGTCGAACTGAGTACCCGCCCTCTTCCTTATCTCATCAAAAGCCTGTTCTGGTGAAAGGGGTTTTCTGTATGGTCTGGGTGCAATCATTGCATAGAATGAATCGACAACTGCGAGTATTCGTGATCCAATAGGTATCTGTTCACCTGAAACTCCCTCAGGGTAACCTGTTCCATCAAATCGCTCATGATGATGATAGATTATCTTCTTTATGTTCCATGGGAAATCAACATGCTCAAATAGTTTAATGCAGGTGCTTATATGGGTCTTTATCCTTTCGAATTCTGCATCGGAAAGCTTACCTTTTTTCATCAGTATCTCCCTGTCAACACCGATGATTCCTATATCGTGAAATAGCGCGGCAAGTGTTACAGCATCTATGGTCTCTTCGTCAAGTTTTAAGTGCTGTGCTATTGATCTTGCATATTCCATTATGAAGTGTGGCTGTCCACCGAGCAAGGGATCATCAATGAGCAGTAAACTTGAAAGGATTGCATTTGTCTTTATTAAACAGTCCTTGAGCCTTGCCTTCTCCTTAATTAATTCTTCAAGATGATTCTTCCTCTTCTCTGAGCTCTTCAGGATCTCCCTTATTTTTATATTTATTCGCAGCCTCGCACAGAGCAGATCGAGAAAGAAGGGCTTTACAAGATAATCATCAGCGCCCTCGCTCATCGCCTTCCTTACCAGTTCCCTCTGATTGCCCTTTGAGGTTAGTATTACTGGAATTGATTTCAGTTTTTCATCGTTTTTGATTATATGAAGCACTTCAATAGCTGAGGGATTCTCGAGATCAAGATCCATTATTACAACATCAGGGTTCAGACTTGCAATAACATCTAAAAATTCATTTCCCGAAACTGTTCCCATAGATTCAAAGCCTTTTGATTTCAGGAAAGGTCTAAGAAAATCGATTAAATTTTTATCGGGATCAGCAAAAAGTATCCTTTGCATATGTTCCATCTCTTCCTTAAATTGATTTTTGTTTATTATTATCCCAAAAATATATACAGTGTCAATGGAAAATGGAAACGAAATCAGTAGGTTTGATAATTGACCTGTGTTTTGATAGATTAATTTAAGTAAAAATGAGATCATTAGATAAAGGGGATTAAAAATGTCCGAATTAAGACGGGAGCCTGTTTTGCACCGATGGGTGGTTATTGCATCGCAGAGCTGGCTTGAGATAACCGATCTGCTTGAAGATGCGAGAAGAAAGGAGAAGATCGAGGTGTGTCCTTTCTGTGAAGGGAGGGAGATGGCAACACCACCTGAGATCTTTGCGATAAGGGATATGTCTACAGGGCGTGATCAGAAAGGGTGGAAGGTAAGGGTTGTCCCAAATAAGTTTCCATTCCTGAGGATTGAGGGTGATTTTGACAGAAGGGGTGAAGGGATATATGACAGAATGAATGGAATAGGTGCCCACGAGATTGTAATTGATATGCCCGATCATACCGGTGACTGGGCAACAAAGCCGGCCGAGCATTTAAAGGATATCCTCTATGCATACAGGGAACGAATGTTAGATCTGAGAAAGGATCTTCGGTTCCGGCAGATAGTCATTGCAAAGAATCATGGTCCAGGCCTTGCCATACTTCCCCACCCCCATTCTCATATTGTTGCCCTTCCTATTGTTCCAAGAAGGATTGAGGAGGAACTCAGGGGCACAGCAGATTACTATCAGAGAAAGGAGAGGTGTGTTCACTGTGATATGATCAAGCAGGAGATTTCATCAAGGAGCAGGATTGTGATGGAAACAAAGGGCTTTGTTGTTTTCTGCCCGTATGCGTCACGATATCCATTTGAACTCATCATTATCCCAAAGACACATGTCCCTGACTTTGCTTCGATCCAGGATGGGGAACTACTTGAGCTTGCAACAGTGATGAAAGATACCTTTGGTAAATTGAAGAAACTGCTAAAGGATCCACCTTTCAGTTTTGTTTTTCACTCCACACCTCTTCAGAATTTCTATGAACCACGGTATCACTGGCATATTGAAATAAGAACAAGGATTCCCATTTCAGGTGGATTTGAATGGGGTACAGGCTTCTTTGTTAATCCTTTATCGCCGGAGGAATCAGCAAGGCTTTTGAGGGAGGTAAATTAAACCTGATATGTTTCTCTATTTTTTAAGGATCTTTACGAGATTGATGAAATCCGCCCTCTGAAATCCAAGGGATCTGAAATACTCAACAAGGTGGACATCATTCCAATTTACCATCGTCATCACTGTATCAATATCGTTTTCGATAAAATAGTTGAAAAGTGCCTCAGCCAATCTTCTGCCGATCCCTTTTCCCTGAAAGGATGGATCAACACCCATTATCTCGAGCCATCCGCATCTCGGGATTGCAAATTCCCAGCCCCTTATCTCACCGAGGATAAACCCCACTATCCTTCCTTCAAACTCAGCTACAAAACATGCAAGCGGATCCCTGTTTATATAACTTGCAATCTTACTTTCCCAGTATGCCTCGTGCGGTTTTCCTGTTATCTTTTCATTAATTTTAAGGATGTCTTCTATATCCCTTACATTCATCCTTCTGGTTTTGACTTCCATTGATTGCCCCTTCCTTTTTCAAACCTTCTTGCTCTCCAGAGAAGTAAATGTGATGCAGTCCTTCTCATAACATCTGGTGAAGATATTTTCTTAAATATCTCTCCAAATGTTTCATGCCCTGAGACTGCATTAAAGAGTGCATCATAAAGGATAGGATCAACCTTTGCGAGCTCTATGATAGGATTCATAAGATGCAGTCTGCAGATTATTTTCGTAAAAAGCCTTATGGAGTTCCCTGCGTGGAAATCCTTAAGGAGCTTCATACATTCATCATGATAATAGCGGAAATCAGCATGGGAAAAGCCCCTTTTTGATATTGTATCTGCAGCCTTTATACCCGTTATTATTGCTGTGTTTATACCCTTTCCCTTAAAAGACCTCAGCCATCCCGTCGCATCACCAACGATCACATAATTATCTCCAAATGTGTTCTTTGCGGGAGATGTTGGGAATGATCCGCTGAAGTAATCCAGCTCTTCCTTTTTAAAGGGAGGAAGATGTTCAACGACCTCTCGAAGTTCAAGGAATGTATCAAGGTCATGTGAATTTACATTCTTCCCGGCAATATTGACTATAACATAGTCCCTTTTCGGTGTTATCGCGCCGAATTCAATATTTGGGATGGAGTGGGGGAATAGAAATGCGTATATGATATTTCCAAGATTTCTTTCGATAAATCTTCTCTCCGTATAAATCTTCGTGATAAAGGTTTTCAGGGATTTCCCTGGTCTTCTGAAAGGTGTTTTCCTCTCAAATACGCCAAGCATTGCTTCATCAAGACCGAATGCACCTACAACAACATCAGCCTTGAAGAAACCGGATTCCGTGTATATCCTCACCTCTCTTCTCCTGCCCGTATTAACAAACTCTATATCAGTAACTCTTGTTTTGAAAAAATTGGCACCCCTCTTTATGGCTTCCTCAAGAAGGAATCTGTCAAGCTCCCCTCTTCTTACAGTATATGTTGGTCCGGTTTTATCTTCTCCAACAAGCAAGATCTCATTTCCATCTGAATGAAGACGATATCCAAATATCTGCCTTTTTATAATTTCATAAGGAAGGGATAGATCGAGTTCTTTGAGAAGAATCTCTTCAAGAGGTGGTGAAAGAACACCAACGCACTGATTGTGATGTGTTCCAAACTCCTTACCTTCAAAGATGTTCACTTTGATATTGATCGGTCTTTCCTCAGCATTTTTAAGCAGCCTCAGTGCACAGGATGAACCCGCAGGTCCGCCCCCAATTATCCCTACAGTGAGATTTAATGTTAAATCCATACCAATCAATTCTAATAGCAGAGCTTTATATTATCAATGGAAGGGTTTAACTGCTTGAAACGAAATATATATATTTGGTATTCCCACAGTTTTTACAGATACCTGGACTTGATGAAACCCGTATAGGGGGTTAAAATTTTAAATATGCTTCATGGAAGTGTAGAAGGGTGACATTTTATGGAGAGGGAAGAGGCCAAAAAAAGGGTAGAGGAGTTAAGGGAACTTATAAATTACCACAACTACAGATATTATGTCCTTGATGATCCAACGATTTCCGATGCAGAATATGATAGACTCGTCATCGAACTCCAGCAACTTGAAGAGAGGTTTCCCGACCTCAAGACACCCGATTCCCCAACACAGAGGGTAGGACACCCACCAGCAGAAAAATTTAACACCATTCCCCATACGATCCCCATGCTGAGTCTGGATAATGTATTCGATGAGGATGAATTCATTGCCTTTGATAAAAGGGTCAAAAGGTTTCTCAATATCGCAGACAAGGAGCATATCGAATATGTTGGTGAGCCAAAGATGGATGGGGTTGGTGTAGAACTTGTATATGAAGATGGTGTATTCAAGGTTGGATCCACAAGAGGGGATGGATTTATTGGGGAGGATGTGACATCCAACCTCAAAACCATACCTGATGTTCCACTTGTCCTTAAATCAGATTCCTCCATAAGGATTCCCCGTCGCCTCGAGGTAAGGGGTGAGGTTTATATGGAGAAGAAGAAGTTCGCAATCCTGAACAGAAGGAGGGGTGAGAAGGGGGAGCCACTCTTTGCAAATCCAAGGAATGCCGCTGCAGGTTCATTAAGACAGCTCGATCCCATGATAACAGCAAAGAGACCACTCAATGTATTTTTTTATGCAGCTGGTGTTGTGGAAGGGATAAAGTTCAAGACGCACTGGGAGTTTCTCAAAGCACTTGAGAAGTGGGGCTTCAGGGTTAATAGTAGGAGCAGATTGCTGAGGGGTGTTGATGAGGTGATAAGGTATTACAGAGAAATGGCAGAACTGAGGGAGGAACTGGAATATGAAACAGATGGTGTTGTCATAAAAGTTAACAGGATCGATTTTCAGGAAAGGCTGGGTTCGACGAGTAAGGCACCAAGATGGGCTGTTGCCTTTAAATTTGAAGCAAAACAGGCAACAACAGTTATAAGGGATGTAGTATTCAATGTTGGGAGAACAGGAGCAGTAACACCTGTTGCCATTTTTGATCCTGTAAAGATAGGCGGAGTTGAAGTAACAAGGGCAACGCTTCATAATGAGGATGAAATAAAAAGAAAGGATGTTAGGATAGGGGATACGGTTGTTGTTCAGAGGGCTGGTGATGTGATTCCAGAAGTTGTTTCAGTAATTGTCTCAAAAAGAAAGGGAAGTGAAAAAAGAATAGTATTTCCAGAATCCTGTCCTGAATGTGGAGCCAGGGTCATAAGGATAGAGGGGGAGGCAGCCCATCGGTGTACGGGGGGTCTTTCATGTCCTGCGCAGCTTAAGGAATCCATAAAGCATTTCTGTTGCAAGGAGGGGATGGATATCGAAGGGATTGGTGAGAAGATAATCTCGCAGCTTGTCGATAAAGGTATAGTTAAGGATATTGCTGATCTCTATTTTTTAAGAAAGGATGATCTTCTTAAACTTGAAAGGATGGGATCAAAACTTGCTGATAATATATTGAATGCAATAGAGAGAAGTAAGGAAACAAAACTGGAAAAATTTCTCTATGCCCTTGGTATAAGGAATGTGGGTGAACATCTGGCCAGGGTTCTTGCAAGGGAATTCGGAAGTATTGAGGTTATAAGGGAACTCAGTGTGGAGGAGCTGATGGGTATTAGAGAAATAGGCCCGGTTGTTGCAGAAAGTATATATAATTTCTTCAGAGAGAAGAGAAACAATCAGGTTATTCAGAAACTTTTAAAAGCTGGTGTTAAGATAAAGAGTGAAAGGGTAGAAAAGAGAGGTGTGCTTTCCGGAAAAACCTTTGTATTTACAGGTGCTCTATCAGGAATGACAAGGAGTGAAGCGAAAAAGAAGGTGGAGGAGCTTGGTGGAAGTGTTGCCCCATCTGTGAGCAAAAAGGTTGATTACCTTGTTGTTGGCTCCGAACCTGGTAGTAAACTGGATGAGGCGAAAAAATTAGGGATCAGGATTATCACGGAAGAGGAATTTATTAAGATGATATCATAGGGTGATATTATGAATCTGATACGTGCTCATGTGATAATTGAAGGAAGGGTTCAAGGTGTTTATTTCAGAGCACACACAAGAGAGATGGCAAATAGACTCGGAATTAAAGGATGGGTTAGAAACAACTGGGATGGAACTGTTGAGGCTGTATTTGAAGGGGATGATGAGAGTGTGAAGAATATGGTTGAGTGGTGCCACAGGGGTCCTGAGGCAGCCATTGTGACAAAGGTTCATGTGGAATGGGAAGATTACAAGGGGGAATTTGACAGGTTTTTTATAAAATATTGAAAGGTAAATTAGATGGTTGAAGCAAAATATTATATTAAGAAGGAAAGGGGCTTTGTCCAATGCTTGCTCTGTCCGAAGAATTGTGTTATCGCTGATGGAAAAAAAGGGTTTTGCTATATAAGGGAGAACAGGGGAGGGACACTTTATGCTACCCATTATGGTTTATGTGCCGCAGTTCATCTTGATCCCATAGAGAAGAAGCCCCTTTACCACTTCTATCCCGGTACTCAGATACTTTCAATCGGAACATCGGGCTGCAATCTCAGATGCAAATTCTGTCAGAACTGGCATATGATCGAGGGGAAAATAGCAACCCAGGAAGTGAGCATAAAGAGCCTTATCGATGCGGGAAAAAGATACAACTCTGTGGGTATTGCCTTCACTTATAATGAGCCACTCATATGGTATGAGTTTGTTCTGGATACAGCAAAGGCCTTCAGAAGGGAAGGATTGAAGAATGTACTTGTCACAAATGGTCTCATAAATCCAGAACCTCTTGAAGAGCTCCTTCCCTGGATTGATGCAATGAACATTGATCTTAAGTCTTCAAGAGACGATTTTTATAAGACTTACTGTAATGGAAGGGTTGAGAAGGTAAAAGAGACCATCAAAAGATGTGCCACAGCATGCCATATTGAGATAACAAATCTCATTATTACATCATGCAACGATTCCCAGAGAGAGATAGAGGAAATAATAGAGTTTGTTTCATCAATAGATAAGAATATTCCACTTCACTTTTCTCGTTATTTTCCACATTATAAGTTTACATACCCCCCAACGCCACTTGATAAATTATATCTTGCATATGAGCTGGCAAAGAAGTCACTTAATTTTGTTTATCTGGGAAATGTATGGGATGATAAAACATCAACAACATTCTGTCCCTCATGCAATTCTACATGTGTTGTGAGAAAGGGTTATCATATAGAGTTAAAACAGGTAAAAAATGGAAGGTGTTCTGTCTGTGGATTTGACCTTAATATGAAGATTTAAACTCAGTCAGCCTTCCTTTCGATTTCTCTGGTAAGTTCCTTTGCCCTTTCAAACCATCCTTCAGCCTTTCTCCCAATATCGGATGTCTTTTTCTTTACCCCCTCTTCAACCTTCTCCGTATATCTACCCGCAGATATAATCTTTTCACCAAGTGAAATCAGGAGTCTCCCTGCTCCAGCATAGATGAGAATAAAGAAAAAAAGGCTTAAGGCGGTTAATAAAGCCAGAATTTTTGCCAAACCTGATCTTTTTCTTTTCATTCCTTCCCTACCTGTCGATTCTTTTTTCTGCTTTATCAATGACTATTGTAATCTCTCCCTTCCAGTTTTTCCTGCTAATTCTGATATCATCCACAAATCCATGGCTTATTTCTTCAAAAAGCTTTGTAAGTTCTCTCGTTATGGTAATTTTTCTGTTTCCCATTATGGAGGCGATTTCATCAAGGGTTTTATTTATCCTTTCCGGTGCTTCAAATATAACTATGGAAAAAGGAAGATTGCTTACCTCACGGAGAAGTTTTGATCTCTTGCTGGTCTTCTTTGGAAGAAATCCAAGAAAAATAAATGAATCTGCTTGAATACCTGATACACTCAGAGAGGAAACAATGGCGGATGGTCCAGGGATGGGGTGTACTTCTATCCTCTCTTCAAGTGCTTTCCTTACAAGGAGCATCCCTGGATCTGCAATACAGGGTGTTCCTGCCTTTGTGATAAGTGCAACCTTTTTCCCTTCTTTAAGCAGTCTCAATATCACTGGTAGTTTCTCTCTTTCCCTCGGATAGTAATAACTGATGAGCGGTTTCTTAATGCTATAGTGGTTGAGGAGTTTCAATGCATGTCTTGTGTCTTCTGCAGCAATATAATCGACATCCCTCAGGCATTCGATTGCTCTTATTGTGATATCCTGAAGGTTTCCTATGGGTGTTGCTACTACATAAAGTATCCCTTTCTGTTCCATCATTGATTCTAATTCTATAACCTCAACAGGATCTTATCCATCCCAATTCCTTGACCTTCGCAATAACAGTTATTATAAATTATTTTGTATGTTATTTCGGAGAAAAAGAGCCATTTTTTTGATCATAGCTGGTCTGATTTTCTGTTCATCTGCAATATTCTGGCTTTCACTTCCTGATGTTTCGATTCTCCAGAAAACCAATCCAGGAAAAACGGCATTAATGAAGGAAAGGGAGGAGGAGTATAGAAAAAAGGGTAAGCTATTAAGTATAAAACAAGTATGGGTGCCACTGAACAGGATATCCCCATATCTTATTAATGCCGTTTTGATTGCGGAGGATGATAAATTCTGGCATCACAAGGGTATAGATTATGAGGCGATAAAGGAGGCAATGGAGAGAAACATAAAGAAGAAAAGATATGCTTATGGGGCAAGCACAATAACCCAACAGCTTGCAAAGAATCTCTACCTCTCTTCAAAGAAGAGTATTTTAAGAAAGCTCAGGGAGGTGGCCATTGCTTTTCAGCTGGAGATGCACCTAAAGAAGAGTAGAATATTGCATCTTTATCTAAATGTTGCGGAATGGGGGGAGGGTATCTTTGGTGTGGAGGCTGCATCGATTCACTATTTCAGTAAACATGCATCGGATCTTACGCCTGAAGAGGCAGTTCGACTCGCTGCGGTGCTTCCTTCGCCACGAAAGCACTCGCCCCTCGATGGATCTTCATTTGTGGAGAGAAGGGCTGCTATTATCTACGAGATAATGTTAAAGAGGGGGGTTGTTGAAGAATACAGGAATGGGGAGTGAGAGTAGTCATTCAGGGAAGTGTTACATAAGCCTCTTCATCATAGTATAGCTCCCTCCCCCAATTTACCTGATCTACATAAAGAGGTTTTGGGTCAGAGATAAGTTCGATTCTAAACAGGGAGGTCGTATACCAGTTCATGTCAGGGGGTTTAATATTCCATTCCGCATGCGTTACGATCCTGTATCCTCTTTCCATGATTTCCCCCGGATCAAGCATATATTCATGAAATGAGCCCCAGATATTCGTAATAACAAAATTCATCCTGTTCAGATTCCCCTGTATCTCATGCCATTTTTTAAAGGATGCCTCAAGATGTGATAGACCAAAATATCCAGCAGATCCTTCCCCTTTTAATGAAAGTGCACATCTTGAAAGGAAGAGATTGAACCCTCGAAGCGTTTCAACCGGATCTGTTAAGAATGTATCAAATGATCTCCTGAGTTCCTGTGGCAGGGGGTTTCTCACATCGTAAACTATTGCCTGGAGAGAATTCAACCCTATCTTCTCCGCATTTTCATTTATAAAGTTCACAATTCGTTCATCAGCCTCGAGAACAACCACCCTCCTTGGATGTCCTGTCAGGCCAGCTGCTATTGATGTAAGGTCATCGTCCCCGAGAAAAAGGATCTCCCTGCCTTCCAGGTCTCCTCTTTCGTAAAGAACAAGCACTCTCAAGATCGTTCCCTCAGGTGTGATGGGCCCCTGATCAAAGTCGGAGATAGCCTTTGGTCTTTTTAATGTTATGTGTTTAAATTGCTCAAGAAACTCAAGATAATTCTCAACAATATACCCTTTCCCATCGCAATTTTTGCAGATGGGGGAGCTATGGTATGCATTCTGGATGGGGAAAAGGGCCTCTGCCTTCTCTGTGAGGCAAAAACCCGAGGCAGATGATTTAATATATCCATCCCTTTCCAGCTCTTTAAGTGATGAAATAATCAGGGATGCCTGGGCATACACCTTTTTCAGAAGCTCCCAATAGGTCTTCTCTCCCCTTGTCAGTTCGCGAAGGATAAGATAGTGAAGCCTCTTCATGAGTTACCTCGATTATTATGATTTCATGATTTTTAAAAACGCATCACTGAACAGTATATTTTCAACTGCATCACTGAGGCAATCAGTAATCGCCCTTTCTATATTCTCTTCAGAAAGGACAATGTCCTTTCTCATAGATGATGCCTGTATGTTTCCTTCCCATAGGACAATCCCCTTTGTGGTATTGGAGATCCTTACGTAGATTTCGATATTTGCATTGGTGATGACCTCAAAGGTCTTTGGACTCTTTACATCAACCCAAAACTTCTTGATCTCGCAGTCGATGATATAGATGGGATAGGGAGTATCCTTCTTTTCTGAAGAAATAATTTCAAACCCGGCCCTTCTTAAATTTGCAATGATTGCTGATTTTATAGAGTCCTCAGGTGCTTCCTTGGAAAGGAGGGGATAGCCGAGGACATCCCCAATAATATCCCTCCTCTCCCTTGTATCCCTTATATCCGAGACCAGGATGCCAATTTTTTTATCTATAGGTACCACAAAGGGAATTGGTTTTTTAAATGAATAATCGATTTTTACCCAGATGGGTCCTTTTGTAGCACAGGAAGATATAATGATGGTGAAAAACATAAATAAGTAAAATAAATTATTTTTCAATGAACAACCCCCCTTCTGAAAGCTTTTAAAGACATGATTAATCTGGAAAAAGTAAAGATAATAATATAATATTGCTTCTAAATCGGAAAGGAGTTTTTTATGTATAAAGGTTCATTAATAAGGAAAAGGTTTCACTTCCTTGCAGTATTAAATGCTATTCTGTCGCTTTTAATTGTTCATGCGTATCTGTATCATATTATAGATTTTCAATTTAACAATAAAGTGATTGCCTTAAAATTCATCGGCCTTCTCTGCTTTTCCATCTTCCTTATCTTTATGGATCACATCATTAAACCTCTTGTAAACTACCTTGATCGTATCGATTCTGGTGAAAAAGTTGATAATGTTGATCTGGCATCCGCCCTTAAAGTTATCCTTATTGCACCACAGGCATCCTTCATCATTATGGGAATATGGTGGTTCGTTGTTTACTCTATGAGTGTGCTTGTAATGGTGTATTTCTATTCATACACATGGATGGACACATTGCCAGTAATACTTATTGGATTTTTCAGCGGAGTTCTTTTTACCCTGTTCCAATACTATATAACGAAATCCATCTTTATGCCCGCAATGGTTGATCTTCCAGTGACAAGGGAGGCTTTAGATCTTATTTCAAAGGAGCCTGCTCATACAAATCTTTTGAAGTTTATACCATTTAGTCGCACAATCTTTGATCCCGAAAAAAAGGAGGTCAGTCTTTCGATAAGAAGAAAACTTCTCGTCTCCTTTCTTTCCGTATCATCCGTATTTCTCATAATGATGGGGATAATGGTATTTCAATATGTTCCCAGGATCTTTCATGAGACCATATCAATCAGCCTTATAGCAGAGACAGAGAAGGAAGCGCGTCTCCTCCAGGATTTAAGTGAGGGGGAGCTTGAGATCATCAAAAGAAAAGGGGGTCATTATCCCTCATATGTCTTCTCGAGGGATGGTAAGGTTGTCCTTGGGAAGGACAGCTCGGGGATTCCTGATGAAATACTTGAGGATGCAAAAGATATTGTATCTCCCTCTATAAAAAGGATCGATAATCGGATCTTTGCAATCGTTCCTGTTGAGGGAAAGAATCTTCTTATTGCAAGGGCCTCCGATGATATCTCCCGATCGAGGGGCTTTATGGGGATGAACAGGATATATCTCATGGTTGTTTTTGTGGGATTGATGACAGTAGCCATTGTCTCGGTGATGGTTGCCGGTGAAACGAGTTCATCGCTTCGTTCACTAATGGTTTCAGTTGAAAAGATCGCAAAGGGAAACCTGAAAGAAGAGGTAAGGTTGATTTCCGAGGATGAGGTGGGCTTTCTCGCATCACGTATAAGGGTAATGAGGGGAAACCTTGCGGAGATGATAAATATGACCGCAATATCTGCAGCAAAGGTTGAAGAATCCTCGAAGAATATCATGAATAATGCAAGGGAAGTTGCTGATCGTTCAAAAATACAGGCGATTCTGGCAGATGATGTGGTAAGCTGCATGGAGCAGACAAAAAAGGCAGCAGGTGATGTTACCTCTGGAATCCAGTGGCTCAATAATATATCACAGGGAACAAACCAATCAGTAACCAGGATGTCATCATCAGTGAAAGAGGTTGTCTCCAGGGCAGAGGATCTTGCTGTATCTGTTGATCAGACATCCTCCTCCATCGCAGAGATTACAGCCTCACTGAAGGAGGTCTCTGAGAGGGTTGATAAACTCAGGGAGAATGCACAAAAGGTTGCCACATCTATGATGGAGATGGACGCAGCTATTAAGGAGATAAAGGCAAGGGCTGTGGAGGCACAGAAGTTCACTGAGGAGATGATGGACTATAGCAAGAGTGGGGTCAACGCTGTGCTCAAAACAATATCTGGAATGGAGGCTATAAAATACACATCGAGTGAGGCATCATCTGCACTTGACCATCTTGAAAAGAGTGTGGGAAGAATAGGGAAAATCCTCGAGGTGATTGAGGATATTGCAGACAGAACGCATCTTATTTCCATAAATGCGGCGATAATTGCAGCGCAAGCCGGTGAGCATGGGAGGGCATTTTCTGTGCTTGCTGAGGAGGTAAGATCCCTTTCCGAAAGCACTGTATCTTCAACAAAGGAGATAGGTGAGATAATAAAGGAACTCAGGGAAAGGGCTATGGAAACAACAGAGGCAATGAGGAGGTCCCTTGAGAAGATCGATGAAAGTATGAAGAAATCCTCCGAGATCGGGGAGTCATTGAGGGATATTCTTGAAAGGTCAGGAAAGGTAAGCGATATGGTTTCAGATATTACGAGATCAACTGTCGAACAGTCTGAGGCAAGTGGCAATGTTACAAGATCCATAGAGAATGTATCATTGATGGTGGAAGAGATGGCAAAGACAATAAAGGAGCAGTTCATAGGCAGCCAGCAAATAGTTGCTGCGTCAGAGGAGATGAGGGATATATCAAAAAATGTTAAAGAGATTACTGAAAGGCACGAGCTGGAAAGTAGAAATGTGATGGAATCTATAGAGCGATTCAATGAGACCCTTAATTATATAAATTCCCTTATTAATGAGCAGGAAAGCGCCCTTTCCAGGGCAATGGATAGGATTGAGAAGATAAGGGATGCTGCCCACGAGAATGCATCGCGTGTTGAGCATGTTGAACAATCAGTAAAAAGCCTCTTCGATGAGGCAGAAGCTTTGAGGAAGAAGATAAGAAATTTTATTTGCTGATTTTAAGATCTCCAGTTCATGAAAAGTTGCGTAAGGAGCCTTACACCAACGCCAGATGCCCCCTTAGGAATATAGGGTTTGTCCTTTTCAACCCATGCAGTTCCAGCTATATCAAGATGAACCCATGGGTAATTTTCTGCAAACTTTTTCAAAAAAAGGGCTCCTGTTATGGCGCCTGCCGGTTTTCCACCCACATTCTTGATATCAGCTATATCACTCTTTAACTGCTCTTCATATTCTTCCCATATGGGAAGTTCCCAGACCCTTTCTCCTGTAATCTCTGAGGCTTTCTTTATCCTCTCCTTGAGTCTTTCATCATTACCCATCATTCCGATTGCATGATGCCCGAGCGCTATCACACATGCCCCTGTAAGTGTTGCGAGATCAATTATTCCAGAGGGCTTGTATCGAAGGGCATATGTTATAGCATCAGCAAGGATTAGTCTCCCCTCAGCATCTGTATTGATAACCTCTATGGTTTTACCTGAGAGCGATGTGATTATGTCACCCGGTTTATATGCCTTTGGTCCTGGTATATTTTCTGCTGCAGGTATTAATCCAACTATCTTTACACGAGGTTTAAGCTGGGAGCATGCCTGAAGTGTACCGAGAACAGCACCTGCACCTGCCATATCATATTTCATCTGCTCCATATTCTCTGCAGGTTTGATCGATATACCGCCGCTATCAAAGGTGATCCCCTTTCCCACAATAGCGACCGTTTCCCCATAGTCATCAGGCTCGTATTCCATAATGATAAATTTGGGTGGATTTGCACTGCCTTTTGCGACTGCAAGAATTGCACTCATTCCAATCTCTTCCATGTCCGCCTCATCAAGGATCTGGCATCTGAGCCCATATTTTTCTGAGATCTCTTTTGCCTTCTGTGCCAATCTTTGAGGTGTAATTTCATTGGAAGGGAAGTTTACAAGATCCCTTACCATTACCACTGATTCAGCAAGAATTTTTGAAGCATCAACTGCTTTTTGAATTTCATCGATCTTATTTGCTTCCCTCTCAATTATTGTCATTTTTTCTATAGCCTTTGACTTTTCCTCATCATCCTTCTTGAACCTGTCACATCTGTAAAGCGAAAGGATTGTTCCTTCCACGACTGCCGTTGTTGCATCACTCACAGATATGTTTCCTGTTCCTGCACCATGGATTATGGTTGTAAAGCTTCTGATACCAAGATTTCTAAGAAATGTTGCTGCCTTTCCAGAAACCTGTCTGATTTTCTCCGTGTCGAAGTTTTCCTTTTTACCTAATCCAATAACAAGGACCCTTTTTGAGGGTATGACACCCCTTGTATAAAGTAATGTTGTTTCCATATGTTTTCCCCTGATATCACCGGATGCTATAAGCTCTGTGATCTGACCCTGAAGGGCCTTATCGATAACAGCTGTTGCTCCTCGGGGTATTTTTACATCTTCGAAAATATTTATAACAATTGCTTCATCAGCAACTTCGAGTATATCACCCCTTCTTACCTCAATCTGCATATTAAACCTCCCATTATTTTTCAAATAAATAATGTGGCTGATCAGGATGGTATTAAAAAAGTAATCGATAGTCCCTCAGCATCCTGTCCTTTCCGTTGAATCTGTAGTAATAGTAAAGGTCTCTATAATAGTCCACATCTCCGTACATCTCATGCCAGTCTTTTAGCCTGCCATTCTTCTTTTTTATTTCGTAGTCATCAAGTATTATCTGAATTTCTGTGAGCAGAAGTCTCCTTATCTTTTCATCTATCTCCATATATTTTTTTGAACCAAAGGGCACATTCTCTATATCCCTTCTTAATGCATTAAGTCGTTCAATAATCCTTTTGAATATGCAGGCCCTTATACGGGGGTTTATATCCTTCCTCCCTTTTTCATCAACAACGATCAGTTGTTCGTAAAGCATATGAATTTCATCCATTTCTCTTAAATTAAATCTTATGATACACCTCCCTAAGGGTCAAGTACCCATATCTATTTTGTTTCTCTAATGTCCATAAGGTCCCTTAAGCCGTCACCTATAAAATTGAAGGCGAGGACAATAGCCATGATGGCGATCCCTGGAAAAATAGTAAGATGGGAAGCAATCAAGAGATAATCCCTCCCCTCACCAAGCATTGAGCCCCAGCTGGGGTATGGAGGCTGGATCCCCAGTCCAAGAAAACTCAATGCTCCCTCTGCAACTACTGCCCCTGCCATTCCAAAGCTCGCTTCCACAAGGAGTGGGGAAAGTGCATTTGGTAGGATATGTTTTATTATTATCCTTCCCGCAGAGGCACCTGATGATTTTGCAGCAATTACAAAATCCCTTTCCCTTATGCTCAGGAATTGTGCCCTTGTAATCCTTGCATAACCTGTCCAGCCTATAGCTGAAAGGGCGATTACAATATTTTTGAGAGAAGGACCAAGCACGGAGGAAAGAGCAATTGCAAGGAGTATCCCGGGGAAGGCAAGAAGTATATCTATCAATCTCATTATCAATTCATCTGCCCAGCCGCTGAAATATCCTGCTATTGAACCGATAAGTATCCCTATTATAAGGGAAACAGACACAGTTGCTATACTTACAGTCATTGAAACCCTTGATCCATGAATCAGTCTGCTTAACACATCCCTTCCAAGATTGTCCTGCCCACATGGGAATGATCTGGATGGGCCGCGGAGGCTACTGTCAAGGTGGATCTCATAAGGATCATGGGGAGAAATAAGGGGGGCGAAAAGGGAGCAGCATAGGAAAAGGAAAATGATCAGGAGGGAGAAGATGTTCGATTTTTTATTAAAGAACCCCTTTTTCATATCTTATCCTTGGATCTATAAAGGCGTAAAGTAGATCAAGTATAAGATTTATAAACTGGTAACTGAGTGAGATAAAAATTAAACAACCTTGCAACAGGGGGTAGTCCCTTGCATAAATGGACTGGATCACAAGTCTTCCAATTCCAGGCCATGAAAATATGGTTTCCGTAATAATGGATCCTGCAAGGAGTGACCCGAATTGCATGGCAAGGATTGTTATAACGGGGATAAGTGCATTGGGAAGTGCGTGTTTTAATAGAATGGAAAAATTATCAACCCCTTTTGCTTTTGCTCCCCTTATATAATCATCATTCAATACCTCATAGAGTGATGACCTGATCATTCTTGTCAATATAGAGGACATCCCGAAGCCAAGGGTGATCGAGGGTAGTATAATGTTCTGTATCCCACCGGTACCTGATACAGGGAGGAGTCCCAGTTCTATAGAAAATATGATTATAAGGATGGGGGCAAGGAAGAAGTTTGGCATGCACAGGCCAGTAAGTGAGAAGAATCGAGTTATATGGTCAGGCCATCTATCCTTGTAAATAGCTGCAACTATTCCCAGGGGGAAGGAAAATAATACAGAGAAAATGATGGAGGCTAAGGCAAGCTCAATCGTTGCCGGGTACCTTTCCATTACTGTTCTTATCACAGGTTGTTTGGTATAGATTGAATATCCAAGATCTCCTTTGAAGAGCCCGGAAAGGAATGTAATATACTGCCTGTGGAGTGGAAGATCGAGCTTCAAGGCCTTCCTTAGTGCATCTTTATCAGCAGGCAATGCATTTTCACCAAGGATTATATCTACCGGGTCGCCTGGAATGAGGTGGATAATGGAGAAGGCAATCGTGAGGGTTCCAAGCAAAACAGGAACGAAAAGAAGTATTCTTCTTATCAAAAATTTCCTCATAAATTCACTCCCTGTTAAACGAAGCATATCTGAGTGATATAAGACTTTCATCGGGGTAGAGTATAAAACCAACAAGCCCTTTTTTAACAACTGCTATATTCACGCTATGGTAAAGGCTTATATATGGAAGATCCTTTACGATGATCTTTTGAATCTTTGAATATATCTCCTTTCTCCTTTTTTCATCTCCTTCCACCCTCCCCCTCTCTAATAGTGAATCAACCTCAGGATTTCTATATCCACCCCTGTTCGCCCCATTTGGCGGAGTGCTTGATGAATGAAAGATGTAATAGTAGATATCTGGATCTGTTACACCAACCCATGTGAGGGAGTAGATCTGAAAATTCCCCGATTTTATATCAGAATAGAATGTTCCCCATTCATAACTTCTTATCTCAACATCGATACCTATCTGTGCAAGCTGCGCCTGTATGACTTCTGCAATCCTCCTTCTTAATTTATTCTGTGAGGTTTTATAAAGAAGTCTGAACCTCTTTTTCGGACCCGGACCATCTGGATCAAAGAAACCTGCCTCATCCAGCAGTTTCCTGGCTCTCACAGGATTATATGTGTATACTTCAACATCCCCTTCATGTGCCCAGTGCATAGGAGGTAGAATACCCTTTGCGGGATAAGCAAATCCCTTCAATATCTCTTTTATGATTGTATCCCTGTCAATACCCCTTGCTATCGCCTCCCTTACCCTTCTGTCACGGAGTATGGGATCATGGAGGTTGAACCCAAGGTATGAGTAGTTCGTTCCAGGACGGGTCATGATATTAAACAATCGTGATCTTTTATTTACAAGTGGTAGCACCTCCGGTTCAATGGCATTCAGTATGAGATGGATATTGCCCTTCTGAAGCTCAAGGAATCTACTTGTATCATCAGGTATGATCCTGAAAATAACCCCTTTTATTCGAACCTCCCCATCGAAGAATCCATCATTTGCCTTGAGCTCAATCCATTCATCCTGAATCCATCTGACAAACTTGAAAGGTCCTGTCCCTGGCGGTGGATTTTCCTTATCATTGTAATCAGCAGGGATAATGGGCATGGTCATAGTTGTAAGAAAGGGTGAATAGGGTTTTTTTAATCTGAAGATAACAGCATACCTTCCCCTCTCCTCGATCGATTTAATATACTGGTATGAACCCCTGTGGGGAGATGAGAGCGATGGGTTAAGGATGCTTTTGAATGTAAATTTTACATCCTCTGAAGTGAGTTCCTTACCATTGTGGAATTTCACCCCCTTTCTCAGGTGAAATAGGAAAGTTAGATCATTGATCTTTTCCCATCGAATGGCAAGGTCCGGAGCTGGTCTCATATTTTCATCAAGTTTTACCAGACCATTGAATATAAGCCTTATTATCTTCTGCGAGGATGCATCCGTTGCTATCCTTGGATCGAGTGATGATGGATTGGATTCAAGTGCAACAATCACATAGCCATCAGGAATCGATGGTTGGGAGCATGAGGGGGTGAAGATGAGGCATAATAGGATTGGTAAAAGGATCATGGGGATTTTCATTTCAGCAAAAATTATGACACCTCAGGTTCAAAAAATGCTATAATTTAAAAGTCATAGTGTCAATCCAATGAGGTTTTATCCTGTTAATCTTGACATAAGGGGTAAGAGGTGTCTGGTAATAGGTGGGGGGAATGTTGCGGAAAGGAAGGTGGAGCTTCTTTTAAAGTGTGGAGGGCTGGTTACTGTAATCAGTCCAACTATTACATCACGCATAAGGAAGCTTGTGGATGAGGGAATGGTTAATTATATAGATAGAAGCTACCAGAAGGGTGATCTCAAGGGGTTCTTTCTTGCTATAAGTGCTACGGATAAGGATGAGGTAAATGAAGAGGTATGGAAGGAAGCAGAAGAGATGGGTGTTCTTCTCAATGTTGTGGACAATCCCGCAAAATGCCATTTCACAGTTCCATCTGTAATTGAAAGGGGCGATCTACTTATAACCATATCCACCTCAGGTAAAAGTCCTGCACTTTCCCGAAAGTTAAGGGAAGATCTGGAAAGGATCATAGGAGATGAATATGGAATTTTGCTTGAGATTCTTGGTGCCGTAAGGAAGAGAATAAGTGCATACAGATATTCACCTGAGGAAAGGAAGGCGATCTTTGAATATCTTGTAAATTCTCCTATACTTCAATGGATAAGGAAGGGGAGGTTCAATGAAATCGACTCCCTGCTCAGGGAAAAGTTAGGCGAGGATTTCTCCCTTGATAAACTCGGGATTAAAGTTTAAAAAATGGGCTTGATCCTTTTCAATCTAACAATATTCCTCTATCTCCTTTCAACATTTCTTTATCTGGGACACCTTGTTCATCAGAAGGATTTCTTTTCACGATGGGCAACATGGTGCATGATCCTTGCCTTCTCTGTGCATACGCTATCACTCATATATAGATTCCTTGTATTTGGAAGTCTTCCTTTTGGGAGTCTTCCACTTTCCCTCTCCTTTTATAGCTGGACCCTTGTTGGAATTTTTCTGCTCATGCTTATTAACTTCAGAATTCATGTTATGGGTTCCTTTATTTCACCACTTGCATTTATTGCTGTTCTTATTTCATTCTCAAAGGGGTGGAGTGCTGTGACTACAAGAGAACCATGGTCAGGTATCTTTAAAAGTGCATGGGTGCCGCTTCATGTTACCTTCTCTCTGCTAGGGGATTCCCTTTTCGCACTTGCATTCTGTGCGGGGATCCTTTATCTAATCCAGGAATATAGGTTAAAAAAGAAAAGGAAGGCACTTGTCAGGATTTCTTCACTCCCATCCCTTGAGACACTGGACAGGGTTAATTTTCGGTGCCTTACCATAGGATTTCCGCTACTTACTGTGGGTCTCATCATAGGTGCAATCGGTGCAGAATATACACTTAATATCCCATGGCGATACGATCCGAAAGTAATCTGGTCAGTGCTAACATGGTTTTTATATGCGGGTATGATCCATGCTCGACTGATAAAAGGGTGGAGAGGAAAGAAGGCTGCTATTCTTGCAATATTTGGATTTATAATAGTGAGTTTCTCATATCTTGGAGTTAATATATTTCTTACTGGTTATCATCATTTTTATTAAGGGCAATTATGCATCTGATTGTTGTTGGTCTCAATCATAAAACAGCACCAGTTGAGGTAAGGGAAGCGATAACGTTTTCCCAGGAAGAGATGGGAGATGCATTCAGGATGCTCCTTTCCCTTGCCAGTGTGAGTGAGGCAGTGATATTGTGCACATGTAATCGTGTTGAAATCTATGCAGTAACGCCGGAAGTGCATGCGGGAATAAGCGAGGTTAAATTCTTTTTATCAAAATACCATTCTATTTCTCCTGAGGTTCTTGAAAATCATCTTTACACTTATAGCAATGAGGAAGCTGTTTTACATCTCTTCAGGGTCTCTTCCAGTCTTGATTCCATGGTCATAGGTGAGCCTCAAATATTAGGTCAGGTAAAAGAGGCTTATAGTGTAGCGTGCAAACATAGGGCATGCAGCGCAATACTTAATAAACTTTTTCATAAGGCTTTTTCAGTTGCAAAAAGAATAAGGACGGAAACAAAGATCGGATCCAGTGCTGTTTCCATTAGTTATGCTGCTGTTGAGCTTGCAAAGAAAATCTTTGAAACACTTTCCGATAAGATTGTTATGGTTGTTGGTGCCGGAGAGATGGCTGAGCTTGCTGTAAAGCATCTGATAAATACGGGGATAAAGGATGTATATGTCACCAACAGGACTTATGAGCGTGCGATAAAACTTGCGCAGGAATTTAAAGGAAAAGCCATACCCTTTGATGAACTTTACACTGCAATGAGGAATGTGGATATAGTGATAACATCCACAGGATCAACAAGCTTTATCATAGTTCCTGAGAAGGTTAGAGAAGTCATGAGGTTAAGGAAGGGAAGATCCGTATTTTTCATAGATATCGCTGTCCCGAGGGACATAGATCCTTCAGTAGATGCTATTGACAATGTCTTCCTTTACAACATAGATGATCTCAAGGAAGTTGTTGAGACAAATTTAAGGGAAAGAATGAAGGAAGCGGAGAAGGCTGAGCAGATTATAGCTGCCGAGGTGAAACAGTTCATACACTGGATGAGTGTCCTTCAAGTCACACCCACCATAGTTTCTATCAGGGAGAAGGCGGAAGAGATAAGAAAAAGGGAGCTCGAGAAAACACTTCTTTCCCTTAAAAATCTCTCTGAAGAAGAAAAAAGAATAATTGAACTCATGAGTGCATCCATTGTTAATAAGATTCTGCATCATCCTGTAACTATCCTTAAGGAAGAGGCAGCAGGCAGAGACGGCAATCTTTACATAGCCGCTGCGAGAAAGCTTTTCAATATTGATGATGAGGCAAAGGAAGGTGAATAAAAGGATAAGGATTGGAACAAGAGGAAGTGCACTTGCCCTGTGGCAGAGCGATTATGTTAGAAGGAAAATCCTCGAGAATTTTCCCGACCTCCAGATCGAAATCGTAAAGATAAAGACAACTGGTGATAAGATTCTCGATGCACCCCTTGCAAAAATAGGTGGAAAGGGGCTTTTTGTAAAGGAGATAGAGGAGGCTCTTTTAAAGGGTAATATTGATATAGCTGTCCATAGCATGAAAGATATTCCCACACAGATTCCCGATGGACTTGAGATATGTGCAATGACCGAAAGGGATGATCCTCGTGATGTGTTTATTTCAAAAAGAGGGATACCCTTCAGTGAGCTTTTCAATGGTGCAATCATTGGAACAAGCAGTCTGAGGAGGCAGGCACAGCTTTTACACAGAAGACCGGACCTGAGATTTATTCCCCTTCGTGGTAATGTTGACACAAGGTTAAGAAAGCTTAAGGAAGGGGAGATGGATGGTATCATCCTTGCCATGGCGGGGCTTGAGAGGATGGGATTTGGTAACATTAAAAAAGAGATCCTTCCACTGGATATATGCCTCCCTGCAGTAGGGCAAGGCTCCATCGGTATTGAGATAAGGGAATCAGATGACAGGATAAGGGAGATCGTTACAAGGCTTAATCATGAGGAAACATCAATTGCGATAAGATCGGAGAGGACATTTCTTAAAAGACTTGAAGGGGGGTGTCAGGTCCCCATTGCTGCATATGCAAAAGTAACATCTGATACCATTGAGCTCCATGGAATGGTTGCAACATTAGCAGGAGATGTTCTGATAAGGGATCGTATCACAGGTAGAGTTGATGATCCTGAGGGTGTAGGATATGCGCTCGCTGAGAGGATCCTTAGCACTGGCGGAAGGAAGATTCTTCAGGAGATTTATGGAAGGGAGAGGTTTGAGAAATGAAAAAGGGGATTGTTTATCTTGTTGGTGCAGGTCCCTGGGATCCAGAGCTGATAACAGTTAAAGGAAGAAGGCTTATCGGGAAGGCTGATGTAATAATCTATGATTACCTTGCAAACCCGGAGTTACTATCATTTGCAAGGGATGATGCAGAAATTATATATGCAGGAAAAAAAGGGGGGTTCCATTCATTAAGCCAGGATGAGATAAATAAACTGATAGTGAATAAAGCACTCGAGGGGAAAAAGGTTGTGAGATTAAAAGGCGGTGATCCATTTGTGTTTGGCAGGGGAGGAGAGGAGGCTGAGATCCTTGCAAAGATGGGGATATCCTTTGAGGTTGTTCCTGGTGTAAGTTCAGCAATTGCAGTTCCTGCATATGCAGGAATCCCGTTGACGCACAGGGATTTTGCTTCAACAGTTCTAATCGTTACAGGTCATGAAGGTGAAAATAAACATGGATCAGGAATAAACTGGGATAAGATAGCCACATTTGAAGGAACGATCGTATTTCTTATGGGTGTAAAGAATCTTCCGATTATAGTGAATAATCTCATTAAAGGAGGTATGGCAGAGGAAACACCAGTTGCTGTTATTCAGTGGGGAACAAGGGGTGATCAGTGTGTTGTTATTGGAAAGATCTCTGATATTACAGAGAAGGTGGAAAAGGCAGGAATTGGTCCGCCAGCAGTAACTGTTGTTGGCGGGGTTGTTTCTCTTCGTGATCTTTTAAACTGGTTTGAAAGGAAACCCTTATTTGGAAAAGGTATCGTTGTGACCAGGGCAAGGGAGCAAGCAAGTGCATTGAGCTCGCTGCTTTCAGAGAGTGGTGCATTTGTTTATGAGTTTCCAGCTATTGAAACCGTTCCCATCAGAGATTACGATAAGATTGATACTGCCATTTCGCAGTTAAATAATTATGATTGGATCATATTTACGAGTGTCAACGGGGTTAAGTTCTTTTTAAAGAGGATGTTTCAGAGAGGTTTTGATATAAGGGATTTAAAAGGACTCAAAGTCTGTGCAATAGGTCCGGCAACAAAGCATGCACTGGAAGAGCTGCATATCAGGGTCGATGTGGTTCCATCTGAATACAGGGCAGAGGCTGTTGTCGAGGCAATGAAAAATCAGGGTATTGAGGGGATGAGGATTTTACTTCCAAGGGCGAAGGTTGCAAGGGATGTTATTCCTGATGAGCTATCAAAAAATGGTGCGGTTGTAGATGTTGTCGAAGTCTATGAAACAGTGATGCCAGAGGGGAAGAAGCCCGATCTTTTAAGGGCATTTCAGGAAGGAAGGATACACATGATTACATTTACAAGTTCTTCCACAGTGGAGAACTTTCATTCCATGTTTTCTTCCGAGGAAATTCAACCCTGGAAAGAGAAGATACCTGTTGCATGCATTGGTCCTGTCACAGCAAAGAAGGCAGAAGAGATGGGTTTCAGGGTTGAGGTTGTTGCTGAAAAGTTTACGATTCCGTCTCTTGTCGATGTAATTGAGAGGTATTTCAGGAATAAGGAGGACAGGTCATGATAGATATAACAAAGTTGTGGTGTGGCGTTGATACAACAGGTGATCCATTGAGATACGGGCACAAAAGGGGACATGGGCATGGGGATCCTCATCCAACCGAAGTAAAGGAGCATACTGTCCCGAAGTCTGCGAGTGAGAGAAGACCTGTAACTGTGTGGAATGTAACAAGGAGATGCAATCTTGCGTGTGTGCACTGCTACACAGACTCGCACAATATTAATTATTCCGGAGAGCTAACAACAGAAGAAGCAAAGGAGATGATAAAAGATCTTTCAAATTTTCAGATACCAGCACTGTTACTTTCCGGTGGAGAGCCTTTGATGAGAAAGGATATATTCTATCTTGCCGGATATGCCAGAGATCTTGGATTGAGGCTGACACTTTCTACAAATGGCACACTTATAGATTTGAAAACAGCAAAGAAACTTAAAGAAACAGGATTCAGTTATGTTGGTATTTCACTCGATGGGGTTGGTGAAACAAACGACAGATTTAGAGGGGTTAAGGGTGCGTTTGAACTTGCGGTAAGGGGGTTCAGAAGCTGTATGGAAGTTGGCCAGAAAGTGGGGCTGAGGCTAACATTAACAAAGAGGAATTTTCATGATCTTCACGCAATCTTCGATTTCATTGAGAAAGAAGGGATCCAGAGGGCTTGCTTCTATCATCTTGTTTATTCAGGGAGGGGCTCCGATATGGAAAAGGATGATCTAACACATGAAGAGACGCGGAAGGCGATGGATATAATAATAGAGAGAACCGAGGACTTTATAAAGAGGGGAGTAAAAAAGGATATATTAACTGTGGACAATCATGTGGATGGTGTTTATCTATATCTGAGATTAAGGGAAAAGGACCCTGTGAGGGCAGAGGAAGTGTATAGATTTCTTGAATGGAATGGCGGTGGTGCAAACTCATCGGGTGTTGGTATAGCATGTATAGATTATCTCGGTAACGTTCATCCTGATCAGTTCTGGCTCCACTATACACTTGGCAATGTAAGGACAAGACCTTTCAGCGAGATATGGATGGATACATCCGATCCTTTAATGAGGGGTCTTAAAAATAGGATCCCATTGCTTAAGGGAAGGTGCGCAAGATGTAGATGGATCAAGCTATGTGGAGGGAGTTTCAGGGTAAGGGCTGAGAGGGTATATGGCGACCCATGGGAGCAGGATCCTGCTTGCTATTTAACAGATGAGGAGATATTTGAGAAATAAGGAGGAAGTGATGCCTTTCCCATCAACAAGGATGAGGAGGCTCAGGAGGACAGAAGCTATAAGGAATATGATAAGGGAGACATCACTAACTGTTAATTCTCTTATATATCCGATGTTTGTTGTTCCAGGAAGGGGGCACAGGAGGGAAGTTCCTTCAATGCCCGATGTATTTCAGTTTTCAGTGGATCAGCTTACCATTGAAGCAAAGGATATATTCTCCCTTGGTATTCCGGCAATCATACTCTTTGGCATTCCTGAGAAAAAGGATGAAAGGGCATCCGGTGCATATGCGGATGATGGAATTATACAGCGTGCAGTAAGGGAGATAAAAAATGCTGTTCCGGATCTTGTGATAATCACTGATGTATGCCTCTGTGAATACATGAGCCATGGGCATTGTGGTGTTGTTGAGAATGGAAGGATACTAAATGACCCAACACTCGAGCTTCTTGCATTGACAGCCCTTTCTCAGGCAAGGGCTGGTGCTGATATGGTTGCACCATCGGATATGATGGACGGTCGTGTGGCAGCAATCAGGAAGGCACTGGATGAGAATGGCTATCAGGATATACCCATAATGAGCTATGCTGCGAAATATGCATCCTCATTCTATGGACCCTTCAGGGAGGCAGCAGAATCAGCACCGAAATTCGGTGACAGGAAATCATATCAGATGGATCCTGGAAACAGGCTTGAGGCTATAAGGGAGATGGAACTCGATATTGAGGAGGGCGCTGATATAATCATGGTAAAACCTGCACTCTGTTATCTTGATGTGATCGCCCTGGCAAGGGAGAGATTTAATGTTCCAGTGGCAGCCTATAATGTAAGCGGGGAGTATGCTATGGTAAAGGCTGCATCAAGGATGGGCTGGATAGACGAGAAGAAAGTAATGATGGAGATGTTAATCTCTATAAAGAGGGCAGGAGCAAACCTCATACTCACATATTTTGCAAAGGAAGCCGCAAAAATACTTAATGGGTAATTATGGAAGGACATACTAACAGATTCGTTCCAAGGCTTATCTTCTGGGAAGTAACAAAGGGTTGCAATTTAAGATGTATACACTGCAGGGCAAGTGCGACAGAACTCTGTTCTCCTGAAGATCTGAATACAGAAGAAGCTGAGAATATTATTAACTCAATAACTGAATATGCAAAACCCATACTTATCTTCAGCGGCGGTGAGCCACTTTTCAGAAGGGATATTTTCCATCTCGCATCATACGCAACCTCCAGAGGGCTAAAAGTTGCCCTTGCAACAAATGGGACGCTTATAAATAAGGAGGTTGCCGAGAAGATAAAGAATTCTGGGATAAGAAGGGTAAGTATAAGTCTTGATGGTGCAAAGGCATCAACACACGATACATTCCGCGCAATTCCTGGTTCCTTTGACATGGCAATAAGGGGCTTCATGAATCTCAAGGAAATTGGAATGAGTGTTCAGATAAATACTACAATAACAAGAATGAATGCGCATGAACTACCAGATATTTACGACATCTGCCTCAAATTAAAGGCAGATGCACTTCACATCTTCATGCTTGTTCCTGTTGGATGTGGTGTTAATATTGCAGATGATCAGATGCTTCCGGCCGAGGAGTATGAGAAATTACTTAACTGGTTTTACGACAGGGACAGAGAAGGGTTGATTGAGCTAAAGGCAACATGCGCCCCGCACTATTTTCGTATAATGAGGCAGAGAAAAAAAGAAGGTGAGGGGCTTCCACCAAGTCATGAAAGACAGCGAAACACAGTAAGCGATGGTCTTCATAGCGTTACAAGGGGATGTCTTGCGGGAACAGGTGTTTGTTTTATCTCTCATAAAGGTGAGGTTTTTCCCTGCGGTTATCTTCCAGTAACTGCTGGTGATCTCAAAAAGGAGTCATTCAAAGAGATATGGGAGAAATCCCCTGTATTTAATTCATTAAGGAACCCATCTCTCCTTAAGGGAAAATGTGGAATGTGCGAATACAGGGTTATATGTGAGGGGTGCCGTGCAAGGGCATATGCAGCAACAGGTGATTATCTTGAGGAGGAGCCTTACTGTATATATATACCAGCAAAGATCAGAAAGTAAATCCTGATTAAAAGGGTCTTCAATAATGTTGCGCTATAAAGTGGTAGAATGTTCTGTTGTAACCGATGGAGCCCTTGAAGAGATAATAAATGAATGGGTTAAGAAAGGCTGGGAGTTTGACAGGATTGCTTTTGCAATGAGGGAGAGTTCAAAGAGACCTGCGATGGCTTTCGTGATATTTTGTAAAGAGGAGAGAGGTGGAGAAGAGGATCAACCCTGATTTTATTAAAGCGGACTATTTTCATCGTTTTCTTGCAAAATTTATCGATTTCATTATTTGTGGCTTTTTCTTAAAAATAGTCTATCCTGTTGGAGTTGTTGCTGCAATCACGTATATTCTCATATGTGATGGACTGAACAGGGGCGCAAGTATTGGAAAACAGATAATAGGATTATCTGTTGTGAATGCATCAACCGGAGATGTTTGCAATTTCAAACAATCCTGTATAAGAAATGCACCATTTATGGTTATATTTATTTTCTACCTTATACCATATATTGGTTTAATCCTCTCAGTAATGGCGGGAATCATCGTATTATTTTTTGAAGGCTATTTTGTTATATCGGATTTAAAGGGCTTGAGGATCGGGGATCATCTGGCAGGGACAATGGTTGTTGAAAAGATAAGTCAGTGAAATCATAAACGCACTGATTTATTATCATGTAAATGAAATTCAGAAGTTCCCCCTATTCAATATATTTGATTATAGGCCTCTCAGGAACTGGATCAAGTTAAACTCCACTGTTAGATTTGGATTACCTTTTTAGAAACTCTTATGTTGACACCCCAGGCTTTTAACATTTATGCTTAAATAAAATATGCTGTTCAATAATCCCTCTGAAAAAAGGATATATATTATCGATGCCTCATCATATGTATATCGGGCATTTCATGCCCTTCCATACCTCTCAAATTCCCGGGGGGTTCCCACAAATGCCATCCTTGGGTTTACGAATATGCTATTTAGATTATTAAAAGAGGAAAAGCCCCCTTACTGGGTTGCTGTTTTTGATGCAAAAGGTCCTACATTCAGGGATATGATCTGGGTCGAGTATAAGGCGAACAGGCCATCGATGGCTGATGATCTTATGATTCAGCTACCCTATATAAGGAAAATTGTCGAAGCAATGAGGGTCCCTTATCTTGAAATTCCTGGGTATGAGGCCGATGATGTGATTGGCACTGTTTCAAAGGAACTGGAGAGAATGGGATTCGATGTTTTCATCGTCAGTGGTGACAAGGATATGTATCAACTTGTAAGCGAAAAGATAAGAATCCTTGATACCATGAAAAATAGGATTATCAGTTTAAAAGAGGTCATAGAGAAGTTTGGTGTGGAAGCAGAAAAGATTCCCGATGTGATGGCACTTGCTGGTGATAGCATAGATAATATACCCGGTGTTCCAGGCATAGGTGAGAAAGGAGCATCCGAACTCATCAGGAAGTTTGGTTCCCTTGAGGGTGTGTATGAAAGGATTGACGAGATCAGCGGTGAGAAGAGGAGATCAAGCCTTATCCAATTCAAGGATCAGGCCTTTATAAGTAAAAAACTTGCAATTATAAATACTTCTGTCCCATTGAAGGTAGACCCAGGGGAGTTTCGATTCAGAGAAGGTGATACTGTATTGATGAGAAGCATCTTTAAAGAGCTTGAATTTCATAGAATTCTCAAGGATATTCCAGCACCGGAAAGGATAGAGATTCCTGTAATAACGGTAGTCGATGAAGATGGACTTCAGAAGCTTCTCGAACGGATTATAAAAGCTGGCATTGTCTCAATCTACTTAGAAGATCCTCAAACTGCTTTGAATGGAGGCATAGGCTCAATTGCATTTTCCACTGATGGGAAAGAGGCATTCTATGTGCCCCTCGAGCAGATAATGAAGAGTAATTTGGCGCTTTATGGGAGATTTATCGATATGCTTAGAGGGATCCTCGAGGATCAGCATATAAAAAAGATAGGTGTCTCATGGAAGATGCAATTTAAGATACTTTTGAGGAATGGGATAAATCCTGAGGGTGTATGTTTTGATCCTGAGATCGCATCATACATATTAAATCCATCAAAGCACAGTCATAGATTTGAGGATATCGTTGATGAGCACCTGAATATCTCCGTGATGAGAGAGACTGCACCGGGTTTATCTGATGAGGAGAGGGGTCAGTTTCTCTCTCAAAGGGCATGCACAGGATGTCTACTTTATCAAAAACTTTACCCTGAAATCGAGCAAAACGGGCTTCTGGATCTATTTTTAAATCTCGAAATGCCCCTTACAGAGATGCTTGCATGGATGGAGGAGTGGGGGATAAAGGTTGATAGCGAGAAGCTGAAGAAGTTGTCACAGGAGTATGAAAGAAGAATACGTAAGTTAGAAGAAGAGATCTTCAGAATTGCAGGAAGGAGGTTTAATGTTAATTCACCACAGCAACTGAGGGCAATCCTTTTTGATGAATTAGGACTACCCCATATAAAAAAGACAAAAACAGGGCAATCAACGGATAGTGAGGTTCTTCTCTCCCTCTCATCCCTTCACCCCCTTCCATCACTTGTTCTTGAACACAGAAGCCTAACGAAGTTGAAAACAACATATCTCGATGTGCTCCCGCAGATGGTCAATCTGCGAACTGGCAGACTTCATACCTCGTTCAATCAGATAGTTACAGCAACAGGGAGACTAAGTAGTAGTGATCCGAATCTTCAGAATATCCCCATTAAAGGTGATGAGGGGAGAAGGATAAGGGAAGCATTTGTGCCGGAAGATGGGTGTGTGTTTATTTCAGCAGATTATTCACAGATTGAGCTGAGAATACTTGCCCATATGAGTGGTGATGAGAAGTTATGCGAGGCATTCATAAGGGATGAGGATATACACAGGAGCACAGCAGCTGAGATATTTGGCATTCAGCCTGAAGAGGTTAATCAGGAGATGCGGAGGAAGGCAAAGATGATCAATTACGGAATAATCTATGGCATAAGCCCCCATGGCCTTGCCAGCGGTCTTGGAATTGATCAGGCTGTTGCTGAGGATTATATAAAGAAGTATTTCAACCGATACATTGGTGTTAAATCATACATAGAAAAGATTATAAAAATGGCAGAAGAGAAAGGGTATGTGGAAACGCTGTTTAAAAGGAGAAGGTATATCCCCGAAATCTACAGTAAAGTAAGATCGATAAGGTCCTCTGCGGAAAGGATTGCCATCAATACCCCTATTCAGGGCACAGCAGCCGATATAATAAAGAAGGCAATGGTTGATATCTTCCAACAGGTCAGATCAGAGAGGTTGAGAACAAAAATTGTTTTGCAGGTTCATGATGAACTTCTATTTGAGGTTCCTGTCGAAGAAACTGAATTAGTAAGCTCGATTGTTCAGAGGAGGATGCAGGAAGTCGTATCCCTCAGGGTACCTCTCAAGGTGGATCTTAGGATTGGAAATAGCTGGGCGGAGGTCCATGATTAGGATTAAAAAAGGGAGGAGGATTTTTGTCTATTTTTCATCCCTCCTTTCCCTGCTGCTTCTGTTCCTTTATTCGAAATACCCGATCCACAAATCAGTTGATCGCGAAAGGGATGTAATCTATGCAACGGTAACAGATGTTATTGATGGGGACACCATAGTCATAGATGGGGAAGAATATGTGAGATACATCGGAATTGACACTCCTGAGAAAGGGATGCCCTTTTATGGAGAGGCAAAGAGGAGGAATAGGGATCTTGTGCTTGGAAAAAGGGTAAGGTTGGAGATTTGCAAGGTCCAGCAAAGGGATAAATACTCAAGGCTTCTTGCTTATGTTTATGCAGGAGATATATTTGTCAATGCAAAGCTGCTTGAGGAGGGATACGCACAGCTTTACACAAATCCACCCTGCGGTATCGAGATGATGAAGGAGTTTTTGAGATTGCAGAGGAGGGCGCGCAGTGAGGGTAGGGGATTATGGGGCCTCAGGGAAAATATCCCTATCCAGCCTGAAAAGGCCCGAAAGCACATAGGTGAAGTGATTACGGTTGAGGGAAGGGTGTGGAAGGCAGTTGATTCAGGGAAGGCGATCCACCTTTTTATGGGAAGGGGAAATGGGAATTTCAGGGGTGTGATATTTAACGATGCAAGGGATAAGTTTCTTATAATGGGGATAGATCCATTAAGGGATTTTTATGGAAAAAGGGTAAGGATTAAGGGGAAGGTTCGATTTTATAGGGGTCCGGAAATAATCATCAGAAGCCCCTCGCAGATTGAGATTACGGATAGATGATTTGAATTTTTCAGGAAATAATATGTCTAATTTTTTGAATGAAAATCGATCTTATCCATCTGATGAAGAGCTCATAAAAGATGCTATTTACGGAAATAAGGAAGCCTTTGGAGAGCTTGTGAGGAGATATGAAAAAAAGGTTTATAGCCTTGCTTACAGTATCCTCCTCAACAAGGATGATGCAATGGACATATCGCAGGAGGTATTTATAAAGGCATATGAAGGGCTCAGAAGATACAGGGGGGGTTCACAGTTCTTTACATGGCTTTACAGGATTGTAGTAAATCTTTGTATCGATTTCACGAGAAGGGAGAAGGCAAAGGGGGAAATGGAATATATCGATGCAATCGATCCTGGCGATACCCATACATCCCTTTTCGCACATCAGCAAACACCGGAGGAGGCAACAGCGGGAAGGGAAAAATTAAGGGCGCTAAAGAAGGCACTGAATTCACTCCCAGAGGACCAGAGGATTGCTATTACCCTCAGGGAGATAGAGGGATTATCCTATGAAGAGATAGCAGAAACAATGAATTGCTCTATTGGGACAGTGATGTCAAGGATCCACTATGCAAGAAAGAAATTGAAGGAGAAACTCAAGGATTTCTTATGAGGATTGAGATATGAAAAAGAGCCATCCAGAAGAAGAAAAACTCTCCCTTTATATCGATGGTGCACTCAGTGGCGATGAGTTGGACCTGATCGAAAGGCATCTTACCTCATGTTCGGACTGCCAGAGAGAGGTGGAGGCATTAAAGGGAATCAGTTCCTTTATTATGAAGACTTTAAAAGATGATCCTGATTACAGTTTAACCAGATCTCTCTGGCCACTTATTGAAGAACGGCTTCCAGAGAAAAGGGGTCTTAGCGATCTGATAATGGATTGGATAAGACCTGTTTTTATTACCAGGATCATTGGTTCCTTCACTGTTGCAGCTCTTCTTCTTTTGCTCTTCTCTTTTCCCTATTTATATGGTATATGGAAGGAAAAAAGACTCGCTGAACATGATGCTGATATTCTGATTGAGAGGGTTGAGGTGGAGGGTGGACCTGTTATGATATTTAAAACTGAGAGGAAATTAACTGTTATATGGTTGATTGAAGGAGATGTACATGAGGAGAGCTAATTTTTTCATCCCCATTCTACTTTTGATTATACTATTTGCTTCAAGGTCCATTTATTGTGAGGAGAGATTTCTTATCAAGGTTGAGATTGTTCATGCATCCCAGGAGCCAGGAAGTGTTGATCCAGGATTTTCATCTTTAAGGGAGGAGTTTTCACCCTATTTTAAATACAGATCATACAGACGTCTTGAAACAAGGAGGGAGTCACTTAAAACCGGACAGGTGGGGGAATTTCATCTTCCCGATGGAAGGGTTCTTTACATTACACCACTTGGAGAATATAAAAACAGGGTGAGAATAAGAGCAACAATAAAGGGTGATTCACTCGACACGGAGTATCTCGCAAGGAGGGGATCACCACTTGTCCTTGGTGGGAGAAAATACAAGGACGGAGTTTTGATGGTTATAATTAACATAGAGTGATCAATAGATGGAGTATCATGATACTGGAGATATTTACAGAAGAAACATCTACAGACTTTCTGAAGAAATTGGGATAGATGAGAGAAAGATCATAGATTTCTCCACAGGCATAAATCCTCTCGGTTTATCAAAAAAGGTAAAAGCTATTCTTAGAAAGAAATTAAAACGCCTTCATTATTATCCTGATCCAGATGCATCGAGATTGAAAAAGATCATTTCGCGGGTCTACGATATAAGTCCGGATAACATAATCATGGGAAATGGGACAACGCAGCTAATACATCTCATTGTAAGGTCGATTAATCCATCAGATGTTCTTATTATTGTTCCATGTTATTCTGAATTTGAAAGGGCTGTTTTGGTTAATAATGAAATACACAGGAATTGTAAGGAACCGACATCTATAGACTATTTTTTTCTCGAAGAAAATGATAATTTTGGGATAGATGTTGAATCTCTTATTAAAATTATAAGTAACAAAAAATATGATCTGTTGTTTATTTCAAATCCAAATAGCATAACTGGACGCAAAATTAATAAGCAGTCTATGTCAGAGATAGCTGAGCAAATAAGGCATATGGGATGTTTTCTTGTTGTTGATGAGTCATTTGTTGAATTCTGTAGCGATATAACGTTGATTGATCAGGTAAGCATAAATCCTTATCTTATTGTTCTGAGGTCTTTTTCGTTTTTTTATGGATTTGCAGGACTCAGAATTGGATATGGAGTTTTTCACGATTCGGTTATAGAGAGGATAAGGAGAAATGTTGAACCGTGGAATGTGAATACCCTGGCGCAGGCTGCTGCTGCTGTTTTACTCAAGGATAAGAAATATGTAACTAATACATTGAAATTCTTTAACGAGGAGAAGAGCTTTTTTGAAAAGGGGCTGAGAAAGGCAGGTATTGATTTCATTCCATCATACACGCATTCATATCTTATCAGAGTGAAAGATGCAGAAGAGATCGTCAAAAAATTGTCTGAAAAGGGGATTCTCGTTGATGATTGCAGTGGATATAGAGGGTTGGGAAAGGGGTATATAAGGGTTACATTGATGAAGAGAAGGGAAAATATGATACTTATAAAGGTGCTTATGAATCTACTTTCTTCCTCCCCCTGAAAATTGTTACTATTCCGAAGGTCATATCAATAAAACTTATCTCACAAAATCCACACATCTTCATCATTTCCATAAAATCTTGCCTCGATGGGAAGTTTTCAACTGAATCGGGAAGATACTGGTATGCATATTTTTTTGAAAAAATTCCGCCTACCGCAGGCAGTATCCTTTTTGAATAAAATCTGTAAATGCTGGAGAAGTACCCAACGGGCTTGGAAAATTCGAGAATCAGAATAGGGGAGCGGGGTTTCAATACGCGGTTCATTTCTTTCAATCCATGGACCATGTTGGGAAAGTTTCTTATTCCAAAGGCAATTGTTATTCCATCAAAGAGATTGTCAGCAAAGGGAAGTGCCTCACCCCTGGAAAGGACGAGAGAGATTCTTTTCTCTAAGGACATTTCCTCTATCTTTCTCTTTCCGATAAGTAGCATTTCTTTACTGAAATCAATCCCTGTAATTTTAACATCTTTTTTCGTGTATCTTGCTATTTCAATTGCAAGATCGGCAGTTCCTGTTGCGACATCGAGTATCCTTCCTCTATCTATCGAGGAGATCTCAAGCGCACATCTTTTCCTCCAGTGGAGATCCATACCAAAGCTGAGCAGATGGTTGAGAAAATCATACCTTTCCGCTATTGACGAAAACATCTCTCTTATTTTAACGCTTCTGTCTTTTTCATCCATCATTCCCTGTAAAGCTCCTCTATAATATCCTTATACTTTTTCTCAACAAAACCCTTTCTTATTTTCATTGTTGGTGTGAGCTCACCGCTTTCAACAGAGAATTCATTTTCAAGGAGTGCAAATTTTTTAATCTTTTCATATCGTGCAAGATTTTTGTTAACATCCTCCACTATAACACTATAAAGATCCCTTACCTTCTGGTTATTTATAATTTCTTTTATATTCTGAAATTTTATGTTATTGTCACGCGCATAAAACTCAAGGGTTTTGAAATTTGGAACAATCAAAGCACTTATAAATTTCCTACCATCTCCTACGAGCATGGCAGTTTGAATGAATGGGTTTTTCATAAGCATCGATTCAATAGCGCGTGGTGCTACTTTCTTTCCACCGGATGTAACAAGGAGTTCTTTCTTTCTGTCAGTGATGTAGAGATATCCTTCATGATCTAAATAACCTATATCTCCTGTATGAAACCAGCCATCTTTTATAGCCTGCATGGTTGCCTCTGGTTTTTTGAAATATCCCTTCATGAGATTTGGACCTCTAACAAGGATCTCCCCATCCTCGGCAATTTTAATTTCTACACCCTTTATCGGCTTTCCAACAGAACCTATCTTTATTTTCTCAATAGGATTTACTGATACAACGGGGGATGTTTCTGTAAGTCCGTATCCCTCTATTATCGGGATCCCCGTTGCGATGAAGAATTCAGCTATTTTATTAGGAAGTGGTGCTCCTCCCGAAATAACAAATCTGATCCTGCCTCCGAATGCTAATCTTATTTTTTTAAGGACGAGGGCATCAGCAGCCTTTCCAGCAAGCAAGAGAAGCAGAGGAATTTTTTTGCCACTGTTTTTTATCCTCCAGATTTTTTCAGCAATGGATATTGATATATTAAAAATAGTCCTTGAGAATAACCCTTTTTCTTTTAAGTATGCATGAATCCTTTCATAAAACTTTTCAAAAAATCTTGGGACCGCGCACATAACTGTTGGTTTGAACTCCATAAGATTCTGTGGAACATGCTCTATATCTTCCGCAAAAGCAATGGTTGCACATTTATAAATTGATCCATAGTATGTGCATGTTCTCTCAAATACATGACTGAGCGGAAGGAAGGAAAGAAAAAGATCGTCATCTTTTACAGGAAGCTCATTAATAGATGATTCTATATTGGATAGGATATTCCTGTGAGTAAGTATAACGCCTTTTGGTTCACCAGTTGTTCCTGAAGTGTAAATTATGCTGAATGGATCATCTCCTTTGATTGAGTAAATTCTATTTGCAATTGCTATCATCATTTCACTGGATGGCTTTTCTTTAAGGATCGTTGTAAGGTTAGTAAAATTCGGGTCACTGTGAGATAAATCTTCAAAGGTAATTATGTATCGGAGTGAAGGAAGATTGTTTTTTATTTTTCTGATCTTCTCAAGCTGTTCCGCTGTGGATAGGAAGCATATCCGTGATTCGGTTTCCTTAATGATATATTCAATCTGAGGTGGGGAGAGGGTTGGATATATGGGAACGGTTACAGCAGCTGATGAAAGAATGGCCATATCCGTATACATCCATTCCGGCCTGTTCTCTGATAGTATGATGACGGGTTCCCCCGGTATCGTTCCAATCCGGATGAGAAATGAGGAAACTGTTTTTACCCTATCCGAGAACTCCTGCCATGTTACACTGTTTATCACACCGTCCTTTTTAAAGAGAAGCGCTGTTTTTTCGGGAAAAATTTCAGTTGTTTTGAAAAACATCTCAGGTATATTTGTAAAACCCATGATCCTTCCCCTTATGTGGATTGTTCTATAAATTATTAAATTCCATCGATTGACAGTATATGATTATATGTTAAAGTCAATAATAATGACAGCCGTAATAGAGAAGAAGGAGGAATGATGGGAAAGAAGATAAGAAAGGTTGTTGTGATAGGGGCAGGCACCATGGGCGGAGGGATTGCTGCCCACCTTGCGAATGCAGGGTTAACTGTATATCTCCTTGATATTGTTCCCCCGGATCTTACGGATGATGATAGGGTCAGAGGTATAAGTAAGGATGATCCGCGATTCAGAAACCGTTTTTCGTTGAATGCCCTGGAAAGGATACTCAATGCAAAGCCTCCCCTTCTCTTTACGAGGAAGAATATTAATTGCATCATTCCAGGAAATCTTGAGGATAACATCTCGGTTGTCTCAGATGCTGACTGGGTGATTGAAGCAGTTGTTGAGGATCTGCAGATAAAGAGGTCTGTATTTGAAAAGATAGGGAAGTTCTGGAAGAAGGGAATCATTTTCAGTACAAATACATCCGGTATATCCATAGAAAAGATCGCTGAAGGGTTTCAAGACGAGATGAAGGAATATTTCCTTGGCACGCATTTCTTCAATCCGCCAAGATATATGAAACTCCTCGAGATAATACCCACTTCCAAAACGAGAAGGGATGTGCTCCTGGCGATCGTTGATTTTGCAGAGAGATATCTGGGCAAGGGGATTGTTATTGCTAAAGATACACCTAATTTTATAGCAAACAGGATAGGTATCTTCTCATTTATGTATATAGTTAAACTTATGATGGAAGAGGGGCTGAGCATAGAGGAGGTTGATCTATTAACAGGGGAAATCATTGGAAGACCGAGGAGTGCAACATTTAGAACAGCTGATATGGTAGGGCTTGATATTATTGTGAATGTTGCTGAAAACCTTTACAACAATGCTAAAGATGATGAGATGAGAGAGATATTCAGAATACCGGAATTTATCAAGAGGATGAAGGAACAGCATCTTCTCGGTGAAAAAACAGGAAGCGGTTTTTATAAAAGGGAGCTCAAGGGTGAGGAAAGGAGGATCTTGTTCCTTGATTATAATACTCTTCAGTATCAACCAGTGAAAAATCCTGTTTTTACCTCAATTGAGCTTGCAAGGAATATAGAGGATGTTGGAAAGAGATTGCGGAGGATCTGTTCGGGAAGCGATAGAGTGTCCAATTTTATTTGGAAAGTAATAAGCGAGGTCATCCTCTATGCAGCATCAAGGATTCCGGAGATTGCAGATAATATTACGGATATAGATAGGGCAATAAGATGGGGGTTTGGATGGAAATTAGGTCCTTTCGAGATCCTTGATTCACTAAATGTGAAAGATTTTGTTGAAAGGATTAAAAGTGAAGGGAGAAGGATTCCTCCAATTATCGAAAAAATAGCAGAGAAGAATTATGAAAGTATTTACAAGCTTGAAAGGGGGAAAAGGTATTTTTTCGATTTGAAGGATGATTCATACAGGGAGGAGTCAGTAAATCCTCGTATCATCATTCTTTCCTCCATAAAGGGATCAGGAGGTGTTATCAAGTCAAATCCCGGTGCTTCACTGATTGATATTGGAGATGGAGTTGCATGCCTTGAATTTCATTCAAAGGCGAATGCTATTGGTATAGATACTATACAGATGGCAAAAGAGGCATTAAAAATTGTTTCAGAGAACTTTGATGCACTTGTTATAGGTAACAAGGGTGAACAGTTTTCAGCAGGTGCAAATCTTATGTTGATATTGCTTGAGGCAGAGGATGAGAACTGGGATGAGATAGAAAGGATGGTAAGAGAATTTCAGCAGTTAAATATGGCTATAAAATACTTTGAAAAACCCGTGGTGTCCGCTATCTTTGGAATGACACTTGGCGGTGGATGCGAAATTGCACTTTCATCATCGAGGGTGCAGGCAGCATCAGAAACATACATGGGTCTTGTTGAAGTGGGTGTTGGACTTATTCCTGCAGGTGGAGGTATAAAAGAGCTCCTTATCAGAAATACGGAAGAGCTTCCAGATGATCCATCCATAGATCTTCTTCCCTTTGTCAGGAATGCCTTTGAATGCATTGCGAGGGCAAAAATCTCATCAAGTGCAGAGGAGGCACGTGAATTAAAATTGTTGAGGAAGATAGATTCTATAACATACAATCAGGACTTTCTCATCCATGATGCAAAACAGACTGCACTTTACTTAGTATCAACAGGATATAAACCTCCTCTTAAAAAAGGTATAAGGGTGGGAGGTGAGGATATTTATTCTGCATTCAAGACATATCTCTATCTTATTAAGGAAGGCGGGTATATTTCTGAATACGATTATTTCATCGGCAATAAGATCGCTTTTATCATTTCAGGGGGAAGATTGCCAAGGGGATCTTCAGTAACTGAAGAGTACTTGCTCGATCTTGAAAGGGAGGCTTTTCTGAGTCTCTGTGGTGAGAGAAAAACACAAGATAGGATAAGGCATATGCTTAAAACAGGAAAGCCTTTGAGGAATTAGAAAGGAGGCTATATGAGGGATGCAGTTATTGTATCAGCGGTAAGGACAGCAATAGGTAAGGCGCAGAAGGGAAAACTTAGAAATTTTCGACCTGATGAACTTGCCTCCATTGTTATAAAGGAAGCCATAAGAAGGGCAGAACCATTGAGGGCTGATGATGTGGAGGATGTGATTATTGGATGTGCATTTCCTGAAGCTGAGCAGGGAATGAATGTTGCAAGGATCGCACTTCTCAGGGCAGGATTGCCATATAATGTTCCTGGAATGACAGTTAACAGATTCTGCTCCTCAGGTCTTCAGGCAATTGCAATATCTGCAGAAAGGATTATGTGCGGTTTTGCTGATGTGATTATTGCTGGAGGAACGGAATCAATGAGTATGATTCCCATGGGTGGTACTCGTTTCTCACCAAATCCATATCTTGTGGATAATTATCCTGAAGTGTATATCTCCATGGGACTTACGGCTGAGAGGGTTGCAAGGAAATTTGGTATAACGCGCGAGGAACAGGATATGTTTGCATTGCGGAGTCATCAGAAAGCAGCCATGGCTATTGATTCAGGCAGATTCAGTGAAGAAATAGTTCCTGTTGAGGTTGTGGAAAGGTATTTTGACGATAAAAAGGGGATCGTTGAAAAGAAAGATGTATTTGATATAGATGAGGGAGTAAGGAGGGATACAAGTATGGATGTTCTGTCGAAATTAAAACCAGCTTTTCAAATCGATGGAACTGTAACTGCAGGTAACTCTTCCCAGATGAGTGATGGTGCATCGGCTGTTGTTGTTACATCAGTGAAAAAGGCTGATGAACTTGGTTTAAAACCGCTTGCTATTTTCAGATCATTTGCAGTTTGTGGTGTTCCGCCTGAAATAATGGGTATAGGGCCTGTGTTTGCAATTCCAAAAGCCATTAAACTTGCAGGATTAACTATGAGCGATATTGATCTGTTCGAAATAAACGAGGCATTTGCTTCACAAATTGTCTATGTTCTGAGGGAGCTTGGAATAGATGAAGAAAAGGTAAATGTAAATGGAGGTGCAATTGCCCTCGGACACCCCCTTGGATGCACTGGAGCAAGGTTAACGACAACGCTTCTCTACGAGATGAAAAGAAGGGGATCGAGGTATGGTGTTGTTAGCATGTGTATTGGCGGAGGAATGGGAGCAGCTGCTGTTTTTGAGTCAATAAAATAATAAAGATTGTATAAGGAGATTGAAGATGAAAAAAGGAGGAATGTTTCTTATCGAAGATATTTCGCATGATGAGGTGTTTACACCAGAGGATTTCACAGAGGAGCAGAGGATGTTCGCAAAGACAACGGAAGATTTTATTGAAACAGAGGTAATGCCAAGGATGGCGGAGATAGAGTCGCTTAAGGAAGGGGTTATGCGTGAACTTTTAAAAAAGGCAGGGGATCTCGGACTCATGATGGTCGACATACCGGAAGATTATGGAGGTCTTGGACTTGACAGGGTAACATCATCACTCATAACTGAGAAGCTTGCAAAAGGGGGTTCCTTCTCCGTATCCTTCGGTGCACATACAGGAATTGGTGCTCTTCCCATCGTTTACTTCGGAAAAGAGGAGCAGAAAAAAATGTATCTTCCATTGCTCGCAAAGGGAGAGCTTATATCAGCGTATGCCCTTACAGAGGCAGGTGCAGGCTCAGATGCACTTGCCTGTAAAACATCAGCTGTTCTCAGTCCTGATAAAAGATATTATATTTTGAACGGAGAAAAACAGTTTATTACAAATGCTGGATTTGCAGATGTTTTCATTGTATTTGCCAAAATCGATGGGGAGAAATTTACTGCATTTATTGTCGAAAGAAACCTTAATGGTGTATCAACCGGCATTGAGGAGAAGAAGATGGGCATTAAAGGCTCATCAACAAGGGCAGTTAATTTTGAGAATGTTTATGTGCCTGTTGAAAATCTGCTCGGCGAAGAAGGTAAGGGTCATGTTATAGCCTTCAATATATTGAATCTGGGAAGGCTCAAGCTGGGTGCAGGTTCTGTTGGTGCTGCAAAGAGCTGCATAAATGAGGCTGTAAGATATGCAAAGGAGAGGGTGCAGTTTGGGAAGCCGATATGTGATTTTGGATTGATAAAACATAAGATTGGAGAGATGGCGATAAAAACCTATGTTGCGGAAAGCATGGTTTATAGAACAGCATCAATGATAGATGAGAATATAAAGGATATAAAGGGTGAAGATAGAGAAGCAAACATTAAGAGAATAAAAGGGATTGAGGAGTTTGCTATTGAATGTTCGATTGCGAAGATTTTTGGAAGCGAGATATTAGATTATGTTGTTGACGAAGGATTGCAGATATTTGGTGGTTATGGCTATATAGAAGATTATCCCATGGAGAGGTATTACAGGAATTCAAGAATAAACAGGATCTTCGAGGGCACAAACGAGATTAACAGATTGTTAATTCCTGGATTGCTTTTGAGAAGGGCATTGAAAGGGGAACTCCCTGTTCTTACAGTGGCCCAAAAGGTTTTACAAAATATAGTTTCTTCCACAGGAACTACGGAGCCCTCTGGAGAGCCCTTTTCCACTGAAAAATCAATTTTGAGAAATGCAAAAAACTGTCTCCTCTTCTGTGCTGGCAGTGCATTTCAGAAATTTGGTGAGGGAATATCCGAGGAACAGGAGATTCTGGGGTTGATTGCTGATATGGTAATCGAAATCTATGCCATGGAGAGTGCGTTTCTCAGAACATTGAAGAGTATAAGAAGGAATGGCGAGGAAAGATCACAAACGAAGATACTTGCATCGAATGTATATATATACGACTCAATAAAAAGGGTTGAAGATATGGCTGTTAAGATTCTCAGTGCATCATCTGAGGGGGATATGTTGAGGACCCAGCTTTCGATGCTCAGAAAACTTATGCGCCATCTTCCAGCAAATACCATAATAATGCGAAGAAAGGTTGCTGATAAGATTATAGAGAATGGTTTCTATAATGTATAAAATGTTTTACCAAAATTAACATGAAAAGGGGAGAGATAATACATAAAAAGGTTGATTGGAACATGATTATAAGGAGGATAAGAAGACTTCCTCCACACCATGAGATCAAGATTGCAAAGAATGATGTTATTCATCCACTTAAGGCAGGTTTTAGAATCGATCATTATGCAATTCCAAAAGGTGAAAGGAGAAATTACAGAATCTGTTTGAGGAATGGGAGATCCATACATGTTAGAGAATACAGTAATTGCTACGGAATACACTGGGATAGATATGATCCGCAGAGGTTTTTTATAAGACATCTCATACTTGATTCACCCCTTGTTCCACTTGTTCTTTCATCCATATTTTTTGTTTTCCTCATAAGGTTTATTCCAGGTAAGTATAAATTACTGAGATTACTGAAGGGATAGAATAATTCTCCGAAGTATAGCCTTCACCTCTTCCTCATCCACATCATACCATCGTTCATATGCATCAGCCACTGCGAAGCGCCATCCTCCCCTGATATTAGCACAGTAGATTGCATCGACCTCGTTTATTAATATCTGGAGCGACTCCTCGTGTGCTGTTGAAATAGCAATTATGATCCGGGCTGGCTTCCTCTTTCTTACCGTATCAACGGCAACCTTCATGGTATATCCAGATGCAAGCCCATCATCAACGATTATGACATTTTTGCCTGAAAGGTCTGGAAACTGACGTTTCCCTCTCAGGGTTTTCATTCTCCTGTAAACCTTTTCACGGGTCTTTTTAAGATCCCTTTCTATTTCTTCTGTTGATAAATTGAGTTTTACTATGAGTTCATTATTGAAAAGAACCGTTCCATCAAAAGAAACAGCGCCATACCCGATCTCCGTATTCCATTGAGGAGTTATTTTACTTACAGGAATTATATCGATGGGTATCTCGAGTAGCTCCCCAATCCTTGAAGCAACAGGTACTCCACCAGCAGGTATGGCAAGGATTATGCTGTTTGAACTTCGAAATTCCTCTAACATCTCTGCAAGAACTTCTCCAGCATGGGTTCTATCGGAGAATACACGCAGCCGATCCCTTAACTCATTTTTAGTAAAAAGTGACCCTTCTTGCATTGATCACAAATTGTTAATATACTTACGGTAAAATCGCCTTTTCGCCTTTCAATGAATTAATGAAATCAAAAGCCTTTTTGATTTCATCATGTTTCCCTTCGAGAAGAAGGACCACGGAACCTTCTGAGCCCGCAACACCTCCTGATGCAACATGTGTTGCTTTGACCCCAGCATTGCCAAAGAGCAGATCAATGGCCTGGATCTCAGTGATAACCCTTGCACTCACAAGGGGCATAAGACCTACTGTATCTCCCGTTGAAAAATTAATGCGCCCCTTTCCACACTTTGTTGATGCATCAACAACAGAGGGGATGAGCTTTTCCAAACCAACCGGGACAATTATATGGCTCCCCCTTGCCTGAAGTATTCCAATCGCTGCTCCGATCGTCCCCCCTCTATCATTTGACATTAAAATGCCAGCATTCCCATAAGGATCCACAGCGTTTGCTCCTTTTATATAAACATCTTTTGCAGTAAATTCCATAAGGACCTCATCAGGCTTCATATCCACGATGGATCCATTTATAAGCACTATGGGTTTAATCCTCTTTTCAGGATCATTTGCACCAAGCTCTCCAAATGCAATTCTTCCAGCGGCAAACCAGAATTTGTGAACCCCCTTCCCTGTGAGTTCCTCGGCAACGTAGGCATTTGTGGTCCCGCCGATGATCACGATTCTTCCACTCTTCATTGCCTCTTTTACCTCGGGCATCTCCTTTACGCCCTTTGCAATAAGCCTCTTTGACTCTGAAGGTGTGAGCACAACAATTGCCCTTGCTTCATCCTTTTCTTTTGAGCACTTGTAAAACATGATCTACCTCCATACTATAAAATTAAAGTGATAGAATTTTCTGAAATATTAGCAGGAACCCCCTTTTTTGTGAACATTAATATAGGAAATCAGGGATCGCTGCATAGTGGAACTTTTTTATTGATTTATTTTTTGCAAAAAATTATCATTGATTGGAATTACCATTAAATAACAGATAAAAAAGAAGGGAGGCCTTATGAATGTTTTATTAAATTACAAGGAGCAGATTGAAAAGGCCAAGGAGCACTTCGCAAAGATGCTTGAGCCCCAGATAAAGAGGTTTGAGACCATTAAAAAAGAGACGGAGTGGATCAACTTTGCTGAGCTGAAGCCCATAATCATAGGAGTGGTAGGTGGAGATGGGATTGGTCCATATATAACATCTGAGGCACATCGTGTGCTGGAACATCTGCTAAAGGACGAGGTTAAGAATGGGAAGGTGGAGTTCCGTACAATAGAGGGTCTTACTATTGAAAGAAGGGCAGCAGTTATGAAGGCAATACCTGATGATGTTCTTGAGGAGATAAAGAAATGCCATGTGCTTCTCAAAGGGCCCACGACAACGCCGAAGGCGGGGGATCCCTGGCCCAATATAGAATCAGCAAATGTAGCAATCAGGAAAGAGCTCGACCTCTTTGCAAATGTCCGTCCAGTGAGGGTTCCATCCGAGGGTATCGATTGGATATTTTTCAGGGAGAATACTGAGGATGTGTATGCCCTTGGTCCCTATGGATTGGAGGTTATTCCTGGACTTGCAATAGATTTCAAGGTAATCACGGAACCGGGAAGCGATAGGATAATAAGACTTGGATTTGAGTATGCAAGAAAGACCGGGAAAAAGAGGGTGACTGCAGTAACGAAAGCAAATGTGGTTAAAACAACTGATGGTCTCTTTCTGAGAACCTTCTACAATATTGCGAAGGAATATCCTGAGATCAATGCTGATGACTGGTTCATCGATATAATGACAGCAAAACTAATAGACACAAAGAGGCGGACAGAATTTCAAGTCTTTGTGCTGCCAAATCTCTACGGAGATATAATCACGGATGAGGCTGCTGAGTTTCAGGGAGGAGTTGGAACCGCAGGATCTGCAAATATCGGGAAAAAATATGCAATGTTTGAGGCGATCCATGGAAGTGCTCCAAGAATGGTTCAGGAGGGAAGGACCCAGTATGCGGATCCATCAAGTGTAATAAGGGCTGGCGCGATGCTTCTCAATCACATCGGTTATCCGGAATTAGGGAAAAAACTGGAGATGGCCCTTGATATATGCGGTCAATTTGAAAAGAAACTTGTTATTACTGGAAGAGCAACAGGTGCAACAGGAAGGGATTTCTGCAACTACTTGCTTGATACGATAAACGATCCGAGACTCGAAGAGAGGTGGAGGACTTATCAGGGAGTTGCCTGATCCTACAGGAATTTAACTTTCGGAGAAACCCCCTCATCTGAGGGGGTTTTTTATTTTCCAGATAATAGATAAACACGGGGAAAGATATATACGATTTTTGTTTTTCTGCATTTAACTTCTGGATTGTGGGTAAATTTAGGAAAGACTGAAGATGAGGAATACGCAGGATTCATCAGTTAGAATATAATATGAGATGATCAGAAAGCTCACTATTTGTTATACACTTTGGTGATTTCCCGGTAAAAGCACATGATGCCTATAAATGGTATAGAGTTTCCTGGTAAAGTCGGTTACAATCTGATGATAGTTGATGGTAGGATATATCAGGGAAGCGGAAGGGGCACTGGTGGCCCTCCTGGACTTCAAATCCAGTGGCAGGCGCTGAGGGGCGTCTGTGGTGGGTTCGATTCCCATCCGCTTCCGCCAGGAGACTAATCTTTCGTAAATTTCACCAGTTCTTCCCTCGATATACCTAATTCCATTGCAAGCTGATCAATAGATGCGCCTGTCTGGTGGAGGACCTCCATTAAGTATCCTGAAAGATCTAAATTTTCACCCCAGCAACGGTAGAAATGATCCCTCAGTATCAGGGCAAGTCCAGGTGATAGTATTCGGTAACCTTTCTTTGTTGCCTCCTTTTCTCCTGCACTTTCTGGTATTCCAATAACAACAACTTCCTGATCAACAATCATGTATCTAATACTGTGAATCATATGGCACGCACTGAACCTTACCTCAGCACCTGCTACTGTGTAGAGATAGCCTGTGTAGAGGCGATCATAAAATTTTGGAAGCATATATCTCACTATTATTCCCTTTGCCCTTAGCCTTCTTATGGCATCGACTATCTCCCTTACCTTCTTTTCATCGTCTCCCGAAGGATGTCTTCCTGTAATGCATGCAATCACTTCAGTTTTTGCATCCATCATGGATTCGATAACCGTGAGAAAATATTCAAGACGTGTAAGGGTTTTTGTTGCCCTTTCAACCTGAAGTATAAGTTTTTTTCTCTCCCTGCCTTCCTTGATACTGTATAGCAGAAGAAATATGGTGAAGGTAAGAAGTATGGATTCAATGACCAGGAGGAGTGTTTCAATATTCATGGTAAATTTTCAATCACTTTGATTATTTAAATAAATTATGTAAAATTTCCAGAGTCTTTACAATAATAGAGATCAGCACATGAGGATAATTAATGTCTCAAAGGGTAAGGTCATTGCTGAAAGAGCAGAAATGGCGGATAATTTCTTTTCTCGCTTAAAGGGACTCATCGGTAAAAAGTCTATATCTGATAGTGAGGCTCTCGTATTGAGACCATGTGTTGCAATCCATACGCTGGGGATGAAGTTCCACATAGATGTTATTTTTCTCGGGAAGGATAATACTGTTGTAGCGATAAGAAAGGGCTTGCCCCCAAACAGATTGGCTGGATTCCATTTTAATGCCATCAGTGCTGTAGAACTTCCCTCTGGCACACTTGAAAGGACAGGGACAACTATCGGGGACAGGATCGAGATTGTTTAAAGTTATTGTGAAATGGATAAAAAGTATTTATTATATTTACAGATTATGGGAATGGTCCTATGGTTGCCTATTTTATCTCAAATATGTATGAGGATGCAGCGAAGCCTTTAGAAAGATTTAACAGCGATCATAACCGTAAAATAATAAGGAGAAAAGTTTGGAAGAGTTTATAGGAAAAAGACTTATTCAGGAGGGACTTTTAACGGAGGAACAAATTGAAAAAGCCCTTGCAAGGCAGAAAGTATATGGTGGAAGGCTTGGGGAAAATCTTGTTGCCCTTGGATTCATAACCGAGGATAAACTTAAATCCTTTTTAAGAAAAATCCCGTCAATGCCCAGAAATATTGCAGATACTGGAATTCCAGCAAATTTTCTTTCTGAGTTAATACTCAAAAATCTACTAACAATTGGTGAATTTACGATTTCTGATGTATCAGCAGGTGTTAGGCTTCCCGTTTCAATAGTTGATGGCATAATTCAAATGTTGAGAAGGGAGCGTCTGGTTGAAGTAAAAAGCAGTGCGGATTATAAGAGAGAAAGTTTTCGTTACACCCTGACGCCCCAGGGCAGGGCAATGGCTCTGGAACTTCTTGACATTTGTCATTATTCCGGTCCAGCACCTGTTCCTATTGAAACCTATCGTAACATGGTTATAGCTCAAACAATAAAAAATGTAAAAATAAATGAGGATGATGTAAGAAATGTCCTTTCTGATCTCGTCCTGAAGGATGATCTTATTAAGAGGATAGGATTGGCTGCAAGCTCTGGGAAATCAATATTCCTTTATGGCCCTACAGGTAGTGGTAAAACGAGTATCGCCATGAGAATATGCACACTTTTTGATGATGATATCTATGTTCCATATGCTCTGTATGTTGCTTCTCATATTATTACTATTTTTGATCCTCTGAATCATAAAATGGTAAGCGAGATAACCGATCCCACTCAGGATACAAGATGGGTTCTCATAAAAAGGCCTGTTATAAGGGTTGGCGGAGAGATGAATCTAAAGATGCTTGAACTTAATTACAATCCCGTTTCGAAATTTTATGATGCACCACTTCAGATAAAAGCAAACAATGGAATTTTCATCGTTGATGATTTTGGTAGACAACTTATTCCCCCAAGGGATCTTCTCAACAGATGGATAGTTCCACTGGACAGAAGAATAGATTTTCTTACTCTCCACACGGGATTAACTTTCGAAATCCCGTTCGATCAGCTGATAATTTTTTCTACAAATATCGAACCAGGAGATCTTGTTGATGAGGGGTTTTTGAGGAGAATACGTTATAAGATAAAAGTCGATCATCCTTCTATTGAGGAATATAAGGAGATATTTAAAAGGGTGTGTGAAAAAAATGAAATAGAGTTTAGGGAAGATGTGTTTAAGTATCTGATTTCTGAGTATTATGAAAAGAAAGGTGTTAGATTATGTGCTTCCCACCCTGCAGCTCTTATAGAACAGATAGTTGATATGGCTCGATATTATCATCATAAGCCTGTTCTTTCAAAAGAAACAATTGATATATCATGGAATAATTATTTTGTGCATCTATGATTTCAATGTTTATTCGAGTATCAAAATATGATACCCCTCGATATAATTCTTGATCATATATATTTTGGCATTATAGTGGTTGACAGGAAAGGTAAGGTAATATTTTTTAACAAAACCTATGAGGAATTCCTGGGATTAAAAAAGGAAGAGGTATTGGGAAAGCATGTAACGGAGGTAATAGAAAATACACGCATGCACATTGTGGTGAAAACAGGTGAGCCTGAAATTGGATGGAGGCAGAGGATAAAAGGGCAGGATATGATTGTGCAGAGGATACCCATAAAGATAAACGGTGAGATCGTGGGTGCCGTGGGTCAGGTGATGTTCAGGGATATAGAGGAGGTAAGGGAGCTTGCAAGCAGGCTCAATCTGCTTGAATCCAAGGTCGAGTATTACGAAAGGGAATTAAAAACTCTAAAATATTCCAAATATACATTTGAAAACATAATCGGAAAAAGCCCCACGATAGAGAATGCAAAGATCCTTGCAATGAAGGCTGCTGAAACAAATGCAACAGTCCTTCTCATAGGGGAGAGCGGGACAGGGAAGGAGATATTTGCCCATGCAATCCATTATGCATCATCGCGCCGATACAAACCCTTTGTGCGTGTGAATTGTGCTGCCATACCCAAGGAGTTGCTGGAAAGCGAGCTTTTTGGCTACGAGCCAGGTGCATTCACCGGTGCATCGAAACAGGGGAAGCCTGGAAAATTTGAGCTTGCACATCATGGAACACTATTCCTTGATGAGGTGGGTGATATGTCCCCGGAGATGCAGGCTAAGGTTCTCAGAGTGCTGGAAGAAAGGGAGATGGAGAGGATAGGGGGTATAAGACCGATTAACGTGGATTTTCGACTTATTGCAGCGACAAATCAGAATCTTGACTCCCTTGTTAAAAAGAAACGGTTCAGGCTCGATTTATACTACAGACTCAACGTTTTTTCCATATACCTCCCCCCGCTCCGTGAAAGGAGGGAGGATATTCCCCTGCTGGCAAAGCATTTTGTGAGAGAGGCATGTGAAGAACAGGGAAGAGGGGAGATGAGTATTAATCCAAAGGTTATGGAGATCTTTCTTTCGTATCCATGGCCGGGAAATGTAAGGGAGCTGAGGAATGTTATTGAAAGGGCGGTAGCTATATCCGGGGGAAAGGAGATAAGTGAGGAACACCTCCCCGGATATCTCATTAAAGGGATAAAAGTGGCTAAAGAGATTACAATTATACCTATAAAGGATCTTGTGCATGAGGCTGAAAGGCATGCAATCCTCCATGCCTTAAGGATTTCTAGTGGGAATGTTTCAAAGGCAGCAAAGCTCCTTGGCATTCACAGATCATCACTTTATGAGAAAATGAGGAAATTGAATATAGGGAATTGAGGATATTTGAAAAATTATGTCTGAAATTCCCGACAATAAATTTGTCCAGATTTCCCTACATTAATACGTTCAAAACCAAATAAAGATAAATTTTTCCACTATTTACCTTAATGATTGCTCCGGTAAAGATATTAAAATTATGGTATAAATATTGCTTTTATGCTCTCTATAAAATCCTTTAAGGAGGTTTCAATATGAAGAAAACAGGAATCTTGAAGGCAATTGGTTTGGTCTTTCTTGTCTCGATGTTCCTTACCTGTTTCTCCCTTAATTCCTATGCTGCAGAAAAGGTTGTGAAACTGGGGATGGTGGAGGATGTGACCGGTATGGCTGCATTATTAGGCGTTGCAGGTGTTGAGGGTGCGAAGATTGCGGTGGATGAGATTAATACAAAAGGGGGTTTGCTTGGCAGAAAAATCCAGCTTTTGGTGAGGGATGCAGGTCTTAAACCAGATGTAGGTGCGAGAGAGGCAAGGGAGCTTATTGTGAGGGAAAAAGTCGCTGCCCTTCTTGGACCGGTGAGCAGTGCAGTGCTTCTTGCAGTTTCCGAGGTTGCAAAGGAGCACGGGGTTGTTTTAATCGCTCATACATCCAATACGGAGAGGGCATTCTGGGAAAAGGGGCACGATTACATCTTTAGTGTTGTTCCCAATACCTATATAGAGGGGAGCGCGGTTGGAGAATATATGTCGAAATTTCCCTACAAAAGATATATGATCCTCGGTCCAGATTACGAATTCGGACATATTCAGGCAGCTGCCTTTGAAAAAAGGATCAAACAGTTGAGACCTGATGTGGAGATCATAGGAAAGCTCTGGCCAAAACTGGGGGAAAAGGATTTTTCCGCTTATATCACTGCAATCCTCAATGCAAAGCCTGATGCAGTTTACTCAAACCTGTGGGGAGGTGATCTTGTTGCCTTTACAAAGCAGGCAAAGCCCTACGGTCTTTTTGAAAAGGTGAAATTTATTGCCCTTTATGATGTAGATGTGCTTCAGGCGCTTGGTAAGGATGCAGTTGAGGGGGTCATAGGATATGAAAGAGGTCCATTCTTTGCCATCAGGAAGCTTGCGCCCAGTAAAAGATTTGAAGCATTCTTTAATAGATACAGGAATGATACGGGAAAATTTCCATCCTGCTGGGCAATTATGGCTTACGATGCTGTCTGGGCATGGGCACAGGCTGTCAGCAAGGCAAAGAGCTTTGATAGCGAGAAGGTGATGAAGGCACTTAAGGGTATGAAGTTTGATTCATTAAGGGGACCTGTATATATCCACCCATATCACAATCAGGCTAACGTGGGTTCCTATATAGGTGAAGTTGCATGGGATCCGAACTTCCCGTATTTTGCCATCTGGAAGGATTTCACATATGTTCCCGGAGACAGGGTATGGAGGAGTGAAGAAGAGATAAAGGAATTAAGGCAAAAAGCAACAAAATGATAAATTCTGGGGAAGGGAAAATTGACATCAATCACCTGGGGCGTTGATACGATAATTTTGCTGATACTCTCAGGTCTCACCAAGGCATCACTGCTCTTTATAGTGGCAGCGGGCCTCAGTCTGGTATTCGGTGTTCTCAGGATTATAAACCTTGCCCATGGAAGCTTCTATATGATCGGGGCCTTCATTGCAGCTTCCATTGTTACGAGAAACCCCGAAGGCCCCTCATTCTGGTTTGCAATTGCTATTGCTCCTTTCATTGTTGCAATATTTGGATGGATTATAGAATTAGCAGTTTTAAGAAGAATATACAGGAGTGAACATATAGTACAACTACTTGCAACATATGCTCTGATACTCATTCTCGGTGATGTTGTAAGGATGATCTGGGGCGCTGAGTATATCTCTATCTCTTTTCCGCAGCCCTTAACGAAGCCGGTAAGCATTATGGACTCCTATTTTCCGAGTTACAATCTTTTTGTAATTGCATGGGCACCTCTCATTGCACTCTTCCTCTGGTGGTTCGTATATAAAACGGGTATAGGTTGTCTTGTAAGGGCAGCTGTCTCTGATGCGGAGATGCTTGATGCTTTGGGTATAAATATACAGCGAATCTTCTCCATTGTCTTCACAATTGGTGCATTTCTTGCGGCTCTGGGTGGTATAATTGTCTCTCCAATGGGCTCAATAGGTCTCGGTATGGATCTGGAAATTTTAATAGAAGCATTTGTTGTTGCTGTGATTGGAGGTCTTGGAAGTTTTGCAGGTGCCCTTCTCGGATCTGTGATAATAGGTCTTATGCACAGTTTTGGAATTACTATCGCCCCGCGGATGGCAATGGCATTCATCTTTCTTGCAATGGTTACTGTTTTGATTATAAGACCATGGGGAATATTTGGAGAGAAGGAGAGATGATCTACAGATTCGGGATAATACTGCTTATTTTGATCCTGCTGTTCATCCCTGTATTTGCAACACCCTATATGATCCTTCTTTTAACCGAACTTGTGTTACTTTCTCTATTCTCAACAAGCTACAATCTCATCTTCGGATACGGAGGGATGGTCTCCTTTGGACATGCAGCATATTTTGGGCTTGGTGCATATACACTTGCGATCGCAGTGAAGAAGTATGGACTTTCACCTTTTGTTGGGCTCATCTTAGCACCTCTTATCGGAGGGATATTCGCTCTTATAATAGGTTGGTTCTGCGTAAGAACTGTTCGTCTTTATTTTGCCCTTCTCACACTTGCATTCTCCCAGCTTTTCTATACCATTGTTTTCCAGTGGTATGACTTCACCGGGGGAAGCGATGGAATCCATGGAATTGTGAGACCTGAGGTATTATCTCCATCACTTAACTTCTACTATTTTTCATTGGGAATTGTGATTATATGTATGGTATTTCTCTGGAGAATAATCGAATCACCCTTTGGCTGGTCATTGAGGGCAATCAGGGAGAATGTAGAGAGAGCGCAATTCCTCGGGATAAATGATCGGCTTTATAGACTCATAGCATTTATCCTATCTGGCTGTTTTGCAGCAGTAGCAGGCGCACTCTATACATTTTTCCAGAGATGGGCATCTCCCGATCTCCTTTTCTGGACTACATCAGCCGAACCTGTGCTTATGTGTATCCTTGGTGGTATGTTTAACTTCTTTGGACCAGCGGTAGGAACGATGCTTTTTATATTTCTCAGGCAGGTGATAACGGATTATACATTATACTGGCCTTTTGTGCTGGGAATGATACTGCTGTTTCTTGTCCTTTTTATCCCGCAGGGAATAACGGGATTTGTAGGTGATATATTGAGAAAAATAACAAAAAATTATTCAGGTGGTGTGAAAAATGCTTCTTGAGACAAGAAAACTGAGGAAGGCATTCGGTGGTGTTGTTGCTGTAAACGATATCGATTTTGAACTTAAAGAGGGGGAGATCAGGGCAATAATAGGTCCAAATGGGGCAGGCAAAACAACCTTTTTTAACCTGATTACGGGGTATCATACACCTGATGCGGGAAGGATAATCTTCAATGGGGTGGATATAACGGCCCTTCCGCCATACAGGGTGAGCATGATGGGGATAACAAGGGCATTTCAGATAATAAACATATTCCCGAGACTTAAAGTTATTGAGAGTGTCCAGCTTGCACTTCTTGCAAGGAGAAGGATAACCTTAAATATGTTCTCTTCTGCAAAGAAGATGCTTGTTCATGATGCTATGAGGATCCTTGAGATTGTTGGGCTGAAAGAGTATGCAGATTTTCCTTCATCAAACCTATCCCATGGTGATCAGAGAATTCTGGAACTTGCCCTTGCACTTGCGGGTGAGGGAAAACTTCTACTTCTTGATGAACCAACTGCAGGAATGTCTCCCTGGGAAAGGGTGAAGATAACAGGGCTTATAAGGAAGATAAGGGATGAGATGGGAATAACTATACTATTTTCTGAACACGATATGGATGTTGTTTTCGGAATTTCGGAAAGGATAACTGTTTTTCACATGGGCACCATTATAGCTGATGGGAAACCAGAAGATGTAAAAGGAAACAGGGAAGTAAGGATGGTTTACCTTGGGGAGAGAGGTCGTGCTGGAAGTAATTAAAATAAATACATTTTACGGCACAAACCATATCCTCTTTGATGTATCCATGAGAGTTGAAAAGGGTGAGGTTGTCTGTCATCTCGGAAGAAATGGAGCAGGCAAAACAACAACGATAAGGAGTATTATGGGATTAACTCCTCCGCGTTCGGGGATTATAAAATTTAAGGGGGAAGATATCACAAATCTGCGACCATTCAAAATCGCAAGAAAAGGCATTGGATATGTTCCATCAGGCAGACGGATATTCCCTAATCTTACAGTCAAGGAAAATCTTGAGATAGCATATAAAAGAGGAGGTCTTGGAGATAAATGGAATCTGGACCGTGTATTTGAGCTATTTCCAAAGCTTAAGGAATTAAGTGGCAGAAAAGGTGGAACCTTGAGCGGTGGGGAGCAGCAGATGCTGGCGATAGGAAGGGCACTTATGGGAAATCCGGAATTTTTGCTACTTGATGAGCCTGCCGAGGGACTTTCTCCAATAATAGTGGGTTACCTTGAGGATCAGATTTTAAAATTAAAGGAAGAAGGAATAACTATGCTGATCTGCGAACAGAACATAAATTTCGCACTCAGGGTCAGTGATAGGGGTTACATCCTTGAGAAGGGGGCGATTAAGTTTGAAGGAGACATTGGAGTAATCTCGTCTGATGAAGAGATAAAATCCTATCTTGCACTTTGATTTTTCCCGGGATTCTTATGGTCTCAGAAAAATACCTCGAACGCATGCAAGAGTTATTCGATATAAAAAAAGTTTTCAGTAAACCAGAAGCCCTTAAAGGGATAAGGGTTCTTGACATAAGCATGATTATCTTTGGTCCAGCAACAGCGGACTTCCTTGGCGAAATGGGTGCAGAGGTGATAAAGGTTGAGATGCCGGGAAGGGGCGATGTGATGAGGAACGTTGCACCTCAAGGATACTACTGGAAAAATGTTTCACCAGCATTTTTCGCTCAGAATCACAATAAGTTCCACATTGCTGTTGATCTACACAATCCCGAGGGAAGGGAGATTATTAGAAGGCTTGCTGCAAGGAGTGATGTATTTATAGAAAACTACAGACCAGGAACAACGGAGAGGAAGTGGCAACTTGGCTACAGGCAGCTCAGGGAAATAAACCCATCCATAATATATGTCTCCAATACGGGATACGGACAGTGGGGTCCATATGCTTCACGTCCATCATACGATGCACTTGCACAGGCAGTAAGTGGCATGTCTTTAATAACAGGATTTGAGGGAAGGCCACCTGTAAAAATAGGTATATATTTAGGAAACTATTTCGGTGCATGTCTTTCAGCAGTTGCAGTTTTAGCTGCACTCTACTGGAGGGATAAGACGGGAAAGGGGCAGTATATAGAGCATTCGCAGTGCGAAGCACTCATCAGGGCTATGGAATGGACATGGGCTTATATCGGGCTTACAGGTAAAAGGAGGAGGAGGATTGGAAACAGGGACCATGTTATTACTTTTTCTGATCTCTTTCGTTGCAGGGATGGATTTGTTGTTATAGAGGCAGACACTGATGACGAATTGGTTGCACTTCTAAGGGCAACGGGAAATGAACATCTATATACGAATCTCTGGTTAAGAGATGATTTCTCAAAGGAAGATAAGATAAAACATATACATGATATTATTTCCAGATGGGCATTGAAATTCACAAGAAGTGAAATTGAGGAAGAATCAAACCGATTTGGTTTTGTATGTGCCCCTGTTCAGAACGCCAGGGATCATTATGAAAATCAACATCTGAGGGTAAGGGGGAGTGTGTGGGAGATGCATGATCCAGTTTATGGGCATATGATTGAGTATGGTCCTGCTCCAAAACTATCCGAAACACCTGGAAGGTTTATATGGGCGGGAAAGCCTGTTGGCTTTCACAATGAATATGTGCTCTCATCTATACTTGGTCTGGATAGCGCGGAGATTAAGGCACTTGCCGAAAGAGGTATTATTGGTAAGTGGATTGAGAGAAAGGGTTCAAAACCACCGGATGATTGGTATGACGAGGGGGTGATTTATTAATCATGGAAGAGAAAAGCTGGGAAGATTGGATAAGGGAAGAGGAGGGAAGGGTTTTCGAGAAGCCGGAGGCCCTTGAGGATGTGACGGTTATCGATATAAGCACATCTCATGCGGGGGCATTTATATGTTCCACATTTCTTGCTGAGTTTGGTGCTAAAGTGATAAAGATTGAGCCTCCAGGAGGGGACAGGGGTAGAAGATGGTCTGCTGAATCCTTCTATCATAGGGGGTGTGGATTATTTTACCTGAGTGAAGGGAGAAACAAATATTTCATTACACTTAATCATAATACGCCTGAAGGGAGGGAGATCCTTCTTTCACTTGTAAAAAAGGCAGATGTTTTCATTGAATCATTTGGACCGGGATATCTCGATTCTATGGATCTGGGTTTCAGTAAACTTTCATCAATCAATCCTTCCCTTATATATGTTGCTTATTCAAAATATGGCCACTATGGTCCGAAGGCATCAGGAAACCCAAGATCCTATGATGCATCCGATCAGGCCCTTTCTGGGCTTTTATATGTAACAGGAGAACCGGAAGAAGGAGATAAACAATTGGAGAGTGCAGTTCCAACAAGAACAGGTTCATGGATATCTTCCTATGCAGGTGGTGCATGGGGTACCTTCTCTGTTATCTCAGCCCTTCATTACAGGTTTCTCTCCGGCAGGGGACAGATGATTGATATAACGAATAGTGAGGCATTGATGAGATTTATGGAATATACTGTTCTCTGGTATCATGTTTCAGGAAGGATAAGGGAGAGGATAGGGTATTACGATCTTGCTGTATTTCCTTATACATTTATCAGAGTAAAGGACGGTTATGCATTCATTGCTGGTTATACGGACCCCAATTTCAAGGCGCTCTGCAGGATAATGGAAAGAGAGGATCTTATCGATGATCCTCGCTTTTCAACGATGGATGCGAGGACACAACCGGAAAATGAAGAGGCGCTTCACAGGGAGATAGAAAAATGGTCCATCAATTATACCTCCGATGAGATACTTGAAAAGGTTCTTTCATACAAGGGAGAGGGGATCGTGGTATTCGGAAGGGTGAACGAACCTCAGGACACCCTGAAAGAGCCTCACTGGTGGGAGAGGGGAACCTTCAGGAAGTTTAATGATAGCCACTATGGAGAACTAATTTTGCAGATGCCACCCTGGAAGATGACCGAAACTCCACCGCGTGTTAAATGGGCTTGCAGACCTGCGGGTTTTCACAATGAGTTGATCTATAAGAGGTATCTTGGATTCGGAAGTGAGAAGCTAAGGGAGTTGAGGACAAAAGGGATTATCTAAGAGTAATCCCTCCATTTATATGAAACAAATAATCATTTGAAAAATTAGTCAATTTCTGATATATAAATTTCAATATCCAGACTGAAAAGGAGAATCTATGGCTGAAAAAACATCCATAATAAATATCGAGAAAAGGAAGGAGGCGCACAGGCTGGACAGAAAAAGGCAGATAATAGATGTAGCTCTTAATCTCTTTGAAAAGAAGGGTTTTAAATCTACAACGATAAGGGATATCGCAAAGGAGGTTGGTTTAACGCAGGGAAGCCTCTATTACTATTTCAGGAGCAAGGAAGAAATCCTCTATGAGATGATACATGATTATCTTGAACTGATAACAAAGAGGATAAAGATCATAACAGCCGAGAAGGCCACAGGGTCCGAGAAGGTACGCTCCATGATAAAGGAAATCATGAGGCATATGGGTCAGTCAAAAGCTTATATTACAATCTTTTTCAAGGAGAAGAATCTTCTGCCTGAGAATCTACTAAACAAAGTGATAAAGAAGAGGGATGCGATCGAACAGATTGTTGTAGACACACTTATAGAGGGTATGAAAAGCGGGGAGTTTAAAACCATCGATCCAAAGATGGCGGCATTTGCAATGCTTGGGATGTGTAACTGGGCATCTCAATGGTTCAAGGAGAGTGGAAGGCTAACAGTTGATGAAATATCGGAGATATTCACCGAAATCTTTCTCAATGGGATAGTCAAGAAATAAAAGTTAACTGTAGATTTAAGCAGTTGAATATTATTTTTTATTATTCTAAAATTTAACCAAACAGTTGATAGGGAGGATTTATGAGGAGCTATTTTCTCAGAGAGGAGCACGAGATCCTTAGAAAGACTGTCAGGGGCTTTGTGGAAAAGGAGCTCCTGCCTTATGTGGATAAATGGGAAGAAGAGGGGATAGTGCCCAGGGATGTATTCAGAAGAATGGGCGAACTTGGCTTGCTGGGGATAAAGTATCCTGAAAAGTATGGTGGTGCAGGAGCGGATATGCTGTCAACAGCAGTCTTTGTTGAGGAGCTTGCCCGGTGTCGTTCAACAGGACTTACCATAAGTATTCTTGTGCATACAGATATGGCATCACCTCATATTGCCTATTTTGGAACGGAGGAGCAGAAGAAGGAGTTCCTTGTCCCGATAATAAGGGGTGATAAAATCTGTGCTATTGCAATAACGGAGCCCAATGCAGGATCTGATGTTGCAGGGATTGAAACAACAGCAACAAGGGATGGATCAACATATATCATCAATGGTAGTAAAACATTCATAACGAATGCTATAAATGCAGATATATTTGTTGTAGCTGCAAAAACAGATAAGGAAAAAAGGCATGCTGGGATTACCATGTTTATTGTTGAAAAGGGAACCCCTGGTTTCAGGGTTGTGAGAAAACTTGAAAAGATGGGGTGGCTGGCATCTGACACAGGAGAGCTTCTCTTTGAGGATTGCAGGGTTGATGAAAGGAGAGTTCTTGGAGAGGTCAATAAGGGATTCTATGCCATAATGCGAAATTTTCAGGGGGAAAGACTCGTTATGGCAATTGCCGCACTTTCTGCATCAGAGCAGGCAGTTGAGGACGCCATCAGATATGCACAAACAAGGAAGGTATTTGGGAAGACCCTTTCCGAGTATCAGGCGATAAGACACAGGCTTGCAGAGCTTGCAACAAAGATTGAGGCTGCGAAGCATCTTATCTATCATACTGTAAAACTTTACGATGATGGTTTGGATTGCACAAAAGAGGTTTCCATGTGCAAGCTTTTTGCATGTGAACTTGCCAATGAGGTTGCCTATCACTGCCTTCAGATTTATGGCGGATATGGTTATATGAAGGAATATTCCATAGAGAGATTCTACAGGGATATGAGGGTGATGACCATAGGTGGCGGGACATCGGAGATTATGAAGGAGATAATAGCAAAGAAGATGGAGATATAGTTAAGGGAGAAGGCCATATCCGAAGATAACATTAAGGAGGGAGAGTACAAAGCCTGAAAGGGTGAAGAGTGCATGGAGTTGAAGATCATCCTCCGGTGGATCTTTCATCCTTCTGAGCTTTATCCCGAGGATTCCACCAATGATAAAGAGGGAAAGGCAAAATGTCGAAAAGAAGGCATGAGAAGTTCTGAAGGGGTTTTTCCCTCTTATGAGGATCATGGATAATATTCCAGCCCCATAGCCAGCTGTAAAGAATAAGATAAACAGGATACCCCATTTTATATGGTCATTCCTCATTTGAAGCCGTCTCCCCCCTTCTCCGGGATATCTCCTTACAGATTTCACCCTGAAGCCGGAGAGGAGGGTTTTCAATCCAATGAGGAGCACGAGGATCTGAAAAAGAGGATGAATGTAAGGGAGAATTACTTCCTTCATGAAATAAAATAATATACAATTCATCTCAAGCTTTGAAAAGGATTAAGGATGGGCAGAATGAAATCCTGGATAAAAAGAGGTGGGAGATGGACAGATTTGAATCCATAAAGGTTGGTGATAGGGCATCATTTTCAAAGACGATACTTGAAACTGATCTCGTGCTATTTATGGGAATCTGCGGAGATTTTAACCCCATCCATACGGACATAAGATATGCGGAAAAGACCATCTTCAAAGGAAGGATAGTGCATGGCCTTCTTTCGGCATCACTCATATCCACTGTTATAGGGATGCATCTGCCGGGTCCTGGAGCTGTATATCTTTCACAGGAGCTCAGATTTCTCAAGCCTGTGAGGATAGGGGATACAATAACTGCCAGTGCAGAGGTTCTTGAAAAGAGGGATGACAAGAGGATCCTTACTATGAGAACATGGGTTACAAATCAGGATGGAATTGATGTTATAGATGGAAAGGCAGTTGTTATGCTGCTCAAGGATGTATAGGTTTATAAAAAATTATTGCCAAGGGTAGGTAAAAGGTGATCGAGATAAAGGTAATGCTATTCGCAAATATTCGCGATCTGACAGGAAAGGAAGAGTTAGTGCTTCAAGTAGAAGATGAAATAACAGTTAGTGATGCATTGAGGATCATAAAAAGGAGCCTCCCCGTTTTAGAAAAACTCCCTATCGATTCTTTTGTGGTTGCAGTTAATATGGAATATGTTTCACGCAATCATCTGCTCAAGGATGGTGATATAATTGCAATTATACCGCCTGTAGGGGGTGGAAGATGATTGAGATAACAGAGAGCCCAATAAGTATTGAGAGGGTTATTGAATCGGTAAGGGATAGTGGTTGTGGTGCAATTTTGGTTTTTATCGGAACGGTCAGGGATATGAGTGATGATAAAAAGGTCCTGTATCTTCAGTATGAGGCATACAGAGAGATGGCTGAAAAGCTTCTTTCCAAACTCTCAGAGGATGCGAAGCAGAGGTTTGGTGTTAAGCATATCTCCATTGCACACAGAACAGGAAAGGTCTATCCAGGGGAGGTAAGTGTTGCTATTGCTGTTTCATCGCCACACAGGAAAGAGGCATATGAGGCATCACGATATCTCATTGAGTCTTTAAAAAAGGAAACCCCCATATGGAAGAAGGAATTCAGGGAAGAAGGGGGAGAGTGGATATCTACAGGGTGAAGTTGAATCAAAATGCCTTGCTATCAGGGATAATAGGGGTTATGATTAATAGAGAATTAAGGAGGACAAAATGCTTGGTGGATTAGGGATGTGGGAACTGCTTGTTATACTTTTCATTGTGCTCATCATATTTGGCGCTGGAAGGCTTCCTGAGATCGGGAGGGGACTTGGAGAGGGGATAAGGAATTTTAAGAAATCCCTGAAGGAGCCGGATGCTATTGATGTTACACCCAAAAAACCCGAGAAGGAATCCTCAACCGAAGAAGAGAAAAAATAGGTTATCTTGTTCCTGCCTGTGCACCTGAGACTTCAACTGCATATTCTGAAATCCTTTCAGGTGGCTGGAAAAAAACGATATTGAAGTCAATGGATTTTCCTGGCGGAATATTGAGATTTGAGAGGGAAGATCCAATCTGATTTGAAAGACGCTGCTCAATAAATTCCCTTTCAAGGGTTATAAGTTCCTCGCGGCTAAATATATTACCGCAGAATACCTCATTTTCGGAGACCTTTTTGCCAGCTGCATCAAAGAGCGATCCCTTTACCCGCAGGAAGCTCTGGGGTGCATCAGATCCGTTGATAACCTTACCTGATATTACGAAGAGCCTTCCTGCCTTTTGATTATCCACAAAGAAACCCCTGATCTCGCTAATCTTTAGATACGAAAGGGGTTTTTGCGTTAATGAAAAGAATCTGATGGGAAGTGTGATCTGTGTATAACTTATGAGGAAATAAACTGCGGCGAAAATCATTGTTAAGATAAAGAGTATTAAAAGCAGTGGATGAGCCCTTCTTTCCCTTTTTATTACGGGAATTTTTTTTCTGAGATCCTCAGCCGCGGGAGCTGCCTCCTCAACAGAGGGTTGTATGGGAGAGGTTCTTATTTCTTCAGCCTTTTCATGGCTTTCTTCAATAAAATGTCTTTCCATCTCAAGAGCCTTTTCCCTCTCTTCTTCAATAGCTATCTCCCTTGGAATTTCAATATGGGGCTCTTTTACCGCCTTCTGTTCTGATTCCTCAGGAGGTTTGAAAGCAATCTCCTCGCCAGTCTTTACAGGTTCTGCAGGTATCTCCTCCTTTTCTACATCAAAACTGAAGAATGCCTTTTCTTCCAGTTTTTCCACCTCCACCTTCTTTTTAACAACAAAAATATGCTTACAGATTGGACATCTTACCTTTGCACCCTTCTCCGGGACCTTTTCATCTGCAACCCTGAACTTCTTCTGACATTTTTCACATTGTATTATCAAGATATGCCTCCGTAATTTAAGTTTATAAAAATTTATCCGAGTAGGATCTATTTTTCAATATTTAATTTGGATCCCTTCAGCCTTGCCCGTAGCTGTATTATGTGATATAAAATATCACGAATTGGTATATTTGATTAAAAATTTAGAGGATAGCCTTGTGGAAAGGATTATTATAATTGATCCGGATCACAATGAACGGCTCATGATAAGGATGAGCCTCAATTCCATGGGATTCAAAACTATGGAGGCAACGGATTTCCCTTCTGAATTAGCTGACATAGATATGGTACTTATAAAAGAGGGTTATCCCGTTGAATCCATTAAAAGATTTATTGAAGGATTTGAGCTTTCCCGTAAAGGAATTCCTGTTATAGCTATATGTGAAAATCAGAAAAACCTTCGGGAGTACCTTTCTATAGGGATCGATGACATCATAGCGACTCCAGTTCGTCCCTTCGAATTAAAGTTAAAAATTAATCTTTACAAAAGAATAAAGCTCCTCAAGGACGAACTTGAGAGGGAAAAGAGATATATAATTGAACTGCTTAAAATATCAAGGCATCTTTATTCATCTCTGGAACACGAAGAGATAATAAACAACATCATTTCAGGTGTGTGCACTTTAATAGATGCCACAAGATGTTCAATCGTCAGGATATATACAAATGAAAAAAGCTATCAGGGTTTTGTGCTTGCATCAAGTGATAATCCAAGGGTGAAAAACTTAAGGATTGAGGTATCAAAATACCGGGAGATCCTCAAGGTTATGGAGAGAGGGGAAAAGATTATTATAGATAACATAGATGAAAACCCGTACACATGGGATATCAGGGCGAAATTTCGCGATGTGAAGATGGACGCACTTGCCATTTTCCCGCTTCTTTATAATCATGAGATTGCGGGCACAATACTCCTGAGGGTGGGAAAACAGGGGCGAGGATTTACTGATAGGGAACTGAAGATACTCGATATCATAGGGGATTTTTCCAGATTTTCTCTGAGTAACAGCTTCCTTTATGAAGCAACAAGGACAGCCAAGCTTAATCTCGAAAAACTGGCAATAACAGATGCCCTTACGGGGATATATAATTACAGATATTTTTACACCCGTCTTGATGAGGAATTTAACAGAGCAAACAGATATGGAACAAACCTTTCCTGTATTATGATGGATATAGATAATTTCAAAAGAATAAATGATACGTTCGGTCATAAAGTGGGTGATATGGTTCTCAGGGAGATCGCAAATTTAATAAAAAATACCATTAGAAAATCCGATATTCTTGTAAGATATGGAGGAGAGGAATTTGCTATTATACTTCCGTATACGGATAAAAGTGGTGCAATTCTCCAGGCTGAGAGGATAAGGACGGAAATAAGGGGTTTCAGATTTAGCGGACTTGTGGAGGATATATCCCTAACGGTAAGTCTTGGTGTGGCTACATACCCAGGAGAGGGGATTTCAACCCCTGATGAACTTGTTGCAAGAGCAGATAGAGCCCTATTCCAGGCAAAAGAGAGCGGAAAGGACCGGGTGTCTTTTTTAATGGGTGGTGAAACGTGATATGATTACTCCGATTTCAAAAAGCAGTAGAAGTGGTATTGCAAGAAGGATCTGGGAGATTATATCGGGAGGGGTAAGGATTGCAGCAATTATAAAAATAAGGACAACCGCATATTTTCTGAAATTTTTAAACCCTCTGTATGTCACAATTCCTGCCCTTGAAAGGAAATAGACCAGCAGGGGAAATTCAAAACATAATCCCGTAACAAGATAGATCCAGAGGCAAAAACTTATGTATTCCTTTAAGGAAAGCATGGGAAGAAGGTAAGGGGTGGAAAAACCGAGGAGAAATTTCAGCACTACAGGAAGTAAGATGATATATGAAAAGATGAACCCTATTATGAATGAAAGGGTAAGAGTTACTGTAATAAAGATGAGCATCTTCTTCTCATTTCTGTAAAGACCAGGGGCAACAAATGCCCATGTCTCATAGGTAATGATGGGTGAAGAAAGGACAATCCCTGAGATAAATGCTATCTTTATATATACGAGGAATCCTTCCGTTACACCGATAAAAACAAGGTTGGATATAGATGGCATTGCGCGGATAACAGGCCAGATGAGAAAAGATACAATTTTTTCAACAAAATAATATGAGATTAAAAAGCCGACAGCGAGGGAAAGCAGCGAGATGATAATCCTCTTTCTCAGCTCCTCCAGATGTGCCGTAATGGGCATCCGGACTTCTTCAACCTTTTCCTTCTTCACCTGACTTATGATCTCCAACTTCATGCTGGTTACCTTTTACCCTTACCTCCTCCTCCAGCGAGCTTACATCTACCTCCTTCTCCAGCGAACTTACCTCCTCTTCTATCTGTCTTTTGACCTCTTCTGTTGCCCTTTTGAATTCTGCAAGACCTCTTCCGAGTGCCTTTGCAATTTCAGGAAGTCTCCTGGGACCAAGCACTATGAGGGCAACAACAAGAATGAGAATGAGTTCGGGTAATCCAATATTAAACATATATTTTCCTCCGCCTACCATAAAATAAACCTTTATCAGGGACGTGTCAAGAAAGGGATCGATGCGTTGACAATATAGGTATCAATAGGTTATAAATACCAAAATGCCTGTTACAGGAATAGTAAAGGATTCCATTTATCTTAAACATCACACAATGGATGGTCATCCTGAAACTGCTGAAAGGCTGAGGTCAATCTATAAGCTTCTTTCAGAAGATACCTCTCTTAAGAATATAAGGATGATAAAACCGAGGATTGCACAGATAGATGATCTTTTACTCTTCCATAAACTTCATTATATTGAAAGGGTGAAGATAGAGTCAGCAAAACCTGTTTCTTTTCTCGATATGGATACAGTTGTATCACGGCATTCTTTTGATGTTGCCTGTCATGCAGTTGGAGGTGTTCTTGAGGTTATAGATGCAATAATGAAAAATGAAATAGCCAACGCCTTTGTTCTTTGTAGGCCGCCGGGTCATCATGCTGAACCTGCAAAAGGTATGGGTTTCTGTATATTTAATAATGTCTCTATCGGTGCTGCATATGCGCTGAAGAAATATTCAATGGAGAGGATACTCATTGTTGACTGGGATCTTCACCATGGAAATGGCACCCAGGATTTCTTTTACGATGATCCAAGGGTACTTTATTTTTCTATTCATGAATTTCCATCATATCCAGGCTCAGGGAGGATAGAGGAGATAGGTATGGATCGTGGAAGGGGGTATACGATAAATGTGCCACTGTTTTCGGGCCTTGGTGATTCAGAATATGTAATGGTGATAGAGAATATATTAAAGCCCGTTGCAATGGAGTTTTCGCCGCAACTCATACTTGTTTCTGCTGGATTTGATCCTTATCATGGGGATCCACTCGGGGGTATGAGGCTTACAGAAGAAGGGTTTGCATTTATAACTAAGCAGCTTATGGATATTGCAGATGAATGCTGTTCCGGGAGATTGATTCTTGTACTGGAGGGAGGATATAGTATTGAGGGAATTGGACGATGTGTAAGGGAAGTAATAAGGCAGCTTACAGGATCGATTGTTTGGGATGAGAACGAAATTGTCAGATTTATAAGAAATTCACAGGTTGCTATAGGTGTAATTATAAGAAGGGTAAGGGACGTTTTGAGACCATACTGGCCCTGTTTCCAGTAAATTCATAGAAATGGAGTATGTATCATGAAATTTTATATTGGTGTTGATGTCGGATCAGTTGCCGCAAAAGTAATATTGCTTGATGAGGTACTAAACATCCACGAAAACCAATATATAAGAACAAAAGGCCAGCCGTTCGAAACCACTCTTGACATACTTTCAAAAATTTTCGAAAGCAAGGGAATGGAAAAGATAAAAGGAATTTCTGTTACAGGAAGTTCCGGAAAGATGATCTCCGAACTAATCGGGGCTCCCTTTGTAAATGAAATCATTGCTAATGCAACTTCAACAAGTTTCTATCACCCTGAAGTAAGAACAATCATAGAGATAGGAGGACAGGATTCGAAACTCATCTTTCTTTCGTCATCCGGGTATGGTTGCAGATATAATCTTGAGGATTTTTCAATGAATTCTCTCTGTGCTGCTGGCACGGGATCATTTCTTGATCAGCAGGCAAGCAGGCTCGGACTTACGATCGAGGAGTTTAGCGAGCTTGCACTAAAGTCTAAAAATCCACCCAGGATAGCAGGAAGATGCAGCGTTTTTGCAAAAAGTGATATGATTCATCTCCAGCAGATAGCAACGCCTGATTATGATATTGTGGCAGGGCTTTGTTATGCTGTTGCACGAAACTTTAAAAGCACGATTGGAAAGGGAAAGGAGTTTATAAAACCCGTTGCCTTTCAGGGAGGTGTGGCGGCAAATCTTGGTGTAAGAAAGGCGTTCAGGGATGTTCTTGGATTAAAGGAAGAGGAGCTTATAGTCCCTCAGTATTTTGCATTTATGGGTGCAATAGGTGCTGTTATTGCAGCAAAGGATGAGCTGGATAGGCATAGAAACGAATATTCGATAGAGAAGCTCGAGGGATATATAAAAAAACCAAAACAGAAGGAAAAATCCCTCCCGAGACTATCCTTTTGCAGTGATGGAAAATTTAATCTTTACAATAAAAGAAAAATCGAGATACCAGAGGATGAGAAGATACCTGTTTATCTTGGTATTGATGTGGGTTCTATAAGCACAAATGTTGTTCTCATTGATGAGAAGAAGAATGTTGTTGCAAGACGTTATCTTATGACATCAGGAAGACCTATTGAAGCAGTAAAGCAGGGTCTTATGGAAATTGGCGAGGAGGTTGGTGATAGGGTTATTGTTAAAGGAGCAGGGACAACGGGATCCGGGAGATATCTTATTGGTGATCTCATAGGTGCTGATATTGTTAAGAATGAGATAACAGCACAGGCAACGGCTGCAATAAATATAGATCCTGATGTGGATACAATTTTTGAGATTGGTGGTCAGGACAGCAAATATATTTCAATAAGGAATGGTGCTGTTGTTGATTTTGAAATGAACAAGGTCTGCGCTGCCGGGACTGGCTCATTCCTGGAAGAACAGGCAGAGAGGCTCGGCATATCGATAAAAGGGGAATTCAGTGACATTGCATTATCATGTCCCACCCCTGCTTCGCTCGGCGACAGATGCACTGTCTTTATTGAATCCGATCTGCTTCACCATCAACAGAGAGGAGCAACAAGAAGTGAGCTTGTAAGCGGTCTCGCATATTCTATAGTGAAAAACTATCTCAACAGAGTTGTTGGTGACAGACATATAGGTAATAAAATATTTTTTCAGGGTGGAACTGCTGCAAACCTATCAGTTATTGCAGCCTTTGAGAAGGTATTGAAGAAGAAGATTGTTGTTCCTGAACATCATGATGTAACAGGTGCAATAGGCGTTGCTATTATTGCAAAGGAATATATGCAAAAGAATCCGCATCTTAAAACAAAATTTAAGGGATTCGATATAAGCAGGAGAAACTACCAAATATCAACATTTGAGTGTCGCGATTGCTCGAATTTATGCGAGATAAGGAAGGTTTCTTTGGAAGGTGAAAAGCCACTTTTTTATGGAAGCAGATGTGAGAAGTTTGATATCGACAAGAAGAGAAAGAAGGATGTTTACATCCCTGATCTATTCACTGAAAGGGAAGAACTACTCGAGGCTCCATGCGAGGGGGAGGATCTGCTTCCACACAATGCTCCGATAATTGGTTATCCAAGGCTACTTCTTTATCACGAGCTTTTTCCATTCTTTAAGGCATTTTTTACAGCACTTGGTTATAGAGTTATCTGTTCTGAAAAAACAAACAAATCTATTATAAGAAAAGGTGTTGAATTAACAGTTGCAGAGCAATGTTTTCCTGTAAAAGTTGCATATGGACATATTATGAATCTCATTGAGAAAGGAATAAATACTATATTCCTTCCCAGTATTGTTAACATGAAGATTACAAATCCTGGCTGCAATGAAGCACAGAATTGTCCCTATACAATTTCCCTCCCTTATGTAGCAAGATCAGCTTTTGATTTCAGTAATATAAGAGTTCTTACCCCTGTTATTCATTTTGCTGGTGAAAGAAGGGTTCTTGAGAAGGAACTCATTCAGTTTGGTCGCGATCTTGGAAGATCAGCATCTCGGGTGAGAATGGCGATCGAGATGGCAGAGTATAATCAGAAAAGATTTTACAACGCCATGCTTACAAGAGGCAAAGAGGTTCTTAAAAATGTTGATTTTGCAATTGTCATTATCGGCCGACCTTATAATAGTTGTGATCAGGGTGTGAATCTTTCGCTTCCAAGGATATTCCGTGATCTCGGGGTCCTCCCCATTCCCATGGATTATCTTCCGATCTGGAATGTGGATCTTGGCTATTTCAGAGAGATGTACTGGAAATGCGGTCAGAAGATCCTTGCTGTTGGCAATATTATCAAAAATGATGAAAGACTCTTTGGTGTTTACATTACGAATTTTGGCTGTGGCCCTGATTCCTTTATAGGGACATTTTTCAAAAAGTTACTCCAGGGTAAACCCTATCTCCAGATAGAGATAGATGAGCACAGTGCCGATGCGGGTATGATAACAAGATGTGAGGCTTTCCTTGATAGTCTCGAGAATTACAGGGAGAGAAGAAAATTGTTAGATCATGGTGATACAAGGCAAATGGATATACGGAGGCAATGAAAGATGAGAAAGAAGATCTATATTCCATATATGTGTGATCATGCATATGCATTAGAGGCAGCATTTCAGGCATTTGGTATTGATGCTGAAGTTATGCCGGAAACGGATGCTGAGAGTGTGGATATTGGAAGATCGCTCGTTACAGGTAAGGAATGCTATCCCTGTTTATTAACAACCGGTGATATGATCAAGGTTTTGAAACGCCCTGACTTTGACAGGAAAAACTCTGTATTCTTTATGCCAACAGGAAGGGGTCCTTGCAGGTTTGGAAATTATTACAGGCTCCACAGGATAATCCTTGATGAAATCGGGTATCATGATGTTCCCATAATGTCACCTGATCAGGACGATGAGGATTACTATGGGGAGATGAGTATGCTCGGCGATGAATTTGCAAGTCTTGTATGGAGAGGAATTGTAAGCATTGATCTGCTTGATAAGAAGCTCAGGCAGACAAGACCGTATGAGGTAAAAAGGGGAGAGAGTGAGAGGGTTTACAATGAATGTCTTCAGGAGATAAAGGATACAATAAGAAGGAAGGCTGACCCACTTCCTGTTCTCATCAGGGCAAGGGAGAGATTTGAAAGCATAGGAGTCTCATTGCCAGGCACAAAGCCTCTTGTAGGGGTTGTAGGAGAGATATATGTAAGGTCAAACAGATTCAGTAATGAACATATTGTGAAGAGACTGGAGGAAAACGGTGCAGAGGTTATGCTTCCTCCGATAACCGAATGGATTCTTTACAGCAATTTCACATCAAGGAGAAGGAGCAGGAGTAAGGGTAGATGGGGGATTTTGATAAAGAATCTTCTTAAGGTAAAATATCAGGAGATGATCGAGAGAAAATATACGAAGATATTTGAAGGGAGTCTTCGTCATGCTCATGAGCCATCAATTGATGAACTGTTAAAGATGGCATCACCCTATATACACGATTCATTTGAAGGTGAGGCGATCCTGAGCGTGGGCAAGGCTATTGATTATATAAGGAAGGGTGCGAGCGGAATTGTTAATACATCACCATTTCAATGTATGCCAGGGACGGTTACTTCAGGGATTTTCAAAAGGTTGAAGGATGAGCATAAAAACATTCCGGTGCTCAATCTATTCTATGATGGGCAGGAGGATGCATCATTTGAAACAAAAATAGAGGCATTTATGTATCAGGTTTACATATTTCATAAAAGGTATGGATCTTCAGCAGGACATTAAGGGTGGGGGCGTACTTTGAGATACGCAATCCTTTCCGACATACATGCAAATCTGGAGGCTCTTCAGGCTGTTCTTGATACGATTAAAACACTCAATGTGGATAAAATAATATGCCTTGGAGACCTTGTCGGATATAATCCAAATCCCGTTGAGTGTATTGAACTGATCATGATGGAGAATGCTGAGGGTGTGCTTGGAAATCATGACGAAATTGCTTGCGAGCTCGATGAACCATGGAATTTTAATAGCCTCGCATTAAAAGCTGCCCTGTGGACAAGATCAAGACTTGGTGAAAGGGAAAAATCCTATCTCCGGAATCTTCCGCGAAAGAAATATATAGATGGATCATTTCTTCTGATGCATGGCTCGGTGTTCAGCACAGATGAATATATACTCACAAAGGAACTTGCGATTGAGAATATTATGTGGATGAAGAAGGAAGGTATAAGGCTTGCATTCTTTGGACATACTCATATAAGGATTGCTTTTGCGTATGATGATAAGGGTTTTCAGATAAACTTAAGTGATGAGATAGAGCTCTCTCCATCAGGTATATACCTCATTAATCCGGGAAGTGTGGGTCAGCCGAGAGACTTTGATCCCAGGGCATCATTCCTTATTTACGATCCTGATGAGCAGATTATAAGATTTCACAGGGTTGAATACGATATTGACGGATGTTATGAGAAAATTGTTAAGGAAGGGCTTGATAGGAGACTGGGATTGAGGCTCTATGAAGGGCGTTAATCCACCGCACAGTTGCCTATGAAAAATTATGAGTTTTTCGATCATACAGCTGATCTTGGTGTCATCTTCTACGGAAAGGATCCGTCTGACCTTTTCCAGAATGCAGCCTTTGGTCTCTTTGATATAATGCTCGAGATTAAGGAAGGTGGTGAAAGAGGTGAGACTAATGCCTATAAAATTACTGTTGAAGGTGATGACTGGGAGGATCTTTTCGTGAACTGGCTTGGGGAGTTGATCTACAGTTTTTACGGAAGGCATATTGTGCTGAGGAGGCTATGGATTGAGAAGATCGATAAGAGGAGTATAGAAGGGATAATGTACTGTGAGGCATTTAACCCAAGATATCACAGGATTAAAAAAGAGATAAAGGCAGCAACCTATCATCAGGTTGAGGTAAGAAGGGAAGGAGATTTATGGATAGGAAAGGTGGTTTTTGATATATAATGTAATGAGGAGGTAAAGCTGAATATATGCATTCGGTAAAGCTTGAGAAGCTTGATAAATACCGATGGATCATTAAGCCAGCGGAGGCTATGCGCGTTCCTGGAATCATTTATGCCAGCGAAGATATGATTGAGGATATAACCCGCGATAATGCCCATATTCAGGTTGCAAATGTCGCACAGATGCCAGGCATAATAAAGGCATCACTTGCCATGCCTGATATTCACTGGGGATATGGATTTCCCATCGGCGGATGCGCTGCCTTTGATATAAAGGAAGGCGTTATTTCACCGGGTGGGGTGGGATATGACATCAACTGCGGGGTGAGATTGCTCAGAACGGACCTAACAAGGGAAGATATTGAAAGAAGGATAAGGGAGCTTATAGGGGCACTTTTCAATAATATCCCGACCGGGGTTGGTTCCAGGGGAGACCTCAGACTTACAATAGAAGAAGAGAAGATGGTTCTTAAGAAGGGTGCAAGATGGGCTGTTGAGAAGGGATTTGGATATCCTGAAGATCTTGAAAGGATTGAGGAGAATGGAGCAATGGATGGTGCTGATCCGAATGCGGTAAGTCAGCGGGCTCTTGAGAGGGGGAGGGAACAACTTGGAACAGCAGGTTCAGGGAATCACTTTGTGGAGATAGGTTATGTAGAGGAGATATACGATGAGAAAGTGGCGGAGGTTTTTGGGTTAAGGTTGAATCAAATAACCGTTCTGATACACACGGGATCAAGGGGTTTCGGTTATCAGGTCTGCGATGATTACTTGAAAATACTTTCACAATATGTGAAGAAAACCGGTATTACACTCCCCGACAAACAGCTTGCATGTTCGTACTTTGATTCTCCTGAGGGTCAGAACTACTATAGGGCGATGATATGTGCCGTTAATTATGCTTTTGCCAACAGACAGATGATCACACACTGGACAAGGGAGACATTTGAGAAAGTGCTGAGGATGAGCCCATCGGATCTTAACATGAAGCTGGTATACGATGTTGCCCATAATGTGGCGAAAGTGGAAACGCATACAGTAGATGGGAAACCAAGAAAGGTTATCGTTCACAGAAAGGGTGCAACAAGGGCATTTCCCGCCGGTCACCCTGATGTTCCGAAGATATACAGGGATGTGGGCCAGCCTGTCCTGATCCCTGGAGATATGGGGAGATGTTCATATGTGCTTGTTGGTACGGAGAAGGCTATGGAGGAGACATTTGGAACGACATGTCATGGGGCAGGTCGTGTTCTCAGTAGAACACAGGCAATAAAATCTGCAAAAGGGCGATCCATCAAGCAGGAGCTTGAGGATAAGGGTATCATTGTTTTATCGCAGGATAGGGAGACGCTTGCTGAGGAGATGTCAGATGCTTATAAGGATGTATCAAAGGTCGTTGATGTTGTTCATTTGGCGGGCATATCGAGGAAGGTAGCTAAAATAAGACCTCTTGGCTGTATCAAAGGTTAAAATATTCGCGAAATTCTGTATCAGTAATGGAAAGCTCCCTTTAGCATCATAATAAACCATGCAAAGATTATATAAAAAAGCACTCCAAGTGAAAGTGACAGGATAAAGCCTCCCCTCTTCATAAGGAGAATTATGGTAAATATATAGGTAATCCACGGCAAAAGCATTAGAATCAGCCCCCTTGCATAGGAAAGCACAGCACCTTCTCCTGATTCATAATAGATAGCAATGAAGCTAATGAGTGTAAGAAATGGGAGATTTGTAACAAAGGCGGCGAGCAGTCCCCTTGCTGTACTTGCAAGATATGTTGCAAGTGATACAGTAAATCCTCCTATAATGAAATAGAGTATATATCGCAACCACACCCCTTCTTGTTTTTAAAGGCTATAGCTCATATCCCACCTGTCCATCTTCCTGTACTGGATCGCCTCAGCAACATGTTCTGTGGTGATAGATTCTGATCCATCGAGGTCAGCTATTGTCCTTGCCACCTTGAGGATTCTTGTATAGGCCCTTGCAGAAAGTTTGAGCCTGTCCATAGCCCTCTCAAGAAATGAAAGTGCCTCTGCTGGCAGCTTGCAGTATTTCTTTATATCCTTTGGCTTCATCCTCGCATTGGAGGTAAACCCCTTTTCTTTAAATCTCTCATTCTGAATTTTCTTTGCCACCTCTACCCTTTTCTTTATGGAATTCGATGATTCTTCAGAAACCTTTTCCGAAAGATCCGCAAATTTAACAGGCGGTATCTCTATCTGTATGTCAATCCTGTCGAGAAGCGGTCCCGAGAGTTTTGATCTGTAACGCTGTATCTGTGAAGGGAGGCAAATGCATGCCCTCTGGGGATTGCCCAGGTTGCCGCAGGGGCAGGGATTTGATGCACCTATAAGGATGAATCTCGATGGGAAGACCACGGTTGCCTGTGCTCGTGATACAACTACCCGCCCATCCTCAAGGGGCTGTCTCAGTGCCTCTATAACATTTCTCCTGAATTCCGTAATCTCATCGAGGAAGAGGACGCCATTGTGGGCAAGTGATACCTCACCCGGTTTGGGAAAGGCACCTCCACCTATTATTGCAATATCTGATGATGTGTGGTGAGGAGACCTGAAGGGTCTTCTTGTAATAAGGGGTATTTCTGGATTCAGCGTCCCTGCAACAGAATGTATCCTTGTTGTTTCTATGCACTCATCTACTGTCATATCAGGAAGGATTGTTGGGAATCTCTGTGCCATCATGGTCTTTCCCGCACCTGGGGGTCCTATCATAAGGATGTTATGGCCTCCTGCAGCAGCTATCTCAAGTGCCCTTTTTGCAAATTGTTGCCCCTTTACTTCGTTGAAGTCCAGTTGTTCTGATGATAGTTCCTGATCCTGAATGATCCCTGCTACTGCAGGCTCAGGCATATACTCACCTCTGAGGAAGGAGATTGCTTCACTCAAATTGCGGATACCATAAATTCTTATGCCCTCTATCAGTGTAGCCTCCCTTATATTAGTTGCAGGGAGGATGACTGCTTCAAACCCCTCCTTCTTCGCAGTTAATGTAATTGAAAGAACCCCTTTTACAGGATTGATTGATCCATCTAAAGAGAGTTCCCCTATGAAAAGCTTTCTCATCAGTGCCTCATTTGGAATAAAACCGGAGGCTGTAATTATGCCTATTGCTATGGGCAGATCAAAGGATGAGCCCTCTTTTTTTATATCTGCAGGTGCAAGATTTACCGTGATCCTTTGTGCTGGAAAGTCATATCCTGAATTTTTTATCGCTGCCCTTACCCTTTCCCTGCTCTCCCTTATTGCGCTGTCTGGAAGACCAACAATATTGAGCGCAGGAAGGCCTGCTGAGATATCCACCTCAACATCTATGAGATAACCCTCTATGCCCCATGTCGATGCACTTGTTACCTTGGCAAGCATTTCATTCATCCAGAAAAGGATCTGATACTGGATATCACAGATTAAAGGGAAAGTAAACTGTCAATCCATTATCTGCCCATTTTACCGTGGCCGGCACCTTTACTCTCAGGACCATGGCCTCTTTCACCCCTCTTTTCCTGACCATACCCCCTATCCTCTTTACTCTCCTTCGCCTTCATCTTTTTTGCACAGCTTTTCAGGTCTCCTACAACCCTTCCCAGATCAACCCCTTCATCCTTTGCAATCTTCCCCCCACTCTTCACCACTTTTGAACCTTGAGAGTAGTTTTGAATAAGGTTTACCTGTCGCCTGAGAGAGGGAAAGGAGTATCCCTATTTCACCAAATCCGAGCTTCTGGCCCCTGAGTTCCTTTATTGCGGACTCTGACACATTGAACTGCTGGTAAAGCCTTTTTATAACCTCTTCTGCACCCTGAGAGGAAGCGAGTCTGTCAAGATATGATGCAGCATCCTTTAAATCCTTTTCTGTTGCAGCAAGAATATTGCTTGAAAGGAGCAGGGAAAACACGCATGTGATGAGGAGTATTACCCTTTTCATCTTTTACTCCTTCCTTTAAGCAATTTGATGATATTTTAATAAAATTTCAAGACAAAATCATTATTCAGTGATGTTTCAGCAAAAGGGATGATTTTTGTGTGAATTTTATATAAAATATCCCGCGCAAGATATCTATAAAGGGGGGGATATGAAAAAGAAGCAGGACACACCCTTAAGTGAAATGGGGAACAGAGGAAAGGCATGCATGATTGATGTAACGGAAAAGGATTTAACAAAAAGGGAGGCTGTTGCAAAGGGTGTTGTGAAGATGAGGAAGGAAACCCTTTCCCTTATAATTGAAGGGAAGGTAGCAAAAGGTGATGTGTTTTCTGTAGCGAGGATTGCAGGAATATCAGCGGCAAAAAATACCTGGCAGATTATCCCTCTCTGTCATCCACTTTCAATAACATTTGCTGACGTATCTTTCAGCATAAACAGAGACTCGGATTCCATAGAAATAACTGCAACGGTTAAGACCGAGGGTAAAACAGGTGTTGAGATGGAAGCCCTGACTGCAGTTGCTGCATCAGCACTTACCGTTTACGATATGTGCAAGGGGATGGACAGAGAGATCATCATTTCAGATATCCAGCTCCTCAAGAAAACAGGAGGGAAAGGGGATTTTTCCACTGCAGGTGGGTGAGTAGAGGAGGTGTGAAGGGCAGGAGTTTTTACAATCCGATGAGCCAAATCCATTATGCAGAAACACCCATCCATCCTTTACCAGTTGCTTCCAGAATTGACATTCAAACATTGGATTATCTGATATATACACATTAATAACCTCTGCTTCTCTCAGGGAGGTGAGGTAATCGATATGCCAGACCCTTTTCTTTCTTTTCCTTAAATGCCTTTCAATCCTGGATGGAAGAGCACTTAACCCTCTTCCTGCATAAATATAAAAGCCCTTGGAGAATATAAGTTTTCCCATTTTTCCAGCTGCAATCTTTCTGTCCTTCTTAAGATGAATCAAGAGGAGATATGAGCCTGATCGAGGTATTTCTCTACAAAGATCATCTCTTGCGGATCTCATTAAGTATATCCTTTATAAGCTGTTTTTCCTCGTCGTTAATTCTCTTTCCTCCAAACCTCACTGTTAGATAGAGTGACGTGAGTTTTTCCATGAACGGGGCAAGGTCAGATTTTCTCTGTTTGATCTCATAGCAAAATTCCCACGGTGTTTGAGATGGTCTCTTTATAAACCCCTTTTTTGATAATATATTTAATGTCTTATAATAAAATATGCAATCTCGGGATATCCCTGTTTCACCATGATATTTTAAAAAGAGTGGTATTATTTTTTTAAAGATATATAAAACAAGGAACAGTGCAGAGATTGCACATGTGATGATCACGGGTATTATCAATTCTTCTCGGTAAATTCGGATCTTCTTTGAAAAATAATCAAATATACTCAGTGCTTCAGCATTCCATCTACGGTTTGTCTCCCTTATTTTTCTCAAAATAGCAATCTGGTCATAAATGTTATAGGATATGATGTACCGCTGCCAGCTATACCTGATAAAATCGAAGTATACGAATGCGGCTTTTACAATGGCTGGATACTGTTCCTTCTTTGTTGAGGGAGGTGTTGGATCAAATACAATCCATCCATCCGGCTCTATAAAGGCTTCGACCCATGTATGTGCATCCTTCTGTCTGATCATGAAGTATTTTCCATAAGGGTTCCATTCTCCTCCAGTAAAGCCAGACACAAGGCGTGCAGGGATGCCAGAAAGACGCAGCATAACAGCCATTGCAGTTGCGAAGAGTTCACAGTGCCCTTTCCTTCTGGTAAGAAGAAACTCCTCAATACCTGTAGGATTGTCTTTAAGAGAATAGCTGTAGTTTTCCCTTAGGTATTTTTCAATTAAGACTGCCTTTTCATAATCGCTTTTTGCTCTGACCGTGATATTTTCTGCCAGTTCCTTAATGCCTTTTCCCATTGGTGGAAGATTCAGGCAGTCCTGAAGATTTATGCCTGTTTCTTTATCCATTTTGCGTGAATGGGACATTGATGATTCTACTCTATATACGATGCATTCACCTGGAGTGAAGGGTAAGTATAAATTGCTACTCTTATCGTGGAAAATCCTCTGAAAGTTCATATTCAGTCTATATGCCCCGTATGGAATAAAGATCAGTGGGGTCCCCAGAGGCTCCAGATATACTTCCCATTTTAAAGGTTCAGGGTCTCTCACATTAGAATCAAGAAAAAAAATCCCTCCAGAAGCAGGATTTAAGGGATAGATTTCGTTAGAGGATTGCGTCCATTTCATCCCATCAAAGGATTCAAATGCAAGCCCCCTCCAGATAAGTGGGTGACTTAGCTTTTCTATTTTTCCGAATGGTTTTGCCCTTATAACGATGCTACTGTCCTCATTTATAAGCGAGGCTTTTTCAAGATTAACCTCATCAGAAAAACCCGTATGGACGATTTTTCTTGAGACTGCAGGGAGAATCAGTCCGCTGCCGAGCCGTGGTATTGTTATGAAGAGAATGGCTGTAATAAAGAATGATAGAAAAACAACCCATACAGTTGTGAATATGAAATGTGGACTCAATTTTATGGCCGGAATGGTAATGGAAGCTGAATTCTGTTCGTAAATCTGTTCATTCAAGTTATGACCCATGAAAGCCCATGTTGCAGAAATCGCATAAATTATGAATATAAAAGCAAATGTCAGTGATGTTGTCAGCACAGATGCAACAAGTATTTGGAGAAAACTTATGGAGAATATGTAAAGATAATCTCTGCTTTTCTTTGGGGCAAGAATCTTTGCTAACTGGATAATAATAGTAAGTTGCGATAAGGCATCCACTATGTCCGTTTGGGTGAAGATTCTAAAGATTGTGAAGAGAAAAACCAGAAGAAGCAGGGGTGTGTTAATCCAGGAGAAATCCGGAATGGAAATCCTTCTTCTATCAAAAAGGTAACCGAGGATGACAGGGATAAGAAGGATCGGAAAGAGTAAAGGTGGGATTATGCCTGCAAGTATTAGTGAGTAGAAGCCAGTTATTACCATTAGATAGGTTGAGATATCAAAAAAGATATCAAATCTCATGATTTAATACCTATCTCCTTCTTCAATTCGCTGATATTCAGTGGTGATATAAAGATTAAATCCCTGCTATCACAAAAACTCTGCTCTCTTTTCTCAAAATCTATCAGGGCAAGTGCCTTAAGTAGTTCAATAAGATCGGCTTTTGATGATCCATAAGGGGTAATGAATGAATGGCTTAGCAATCTTACAGAAATTCCGTACTCTATAAAGGTTCTACATAATGAGGCTGCAAGCTCGACCGATTCTTCGAAAAGCTGGGAATATGAATTATCAACATAATCCTTTCTGGCATTGTCAAGAAAAATAGTAACGCTTTTTGAATAATCACCATTCATGTTCTTAATTATGAGCTTTGATAATTTGGCTGAAAATTTCCAGCTTATATCCCTTGGATCATCACCATACTGATATTCCCTTATACCCGTAAACTCAAAGCCTCTTCCCTTTAAAAAAAGCTCACCGTACATCTGTTTTTTTGTTAAATCATCAATTGTTAAGCTGATATTCCTATTTCCTGGTAGAACAAGTAACCTCTGATCCTTTTTCAATGTTTTAACTTTATTGAAAAGTCCAAAAGGGAAGGTTGTGGAGATGTAAAGCTTTGAAAAATTGACATAGCCTCTTCTTTTAAATATGGCATGAGTTGAGATATATCTCTTCTGGAGGGGATCGATACCATGAACGAATATAGGGGAAGAAAGAAGGGGGTCTTCAATTTTCAGGATAAATATGGGAATCCGTTTTTTCATGTTTGCAATAGATATCATGATTTCCGTCTTCTCTCCGCATATGCCGTAATCGGGAAGTATTCTTTCCACTTCAATACTTTTGAGCATCGTTTCTGATAGAATGCCTGAAATAATGATGAAGCTGAGCATCAGTGCAAGGATGAGATAAAGGAGGTTTGCACCGGTGTTTATGGCAGCAAAACCTACACCGAGTGTAACTGCTATGAATTTCCATCCGTTCCTTGTTATGAGAAGTTTTCTTGAAAAGATGGAGAGCTTCATTTTGGAACAGGTATTTCTTCAATGATTGAGCAGAGTATCCTTTCTGCATCCTTAGATGATGAAGGGGATCTCGGAATGATCCTGTGTGAAAGAACAGGTATGGCGAGCCTTTTTATATCATCGGGAATGCAGAAATCCCTTCCTTCAAGAAGGGCAAGGGCACGTGAGGCCCTCTGGAGAAAAAGTGCGCCCCTCGGACTCACACCAAGTCTGAGATGTTCAGATTTTCTTGTTTCTGTCACGATTTTCAATATATAATCCTGTAATGAATCATCAATCCTGACCTTTTCGACCATGAGCTGACATTCGATAACATCCTTTGTTGAAATTATCGGCTTTATGTTTTTTAGATTATCTATCGGTGAGCCGATCTTCAATAGTATCTTTTCATCAGATTTGTCAGGATACCCTATGCTTATTCTCATAATGAATCTATCCATCTGTGATTCCGGAAGTGGGTTTGTTCCAAAGAAATCAAAGGGGTTCTGGGTTGCTATAACAAGAAATGGATCCGGGAGTCGATAGGTGTGATTATCAATAGTTACCTGGTATTCATTCATAGCCTCAAGGAGACTGCTCTGTGTTCTTGGAGAACCCCTGTTTATTTCATCAGCAAGGATTATGTTTGCAAAAATAGGACCCGGCTTAAATTCGAATTCGCTGGTTTTCTGATTGTAGATGGAGACACCTATTATGTCAGAAGGAAGTAGGTCACTTGTAAACTGTATCCTGTTAAAGGTTCCATCTATGGATCTCGCCAGGGCCTGGGCAAGCGTTGTTTTCCCGACCCCTGGAATATCTTCTATCAGGAGGTGTCCCCTTGATAGGAGTGCAACAAGACAGAGCTTTATGACATGCGGCTTTCCTATGATAACCTTTTCGATACTGGAGGTAATTATTTTGAATCTATTACTTATTGATAAAGCATATGTGTTCATAATTTATACCTTTAGCAAATATAATATCATAAAAAAATGCAAACAATATGTGTAGTATAAAATACGAGGAGGATATCATGAAACCCTATCCCATCAAGAAATGGCCTAAGGATGAAAGACCGAGGGAGAGGCTGATCAAATTTGGAGCGGCGAGTCTTTCCGATGCTGAGATAATTGCAATAATTCTTCGGACCGGAAATCCAGCTGATAGTAGTAGTGCGATCGATCTTTCAAGAAGACTTATCTTCCATTTTGGTAGCCTGAGAAAGATTGCAGATGCATCAGTCTCGGAATTACGAAAGATAAAAGGGATGGGGGTAGCAAAGATTGCTCAGCTTAAGGCATCATTTGAGCTTGCAAGGAGGTATACAAAGGAGAAGATGGATACAGGTTGCAAGGTTACCTGCAGTACGGATGTATATGAGTATTTTCATCAGAGATTAAGGGATATAAAAAAGGAGGTGTTTATAAGTGTCCTTCTTGATGTGAAGAACAGGATCATCGGGGAGAGGACCATATCAGAAGGTTCCCTGGATGCGAGCATTGTTCATCCGAGGGAGGTTTTTCTTCCTGCCATTAGGGAAAGCTCATCTTCCGTGATATTCGTTCATAATCACCCGAGTGGTGATCCAGAACCAAGCTCAGAGGATTTAGCTACGACTGAAAAACTTGTTGAGGCAGGAAATATACTCGGCATAAAGGTTCTTGATCATATAATCATAGGTGAGAGGGGTTACTACAGCTTTGCCGATAGAGGAGTTCTTAATAACCTGCGCAGGAGATGATTGTTGACGGAAGGAATTTACTGGATTATCTTATAATTTAATGAGGATAATCCTGAGAAATATTATAACGGCAATTGTTTTTCCACTGGCAACATTCATCCTTTTCTTCCCATTCCTTTTTTCACTGATGCTGCCCGGCAGAAAGAGGCTTTCAGGCTCTATTGGATCATTATGGGCAAGGGCGATCCTCTGGGCAGCAGGAGTAAAGGTAAGAATCTATGGGCTGGATAATATAGATACAAACAGGGCCTGTGTCTTTATTGCAAACCATCAGAGCTATTTTGATGTGCTTGCCATCCTTGCATATTTTCCTTTTAATGTATGGTTCTTTGCAAAGAGGGAGCTAATAAGATGGCCTTTTATAGGATGGGGTCTTTCTGTTTCTGATCATATAATCGTTGATAGTGAAGATAGAAAGAATGTTATGGCATGTATCCATAAGGGTGTTTCCAGGTTAAGGAATGGTGAGTCGATTTTTATATTTGCTGAAGGAACAAGAAGTGAGGACGACGGGGTGCTTCCCTTCAGGCCAGGCGGGTTTCTGATCGCAATAAAAACTGCTTCCCCCATAGTTCCCATTGCCATATATGGCGCGGGCAGAGTTTTTCCAAAAGGGGGTTGGTACATTAGACCTGGCGAGATTGCTTTGATTGCAGGAAAGCCGATCACGACAGCCGGGAAGAGCCTGAGGGATCGAGAAGATATCATGAAAGAAACAAGATCTTTTATTGAGAATTGCCTGAGAAATATGGGATGTTAAACTCTTCAGGGAAATAGAACCATATGGGGAAGATAAAAATTATGGAAAACAGGATTATAAGGGAGAGTATAGCAGTTGTTTTTCTTTTCATGTCAATATTTTTATTAATATCACTGATAAGTTATTCCCCTTCTGATCCTTCATTGAATAGTTTTTCTTCAAGTGGAATAATCAGGAACTGGGGTGGTCTTGTTGGTTCCTACCTTTCGGATCTACTTTATCAGATATTCGGATATTCGAGTTTCATTTTTGTTATTATCCTTTTTGTTTCCTCCATTCTTCTTTTCAGAAATATTTTTTCATTCAGTAAATGGAGATTTTTCGGATACTGCCTTTTAATTATCTCACTCTGTATAATATTTTCCCTTTTATTTCCAGAAGGTGCTGCCATTATATGGGATGGAGATGGAGGTGGAATGCTTGGAAAAATCTTTAGCTCTCTCCTTATGGGGTATTTCAGCAGAAGTGGTGCATTGGTCGTAATTGGAATGTTGCTTGTGCTTTCAATGCTTATATCATTCGAGCTCAACTATGCGGAGCTTATCATCAGAGCAAAAAATATGATCATGATGAAAAAGGGAAAAGGTGCGACTTACGAAATAAAGCCTCTAAAGGGTGAGGGCAGAGAAATTACCATTAATAGGCAGGGTTACACCGCGGAAGGTGAACTAACAAAGAAAGCACCGATCAGGGTCCACAAACACAGGTTGAAGGGCGAAGTTCTTCAGGAGGAATTTCCTTTTCCGAGGTACGAGGGTTCCTTTGAACTTCCACCGGTCAGCATACTTGATATGCCCGAGGTAAGGGAGGGGGGACCTGATAATAAGGAGCTTATAGAGAAGGCATCACTCCTGGAAAGAAAACTCATGGACTTCGGGATAGAGGGGAAGGTGCTTGAGATAAAGCCAGGCCCGGTAATTACAATCTTTGAATTTGAACCCGCACCTGGAGTGAAACTGAGCAGGATCCTTTCACTTTCTGATGATCTTTCGCTTGCCCTCAAGGCAGAAAGGGTTAGAATCGTTGCACCCATTCCAGGAAAATCCGTCATCGGTATTGAAATACCTAATCCCACAAGACAGAAGGTGTTTATGAGGGAGATCGCGCTTTCTTCCGTCTTTCAGAGGGACCCATCAAAGTTGCTTTTCTGTATGGGAAAGGATGTAGAGGGAAATCCTGTTGTTGCTGATATTACAAAAATGCCACATCTCCTCATTGCAGGAGTTACGGGATCAGGAAAAAGCGTTTTTCTGAATTCAATAATAGTGAGTATATTGCTCCGGGCAACGCCACTCGATGTCAAATTTATTCTTGTTGATCCAAAAAGACTTGAGCTAATCCATTACGATGGGATTCCACATCTTCTATATCACGTGATCACTGACCCCAAGGAGGCATCTCTTGTATTAAAGGGGATGATAAAGGAGATGGAAAGGAGATACAGTATCCTTGCTGAGGTCGGTGTAAAAAACATAGAGGCTTATAACAAAAGAATCGAAACGATCTCTGAAGGTAGTGAAGATAAGAGGCTTCCTTATATTATTATAATCATCGATGAGCTTTCTGATCTTATGATAGTTGCTGCAAGGGATATTGAAGATTCAATAATAAGGCTTGCGCAGATGGCAAGGGCTGCGGGTATCCATCTTATTGTTGCGACCCAGCGGCCTTCCGTTGATGTAATAACAGGTATCATCAAGGCAAACTTTCCAGCAAGGATATCATTTCAGGTAGCATCGAGAATCGATTCGAGAACGATACTGGATCATGGCGGTGCTGAAAATCTTCTTGGAAATGGAGATATGCTGTTCAATCCTCCAGGAACTTCCAAATTAATCAGAATCCATGGTGTTTATATCTCTGAGGGTGAAATAAGCAGAATCGCTGAATTCTGGAGGACACAATCTTCACCCCAGTATATGGAGGATCTTGTTATAGAAATGGGTGATGAGGAGGATACAGATGATGCCTATGAAGATGAACTTTATCATGAGGCAGTAAATCTCGTAAAAGAACTCCGTTATGTTTCCATATCAATGATTCAAAGGAGGCTCAGGGTTGGATACAACAGGGCTGCAAGGATGGTGGAGAGGATGGAGAAGGAAGGTATTGTTGGTCCCCAGGAGGGCAGCAAACCGCGTGAAGTGCTTATTGATAAGAGATAACAAAAAGTTTGTTGCTATTCTTTTCCTTGTTCTTTCACTTATCCCATTAGCCGGTAGTTCTCTTAGTATTTCTTCTTCAGAATTTCTTGAGAGAATCGGAAAGAGATATCAGGAGATAGAAACGATACAGTGCGATTTCATTCAGGATGTTTTTCTAAAAGATATAAAAAGGGTGGAGAGGGGAAGTGGCAGATTTTATTATAAGAGGCCATCAATGGCAAGATGGGATTACGAAAGACCCACAAGGCAGATTACACTGATAAGAGGAAATGAAATTATTATCTTTGATAAAGCTGAGGGTCAGACTATTACGGGGAAGGTAGACGATGCTTTATCCAATGCCTTATACCTTCTCTTAATGATGGACTGGAGAAGTTTTGAACGCTTTTATGAAGTTTTTAATATAAGAAAGACCACCGATGGATTCTATAAAGTTTTAATAAGAAAGAGGAGTGATGGAATGGATCCGGGTGCAACAATATGGGTTACTGCGGTGGGCTTAACTATTTCAAGGATAAGATTTTATGATACACTTGGAAATGTGATAGAGATATACTTCAAAAACATCAAGGAAAACATCAATATTGATGATTCCCTTTTCAATCCTGAGATTATAGAGGGTAAAAATTCTCTCAGGGAAGGCTCTAAATAATGGCGAAGAAGATCGGAATAATCAGCCTTGGGTGTGCAAAGAATCTTGTTGATGCAGAATACATTGCAGGTGATCTTGTTGCAGAAGGATATGAGCTTGTTCCGGAGGATCGTGCTGAAATTCTCATTATAAATACATGTGGATTTATAAAGGATGCGAAGAAAGAATCACTGGAAGTGATAATCGAGCAAGTTCAAAGAAAGAAAAGAGGAGAGATTGAAAAAATAATAGTAACAGGATGTCTCTCACAGAGATATGGTAGTGAGCTTGAAAAAGGAATAGGTGAAATAGATGCCATCTTTGGGATAGAAACATCAGGGCTTCTTGTAGATTTTATCCGGGGAGAGTTAAAGGAAAGGAATTATATAACAAAACCTCGGTCGAAATTATTGAATACAAAACAGCACAGGATAAGGCTAACACCGAAATCTTATGCATATCTGAGGATTGCTGATGGCTGTTCCAACTTCTGCTCTTACTGCGCGATTCCCTATATAAGGGGACCTGTGAGGAGCAGAAAAATTGAGGAGATATGGATGGAGGCGGAAAATCTTGCCAGGGATGGCGTAAAGGAGATCAATATTATTGCACAGGATACCTTTTCTTACGGTCTGGATCTGTATGGAAGGATTATGTTGCTTGAGCTCCTGAAAGGTCTTGTCTCAATAGATGGGATAAAATGGATAAGGCTTCTTTATTCCTATCCTGGGGAATGGGAAAACAGTATTCTAAAATTCATTGCATCCGAGGAGAAGATCTGCAGATACCTCGATATACCTGTTCAGCATATAAATGATAAAATCCTGAAAAGGATGAACAGAAGGGGGAGCGGGAGGTTCATAAGAGAATTCATTTCACGCCTGAGAAGGGAGATACCAGAGGTTGTATTAAGGAGCACTGTAATGGTGGGGTTTCCTGGAGAGGGTGATAAGGAATTCAATGAGCTCCTGGATTTTATCAGGGAAACGAGGTTTGATCGGCTCGGTGTTTTTACATATTCAAGAGAGGAAGGGACCGCATCCTATCTTTTTGATGATCAACTTCCTGAAAGGATAAAGAAGGATAGATATAAGAAGGCAATGGAGCTCCAGCAATTCATTTCATTTGAGAAGAATAGGGAAATGACAGGAAAAGCGGTTGATGTTCTTATAGAGGGTCCTGTTGAAGGGGCACCTTTCATTTTGCATGGAAGGTATATGGGACAGGCGCCGGAAGTGGATGGTTGCGTATATATAACAGATGGAATAGCTGAAACAGGTGAGATTGTAAAGGTTGAAATCATTGGGGCAAAGCACTACGATCTCCTGGGGAGAATTATTCACTGTTGACAGACCCGCTAGTAATAATTAAACTATAATACCTCTTGGCATTGAATTAACTTTTAAGGGCGAGGTTATGAAGAAGAAAGAGGAAAAAACCATCAGAGAAAAGGATATTAAGGACCCCGAGGCAAAAGCGGAAGGGATCTACAAGAATGCAAGGGAAGTTCTTGAGGAGATGAAAAGGAAGATCCTTGATGAAATATCTGAGAGGTTAAAAGGTAAAGAGAATCTGAATATTAATGAGATAGGAGATCTTTATGATATAACTTCATTGGACAGGGATAAGGATCTTATGCATATCATCGGAGAAAGGGAAAGGGAGAAGCTTTTAAGGATTGAGGAGGCCTTGTTAAGGATAAAAGAGGGAACTTATGGAATATGTGAGGAGTGTGGAAATCCCATTGGTGAGGGGAGATTAAGGGCGATGCCCTTTGCAACGCTATGCGTCGATTGTAAAAATAGGAAGGAGAGGGAGGAGCATTTTCAGAAAAGGATAGAGATGGAAGATCTACGAAGGAAAGGCATGTATCCTGAAATTGATGAGACATAGTGTGAAAAACATCATAATTTTCAACTGCTTCCCATCTATTTTTCACTGCGATCCGAAAAATTTTCTTAAGAAAATAATGTTTAAAGAGGTTTATGACTCAAGCATGGAGTTCTTGACAGGCAATGTTACTATGTTAGAATTTAATTATCGCCTTCCCGAAAAAGAAGGGAGAAATGGAGATGAAAAATTATACAAAGGGGCCAAACAGGAAGGATTTTTTAAAGGGTGATACAAAAAAAATTAGCGGAAATGTTCAGTCCCATCGGGAGTTTGATTACAGAATTCTCGAATTTGAAAGAGAAATAGAAGAGATCCAGTCATCACTGAAATATTTTGGTCCTGAGGGTGAAGCACTGATAAGAAAGCTTGAGAATCTATTCAATGAGTTCGAGATATTGAAGAATAAATATCAGAGATCAAAAGAGCAGCTCTTTGATGCTGAAAGGCAGAATCAAAAACTTGTAGCGGCGCTTCAGGAGGCGAAATCACAGATTCTTGCACTGAGGGAGGAAATTGACAAATTGTGCTCTCCGCCGAATAACTATGCTGTTTTTCTTTGTGCAAACAGGGATGGAACTGTTGATATAAGCTTTGAAGGCAGAAGGATGAGGGTTAATGTTCATCCATCAATAAACATTAAAAATCTGAGGGAGGGTGATCAGGTTCTTCTGAATGAAGTTTTTAATATTATTGACATATGTAATCCTGAAACCAACGGAGAAGTTTCACAGATTAAGGATATTATCGATGAAAATAGAATCCTTGTTGTTGGAAGGGGAGATGAAGAGAAGGTTGTTGAGCTCAGTGAAAGACTGAAGAGGGAAAATATACAGGTCGGCGATAATGTAATGGTTAGCGTAAGAGCTCCAATAGCTCTTGAAAAAATACCAAAAAGCGATGTGGAAGAGGTCGTTCTTGAAGAGATACCGGATGTTACATACGATGACATAGGAGGACTTGATAAACAGATAGAAGAACTTCGGGATGCTATAGAATTACCATACTTGTATCCTAATGAGTTTGCTGAGCACAAATTGACACCACCAAAAGGGATACTCCTTTACGGACCACCTGGTTGTGGAAAGACAATGATTGCAAAAGCTGTTGCAAATTCGCTCGCAAAGAGAATAGAGGAGAAAACGGGAAAGAAAACACAGAGCTACTTCCTCAATGTTAAGGGGCCCGAGCTTTTGAATAAATATGTTGGTGAAACAGAATTCAAAATAAGAGAGGTATTTAAAAAAGCAAAATCTAAGGCAAAAGAAGATGTTCCTGTTATTGTTTTCTTTGATGAAATGGACAGTTTATTCAGGATCAGGGGGTCGGGGATATCATCTGATGTTGAAACAACTATTGTGGCACAATTTTTAAGTGAGATAGACGGTGTTGAGGCATTAAAGAATGTTATAGTAATTGGGGCATCAAACAGGCAGGATCTAATAGATCCTGCTGTGCTCAGACCTGGAAGGCTTGACCTTAAGATAAAGATAGACAGACCAAATATGGAAGCTGCAAAGGATATATTCAGCAAATACCTCAAGGAGGATCTCCCCTACACAGATGAAGATCTTGCAAGATTTGGTGGCGATAGGAAGGTGCTCGTGAAATGGCTGATAGAAGAGACTGTTAAACATATGTATGCAGCAACTGAGGAAAATCAGTTTCTTGAAGTAACATATGCAAGGGGTGATAAGGAGATCTTTTATTTCAAAGATTTTGTTTCGGGTGCAATGATAATGAATATAGTATCGAGGGCAAAAAAATCTGCAATAAAAAGGTTCCTATCGGGAGGAAAGAAGGGAATTACATTTCAGGATCTTATCAACGGAGTAAGAGATGAGTTCAAGGAAAATGAGGATCTTCCAAACACAACAAATCCTGATGATTGGGCAAAGATATCAGGAAGGAAGGGTGAGAGAATAATAAATGTTAGAACGCTTATAAGTGGAATTACAACAAAAGGAAAGATTATCGAAGATATTGTCGCAGGACAATATCTGTAGAGAGGAAGAATGAAGGATGGCAATTAAAAAGGTCATGGGGACAGAAACAGAATATGGAATTTTTATAAGAAACTCTTATGATCTTGATCTTATATCACAGTGCATACTCGTTGTAAACAGTTACAGACCTGAACAACTGTGTAAATTGTTATGGGATTATGATTTAGAAAACCCGCTTGTTGATGCACGTGGCTTTAAGGTGGAAGGTGTTGTGGATACTCCTTCACAAAAAGATAACATGGCTCTTAATAAGGTTTTACCAAATGGTGCAAGATATTATGTTGATCATGCTCATCCCGAATATTCAACACCTGAATGTACAAACCCAAGAGATGTTGTCATTTATGAAAAGGCAGGAGAAAAAATCCTCATGATAAGCAGACACAATGCAAACTCAATCCTGCCCCGTGATCAGCAAATATTGATTTACAAGAATAATAGTGATCAGAAGGGAAACAGCTACGGAAGTCATGAAAATTACCTTATGTCAAGAGATACACCATTTCAGAGGATAAAGGAAAAACTCATACCTTTTCTTGTAACAAGGCAAATATATGCGGGCTCTGGTAAGGTTGGGTCTGAGAATAACACGGATGAAGTTGATTATCAGATCTCACAAAGGGCTGATTTCTTCGAAACAGATGTAGGACTTGATACTATGGTGAAAAGACCGATAATAAACACAAGGGATGAACCGCATGCTGATAGAGAAAAGTACAGGAGACTGCACGTTATTGTTGGTGATTCAAACATGAGCGAATACACAATATATCTAAAGCTTGGGGTTACTGCAATCGTTTTAAAGATGATCGAGGATGATTTTATAAAAAAGGAGCCTTCTTTAAAGGATCCCGTAAGAGCACTGAAGGATATATCGCGCGATCCATCATGTAAACTGAAGGTCCCCCTTGAGGATGGTAGGAGTTTGACTGCAATTGAAATACAAAAGATATACCTTGAGCTTGCTCACAGCTACTTTCAGGGAAGGGCTCTTGACCCGATTGAAAAGGATATACTGGATAAATGGGAATACGTTCTTAAGGAACTGGAATATGATCCAATGCAACTTGACAGGCATATAGATTGGATAATAAAAAGGCATCTCATAACATCTTATATGAGTAAGAAAGGATGCAGCTGGAAGGATCCAAGGGTGCTTATGATTGATCTGCAGTATCATGACATAAGAGAGGATAAGGGGCTTTTTTATCTGTTACAGAAGGAGGGGAAGGTGGAAAGGATTGTGAGGGAAGAGGAGATAATACATGCTATAGATAATCCACCTCAGGACACAAGAGCTTATTTTAGAGGGATGTGTATAAAGAAATATAAAAACGAGGTCTTTGGGGTTAACTGGGATTCGATCTCTTTTAATATTGGTGAGCAATCTATAAAAAGGATATTAATGGCAGAACCCCTGAAAGGAACAAAGAGTCATGTTTATGAGTTGATTGAGAATTCTGCAACGGCAAGAGACCTTGTTAACTATTTGTCTTCATAGAAGGGAAATTATTACGAGGGGGTAGAATATATATGTCTGGAGAGGGACAGCAACAAAAAACAAAGAAAAAGGATTCCCCTCAAAGATTGAGGGACGGAAAATTGAGAACTGATATAACAAAGAAAGCGGAGAAGCTCAAAGAGGATATCGACAGAATCATAGAGGAGATAGATGAGGTTCTTGAGGAAAATGCAGAGGAGTTTGTAAAAAATTATGTTCAGAGGGGGGGACAGTGAATTGTTTTTCAGAAATCAGTACTTTGGCTCCAGCTTTTTTGATTTTCTGAAGATAGAATATCCGCATCTCCTTCCAGATTTTTCTGCTTATCTTAAAGAGTGCCAGCCTGATTCTTTAAAATCTGAGCTACATGGAACGACAATTCTTGCACTTAACTATGCTGATGGCTCGATAATTGCCGGTGACAGGATGGCAACTGAAGGTTATCAGGTAGCATCAAGGAGGATTGAAAAAGTATTCAAGGCTGATGAACATTCTGCAATAGCTATTGCCGGTGCAGCGGGTCCCTGCCTTGAAATAGCAAAGCTTTTTCAGACAGAACTGGAGCATTACGAGAAGATAGAAGGTGAGGAGCTTGCCGTGGAAGGAAAGGCAAACAAGCTTGCACAGATGATCAGGATGAATCTCCCCGCAGCCCTTCAAGGGCTTGTCGTTATACCTATATTTGTTGGGTATGATACGAAGAGACGCGAGGGGAGGATCTTCAAATACGATATCACCGGTGGAAGATACGAAGAGGATGACTATTATGCAACGGGTTCCGGGGGTAAGGATGCAAGGGCAGTATTAAAAAGGCTTTTCAGAAAGGGGATGAGTCTGGAAGAAGCAGTAAAGGTTGCCATGGAGGCCCTTATTGAGGCAGCGGATGAGGACAGGGGGACAGCTGGTCCTGATCTTATCCGTGGTATCTATCCCACTGTTAAGACAGTAACAGAGAAAGGCATTGATGATGTTGATGAACCAATGATAAAATCTATCTGTGAGGAGATTATAGCCAGAAGGAAGGAGAAATAGATGCCGCTTCCATTTTATGTTTCACCTGAGCAGATGGTTCAGGACAAAGCGGAATATGCAAGGAAGGGTATTGCGAAAGGAAAGTCCATCATTGCAATGGAGTATGAGGATGGGATCATTCTCACTGCTGAGAATCCGAGCACATCACTGAATAAGATATCCGAAATATACGACAGGATAGCATTTGCTGGTGTTGGAAAATACAGTGAATTTGAGAATTTAAGAAAGGTAGGCATAAGATATGCAGACATGAAGGGCTATCTTTACAGCAGGGAGGATGTTACGGCAAAATCCCTCGGGAATGCATATTCTCAGGCGATCTCAACCATATTTACGCAGGAGATAAAGCCACTTGAGGTTGAGATACTTGTTGTGGAAGTGGGTGATGATAAAAGCAGTAATGCCATCTATCACATTTCCTTTGATGGAACGATTACAGATTATAAGGGCTTTGTTGTGCTGGGCGGGCAAAGTGAGCGTATAAAAGTGTTTTTGCAGGAGCATTATAAGGAGAACCTGCCACTTGTTGATGCTTTGAGGCTTTGTAGAGATGCACTGTCCAGAACAGGTATTGAAACACCCGGCCATGAGATAAATCTCGAAGTAGCAATTCTTGACAGGAGGAGAAAGGGAAGAAAATTTAAAAGATTGTCTCGTGAAGAGATAAGGGCGCTCCTTGGAGAGGCCCAGGGACCTAAATGAAAAAGCGTATATTCGGTCTGGAAAATGAATATGGCGTAATCTTTACATCCCATGGAAGAAGAACACTTCACCTAGAACATATTGTTCGTTACCTTTTCGAGAAGCTTATCACAACAGAATACTTCCTTAATGTTTTTCTTGAAAACGGAGGGAGGCTCTATCAGGATACCGGATGTCATCCTGAGTATGCAACACCTGAATGCTCAAACCCCTATGATCTCATATGCTATGATAAGGCCGGTGAAAGGATCATTGAGGATCTCCTCATCTACGCAGAAAAAAAGGTAAGGGATGAAGGATTCTATGGTAAGCTTTCCATATTCAAGAATAATACGGACTTTGTTGGAAACAGTTATGGATGCCATGAAAATTACCTTGTCGAGCGGGATCTTGATTTTTATTATCTTGCGGAGCATCTGATCCCATTCTTTGTTACACGGCAAATTTACACTGGTGCAGGAAAGATAATAAGAAGCAAGAATGGACTCGATTACTATATCTCTCAGAGAGCGGAGCATATCTACCATAAAATATCGGGATCAACAACAAATGACAGGAGCATAATTAACACAAGGGATGAGCCCCACGCGGACAGGGAAAAGTACAGGAGACTGCACGTTATTGTTGGTGATTCCAACATGAGTGAGTATACAACATATCTAAAGGTAGGGGCAACTGCAATTGTCCTTCAGATGATCGAAGATAAGTTTATAAAGAGGGATATGAGTTTAAGGGATCCTGTCAAGGCCATAAGGGATATATCACACGACACTACACTTAAAACAAAGGTTCAGCTCGACGATGGAAGAGCATTTACAGCTATCGAGATCCAGAAGTATTACTGTGAGCTTTCACGCAGTTATGTGGAAAAGACAGACGTTGATCCTATGTATAAGGATATACTTGAAAAATGGGAATATGTTTTAACAACACTTGAGGAAGATCCAATGGAGCTTTGCAGGGAAATAGACTGGATTATCAAAAAGAGCCTTATTGAATCATACATAGAGAAGAACAATCTCTCATGGAATGATAACAGGATACTAATGCTTGATCTTCAGTATCATGATATAAGGAGGGACAAAAGTCTTTATTACATGATGGAAAGAAACGGGCTTGTTGAGAGAATAGCTAATGAACAGGATATAGAGATTGCTAAAACGGAGCCACCACGTAATACAAGGGCGCAGATCAGGGGTGAATTTATAAAACTCGCAAAGAAACTGAAGATTCCTTACGATATCGACTGGAGTAATATAAGACTTGATAGTTTATTAATAGGGAGGGTTCTCTGCGATAATCCCTTCGATACAGGCAAGGATAAGATAAATGAATTGAAACTCGCCATACAGAGATCTAACATGAGAAAATTTTTCTTTTAGTCCTTTTTCATGTTTTTAAACGGACTGATCTGGTATCTGTAGACAGCCTTTGAGTGATCTTCAATATTTGAAGAAAAATAGTGAGAACCATCATTCTTTGAGACAAAGTAAAGATATTGGGTTTTAGCAGGATAGAGTGCTGCTATTATAGCATCCCTTCCTGGATTACATATCGGTCCAGGTGGAAGACCCGTTTTCCTGTAGGTATTATATGGGCTCTCAACGAGGAGATGCTCCTTTTTTAAATCTCCATCAAATCTATCCCATATAGCATATATTACAGTGGGATCGCTCTGAAGTGGTATTCCTCTTTTCAATCTATTATGAAAGACGGAGCTGATAAATGGCATTTCATCAACAAGATTTGCCTCTTTCTCTATAATGGATGCAAGGGTTACCACATCATGATGTAATAATCGGAGTTTTTCTGCCCTTTTTTCCATCTCCGGTCTCCATATTTCCCTGTGTCTCCTGATCATAGTCGCAATAATTTCCCTGGGTGGTATCCCTTTAAGGAATCTGTATGTGTCTGGAAAGAGATATCCCTCCGCTGAGTCTGCCTTAATTCCTGCTGATTTCAGGAGTTCCTGATCTTTTGATACAGCTATGAATTCATCTTCACTTTCTATAAGATTCTCCTTTTTGAGAATGGATGCAATCTGATATATGTTAAATCCTTCCGGAATCGTTATTTCATGAACCACAACTTTTCCAGAAGATATTATGTTGATAATTTGAAGAAGGCTCATCCTGTTGTGAAGTCTGTATTCACCGGACTTCATCTTTGTATAATTACCTGTAAGAAAAACAGCTATGCGGAAAAGAAACGCATTTTTTATCAATCCTTCTTCCTTTAATTTCAGGGAGATTTGCTTCACACTTGAACCATACGGAAAATACAATGTTTTTTCTATATAAGAATATCCTGAGGGGAAGATTGAGTAAAAAAGAAAAATGGTTATGGTCAGAGATATGATAACAGCTATGAATAACAATTTTTTCCTTATCATTACTTAATCCAGATCTCTCCTTGAATCGAGGAATCCCTGAAGGATCAGAGATGCTGCTATCTTGTCAATATTTTTTCTCCTCTTTTTTCTTCTGAGTCCCGAATCTATGAGAAGCTTTTCAGCTTGACATGTCGTAAGTCTTTCATCCCAGAGATAAACAGGGATTGATAATCTTTCCTGCAGGGTTTTTGCAAATTCAGTAACGCGTTTTGCTGACTCCCCTATTGAACCATTCATATTTAAAGGAAGACCTATCACTATTTCTTTTATCTGAAATTTTATTATAATGTTAAATATTTCTTCTATTGTGTTATCGGGATCGGTGATGGTAATGCTTCCCAGTGGCTGTGCAGTGATACCGAGTTCATCACTAATCGCCATGCCGATCCTCTTCAGTCCAAAATCAAGTGCAAGTATTCTCACGGTATCTATAATTTATCATGTTTTGGGAAACAATCAACCCTAATAAATTCAACCAGGGAGGATGGCAATGGGTGATATTACCGATGTCCAGGGCATTAAAGTTGGACATGCAACAGATACAAATTCCTATACGGGATGCACGGTTATACTATGTGAAAATGGAGCAGTTGGCGGTATAGATGTAAGAGGTATGGCATCGAGCACAAGACAGATAGATTCCCTTATGAACATCCATATTGTAGAGAGGATTCATGCCGTTCTGGTTACTGGAGGGAGTGCATTTGGTCTTGACAGCGCAGGCGGTGTTATGCAGTATCTTGAAGAAAGAGGGATCGGATTTGATGTCAGGGTTACAAAGGTTCCTGTTGTTGCAGCAGCAGTGATCTTTGACCTTTCATTTGGAGATTGCAGGAAGAGGCCGGACTCATCAATGGGATACATGGCATGTTTGAATGCAAGGAAAGGTGAGATTGAAGAGGGAAGCCTTGGTGCAGGCACCGGTGCATCTGTGGGCAAACTCTTTGGTATAGAAAGAGCAACAAAAGGCGGTATTGGAACAAGTTCTGTTAAAATTTCTGATATTACGGTTGGCGCGCTCGCTGTTGTTAATGCATTCGGTGATGTAATAGATCCCTCGAAAGGAATTATCATTGCAGGAGCAAGGGGACCTGATGGTAGATCATTTATGGACACAAGAGCACAGATGAGGATGGGTGTCAGAAGAGAGAATTTTATTGCTGATAGCACAACAGTTGGTGTGATTGCTACAGATGCATTACTAACAAGGGAAGAGGCATGCAGGATTGCACGTGTTGCACAAAACGCCTTTGCAAGATGTATATCCCCTGTTCATACAAGTTTTGATGGTGATATTGTTTTTGTCCTGTCAACTGGTGAAAAGAGGGCTGATATAAATTTTATTTCAATCATAGCAGAGGAAGTCCTTATAGAGGCAGTTATAAGGGCGATTAAAAATGCTGATGGGTTCGGTCTTTTGCCATCTTACAGGGATATTTTTCCTGAGGAGTAGCAATAATGGAGATCGACAGAAGAAAAGAGGCATTGAAAAGGTTACTTAAGGATCAATCGGATGAGGTAAGGAAAACGGCATCAGAGTCTCTTCAGAAGATTGATTCAAAGGCGGGTCTCAGCCGGACAATGGAGAACCTGGATTCTTCTGATAAGGGTTTAAAAATAAGGTCAATATTCGCACTGGGAAGGATAAAGGACGAAAGGGCTCTTGATAAGTTGATTTCGCTGCTTCGTGATGATGATGAAGATATCAGAGTTGCTGCCCTTACTGCCCTTTCAGAGAAATCCGATCCCAGATCTGTGAAGCCTATTCTTGATTGTTTGAAGGACAAGAGTCCAAATGTTCGTCTGAAGGCAGTTGAGGCATTGGGAAATTTTCGAGAAAGAAGGCTTACCCCTTATATTGTTAATTTATTAAAGGATGAAAACAAGCTTGTCATAGAGGAGGCTCTGCGAACTCTGGGGAAGATTGGGGATCCAAGAGTTGAGGGTATACTGATAAAATTTCTTGAATCAAGGGATGCTTCAATAAGAAAGATTGCTGCATGGGCACTCGGCGAACTGGATATTGAATAGATTAAGCTTTGCTACAGATATTTTGTTACATCAATGTTGAGCACCAGAGGATCGATTTCAGAAACAATGTTTCTCAAATAGTTCCCTTTTTCATCCTTTTCAGAAAGAGCAACTTCTACAGGGTTTTCCATTAAATTCCCATCACTTGATATAAGAATTTTGACATACGGTCTTGTTGGATCATCAGGGTTCATCCATGAAACTATTCCGATTTCGTTTGTGTCAAGCCTCAGAAGTGTTCCGATGGGAAATATGCCGAAGGTGAGCAGGAGCTTTGAATAGATTTCTGCATCGATCACATTTCCAGCCAGGCCCTTCATCCTTTCCACAGCCTCCCTTGGTTGAAGGGGTGGTTGATAGGGTCTCGCTGTTGTCATAGCATCGTATATATCGGCTGTAGTAACAATATTAGCAATGGGATTTATGCTATCCACTCTGGGATAGCCCTTTCCATTGATATGAACATGGTGCTGCAGGATAAGCACAGGAGGAAGTGATCCGATCCCGTCCATATTTTTTGCAATCTCTGAGCCCTTAACAGGATGTTTTTTTATCTCCTCATATTCTTCCTCTGTTAACCTTCCTGGTTTATTTATAAGCTTTAATGCAAGCTCCGTTTTTCCTATATCATGAAGGAGTGCACCCACTCCTATATCCTGAAGATGCGGATTCTTTATTCCGAGAGAATGGGAAAGGGCAAGTGAGATGATTGCAACATTTACGCTATGGTTAAATGTGTATTCATCAAAGTTTTTAATGAGTGTGAGTCCAAGAAGGGCACTGCTGTCTTTTAGAATTAATTCCTCCATTTCATAAGCTATATTGATAAATGGTTCAGAACGCGGGATTTTACCAAGCCTTATTTCTTTATATGCATCCCTCAGTATATCGATTGCCTTTTGATAAACAATTTTTGCTTTTTCACGAAGTTCATCCCTATTTATTTTTTTTGTTTCTATAGATTTGAGAACTATATGTCTTATGTTTCTTTCTTTGAATATGTTAATTATACTTTCTTTTTCTTTTAGAATGTCAGATTCCCTTGCAACTATGTTAATGAATTTCTGAAATTCTTCCTCTTCTATACCTCTGTGGAAAAGGATAGCTTCAATATCACTCTCTATGAGTCTTTTAAAAAAGGCATCAAGCTGCTCCGGCTTTTGCAATATAGGACGATTTTCAAAAAGTATCATTTTGTTTGCAAAGACAAAAGTAAGGGGTGATTTATACCTCAAGAGTGAAGTCAAAGTCTGGTATGCCTTTTTAATGGGTACTGTTCCGGAGGGGTGATCAGGAGGATAGAGAAGTATCCCTTTTATGGAAGCCTGGAACTGCTTTAATAGATTTTCGCCACACTCCACCCCTAATTCTGTTTGCATCGTCTTACTCCCTTGTTTTTCTATCAAGACCCTTCAAAACTTCATTACAAATCAATGCAATTCTATCATCTGTCTGATTTGCCGCCAATTCAAGTACATGCCTTGCATCGTTTCCACCTATCTTTCCCAGTGCAATGGCAGCCTCATATCTTAATTGCTCCCTTAATTCTTTGTTAATCCATGGTTTCCTCAGGAGTATGTTCCTGAGATAGGGTACAGCCCTGACGGATCCCACTGTTCCAAGGTAGAGGATTGCAGCGAGCTGAATCTGCAGATTCTTTTTGAAAAGAGGCGATCTCTTTAAAATGGCAAGAACTCTATCCTCCGCACTCATTTCCTTCCTCAATGCAAGAACAGAAATGGCTGTTGAAGCAACCTCAATATCTCTGTTATTAATTGATTCAATGAGTATAGCGGTGGCATAAGGATCATTTATTCCTCCCAGGGCTTTTATGGCTTCTTTCCTCACGATTGGTTCATTATGGGTAATGAATTCCCTTATTTTATCGATTAATTCAGGAGCTCCAATCTCTCCAAAAATAGTCAATATATTTCTCACAAACTTTATATTTTTGTCCCTTAGATGGGGTATAAGAGATGTAATGGCATCTTTACCAAAAAGTGAAATTGCCCTTATGAGGAGTTTTCTCGCCTGTAATTTATTCTCCTTTTTTAATCTTGTAATGAGGGCATGCAGTGCACTGCTTCCCAAATAAGGGAAGAGAAGATTGAGTTCGTCATGGATGATTTCGTTTTTTTCACACAATCTATCTATGAGATAAGAGATGACGTCGCTATTTGCCAGCACCCTGAGGGATTCTGATGCGATTTTTCTTATATCTTCATGTTTATCTGAATCAATGGAGGCATGGTATCTCAGAAGAAAAAGTGCAACAAGCGGAATAATTTTTTCTTCATCAGCCCAGATCTCTGGAAATAGATTTTCAAGCTGGAGCGAGAGTTTATAGTAGTCTTCCGGATTCCCTTCCACCTCCATTCTCAACAGAATGTTAAGGAAGCCTTTTTTGTCCTGCTTGATCACTTCCTTTCTTATATCTATAATCTCTGTAAATAATCTCCTTGCGGTAGGAGAAAAATATGAAACAAGATCCGCCCTAAGGTCCTCTTCCCTTCCATATATTAACTTTTCCTTTGTTTCTAAATCCTTCAGATGTTCAATTTTCAATTCTTCAATTACTATAGACTCTATACCGCGATTCCTGAGAAATGCTGATGGGGAATCTATTTTTTTGGGATCGCTGATTATCAAATCGACAAGTCCTTTGAGGTCCTCAATAAGAAGCCCTTTTTTGAAGATAACAGCACTGATCCTTCTTATAATAAACTCCCTTGACAACTCGGTAAGCAGGCTGTTGCCTGAAAGAAGAAAGTCATCCATGAATATAAACCCTTCAGGCTTCACCTGGATGAAGATATCGTTTCCTCCTGAAAGTATCGCCCTTAACAATGCATAACTTCTCTTCTCTATTTCGAAAACTGCGGGATGATTTGGGGGATAAAGGGAGTGTATTTTGATGAACCTACAGAATTCCAGCAGAAAATCCTCAAGAACTTTCATCGGCTTTGCTCTTTTTCTCTTACCTTATATTAAAGATTACACTAATGTCAAGAAAGCTCTGTCTTCTTGACAAATATACATGTGAAAGGATAACCTTGTTAAAAATTGGAAGTTAAAGGATTGCTTAGATTTTTATCCTCCCTTGGGTATATTGGTTATATACCAGTTTTACCGGGAACCTTCGGGACAGCAGGAGGGGTGATTATAGGCATACTCATGAAAAAAGCCGGCAATGCGTTCTATTTTACAGGATTGATCTTTTTGATACTTATCACATGGACTCTTTCCCATCTTGTGATAAAAACTACAGGAGAGATTGATCCACCATGGTTTGTAATGGATGAGGTTGTGGGTTTTCTTATCTCTATTGTATTCATAAAGGTAACAGTTGGCGGAATAGTTGCTGCATTCATAATTTTCAGGATTATGGATATATTAAAATTTTTTCCAATAAATTTAATCAATGATAAAATGAGGAATGGAACGGGGATGATTCTTGATGATATGCTTGCGGGCGTATATACGGCAGCTCTTCTTTATCTTCTAAATCCCTTTTTAAAAGTGTTTTGAGGAGCTGTAAAAGTGAAGGTGGAGATTATAACAATAGGAGATGAGCTTTTAATGGGTGGGGTACTAAATACAAATGCAGCATACATTGCTGGTAAACTGAGCAAACTTGGTTTTGAGATTATAGCTGCAAGTACGGTCGGAGATGATGAATGGTATATTGAGGAGGCGCTTCATAAGGCGGTTGATAGGGCAGATGCTATCATCGTAACAGGAGGACTCGGACCCACACCTGATGATATGACCACATGGGTGGCAGCAAAGGTCTGTTCAAGAAGGCTTGTGCTTAATGAAAGGGCCCTTGAGAATGTTAAAAAGCGTTATGAAGCCCTTGGTCTTGAAATGCCACAGGAGGCGCAGAAGCAGGCTATCCTTCCTGAGAAGGCGGAGGTAATTCCAAATCCCTATGGCACAGCATGTGGTTACATTTTGCATCACAGGGGAAAGATACTCATATTCCTTCCTGGTGTTCCAAGGGAGATGGAGCGCCTCACCGATGAATTTTTGATCGATTTTCTCATCAGGGAAAAAAGGGATACAGAAAGTGTAAGGATAAGGTTGCTTAAAACATTCGGCTTGACAGAGTCAAAACTCATCGCCCTTCTCAAACAGGCAAGGATTGCAGACGAGAGGATAAAAATCGGATTTCTTCCTGTTTTTCCGGAAAATTATATATCCATTACCAGCAGGGCTCCCACCCCTTCTGAAGCAGAGGAGGCAATTAATAAAGCTGAAGAGGCAATCGTGGAAAAACTTGGAATCTACATATACGGAAAGGATGAGGATACCTTTGAAGGGGTTATAGGCCGGCTACTTAAAAGTAAGAATTTGAGAATTGCAATTGCGGAATCGTGCACAGGAGGTTATATAACACATAGACTCACCAATGTCCCTGGAAGTTCAGAATATCTGGAAAGGGGTGTGGTTTGCTACAGCAACATCTCCAAGGTTGAACTCCTTGGTGTACCGCAGAAGATTATTGAGACCCATGGTGCGGTAAGTCCTGAATGTGCGGTTGCTATGGCCCAGGGTGTCCGAAGGATATCGAAAACTGATATCGGGCTCGCAGTTACCGGTATTGCTGGTCCTTCGGGTGGAACTCATGAAAAACCTGTTGGAACGGTTTACATTGCAATGGTTACAGAAAAGGGTGGAAGGGATAAAGGCTATAGGTTTAGAGGTGATAGGGAGGAGATAAAGGTGCTTGCTACATATGCGGCTCTTGATATGGTGAGGAGGTATCTTCTGGAAGATACATCATGAAGGTAAGGGCATTTGTTGCATTTGAATTATCACATGATGTTAGACAAAGGATAATCGATTTTCTCTCTCAGTTAATGAAAGTGGAGAGAAGAGTAAAGTGGGTGAGTCATGATCATGTTCATCTCACAGTGAAGTTTCTCGGTGAGGTAGAGGAAGAAAAGATCCCGAAGGTCAAGGACTCACTGGCAGGGATTGCAGGGAGTTTTGCACCATTTAGTGTAAGGGTGAAGGGAACGGGTGTTTTTCCGGGTATTAAAAATCCAAGAGTTATATGGATTGGTGTGATTGATGAAAGTAGAAACCTTTCCAGAATGCATAATATTATTAATAAGGAGATGTCCATATACGGGATTCCCATGGAGCAGAGGGCATTCATCCCCCATATCACCCTGGGGAGGATAAAGGAACCAATGAGGATGGATCAACTTTTACGGATCCTCGAGGAAAAAAGGGATGAGGATTTCGGAGATTGGATGATAAATGGATTGACACTTTTTAAAAGTCAATTGAGACCGGAGGGTCCAATCTATACTGCGTTAGGGCATTTCCCACTGGTCTTAAAAAATAATTAAAATTAAGGAGGATTTATGGGTGGAAATGGAGATAAAGAAAAGGCCCTTGAGGCCGCACTGACAGCTATAGAAAAGCAGTTTGGAAAGGGTGCTGTAATGCGACTTGGTGATGAAGGTTCAATCCCTGATATACCTGTGATTTCAACGGGTGCAATTTCACTTGATGCTGCACTGGGTATAGGTGGACTACCAAGGGGCAGGATAGTTGAGATTTTTGGTCCTGAGGCCTCTGGAAAGACCACACTTGCACTTCATGTAATTGCTGAAGCACAGAAAAAAGGGGGGGTAGCAGCTTTTATAGATGCAGAGCATGCCCTCGATATAAATTATGCAAAAAAGCTTGGAGTGAGGATCGAGGACCTTCTTATTTCACAGCCCGACACCGGGGAACAGGCGCTTGAAATTACGGAGATGCTCGTAAGAAGTGGGGCTGTTGATGTTATTGTAGTGGATTCAGTGGCAGCCCTTACACCAAGGGCTGAACTCGAAGGTGATATGGGCGATCCGCATATGGGGCTTCAGGCAAGGCTTATGTCCCAGGCTTTGAGGAAACTGACTGCTGCAATAAGTAAATCCCAGTCCATAGTTATTTTTATAAATCAGATAAGGATGAGGATTGGTGTTTTATTCGGTAATCCTGAGACAACAACAGGAGGTAATGCCCTGAAATTTTATTCCTCCGTAAGGCTTGAGATAAGGAAGACAGAGACAATAAAGCAGGGCTCAGAGATAATGGGAAACAGGGTAAGGGTTAAGGTTGTTAAGAATAAACTTGCTCCACCATTCCGTGAGACCGAATTCGATATCCTCTATGGAGAGGGAATTTCAAGGGAGGGGGATCTGCTGGACTTTGCAACCAGATGTGGTGTTATAGAGAAAACTGGATCATGGTTTTCCTTCAATGGTGAGCGCATAGGGCAGGGGAGGGATAATGCAAGGACATTTCTCAGAGAACACAGGGATGTAGCGGACGAGATAGAGAAGATACTTTTAAAGCAAATAAAAATCAAGGAAAAAGGGGCCTGAAGATATGGACCTCAACCAGAGGAGAAATGAGCTAAATGAAATCCTCAAGATTGCTGTTAAAAATAATGCCTCTGACATCCATCTGAAGGCCGGTCTTCCACCTATATTGAGGGTTAACGGTTCACTTTATCCCCTGAAAAACATGGGAAGGATTGAACCTGATGTTGTAAGGGAAATGGCAATGAGTATAATGGACTCTTCACAGAGGGAGAGGTTTCAATATCAGATGGAGATAGACCTGGGATATGGAGTTCCAGGGCTCGGTAGATTCAGGGTCAATGTTTTCATGCAGAGGGGAACAGTGGGGATTGCACTGAGAGTGATTCCAGTGACTGTTTATTCATTTGAGGAACTGAATCTACCAAAGGTTCTTGAGAAGCTTTCAATGGAGACAAGGGGGCTCATTATTGTAACGGGAACTACAGGATGTGGAAAGTCGACAACACTGGCTGCAATGATCGAACATATCAACAACCATAGATCCTGCAATATTATTACAATCGAAGATCCGATAGAATTTCTCCTGAAGGATAAGAAGAGCATTATACATCAGCGTGAAGTTGGAATTGACACCCCGTCATTTGCATCCGCGCTGAGGGCTGCGCTTCGACAGGATCCTGATGTTATAATGGTTGGTGAGATGAGAGATCGGGAAACAATGGAAACAGCCCTTGAGGCAGCTGAAACAGGTCACCTTGTTCTTTCAACCCTTCATACCCTTGATGCTTCTGAAACAATAAACAGAATTGTAACAATGTTTCCACCACATCAGCACAAACAGATAAGACTCCAGCTTTCATCGGTTCTTAAAGGAGTGATTTCCCAGAGGCTAATTCCGAGGGCAGATGGAAAAGGAAGGGTTCCAGCTGTTGAGATAATGATAAGCACCGCAAGAATAAGGGAATATATCGAGGATGAGGAAAAGACAAAGAAGCTCTCGGATGCAATAGCAGCAGGATATACAACATACGGTATGCAGACCTTTGACCAATCTCTTATGTGGCTCCTTAAAAGGGGGCTTATCACTTATGAAGAGGCATTGAGGCAGGCAAGCAAGCCAGGTGATTTTGCCCTTCGTGTAAAGGGTGTTACATCAACGAGCGATCAGAAATGGGAAGATTTTGAAAAGGGAAAGGAAGAAGATGAAGATAGAAAACATTCGGACGACTGATCCTTTTGCAAAAGCCTTAAAGGATTCGATCCTTTTGCTTTCATACAGGGGCAGAAGCCGTATGGAGCTGGAAAAGAGGCTTTTACAAAGAGGATATGATGAAGGTACAGTGCGCTCGGTTATCAGATATCTTCAGGAGAGGCAATTCATTGATGATCAAAGGGTTGCGAGGGGTATTGCATCTTTCCTTATAGAGCATAGAAGATATGGTAATGAGAGGATTCGCATGGAGCTAAAGAAAAGGGGTATTGAAAAGGATCTGGTGGATAAGGTTCTTGATGAGTTAAAAGGTGATGTTGACTGGAGAAAGCAGGCCCTCCTTGCCTTAAGGAAGCGCTTTAAGAAAAGGCTCTCGGGACTGAAGGAAAAGAAAAGGGCTTATGATTATCTGTTAAGGAGAGGTTTTGATATAGAGGTAATAAATTATGCTATCAATAACTTCAATACATGAGGATTAGATATATGCTATCAATGGAGGTAAGGGAGGCATTCCTTAATTTTTTCAAGAATAAGGATCACAGAATTATCCCAAGCTCTTCACTTGTTCCCTCTGATGATCCCACACTGCTATTTACCAATGCAGGTATGGTTCAGTTCAAGAAGATATTCCTCGGCGAGGAGACTGTTGACTTTACAAGGGCAACAACCGTTCAAAAGTGTGTAAGGGCAGGGGGTAAACATAACGATCTTGAAAATGTTGGAAGAACTGCAAGACATCATACCTTCTTCGAAATGCTTGGAAACTTTTCTTTTGGTGATTATTTCAAGGAAGGTGCAATTGAAATGGCCTGGGAGCTTGTTACAAGGGTTTTTGGGCTTGATCCATCGAGACTGTGGGTAACTATATTCAGAGAAGACGACGAGGCCTTTGAGTTGTGGAAAAAGATTGCAGGTATTCCCGAGGGAAGGATAATCAGACTTGGCGAGAAAGACAACTTCTGGGCCATGGGTGATACAGGACCATGTGGTCCATGCTCTGAGATTGTTTACGATCAGGGTGAAGGTGTAGGATGCGGAAGGACGGACTGTTCTGTTGAGTGCGACTGTGATCGGTATCTCGAATTATGGAATCTTGTATTCATGCAGTACAACAGAAGTATAGATGGAAAGCTCTCTCCGCTTCCCAAGCCAAGTATCGATACAGGAATGGGTCTTGAAAGAACAGTTGCTGTTTTGCAGGGTGTCAATAGTAACTTTGAAATTGATATCTTCAGAAAAATAATAGATGCAATTGAAGAGCTCACGGGAAGAAATTATGGAATAGATGAGAAGGCGGACACATCTATGAGGGTGATTGCTGATCACAGTCGCGCCGTAGCCTTTATAATTACAGATGGAGTTCTCCCATCAAATGAAGGGAGAGGATATGTTTTGAGGAGGATAATGAGGAGGGCATCCAGGCATGGAAGGTTTCTTGGCCTACATGATGCGTTTCTTTTCAGAATGACAGAAGTTGTTGCTGATGTTATGGGCGACGTATATCCTGAGCTCAGGGAACGGAAGGAATATGTTTCAAAGATTGTAAAGATGGAGGAAGAGAGATTCTCCGAGACCCTTGACAGGGGTTTGAGGCTACTTGGTGAAGAGATCGAAAGACTGAGGAGGGAGGGCTCCAGGTCCATACCAGGAGAAATAGTATTTAAGTTATATGATACGCATGGTTTCCCAATAGACCTCACTTCAGATATTGCAAGGGATCAAGGTATGGTAATTGATGAAGATGGTTTCAGGATATATATGGAACAGCAGAGGCACAGGGCGAGGATTTCATGGAAGGCTACAATTGCTGAAGAAAAGGAGATATACAGGGATCTCTCCGCACAAGGGATAAAGACGAATTTCGTGGGATATGAGAAGACAAGGACTGAAGCAAGAATAGTTGCCATAATAAAGGATAACAGTTGGAAGGAGAGTATGGAGGCTGGGGAGGAAGCAGAGATCATCCTTGATGTGACACCATTTTATGGGGAATCTGGTGGACAGATCGGTGACAGAGGAGTTATTGAGAAAAAAGGGGAAGCTGTATTTGAAGTTAAGGATACAGTTTTACCTGTAAGTGGTATAACAGCACACAGGGGGTTGTTGATAAGAGGAAGACTAACTGTTGGTGATAGGATTAATGCTATACTTGACACGGATTTCAGAATACCTGTTCAGCATGCACATACGGCAACACATCTTCTTCATGCTGCATTGCGTGAGATTCTTGGAGATCATGTGAAACAGGCAGGATCATGGGTTGGTCCTGACAGGCTCCGTTTTGATTTCACACATTTTGCTCCCTTGAAGAAGGAAGAGATAGAAAAAATTGAGGATATCGTGAATGAAAACATAATAAGGAATAAGCCGGTTCTTGTTCATTACAGGCAGTTGAGAGATGCACTCGATATGGGGGCTGTAGCACTGTTTGATGAGAAGTATGGGGAACGGGTGCGTGTTATAGAAATACCTGATGTAAGCATGGAACTTTGCGGGGGAACACATGTTCATAGAACAGGTGATATCGGTATGTTAAAGATACTAAATGATTCAAGTGTTGCATCCGGAATAAGGAGGATTCAGGCAATAACAGGGAGGGAATGTATTGCGTTTGTAAGAAAGCAGGAAAATACTATCAGGGAAATTGCAGAGCTTCTTAAAGGATCTGAGGGTGAGATAAAAAGCAGGATGAAGAAGCTCCTTGAACAGATGAAGGAGATGGAGAAAGAGATCGAAGCCTATAGAAGAAAGGAGTATCAGAGGAAGGCAGGAGAATTGATGTCTACTAAGAAGGTGATAGGTGGAAGAAATGTAGTTTCATGCTTCCTGGAAGGGTATCAGCAGGATGCATTGAGAGAAATCTCTGATTATCTGAGGGATAAGATGAAATCCGGTATTGTTGTGCTCGGGGGATCGAAAGATAACAAGGTCTTTCTACTTGTTGCGCTTACGGATGATCTTGAGAAGATCCTTGATGCAAGAGATATCATTGAAAAAGGAGCACCTTTGATAAGGGGGAGAGGAGGTGGAAGGAGGGATCTTGCACAGGCAGGTGGGGATGATATCTCAAAGATTCAACAGGCCATAGTTGAAATTGAAGGATACATCGCATCACTGAAGCATTAATTAAATTGTCTAACTTCTTTCAATCAATCTCAGATATAGGGTTGCAAGTTTGTTTTCGGGATCGATATCAAGAACCCTTTTCCATTCACTGGCAGCCTTTTCATACTCATTCAGAGAAAAATAGATTATACCAAGATTGAGGATGGGGGGAATATAATTGGGCTTGTATCTTTTTGCTTCCTCAAACTCCCTTATCGCTTCCTCAAAATGTCCAAGATTTCTGTATGCAATACCAAGTTTTGTTCTTATATCGGAGAATTGCGGACAGTGTTCAAGCGCTTTTTTGTATTCCTCAATGGCTTCATCGTAGTGACCCATATCCATATAGATATTCCCTATGCTGGCATGCATATTTGCAAGTTTCCCTTTGAAGAATTGATCGGAAAGGGGATCCGGTGCATATGCCCTTCTTACTATTTCCTGTATCTCCCTTGATTTGTTATACTGTCCTGTATCGTTATAAACAACAGCAAGGTTTAATGCTGCCTCCGTGTAGTTTGGATTTATCTGGAGGGCTTTTTTAAAATGTTCTATTGCGCGTTCAAATTGACCCTTGGAATGATATATCAAGCCAAGATAATTGTGTATATCAGCATATCTTGGTTTCTGTTCCAGAACCTTGAGAAAGCATTCAAGTGCCTTTTCATAATCATTCCCTTCAAATGCCTTTTTCCCCTTCTGTATGAGATAGGAAATTTCTTCATCCATTTTTCACCTCCTATTAGTATCTGTTAAAGAAATCCATTATTCTTGTCCAGTAATCTGGATGACCATTTTTACCTGCAATTTCCAGCAGTTTCTTCGATTTGATAGCATAAGGGCTTTCCGGATATTTATCAAGCAGTGATTTGAAATAAAATGATGCCTTCCCATTATCCCCTTTGTACATGTGCACCTTTCCAAGAAGATAAAGGATTTGATCCCGACCATCAGCATCCCTGTATGTTTCAAGCATTTCCTCCAGTCTCCTCTGAGATGCCTCATATTTTCCTGTTCTATAATAGAAATTGGCTATCTTTAGTTCGTGTTCAAAAAGTTCCTTTATACAGATCCTGGATTTTTCTTCAGCAAGGATGGTGTATGTTGATGATGGATGAGATTTTATTAATTCGGAAAAGGATTCAAGTGCTTTCATTGTATATGTTGGATCTCTGTCGCTTTTGTTCCTCTGATTGAAATAACACATTCCTTTCAGGAATAACATATAAGGAATAAATTCGCTCTTCGGATGGAGATCAATAAATGTCTGGATCTGTGCTAAGGTCTCTATGTATTTTCCATCAAAATAAAATGATTCTATAGTTTTAATCTGGGCTTTTACATAGAGGGGGCTTGTTGGATATGATTGTCTGAATTCCTGGAACTTTTCTGCAGCCTTTTCGAACTTACCTTTCTCAAAAAGGCTCAGGCCTTCTTTGAAAAGGATGCTTTCCCCGGGTTCTTCTTGAATCGGAGATTTCTTAAAACAGCCAAAGAGGACCAAAAATATGGATATAAGCAGGGCCGCTGCTTTTGTAAGCCTCATAGAAAATCTTTCTATTACAATAAACATCCATTGTCAAATATTTTTCAACCTTGCAAAATGCTCATGAAGTTTTTATATTAGATATAAACCGGATTATGAAGAAATGGAATGGGAAAAAGGCAGACCAAAAGAAGGAAGGGAACAGTTTGCCCTCGCTAATCTTTCCGCTCTTGCCGTCGGGCTTGTTCATGAGATAAGGAATCCCCTTAATACATTATATCTTCATCTCCAGATGCTTGAATGGAAATTGAGCGGGATTAACCTTCATGAAAAGGAGGAGTTGCTCGGGATTGTTGGTGAGATCAGGAAGGAGATTAAGAGACTGGATGAGTTTCTTTCTGAGTTCCTGCGCTTTGCAAAGCCACCCGAACTAAGGACGGTGCCTAAAAATATAGTGGAGATTATAGAGTCAGTCCTCGGATTTGTTGAGGTCGAACTTGCGCTTAAGAACATAGAGCTTGAGAAAATATTTTCTGAACATGAGATCATTGTTGATGTGGATGAGATGCAGTTCAAGCAGGCCATTTACAACCTGATTCTTAATGCCATCCAGGCGATGGAGGGTGGAGGAAAGCTTAAGGTTTCCATTGAACAGGATGGTGATGAAGTGAGAATAAATATAATGGATACAGGATGCGGAATAAAAGAGGAGGATAAGCCAAAGCTTTTCACGCTATTCTTTTCAACAAAAAAGGGTGGGACAGGTCTTGGACTGCCAATGGTAAAAAGGATAGTCGAGGGTCATGATGGCAGAATTAGCATTGAAAGCAGAGAGGGTGAAGGGACAACAGTAACGTTAACTTTTCCTGTTTCTCGCATTATGCAAATAACACATTGAAAAAGAGGTATGTAAATGAAGGATACTATTAACAGAAGCATGGTTGAAATTGCTCTTGAAATGTATGCGAAGATAAAGGCTAATGCACTTTTTGTGAATAGAGATATTATCGATGACCTTTCTTTCTGGGAGAAATACAGTAAAAAAGGCAGGGTAATTTTAATAGGCAGGAAAGCGGAGGAGAGGGAGGCCCTGCAAGAGAGATGCTTTATAGGGCTCCCGAATGTTGAGCTTACAAGGGTTGATGGGATCAAGATAGCAATAATGATTGCGTTGAGTTCAGGAATTGTTAAAATTGGAGACCTTATTGTTTGTCTCACTGGAGCAAAGGATATTGGGATTCTTGATACCATGATGATAATAAAGATAGGAAGGGAAAGTGAGATAATAAGCACATCAGGAATTTTTGATCTACCCGAGAATGTAAAGCCAGAGGTTTTTGAGACAGTTTTAAATATAGCACTCGAACTTGCTGTTGAAGGAAGATCCGGAAAACCTGTTGGCACAATATTTGTTCTTGGTGATCATGAGAAGGTTTTAAGTCTTTCAAGGCAGATGGTGATGAATCCCTTCCGCGGATATCCGGAAGAGGAGAGAAATATACTTGATAAAAAACTCAGAGAAACGATAAAAGAGTTTTCATCGATAGATGGTGCCTTCATAATAAGGGAGGATGGCATTGTTATAGCAGCAGGAAGACATCTTACAGCATCACTTGAAGAGGAGCTACCTCATGGGCTCGGTAGCAGACATATGGCAGCAGCGGGGATAACCCTTGTAAGTAATGCTATCTCCATTGTTATTTCAGAATCAACTGGTACTGTGAGGATATTCAAAAATGGAAAGACGATAACATCTATTGAGCGGGTTGCTAAACTGAGAAGCCAGACATTTTATAATCAGGAGTAAAATGGGATCAAAAAGAATAGTTATAGTTGATGATGATAGAATTGCACTGAGCGTGATGAAGCAGGCTCTTGAAAAAGAGAATTTCGAGGTAATCTGTTTTGATAATGGAAAGGATGCCATTGAAGAGCTAACAAAAGGTGATGTTGACGTCCTGATCACAGATATAAGGATGCCTGATTTGACGGGCATGGATCTTTTACAAAAGGCGCTCGAACATAATCCTGAACTCCCTGTTATAATGATTACGGGATATGGATCGATCGAGGGGGCCGTGGAGGCGATGAAGGCTGGTGCATTTGATTATATGACAAAACCTGTTGATCTGGATGGCCTTCATATACGCATACAGAGGGCACTGGATCATATCAAGATGAAGAGGGAGATAAGGGTTTTAAGGGGTGAGCTTGCCCGCCGTTATAGCTTTGAAAATATTATTGGAAAGTCAAGATCTATGCAGGAGATATTCAAAACAGTTGTTGAGATTGCTCCAAGCCGTGCTAATGTAATGATTGTGGGAGAAAGTGGAACGGGAAAGGAACTCGTAGCAAGGGCTATACATTTTAACAGCCCGAGAAGGAATAACAATTTTGTTCCTATAAATTGTGCTGCGATACCCGAGGGTCTGCTCGAGAGTGAACTCTTCGGACATGAAAAAGGGGCTTTCACAGGAGCCTATGAGAGGAGGATCGGAAAATTTGAAATTGCAAATGGTGGAACTATTTTTCTTGACGAGGTTGGAGATATACCCCTCTCTCTTCAGGTAAAGTTATTAAGGGTGCTTGAACAGAAAGAATTTATGCGTGTAGGCGGGAGCAAGTCAATAAATGTTGATGTAAGGGTTATCTCGGCTACCAACAGGCCACTTGAACAGATGGTGGCGGATGGGAAGTTTCGCGAGGATCTCTATTACAGATTGAAGGTTATAACGATTGAAATCCCTCCCCTCAGAAACAGGAAGGAAGATATTCCCCTTCTTGTTGATCATTTTGTAAAAGAATTTTCAGTTGAAAACCAAAAGGATATAAAGGGGATTGAAAAAGATGTGCTGGAGGTATTCATGGATTACAACTGGCCAGGGAATGTGAGGGAGCTCAGGAATACAATCGAGACTATGGTTGTTCTTGCACGAAAAAAGTATTTAACAGTTGATGATATCCCCAATTATATCAAAGGGAAGCTGACAAAAAGGAAGACCATTGAGATTGAAATCGGGACGCCCCTTAGTGATATAGAAAAGGAATTTATCCTTAAGACCCTCGATTACGTAAATGGGAACAGGAAGGAGGCAGCACGTCTTCTCAAAATCGGATTAAGAACCCTCCAGAGGAAGATAAAGATCTATAGCAGAAATGTGCCGAAATGACGCCCATCTAGAGCGCAATAAGTGCCAGAATGGCATTAGGTTTCGAAGAGCCTGTATTCATAGCACCTTTGTGTGAAAAAAAATTTGAAATTTCAATAAGTTAAATGATGAATACAAGGTCATGGACTGGCACAGCAATTGCTAAATTTTATTTATGGAGGAAGTAGTTAAGATGATGAGAAAAAATGTGCTGATCATATACGATGATCTAATAGCTACAGAGGCCTTCTCAAGGCTGCTTCACTCAGCAGGTCTTTGCCCACTCGTTGTTAGGGATCCTCTCGAGGCGATGGAGGACATAAGGCTTCAAAGGGTGGATCTCGTGATCCTGGATGTTGATCTTCCATACAGGAGCGGTATTGAGGTGCTATTTGAAATAAGACAATGTAATCCATCACTTCCTGTTATGGTTATCAGTGGCTATGATTCTAAGGAAATAAGGCTCAGGGCCCTTGAGGCTGGAGCAAGGACGTTTATTCCAAAACCTGTGAGCCCTGATCTGATGATCAAATTTATATATAAAATTCTTCAGGGCAGTATATAAATTCTAAAGGAAAGGAGGTGTATACTATGGTATTGATTAGAAAATCAGGCCTTTTCAAGGATCTTATGGCGCTACAGGAGGAGATGAACAGGCTATTCAATGAGGCATTTTCACGATTCAGACTTCCTGAGGAGGGTCCCATGGCTGTTTCATGGTCTCCTGCAGTTGATATATATGAGACTGAGGATAAGATCGTTGTGAAGGCTGAGCTCCCGGGTGTTGACAGGAAGGACGTATCCATTGAGATAAGGGATAACACACTGATTCTCAAAGGTGAGAAGAAAGCAGAGAAGACTGTAAAGGAGGAGAATTATTACAGGCTGGAGAGGTCTTATGGAAGCTTCCAGAGGACATTCTCACTTCCTGTTAATATCCAGCAGGATAAAATAACGGCAAAATATAAGGATGGGGTACTGGAGATCCTTCTTCCTAAGGTGGAAGAGGCAAAGCCAAGGCAGATAAAAATTGATGTAGAATAATGTTGTTGGTGTCAAGGGAGGGGATCCCCTCCCTTGACAAAAAAACAATGGAAATTAAATTTATCATAGAAAAATAAAGAAAAGGAGATGATAGAGATATGGCAGGGAAAATAATAGGTATCGATCTTGGAACAACGAATTCCGTTGTGGCAATTATGGAGGGCGGTGAGCCCAAGGTGATAATTAATGAGGAAGGGGATAGACTCACTCCTTCTGTTGTAGCATTTACAAAGGATGGGGAAATCCTTGTTGGTAAGGCTGCAAAAAGACAGGCAATAACTAATCCGGAAAATACAATTTTCTCCATTAAAAGATTTATGGGTCGCTTCTACGATGAGGTTCAGGATGAGATAAAGATGGTCCCCTATAAGGTGATAAGGGGTCCAAATGGTGATGCCAGGGTGGAGGTTCGTGGAAAGGTTTACACCCCACAGCAGATTTCTGCATTCATCCTTCAAAAACTAAAGAAAGCTGCTGAAAACTATCTTGGTGAGAAGGTGACAGATGCTGTAATAACAGTCCCTGCCTACTTCAACGATGCACAGAGACAGGCAACAAAGGACGCGGGCGCCATTGCCGGATTGAATGTAAGGAGGATTATAAATGAGCCTACAGCTGCTGCCCTTGCCTACGGTCTTGACAAGAAAAAGGATCAGAGGATTGCTGTTTACGATTTCGGTGGTGGAACCTTTGATATAAGCATCCTTGAAGTGGGCGACAATGTGGTGGAAGTTAGGGCAACAAATGGAGACACTCACCTGGGTGGTGATAATATAGATCAGAGGATAATAGAATGGCTTGTGGAGGAGTTTAAAAAGGAAACCGGTATAGACCTTTCCAGGGACAGAATGGCACTTCAGAGACTGAAGGAGGCAGCAGAAAAGGCAAAGATTGAGCTTTCAACATTGCTGGAAACGGAGATAAATCTTCCCTTTATCACTGCTGATGCGACAGGTCCCAAACATCTATTAATGAAGCTTACACGGATGAGACTTGAGCAGATGGCAAAGGATATAATCGAAAAAAGTATCCTTCCCTGCAAAAGGTGTCTTGAGGATAGCGGGCTGACACCCGACAAGATCCATGAAGTTGTCCTTGTGGGTGGTCAGACAAGGATGCCCGCAATACAGGAGATCGTAAGGAAACTTTTTGGTAAGGAACCTCACAAGGGGGTTAATCCCGATGAGGTTGTTGCCCTTGGTGCTGCTGTTCAGGCAGGTGTTCTTGCAGGTGAGGTAAAGGATATACTCCTACTGGATGTAATCCCTCTTTCCCTCGGTATCGAAACCCTCGGCGGTGTAATGACAAAACTCATTGAAAGGAATACAACAATCCCAACGAGAAGGAGTGAGATCTTTACAACGGCTGCAGACAATCAAACAAGCGTGGAGATCCATGTACTGCAGGGTGAGAGGGAGATGGCAAGGGATAACAGAACGCTTGGTAGATTCCACCTCGTGGGCATACCTCCTGCTCCAAGAGGAGTTCCTCAGATCGAGGTTACCTTTGATGTGGATGCGAATGGCATTCTTAATGTTTCAGCAAAGGACCTTGCGACGGGGAAGGAGCAGAAGATTACTATTACAGCATCCTCCGGACTTTCACAGGAGGAGATCCAGAGAATGATAAAGGAGGCAGAGTTGCATGCTGAGGAAGACAGAAAAAAGAGGGAGGAGGTCGAGGCGAGGAATAGACTTGATGGATTGCTTTACAATACGGAAAAGATATTGAATGAAAACAGGGAGAAACTTTCCGGTATGGATCTGAGATTTGTTGAGGATGCGATTCAAGAGGCAAAGAAAGCACTTGAAAGCAATGATATGAAAAGAATTCATGCAGCCATGGATAGTCTTACCCGTGCATCTCATAAGCTTGCAGAACTCCTTTATCAGAGAACGGGAACCTCAGGAACTTCTGGTGATGGATCAGGGGGGAGAACAGAAGGTCCTCAGGGTGGTGTTGTGGATGCCGATTTTGAGGAAAAGAAGTAGAAAGGCGGGATCTATTACAACTTCTATTTTAATATACACTGTGATAGTATTATTTAGAAAATGCAGGCAAAGGATTATTACGAAATTCTTGGCGTAAGCAGAAATGCCACAGATGAAGAGATAAAGAAGGCATACAGGAGGCTTGCGCGTCAGTATCACCCTGATATGAATCCTGGCAATAAAGAAGCGGAGTTGAAATTTAAGGAGATCAATGAGGCATATCAGGTCCTGAGCGATCCGGAGAAGAGGAGGAAGTATGATCTATATGGACATAGTGCATTCAGAGAGGGAGCCGGTGCATATCAATATGGAGCGGGAAGTAGCGGATTCGGGGGTTTTGATTTTGGTGATATAAAAATAAATTTTGAGGATGCATTTGGTGATTTCGGTGATATATTCAGCGAGATCTTTGGGACAAAGAGACAACCCGCAGGAGCCCAGAGGGGAAGCGATCTCCACTATCAGATTGAACTTGATCTAATCGATGCATTCAGGGGAAAAAGTGTTGATCTCACTATAGAAAGGGAAGTTGAATGTAAGGAATGCAATGGATATGGGGCAAGGGAGGGTGATCGCAGGTTATGTGTTAATTGTGGAGGGAGGGGAAGAATATCTGCTGGTTCTATATTCTCAAGAACACAGATCTGTCCCTCGTGTCAGGGAAGAGGTTGGATATATTCAAGTTCCTGTTATAGATGCGGGGGCAGTGGAACTGTTCGCAAAAAGGAGATGATAACAGTAAAGATCCCCGCAGGTGTTGATAATGGTTCCCAGGTAAGGGTTGCAGGAAAGGGAAATGCTGGAAGAAAGGGCGGAACTACTGGTGATCTTTACATAACAACAAAGATAAGGGCTCACCCGTTCTTTGAAAGAAGGGGAGAAAATGTTCATTGTGAAATACCAATTACTATTACGGAAGCTGCCCTTGGTGCAAAAATCGATGTGCCAACACTTGAAGGGGCCGTAACCATGAGTATTCCACCTGGTACCCAGAGCGGGCAGATTTTCAGATTAAAAGGTAAGGGTTTTGTGAATCTGAGTAGTGGCAGAAGAGGCGATCAGCTCGTGACAGTAAAAATCGTTGTTCCACCTATTAAGGATGAGAGAATGAGGGAACTTTTCAGGGAGTTAGAAAGAACATATCCCTATAACCCAAGGGTAAACATAAAATATTAAGGGAGGAAATTTATGGGAAACCAGATCAAAACAGTATTATTCCTTGGTGCATTAACAGGATTACTCCTTGTTATCGGAAAAATGCTTGCGGGATCACAAGGGATGGTAGTAGCACTCATGTTTGCAATTCTGATGAATGCAGGGGCATACTGGTTTTCCGATCGTATAGTCCTTGCTATGTATGGTGCAAAGCAGGTGCATAAGGATGAACTCCCTGTTGTTTATGATATTGTGGAGAAGTTGTGTTTGAGGGCCGGACTTCCTATGCCAAGGATATATCTCATCCCTTCAGATTCACCCAATGCATTTGCCACAGGCAGAAATCCGAAACATGCAGCTGTGGCATTGACTCATGGGATATTAAGATTGCTCAACAGGGAAGAGCTTGAAGGTGTTATAGCCCATGAGCTTTCTCATATAAGGAACAGGGATATTCTTGTTGCGACAATTGCTGCAACCATTGCAGGTGCGATAATGATAATTGCAGACATGGCAAGATTTGCAGCTATATTCGGAATTGGAAGAAGGGATGATGAAGAGGGAGGTGGTCTTCTTGAACTGCTTTTCCTTGCAATAGTTGCACCAATTGCGGCACTTCTCATACAGCTTGCCATTTCACGATCAAGGGAGTTTCTTGCTGACTCAACAGGGGCAAGGATTTCAGGGAATCCTTATGGTCTTGCAAGTGCACTTGAGAAGCTTGAATATGCAGCAAGTAGAATTCCCATGTCTTCCAATCCGGCAACTGCACATATGTTTATTGTTAATCCGCTATCAGCAGAAACATTCATGAAACTTTTCAGCACGCATCCACCAATCAGGGAAAGGATCGAGAGACTGAAGAGGATGAGCCCCTCATACTGGTGAAAAAAATTAATATAAGGAGAGATCAGATTCGATGCTTGACCTTACCAATTATAAAGAGAGATTGTCCGAATCAGCACATAAGCTTTTGACATCTGCACTGGAAGAGTCTCAGAGGAGACAGCACTATTATCTCGGGGTGGAACACCTTTTCTGGGCACTTACAGAGGTTGAGAAAAGTATACTCGATGAGATATTCAGGGAATTCAACATTAATATCGAAAGGGTGAGGGATGCCCTCTCTGAGTATCTAAATAGTCCTCGGCAGTATCTGGGGGTAAGCATGAAGATACCCCCTGCAACAAAGATGGTATTCAAGAATGCATGGGATATAGCCCAGAGAACGGGAAGGGATGTTATAGAAGCGACAGATATAGCTATCGCCATATTAAGGGAATATCAATCACCTCCTGTGAGGATATTAAGAGAACTTGGCATCTCGCCCGAGGTTGTTGCTGAAAGAATAATGCAGGAAATGAGAAATAGACTGGAGAGGGCAGAAGAATTCAAGAGGAAATACGAACTGCCGCCCACATTGAAGAACTTTGGAGTAAATTTAAACAAACTTGCTCGACTGGGGAAGCTAACACCCATTATCGGAAGGGATAAGGAGATAGATCAGATAATAGAGATACTATGTCATAGGGAGAGGGCTAATTCTGTAATGTTAATTGGTGAGGCAGGTGTTGGTAAAACTGCAATTGTTGAAGGGCTTGCCCAGAGGATAGAACTTGAACCCCACAGGGTTCCAAAAAGATTGAGGTCCTATCAGATTGTTAATCTTCAGATGAACACCGTTGTTGCGGGAACTGTATTCAGAGGTATGTTTGAGGATAGGATTGAAAAGATAATAAATGAGGTAAAGGAAAGGAAAAACATAATACTTTTCATTGACGAGGCACATTCCTTGATAGGTGCCGGTAGTGCTCTCGGTGTTCCATCTGATGCAGCAAATATTTTCAAGAGTGCACTTGCAAGGGGTGAGGTGCAGATAATCGGTGCAACAACAACTGCAGAATACAAGGAGTACATTGCAGAGGATGAGGCGCTGGCAAGGAGATTCAGGGTGGTGTATGTTAAAGAGCCAACGATTGAAGAGACGAGAAGCATAATTTATGGCCTTAAGAGCAGGTTTGAGGGTATTTACAATGTAAAGATAGAGGATTCATCACTTGAAACAGCCCTTGAAATGTCAAAGAGGTATATGAGGGGTCTCAGGCTACCTGATAAGGTGATAAGCTGGCTTGATACATCCTGTGTCAAGGCAGAGCTTTATAAGGAGGATCATATAGTAACACCTGGTGAAATAATTGATGTGATAAGCGAGAGTTCCGGGGTGCCGAGAGAAATGGTTGTGCGCGATGTCTCGGACAAATTTAAGGATCTCGAAGCATCACTCGCCAGAAGGGTTGTGGGCCAGAGGGAAGCAATAGAAGCGCTTGCAAGATGTCTGAGGGTAAATAAGGGACCGCTGAAGGAGAGGTTCAGTAAACCTGATGGTGTTCTCCTGTTTCTCGGTCCTACTGGTGTCGGTAAAACAGAGATGGCAAAGGCACTTGCTGAATTCCTCTTTGGTGATGAGGACAGGATGGTAAGGCTTGATATGAGTGAGTATAAGGATTCAATCAGCGTGGACAAATTGATAGGGATGCCGAGAGGTATCGTGGGGTCCGAAAGGGGTGGTATACTTACCGAGGCGATGAGGAATAATCCCTATACCGTTGTCCTTCTTGATGAGATTGAAAAGGCACACCCCTTTGTCCATACCCTTTTCCTCCAGGTTTTTGATGAAGGGTTCCTTACCGATGGAAGGGGGAAAAGGGTATACTTCAGTGATGCCATTATAATCATGACCTCCAACCTTGGTTCGGATGAATTCAAGAAGTATACAAAACCTCTCGGCTTTATGGCGGAGGAGGCAGATTTTAAGGTATTGAAACAGGCAGTGATGAGGGAGGTAGAGGCGAACTTCTCTCCTGAATTTATAAACAGGATAGATGAGATAGTTGTGTTTTCACCTCTTAAGAAGGAAGAGGTGAAGGAAATAGCTCGGATGTATCTTGAGAAGATAAACTCTTCCATGCATTCATATGGAAAAGAGATGAAATGGACAGAGCAGGCACTGGAGGTTCTTGTTAGCCGTGGATATAGCATGAAGTATGGAGCAAGATTTCTCAAGAGAACGATAGATGAGCTTGTAAAGGTTCCTATTACACTTCACTGGAAGGATGGTAATTCATTCCTGATCGATGGCAGGGATTCAGATATAGTTGTAACCTGGAATTAAATCTAAGTCGGTTTTTCACCATGGGAGAGATAAGAATAGCAATAGTGGGGGTGGGCAACTGTGCGAGTTCATTGATTCAGGGGATATACCTGTATGGAAGAAGACGTGAAAATGAAGCAGGGTGTGAAAGAACGATAGGACTTATTCATGAGGATATCGGGGGATACAGGGTTGGAGATATCAGGGTTGTTGCTGCCTTTGATATAGATGAGAGGAAGGTTGGGGAACCCATTAATGAAGCCATATTTTCTCCTCCCAATTGCACAAAAAGGATTGTAGAAGAAATTCCACCATCAGATGTCATAGTTGAGATGGGAGAAGTTTTTGATAGTGTATCCGCACATATGAAAGATTTTCATCCGGAGAAGACCTTTATTATTTCTAACAAGAAACCATGTGATGTGAGAAAGGTTCTTAGAGATTCAGGGGCGGAAATAGTTGTTAATTTCCTCCCTGTTGGATCTGAAAAGGCGACAGGATTTTATGCTGAATGCTGCCTCAAAGAATCGGTTGCTTTTATAAATTGTATCCCTGTTTTTGTCGCATCCAATGAAAAATGGAGCAAAAGGTTTGAGCAAAAAGGTGTACCTCTAATAGGGGATGACATAAAGTCGCAGCTTGGAGCAACTATATTGAACAGGGCACTTGTTAAGTTATTCAAAATGAGGGGTATTAAGATTGACAGGCTGTATCAGCTTAATGTGGGTGGAAATACAGATTTTCTTAATATGATGGAGAGGAGAAGGCTTAAGTCTAAGAAGATATCCAAAACCGAAGCCATTCAATCCATAATTAATGAAAAGATTGTGGATGAAAACATTCATATCGGCCCATCAGATTTTGTTCCCTGGTTGAAGGATAACAAGATATGTTTTTTAAGGATCGAAGGTAGAGGATTTGGTGGTATTCCTGTTGAGATTGATGTAAAGCTTTCCGTTGAGGATTCTCCGAACAGTGCTGCTGTTGTTCTCGATGCGATAAGGCTCTGTAAGATTGCTATTGATCGAAAAATTGGAGGGGTTTTGAAAGCAGCATCAGCCTATGCAATGAAAAGACCCCCAGTTCAAATGGACGATGAGGAGGCGATCAAATTGGTAGATGCATTTATAAAGGGTGAGATAGAGAGATAATAAAGGCAGGACATCCTTTTCGGATGGAAAAGGAGATTACGGATGATAAAATCTGTCTTTGGGAATAAGCTCGATAGCTTTCTCATCTACATAATAAGACCCCTCTCCAGAATGGGTATATCGCCGAATGCACTGACGGGATGTTCCCTTGTCATGGCGATTTTCTCGGGCCTGGGCTACGGAGCAGGATATATTAAACTGGGTGGAGCGCTTCTTGCTATCTCCGGACTTTTTGATCTCCTTGATGGTCCGCTTGCAAGATTTAGCTGTAGAGAAAGTAAATTCGGTGCATTTATGGACTCGATCTTCGATCGATATTCGGAAATCGCTGTTGCAACAGGATTGTGTGTTTACTTTGGTCTTATCCAGAGGATCGAGGGAATAGTGCTTACAGGGTTTGTTCTTATGGGCTCAATAAACACGTCATATGCAAAGGCAAGGGGTGAAAACTTTATTGAAAAGTGTGATGTTGGATTAATTGAAAGGGCTGAGAGGATAATTATTCTTTCAGCGGGTTCACTCCTTGGTATTCTGATCCCCTCGCTTTTTCTACTGGCCCTGCTTGCAAATTATACTGCCTTTCAGAGGATTCTGTATATTAAAAATGTCTTAAACGGATAATATATAGATGAGGGTAAAATTATGGAAAAGAATGATAAGGATAAAGGCTTCAGGATTATTGACAGAAGATTCTTTTTCCAGGATGAGGCAGAGAGGGAGAGGATAAAGAGGGAGGAGATGCTGAAAGAAAAAGGCACAAAGGCAAGGGATATCAGAGAGAGTGCAAAGACAAAGGGGCAGGAGAGGAAAGAAGAAACATCTGTGGATTTCTCCTCCTTTATATATTCGCTGAGCACCTCCGCCCTGTATCATCTTGGTGAGATCCCTGATCCTGTTACAAGAAAAAGGGAAAAGAATCTTCCAATGGCAAAGCAGACTATAGATATAATTGCTATGTTAAAGGAAAAAACCAGGGGGAATCTCAACAAGGATGAGGAGGAGATGATAGATGGGATACTCTATGAGCTTCGTATGAAATATGTTAAAGCTTCTTCATAATAAGATTTCACCAGGATGGTTTAATAGGCCCCGAAAGGGGCTTAAAATTTTAATAAGGCAAAAAAGGAGGCAGGAGATATGTTGAAAAAAATAGGCATCAGGGGCAAACTGCTAATTGCCCTTGGGTTTATCGCAGTGGGCTATATTATTTCATCAGCATACTTCGGAGGGGGCAGTTCTAATTCGACCCCACTATGGAAGGAAATTAGTTTTAAAGATAACCCTCCCCCTTCATCACTTTCTAATTTCGTGGAGCTTGTAAGGAGAGTAAAGCCTGCTGTTGTTAATATAAGCACAAGTCAGGTAATCAAGGAGAAGCCACTATTTCCCCATTCCCCGTTTGGTCCAAAGGATCCCTTTGAGGAGTTCATGGAGAAATTCTTCGGTGAAATTCCCAGAAGGGAGTTCCGTCAGAGGAGTCTTGGATCTGGGGTGATTATAAACAGGGAAGGGTATATTCTGACAAATAACCATGTTGTTGAAAATGCAACAGAGATAACAGTGATACTTTCTGATGAAGAGGAATATGAGGCAAAGAAGATAGGGAGTGATGCAAAAACCGATCTTGCACTTATAAAGATTAATCCCCATGGGGAGCTTACCGTGGCCCCACTTGGCGACTCAGATAAGCTTGAGATTGGAGAGTGGGTAATAGCCATAGGAAATCCATATGGACTGGGCCATACTGTCACAGCAGGTATCGTGAGTGCAAAGGGAAGGGCCCTTGGATTTGGTCCTTACGATAGCTTTATTCAGACTGATGCATCAATAAATCCAGGAAATAGCGGGGGTCCGCTTATTAATATGAATGGAGAGGTTGTTGGTATTAACACAGCGATAATTGCTGCTGCACAGGGAATAGGCTTTGCAATACCCATAAATCTGGCAAAGGATATATTGCCTCAGCTCAAAGAGAAAGGAAAGGTAACAAGAGGTTGGCTTGGAGTGATGATACAGAAGGTTACCCCTGAACTGGCAAAATCTTTTGGTCTTGAGAAACCGAGGGGTGCACTTGTTTCCGATATTATTGAGGTAAGCCCTGCAGAAAAGGCAGGGATAATGAAAGGCGATATAATCCTCGAATTTAACAGGATACCTATAAAGGAATGGAATGAGCTTCCCGCTATTGTTGCGAGAACACCACCGGGCAAGGTTGTTGAAATAAAGATATTGAGGCAAAATAAAGAGATGAGCCTCCATGTTACAATAGGTGAATTGCGTGAGGAACCAGTTGCCTTACAGAAGGGGAAAAAGGAGGATTTAGGTCTGAGCCTTCAGGAATTAACCCCTGAACTTTCAAGACAGTTTGGAATGCAGGGTGAGCTGGGTCTGCTTGTTGTTGGTGTTGAGCCCGGAAGCCCTGCTGATGATGCAGGATTTAGAAAAGGGGATATAATAAGGGAGATAAATCATAAGCCAGTCAAAAGGATCAAGGAATATAAGGATATAGTGGCAAAGGCAAAACCCTCAGAGACAATACTCTTTTATGTGAGGAGGGGTTCAGGTTACATATATATAGCAGTAAGGATGAGGTGATATTTATGAAAATGGATAAATTTACAATAAAGGCGCATGAGGCACTGCAGGAGGCCCAGAAACTTGCAGAGGAGATGAGCCATCAGCATCTGGATGTGGAGCATCTCCTTTTTGCATTAGTTAATCAGAAAGATGGCGTTGTTCCATCGGTTCTCATGAAGATGGGGGTAGATCCTGATAGTGTAAAGGAAGCACTGAGGATCGAGATCGAAAAGCTTCCCAAGATATTTGGTGAGGAGCCAGGAAGGTATATAACTCCGAGGTTAAAGAGGATCCTTGATGGTGCATTGAAGGAAGCAGACAGGATGAAGGATGAATACGTAAGCACAGAGCATATCCTAATGTCCATGGTTGATGAAGGGAGGGGTCCTTCATATCAAGTCCTTCAGTCATTCGGGATAACAAAAGACAGAATGCTTAAAGCACTTATGGAAATAAGGGGGAAGCAGAGGGTAACAGATCAGCATCCTGAGGACAAGTATCGGGCGCTTGAACGCTTCGGAAGAGATCTTACGGAGCTTGCCAGAAAGGGTAAGCTTGACCCTGTAATAGGTAGGGATGATGAAATAAGGAGGATAATGCAGGTATTATCGAGGAGAACAAAAAACAACCCTGTGCTTATAGGATTACCGGGTGTTGGAAAAACAGCAATAGTGGAGGGTCTTGCCCAGAGAATTGTCAATGGCGATGTCCCTGAAGGGCTTAAGAATAAAAGGCTTATTCAGCTCGATATGGGTGCGCTTGTTGCAGGGACAAAATATAGAGGGGAGTTTGAAGACAGACTTAAGGCGGTTTTAAAGGAGATCGAGGAGGTCCATGGAGAGATCATCCTTTTTATTGATGAACTCCATACAATAGTTGGTGCGGGAGCTGCAGAGGGTGCGATAGATGCTGCCAATCTCCTTAAACCTGCACTTGCAAGAGGGGAGCTCAGGTGCATCGGTGCAACAACACTGGATGAATACAGAAAACATATAGAGAAAGATGCAGCACTTGAGAGGAGATTTCAACCTGTTTATATAGGTGAACCCTCAGTTGAAGACACAATAGCTATTCTCCGTGGACTTAAGGAGAAGTATGAGGTTCATCATGGTGTAAAGATAAAGGATGCCGCACTTGTTGCTGCAGCAACACTTTCAAATCGTTATATATCCGATAGATTCCTTCCTGACAAGGCAATTGATCTCATAGATGAGGCAGCATCAAGATTGAGGATTGAAATGGACAGCATGCCAATGGAGATAGACGAAATTGAGAGGAAGATCATCCAGCTTGAAATTGAGAAGCAGGCATTGAAGAAAGAGAAAGACCCTGGTTCACTTGAAAGGCTTGATAAGATCGAGGCAGAGCTTGTTCAACTTAAAGAGAAGAGTGAAAAGCTTAAGAATCAGTGGACGCTTGAGAAGGATACGATTAAAAAGATCAGGGAAATAAAGGAAAGGCTTGAAAGGGCAAAGATAGAGGAAGCAAGATACGAAAGGGAAGGGGATTATAACAGGGTGGCACAGATCAGATACGGCGAAATTCCGGAGCTGAACAGGAAGCTTGATGAAGAAAACAGAAGGCTTTCCGAGCTTCAGAAGGGACACAAGATGCTTAAAGAGGAGGTTGATGCAGAGGATGTGGCAGTTGTTGTATCAAAATGGACAGGGATTCCTGTTACAAAGCTAATGGAAGGTGAAATTGAAAAACTCCTGCATATGGAAGAAAGATTGAAGCAGAGGGTTGTAGGGCAGGATGATGCATTAAATCTCCTTTCAAATGCGATAAGAAGGGCAAGGAGCGGTCTTCAGGACCCGATGAGACCTATTGGCTCCTTTTTATTTCTTGGTCCTACTGGTGTTGGAAAAACTGAAACAGCAAGGGCACTTGCGGAGTTTCTCTTCGATGATGAGAAAAATATGGTAAGGATTGACATGAGTGAGTATATGGAGAAACATTCCGTTGCAAGACTCATAGGGGCGCCCCCAGGATATGTTGGATATGAGGAGGGTGGGCAGCTTACGGAAGCGGTAAGGAGGAGACCTTATTGCGTGATACTTTTTGATGAAATAGAAAAGGCACACAGGGATGTATTCAATATTTTGCTTCAGGTTCTGGAAGATGGAAGATTGACTGACAGTCACGGGAGAACAGTGGATTTCAGAAATACGGTAATCATAATGACCTCAAATGTTGGAAGTCATTATATGGAAGAACTGGTGCACAATGGTGATTTTATTGAGATAAGAAAAAAGATATGGGATGAGCTTAAGACAAGATTTCAGCCAGAATTTTTAAACAGGATTGATGAAATAATAATATTCAAACCACTGCATCTTGATGAGATTAAAGAGATTGTTGACATACAATTGAGAAATGTACAGAAAAGGCTTGATGAAAAAAAGATCACAGTTGTGCTGACACAAAGGGCGAAGGAATGGCTTGCAAAAATGGGTTATGATCCGGTTTTTGGTGCAAGACCACTGAAAAGGGTTATGCAGAGATACCTTCTTGATCCTATATCCCTCAAGATTCTCTGTAACGAAATCATGGAGAATGAAAAAGTTGAAGTAGATTACGATCCTGAGCTGGATAGTTTAAATTTCAGAAAGATTTCGCAGACATGAGGTTACTTTCCCCTGCAAAGGTAAATATAGGACTTGAGATTTTAGGAAAAAGGGAGGATGGATATCATAATATAAGAACCCTGATGGTTCCAATCACTCTTTGTGATGAGATTATAATTTCCGAGATGGAATCAGGTATAGATGTGAGATGTAATTGTTCTGAAATACCCGAGGGCATAGGAAATATTGCATTTAGAGCAGCAAGTCTTTTTCTCGAAAGGACGGGGATAAAAAAAGGGGTTTTTCTTGAAATTAGGAAGTCGATTCCACAGGGATCAGGTCTTGGGGGTGGAAGCAGCAATGCAGCTGCTGTGCTCTCTGCAATGAATGAACTCAACGGATTCCCTCTCAATGAGAAAGAGCTTATGGAGATAGGAGGAAAAATTGGCGCTGATGTCCCCTTTTTTCTCAAAAAAAAGGCAGCCTTTGTATATGGAAGAGGGGAGATTATTGTGCCTGTTGATGATTTTCCGCGGGTATGGTTTCTCCTTGTTAAGCCACCAATAAGCATATCAACAAAATGGGCTTATGAGAGGGTAAGTTTAAAATTGACAAAATGTAAGAAGGATATTAATATTCAGCATTCAGGAAACAGATTTGAACTCAGGGGGGATTTTCGTAACGATTTCGAAGGCATTATCATTGAAGAATACCCTTTCCTCAAAGATGTAAGGAGTATGATCGAAGAGACAGGTGCGGAGGGGGTCGGCATGAGCGGGAAAGGTCCAACATTCTTTGGTATATTCACGGATGAAGAGAAGGGAAGAAAAGCAGCTGAATTAATAAAGGCACCAGGGGATTGGATGAAAATCCTCGTGCATAGCCTTTGAAGGAAAAATTTTTCAATACGAAGGTAAAAGGGAGGCTATCATGGAGATCACAGAAGTAAAGGTTTTTCCTGTAAATAATGAGGAAAGACTGAAGGCGTATGTTACAATCACCTTTGATGACTGTTTTGTGGTGAGGGATTTAAAGATTATCAATGGCAACAACGGGCTTTTCGTAGCAATGCCCAGCAAGAAGATGAAGGATGGGACTTACAGAGATACTGCCCACCCCCTGAACAACGAGACAAGAGAGAAGATAGAGGCAAAGGTCCTCGAGGCATACAGGAAAGAGCTTGAGAAAATGAATGCATCATCGCAGTGATAAGGCTTTTTCCGTCGATCAGGATCTATCTCCCTGTAGAGATTTTTATTAAGGGGTGGGAGGTCGTCCAATGGCAGGACTGAGGACTTTGGATCCTCCAATGGAGGTTCGAATCCTCCCCTCCCAGTGTTATACCCCTTTTTGAGGAGGATTTTATGAATGGGGAAGGTTTGAAGGTTTTCGCGGGAAATTCAAATATACCACTTTCGATAGGTATCTGTCGTTATCTGAATATACCCCTTGGCAGAGCCGATGTTACAACATTCAGCGATGGAGAAATCATGGTTGAGATAGGGGAAAATGTAAGGGGCGTGGATGTCTTTGTTATACAATCGACCTGCACGCCTGTAAATATTAATCTGATGGAACTTCTAATAATGATAGATGCACTCAAAAGGGCATCGGCAAAGAGAATCACAGCAGTTATTCCATATTATGGATACGCAAGACAGGATAGAAAAGTAGCGCCAAGAACACCTATTACGGCAAAGCTTGTTGCAAATCTCATCACAGCAGCCGGTGCATCTCGTGTTCTGTGTATGGACCTTCATGCAGGACAGATTCAGGGCTTTTTTGATATTCCCGTTGATCATCTATATGCAACACCTGTTCTTCTTGATTATGTGAGGGATAAATTCAGAAGTCTTGAAGGCATAGTAGTTGTTTCTCCCGATGCAGGTGGAACGGAGAGGGCAAGGCATTTTGCAAAGAGGATAAATGCACCACTTGCTGTAATAGATAAAAGGAGGACCGGCCCCAATGAGGCAGAGATAATGAATATTGTTGGTGAAGTTAAAGGGAAAAAGGTTATCATTGTTGATGATATTGTTGATACAGCGGGGACATTATGCAAAGCAGCAGAGGCGCTGAGAAACAAAGGTGCCCTGGAGGTATATGCATGCTGCACACATGCGGTGCTGTCCGGAAAAGCTGTTGAGAGGATAGAGAATTCATACATCGATGAAATATTTGTAACAGACAGTATTCCAGCTATGGATAAAATTAAGGGTTGCAATAAAATCAAAATACTCAGTGTTGCTGGTCTTCTTGGAGAGGCTATAAAAAGAATTCACAACAACGAGTCTGTTAGCTCTCTCTTTATATAAGATAATGGGGGTATGTTATGGAAAGGTTTAAGCTTAATGCAATCCACAGGGAGAGGTTAGGAAAGGGCGCATCCCGCAGTCTGAGAAGATCAGGGATGATCCCTGGGATTCTATATGGTCCAAGAACATCCGCACTTCCTATTGCTATTAATTCGGTTGATTTGAATAAGCTGATAGGTGGAAAAAGGGAGAGCATACTTGTGGATCTTGAAATATTAATGAATGGAAATAGAGAAACAAAAACTGTAATGATAAAGGAGGTTCAGAGAGATCCTGTAAGGGATTTTATAATTCATGTTGATCTTTACGAGGTTGCAATGGATGTGAGCATAAGGATTGAGGTACCCGTTCATCTAATTGGCAAACCAGCTGGTATACAAAAGGGTGGGATTGTCGAACATATAATGAGAACAATAGAGATTGAATGCCTACCTTCAGATATACCTGATAAACTTGAGATTGATATTTCACACCTTGAAATTGGCGATTCAATACATATAAGCGATATTAAGACATCACCCGGTGTGAAGATAATTGAAGATCCCTCTTCAACTGTTGTGGCTATTGTCGCACCTGAGGCTGAGGAAGAGAAGGCTACGCCTGCTGAGGAGATAGCTCAATTGCCCGAGCCTCAGAGGGTGCCTCCATCGCGAACAAAGGAATAGAATGTCAAACCCCTATGTTATAATCGGCCTTGGAAATCCCGGGACTCCCTATGCATTAACCCGACACAATATAGGTGTACTTCTTCTTGAGAGGATCTCGGATTTCTATGGAATTAAAATTGTTAAGGAGCAGAAGAAATCCATTAAAGGATACGGTAAGATAAGTGGGAGCCCTGTTATACTTGTAAAGCCTTTGACATTTATGAATATGACTGGTGAGGTGATAGAGGAGCTTAAATTAAACAGAGAGATTGATAATGGAAGGCTTATTGTTCTCCATGATGACGCAGATCTGGAATTTGGAAGGATAAAGATAAAGGGGTGGGGTGGTCATGCAGGTCATAAAGGTCTTATATCAATAATGAATGCCCTTGGAACGGATAAATTTATAAGAATTAGAATGGGTATCGGAAGATCGAAAGGGGGAGGAGGTATTACAGATTATGTACTTTCACCCTTCAGCAGTGAAGAGATGGCAGCGATGGAGGAATTTCTAACAATGGGTTTGAAGGCTATTCAGTCTATCATAGTATATGGGCTTAACAAAAGTATGAGCATTTTTAATAGAAAGTCATCGGATAAATTTTAAAGGTTGAAATATGGGATTTTCATGTGGAATAGTTGGGCTTCCGAATGCAGGCAAATCAACGATATTCAATGCTCTTACAAAGGCCTCTGTGCCTGCTGAAAAATATCCTTTCTGCACAATAGAACCTCATATTGGAGTTATCGAGGTTCCCGATGATAGATTGAAGGTCCTTGCAGGTATAACAAAACCAAAAAAGGTAGTGCCCACAACTATAAGATTTGTTGATATTGCAGGACTTGTAAGAGGGGCAAGTAAAGGCGAAGGACTTGGGAATCAGTTTCTCTCCTATATAAGGAATGTTGACGCAATAGCACACATTGTGAGATGTTTTAGCTCTGAAGATGTTACACATATTTATGGTGAGATCGATCCTATCCGCGATATTGAGATTGTTAATACTGAACTGATCCTTGCGGATATCCAGGTTCTTGAAAGGAGAATGGCAAAGGTTGAAAAACTTCTTAAATCAGGGGATCCTGATGCTGAAAAGACAATGAGGATATTAAGAAAAGCAAAAGAAGGCCTTGAAAAGGGTATCCCGCTGAGAAAACAGGAATTAATTGATGATGAAAGGAGATACCTTGAAGATCTTTTTCTACTTACTGACAAACCTGTCTTCTATGTAGTGAATGCAGGGGAGAAGGAATATTTTGAAAAGAGTGAGAGCATAAATAGGGTCATAGAGTTTGGCAAAAAAGAAAGGGATGATGTTGTTGTTATATGCGGAAAGCTTGAAGAAGAACTTTCCTCTTTTCCCCAGCATGAGGCAGATGAGATGAGAAAGGAAATGGGCCTTGAGCTTGATGGTCTTGCCGAGTTGATCAGGGTGGGATACAAGCTCCTCAGACTTATAACGTTCTATACAACTGTGGGAATTGAACTCAGGGCATGGACAATTTTAGATGGAACCACGGTCCTTGAGGCAGCGGGTAAGATCCACTCTGATATGAAAAGAGGCTTCATATGTGCTGAGGTTATAAATTTTAATGATTTTATTAAGGCAGGCTCCGAGGCTGCCGCAAGGGAAAAGGGGTTGTTGAGGATAGAAGGAAAGGGATATGTTGTAAGGGATGGAGATATCATTCATATAAAATTTTCCGTTTAATGATAAAGATTTAGGATTTGAAAAATTTAATTTGAAATAGGGCGAGTAATATGATAATCAAGATTAGAAAAATCTCCTTGCTCCATTGTGGGCTATCCCTTAAAAGGGAAAATCCGGAAGGAGGTAAAAATGAAAAAATATGAAGTTCTTTTTTTAATCAACCCGGAGATTTCCGATGATGAATTACAAGACACAGTGAATAAACTTAGATCCCTCATAGAGGCACAGCAGGGTGAGATTGTTAAAATGGAGGATTGGGGAAAAAGAAGGCTTGCATACAGGGTTCAGAAGCATTCAAAGGGGCACTATTTCCTTATCCATTTCAATGGAAACTCAGCGATATTAAGTGAAATCGAAAGATTTTTGCGATTCAATGAATCCATTATGAAATTTATCATAGTAAAAGCAACAAAGGATTCCGATATTCCTCCTCCTGAAGAACATGAGGAGGTTCATGAAGGGGCGTAAATGGTTAATTACAACAGGGTGATTCTTGCAGGAAATTTGACAAGAGATCCCGAATTACGATATGCGCCGAATGGGACAGCCCTTGCGAATTTTACACTTGCAATAAATCATCGTTATCGTAAAGGAAATGAATTCGTTGATGAGGTATCTTATGTTGATGTTGTATGTTTTGGCAAACAGGCGGAGACATGTGTTGAATATCTATCAAAGGGAAGGACTGTTCTTGTTGAGGGGAGATTGAGGCAGAGAAAATGGGATGGTCCTGAAGGTCAGAAAAGGAGTAAGATAGAGGTCATCGCAAGGATGGTTAGATTTATCGGAGGACCCAGGGATGAGTCATCTTTAAAAACCGATATTAATTTAGCTGAAGAGGAAGAAGATGTTCCATTTTAGTTAATTACAAAAAATATGGAGGAGCTTATGGCGGAGGCAACAAAGAGAAGGATTTTTCAGAAAAAGAGGATATGTAGATTTTGTGCGGATGAGAGCCTGAGGATTGATTATAAGGATATAAAAGCCCTTAAACATTTTATTACTGATAGGGGAAAGATTGTTCCGAGAAGACTCTCTGGCAACTGTGCCAAGCATCAAAGAAAGGTTGCTGTTGCAATTAAGAGGGCAAGAATCATGGCCCTTCTGCCATTTACCACAACACATCAGTGATCAACGGAGTAGAATTATGGAGGTTATACTTACCGTTGATGTTCCTAAACTTGGCAAGGCGGGTGATGTTATCAGGGTATCTGATGGTTATGCAAGAAATTATCTCTTCCCGAGGAATCTGGCCGTTGAAGCAACGGATAGTAACCTGAGAAAGCTTGAGTTAGAGAGAAAAGCCATTGAAAAAAGGGAAGAAAGAAAGAAACTTGAGGCAATGGACATTGCGAGAAAGATGGAGAACATGACTATCGATATTGCTGCACAGGTAGGAGAAGGTGGAAGATTATTCGGTTCCATAACTGCAAGTGACATACAACATGCATTGAAGGAAAAGGGTATAGAAATCGACCGTAAAAGAATTATCATTGAGGAACCGATCAGGGCAACAGGACAGTATCTTGTAAAGATAAAGCTTGAGAAATCTGTATCATGTAATTTAATACTAAATGTTGTTGATGCAAAATCGGAATTAAAAGATGGCTTTAAAAAAGAAGAAAAATAATCTGGTTCCCTTAGAGAGGATTCCTCCTCAGAATCTTGAAGCTGAAGAATGTGTTCTTGGAAGCATACTTATCGAAGAATCGTCAATAAATAAGGTCCTTGAAATCTTACAGGTATCTGATTTTTATAAAGATGCGCATCAGAAAGTATTTCGTTCAATGATAGCCCTTTTTGAGAAGGGAGAGGCAATAGATATAATTACAGTAACAGATTGTTTAAAGAAGATGGGTTATCTTGAAGAGGTTGGTGGGCCTCTTTTTATTGCATCCCTGTGTGAAAAAGTTCCTACTGCTTCAAATGTTACTTATTATGCAAAGATTGTTAAGGAGAAAGCGATACTGAGGAAGCTTCTTGAGATTTCAACAGAGATAGCATCCGAAGTTTATGAACGTGAGGGTGATGCGGAGGAATTTCTTGATTATGCCGAGAGAAGGATATTCGAGATAAGCCAGTATAGAATAAGACCCTCATGGTTTCATCTGAAGGATATTTTGAAGGATACATTCAGAACGATTGAGAAGCTATACAGCAGGAAAGAACTTGTTACAGGTATATCAACAGGATTTATCGAGCTTGACAGACTCACATCAGGGCTTCAGCCCTCCGATTTTATTATCATTGCGGCAAGACCGAGTATGGGAAAAACATCACTTGCTCTTGATATTGCTCAGCATGCTGCAATTGACCAGGGTATTCCTGTTGGTTTCTTTTCTCTTGAGATGTCAAAGGAACAGCTTACATTGAGAATGCTATGTGCAAGGTCAAGGGTTGAAATGCACAGAGTGAGAAGTGGCTATCTTATCGATAGTGATTGGCCAAAATTAACACGTGCTGCAGGTCTTCTTACGGAGGCGCCTTTTGTAATTGATGACTCCCCTTCGCTTTCTGTTCTCGAGCTCAGGGCAAAGGCAAGAAGACTTAAGTCCGAGATGAACATCGGTTTGCTTGTTGTTGATTATCTTCAGCTGATGAAGGGAAGTACCAGAGCTGATACAAGAGAGCAGGAGATATCAGAAATTTCACGATCGCTGAAATCGCTTTCCAAAGAACTCAATATTCCTGTTATAGCTTTATCGCAGCTCTCAAGAAAAGTAGAGCAGAGACACGGCAACAGACCTCAGCTTGCAGATCTGAGAGAATCTGGTGCAATTGAGCAGGATGCGGATCTGATAATGTTTATTTACAGGGATGAGGTTTACAATCCTGATACCTCAGAGAAGGGCATAGCAGAGATAATTATAGGAAAGCAGAGGAATGGACCCACGGGGACTGTTAAGCTTGCATTTCTTGATAAATATACAACCTTTGAAAATCTTGCTCCTCCAGGAACAATTTCTGAGATTGAAGAGGATTAAAAAGGATGGTTTTCTCTCCAGATCCGAATAAGATCCCTTACCTTGGATTCAATATCTGAAGAAGTAACAATCTCCGAAATCATAGCAACTGCATCAGCACCAGCTTTAATAACATCGATCATATTGGAACTATTTATCCCCCCTATGGCAACAACAGGTATCCTCACATATTTTTTTAATTCTTGAATCTTTGATATGCCTGTGTATGGATAGACATCCTTTTTTGTTCGAGTAAGAAATATCGGGCCGAATCCTATGTAATCGACGCCTAATCCTTCAGCCTCCACTGCCTGATCAATACTGTGTGTGGATAGACCTATAATTCTATTCCAGTGTTTTCTTATGTGTGTAACAGGTATATCGTTCTGCCCGACATGGATGCCATCTGCTTCTGTCAGCAATGCTATATCAAGGCGATCGTTTATTATAAATAGTGCCCCATACCTTTTTGTCATATCTCTTATTCTTAAAGCTGTAAGAAGAAATTCACGATCCGTTGAATTCTTCACTCTAAGTTGAATAATCTTACATCCACCTTTGAGAATCTTCTCTGCAATCTCTGTGAGTGATAGATCAGGAACAAGTGAGTTATCAACTATTCCATATATCCCTCTTAAGTGGTCCATCAATGAATCTCTTATCTCCTTTTTCATAACTCCACGAATTTACCAATGGCCATTGCTGTAAGGCCTGATAGAAAAAGGAATAGTGCCCGGAATCTTCCGGGGCTTAATTTGTGAACTTCAGGAAGGAGATCACTTGCTGCAACATGAAGAAATGTTCCTCCTGAAAATGCTATAACAGCTCCCAGGATATATTTTTTAAAGGAGAGAAGGGAGAAAAATGAAAGGAAGGAGCCAAGAGGGATCATCATGGCAAAGAAGAGATTCATCATTATTATAACGAGCGATGAATATTTTTCCCTGATTAATAGTGTTGTCAGGGCAAGAGCAGAAGGTGCTTTATGTATTGCAATGGCTAAGAAAACAGGAAGTCCAATACTTTCTATAATGCTGCTGCTTCCGAGTGCAACTCCATCGAAAATTGCATGTATCGATAGACCAAAAAAGGCGGATATTCCTATTGTGTGTATCTCACAATCAAATGCCTCACAGGCATGGATCATTAAAAATTTTTCAAATATATACATAAAAACAAATCCAAGAAGGATGTAAATAGAGGAGTCCTTTCCCGCAATCATGATTGATTCTGGAAGCAGATGGAAAAAGGCAGCACCAAGAAGAACACCAGCGCTGAAGCTCATAAAAAGCTGAAGTACGCTTTCATCCCATCTTTTGAGGAGCGGGCTTATCCCGCCAAAAATTGCAATCGAGATCAGAAGGATATTGTAAATTATAAGGTGATAGAGCTCTTTATCCACGGACTTTTTTATTCCTTCTATTGTTATTTAAAATGCCAAGTTCTTTTATTTTTTTTCTGAATGTATTCCTGTTCATGCCAAGTATAGTGGATGCCTTTTTCCTGTTAAATCTGGTTTTTTCGAGGATTATTCTAAAAAGCGGCCCTTGGACATCAGCAAGTATTCTCCGATAGATATCCGATGAATTTTTAAGATCAATCGAGTCTATATACCTTCTGATTATATGCTCGATAGAGAGTTCAGGGATTTCAGGTAATTTACCCTTTTCTTCTTTAATAGCCACTATATGTGATGGAAGATCATCGGGAAGTATGTATTTACCCTTTGAAAATATATAAGCCCTCTTTACTGCATTTTCAAGTTCACGGATATTCCCGGGCCACGGGTACTCGATAAGTGCCCTTATTGTTTCAGGTGCAAAAACCTTCTTTTTTGCACACCTTTTTTCATTTTCCCTTCGAAGAAAATATTCAGCAAGAAGGGGTATATCCTCTTTTCTTTCCCTTAATGGTGGAAGATAGATGCTAACAACATTTATTCTGAAATAAAGGTCTTCCCTGAATCTACCATCTCGGGTTGCACTGACAAGGTCTTTGTTGGTTGCTGCTATAACCCTGATGTTTACTTTAATGGGTGAATTTGAGCCAATGGGGTAGAATGTCCTCTCCTGAATAACCCTGAGTAGCTTTGCCTGGAGCTCCGGTGGCATATCACCAATTTCATCAAGAAAAACTGTTCCCCCATCAGCGATTTTGAATTTACCTTCCCTCTTCTCAATTGCACCCGTAAAAGACCCTTTTTCGAATCCGAAGAGTTCAGATTCCATCAATTCCCTTGGAATGGTTGCGCAGTCAATAACAATAAACGGAAAATTCTTCCTCGGGCTGTTTGCATGGATCACCCTTGCAAGAAGCTCTTTCCCTGTCCCTGATTCCCCTGTTATGAGGATATTACAATCCTCTCCAGCAACCCTGCCTATTACTTTAAAGATTTCCCTTATAACCCGACTCTTTCCGATGATCTGCTGGGAAAAGAACTCCTCAGGAATATCCTTTTTTGTTTCTTCCCTATCATGAGCTGATTTTTCTTCAAGGATTCTCTGAACAATATGAATTACATCATCAATATCAAATGGCTTTGCAATATAATCGAATGCACCCCTCTTTATGGATTCTATGGCGTTGAACATTGTATCACGCGCAGTTATAATCAGTATCGCTGCATCACTGTGATACTCCCTTATCCTATCAATGAGATTGAGACCTGATATTTCCGGCATGACAATATCGATAATATAGAGATCGTATCTAAGATTTTTAATCTTCTCAATAACATCAGATCCGCTTGAAGCCTCCTCTATGTGGTACCCCTTTTCCTCAAGTGCACTCCTTAAGACAAATCTTATAGATGCCTCATCATCTGCAATAAGTATTCTATGTTTCATTGCCATCAAAAATTGGAAGAATAATAATAAAGGTTGTTCCCTTTCCCGGTGCACTTTTGAACCTGATGGAGCCGTTATGATCGCTTACAATTTTATGGCATACTGTAAGTCCAAGTCCCGAACCATCAGGCTTTGTGGTAAAGAATGGGGTAAATATTTTCGGAAAATCTTCTTCCCTTATACCCCTTCCTGTATCCGAAACCTCCACTGAAACCATTTTGCACTTCTTTTTTTCCGCGGTCAAGAAGTGATAATCAGTTATAATCGAGGTTCTTAACTTAACTATTCCCTTCCGGTCGATTGCATCTATCGCATTTTTTATGAGATTTGTGAAAAGCTGAACAATCTTCTCCTCATCGCAGAGAAGCTGGGGAAGGCTCGGATCATACTCCCTGACAAACTTTATATCCTTTTTTGTTATTGAAGTAGCAGTCATATTTATAATTCTTTCAAGGATTTCATGCAGATTGATCTTCTTGAGGGAGAGCATCTTTGGGCGGGTTAAATTTAAAAGTTCTCTAACGATCCTGTCTATCCTATCTGCCTCTTTTATTATTATATCACAGCATCTTTCGAATTTTTCATTGCTATGTATGGATTTTGAAAGGATCTGTGCTGCTCCCCTCAAGGCGCTCAATGGATTTTTAATCTCATGGGCGAGGCCTGCTGCAATAATTTCAATCGAGGAAAGACGTGTGCTTATTTCTGTTTCCTCTTCCAGGGATTTAAGCATCGTTATATCCCTTGAAAGCAAAATGGTTCCCTTTATCTCTCCATCCTTTGTATAAAGAGGTGAGATACTTATTGAAGAGGGAACTTCTCTGCCCTCAAGGTTCCTGATCTTTATTTCGTAATGCGCGATTGAGAAACCAGTCTTCTGGGTTTTTTTAAGTAGCATTTCAAGTTGAGGGTTTATTCTGAGAAACGCCATAAAGGGTCTATCAAGGTTCGGAGCTCTCGAAAGGCCAAAACTAATCTGTGCAGACTGATTCATTGCAATAATGGCAGAATCTCTATTCAGTATAACGATGGCTTCCTGAAGGCTGTCGAATACATCTGCCAGAAGATTTGCATCCTCATGAAAGATATGCATAATGCTGTTTCCTTGAATTTACTATGTATTTATAATATTCTAAAAAGGATTTATCTGTAAATAAATGGCTATATTATGTTCAGGGAAAAACTCACTTATATCCTTACGGGCCTCTTTTTATTGTTGATTATATTCTTTCTAAGCGGTCTATATCTTATAAGAAGCTCTTTAGACCTTGAACATCAGAGGATTCTCATTGCCTCAAAAATTGAAAAACTTCTGGATAGAAAGGTTATCATCGGGAACATAGATTTCTCCTTTTACCCGCCTGTATCTCTAAAATGTGAAAACTTTGTGATTCTTGAAAAGAATTCAGATCAGGAGTTCTTTTCTGCAAAGGAAGTCTACCTTGTGCTTGATTCAACAGCTTTTCTGAACAGAGAGATAAGATGGAAGGACATAAGGATGAGCCATCCGGTGCTCAATATAAGAAGATTGAGGGATGGTAACCTTAATATCAGCGATTTTTATATTGAGAGGAAGGATGGAACAAAGGAATTGAAGAAAGAAATTACCGAAGTGACACCGATATCCCAATTTTCATTTCGTAACGGGGAGTTGTGGCTCCATGAAATAGATACAGGTGGTCGTCATTCTTTAACTGGTCTGAAGGGGATAAATTTTTTTGCCAGAAGGGAAAAGCCAGATGGTGCTATAAGGGTATCAGGTTCGGCCCGGATTGTTGGTGCTTTTGACGATTCAGCTCTAAAAATTAAGGGAACAATAACATTTCCGGAGGGCGACTTTGACATAGGGAAATTCCAGATGGATATGGACGTTTCCCTTTATCCCTTTGATCTTCGGTGGATTAGATCATATGTGGCAAAGACAATCCAGTTTCCAGCCAGGCTAGAGGGAAAAGGAAAGACAGAGGTCGTTTTCAGGGGGAAGCCGTTCTCTTCGTTCAGTTGTTCAATTAATGCCTTATTTAAAGATTTCTACATAGTGGGCAGCGACTTTTCCTATTCGCCGTCCGGCCAGACTGTTTTGATTAAATCAACTCTGGAGAGACTGGATGAGTGGAGGATAAGGGTTGAATCACTGGAGGTTAAGGGCACAAATATGAACATAAATGCCGATGCTGATGGTATTAAAGATAAGAACGGCTGGTTATGGAGATGGCGGCTTTCGACAGATATTCTGCCCTTGAGGCAGTTTCTTGCCACATTTAAATCATCATTTCTTGAAAAAGAGCCCTTTTCCCGTATAAGAGAATCGCTGATGGATGGTTCAATGAGAATAAATTCACTAATAGTGATTTCAGATGCTCAGGAGGGGATGAAAGTCCCTTCAGGCGATATAGAAATAATGAAATCCGTTTTTAATATGGGAAGTGGTTATGATCCTTTAAGGGATGGAAACGGCAGGATTACGATAAAAAATGGGATATATAGAATAAATTTCGCGGGTCTGTGGGGAAGGTCAAGGATTGAAGAGCTTACAGCAATAATATCCAGTGAGAGATTGAAGTCTATGGAGCTCTCTTTATCCATAAGAGCGACCTTTCCGCTTTCAGAGTTAGGGCATCTTTTAAACCATGATCTGCTGCCTGAAGATCTGCATGAAATCGGGAAAAGACTCCCCCCGATGGAGGGATCGGGAAAGGGATCCTTCAGATTAAATATGGAATCGGGGAAAAAGGTATATAAATACAGGGGAGAGATTGAGATTGGTGGCGCAAAGGTTTCGTTTCCATTTTTGCCACTTATGCTCACTGATATAAAAGGTGTGCTTGGTTTCGATAATGGGTCACTTAACTTCAGAAATGGCTATGCATTGTATGGGTCAACGCCCCTCGAAGGTTATCTCATAGTGAAGAAGCATGGAAATCAATTTCAGCTCAAGAAGGTCAACATTTTAATAAAAAATGGTTATGTAAAAGATCTTGTTGAATTCTCTAAGTATCTAAAAAGGTATAGGTCAACAGGAAATTTCAGTGGCACTCTCGAATGGACTCGTGGGCCTCAGAATGAATATTTGCTGATGGGGGAGATTAATTTTTCTAAGGTGGGATTTACGACCGATCTTTCAGGTGATAGTGAGCCGTCATACAGGATTAACGGAAAGGTAGGTTTTCGGGGAAGTGAAGGTTTCATCAGGAATTGTGTAATTGATTTTGGTAAGGAGCTCATTCGATGTTCGGGAACGTTTTCCCTCAATTCAGAGTATGTTTTCCGTCTTTCCCTAAAATCTATATCAATCGATTTAGACAGGATTATTAATGATGCTTTTATGGATTTTATAAGGGGCAGTCAATTTCTTGAAAACATCAGGCTTCATATGGATTTAGATTTTAAAAACAGCAGTTTCAGATCTATCGAACTAAAAGATCTCGATTCGATGTTAGAGTACAGGCATAATACGCTCAGGATAAGAAAACTTTCCGCCTCAGTATTTGACGGCATTATTGATCTATCAGGTCATATAAATTTTGGTGATCAGACAGTGATACCGTGGGAATTCCAGGGCGAGCTCAAAAATGGGAATATGCAAAAACTTATGGAGCTTACGGGAAAAGAAAAGAGCATGGGTGGAAGATTTTCCATAACGGGTGTGGTAAATGGGACTAACTTTGACAGAGAATCTTTTCGAACATTAAATGGATTTCTTTACTTTTCTATGAATAATGGATTTTTGAACATAGGAAAGTTTAGAATAGCCACTGAGATAATCTCATATTTAAAGAATCTTGAATGGGCAAAGATGCGTTTGCCTGAGTTCTCGGGGAGTGGATTGGATGTGAAAAAGATGACAGCGGATTTTCTTATAAATAATGGAAGAGCAAAAACAACCAATCTTAAGATAGATGGAGAGGGACTAAGAATAACAGGAAAGGGAGAGGTAGCCCTCTATGATAGAACAATGGATGTCAGTCTTGGTATCCACCCCTTTCCATTGATGGACAAAGCGATAGGATCAATACCCATTATAGGGCGAGTTATCACAGGAGAGGATCGAAGCATTCTCGGATTTTCTTTCAGGATAAAGGGTGAATGGGGAAATCCCCAGATTTCATCAGAAGGGCAGCATTGAGCATCATATATTGACTTAATCAATGAAGGGCATATAATTTTTTTAATAAATAAAAATAACTGGCAGGAAAACCATGATGGATTCTGAAAGGTTAGGAATAAGATTAAGGGAGCATATATTTAATTTGATTTCGCCAGAGATTGATTTTTTCCTTGATCGTGACAAACTTAAAGTTAACATTAATGGTTCATTTTCATTTATTTATAAACCCCTTGCTGAGTTCTTTTGCAAAAGGCTTAATGAATATAAGGTTATCGGAAAGGTTAATGGTGCAAATGTTTATACCATGTACAGTCCACCCTTGCCGTCAGAGGCAGGAAAACGTTCAATAATGGCAAGGATAAAAGATAAATACTTCAATCTCAAATGCCCAACAACCGCTACAATTTCTATCACTTACAGATGTCAGGCGGATTGTGTTCACTGCAGTAGATTTGACAAAATAGATCCCACACAAAAGGAATTGTCAACTGATGAGTTAAAGAGGGTTATAGATGATGCACTCGATCTCGGCGTTGTAAATATCACGCTTACAGGAGGAGATCCACTTATAAGGGATGATGTTTATGAAATTATAGATTATGTTGACAAATCAAAGGCAATTGTTCTTATGTTTACAAACGGTTTGATGCTGAACAAGAAAACTGTAAAAAAGCTAAAAGAGGCCGGTCTCTACGGTGTCAATATTTCGATAGATGATGTTGACCCACAGATTCATAATAGCTTGAGGAAAGTGCCGGGATGCTATGAGAAGGCTATAGAGGGTGCACTCATGGCAAAAGAGGAGGGTATTCTCATCGGTATTTCAACGTATGTTACAAAACAGAAAATTGCTGATGGATCACTCGAAGCGCTCCTCTATAAAGCAAAGGAGCTTGGCTTCAATGAGGTAACGATATTTGATCCCATCCCCTCCGGTAAATTCAGATTAAAAAGCGAAGAGATACTGCTTACACATGAAGAGCGCGCCAGGGTAACAGAAATAGCAAAGAAATTCATACATATGGACGGTAACATGGGAATCATAGCTCAATCCTATGTAAATTCCCCATTCAGTAATGGCTGCTTTGGTGGATTTTATCAATTTTATCTCACAGCATATGGTGATGTTAATCCATGTGATTTTAATCCTGTAAGCTTTGGAAACATTAGAAAGCAACCACTCAGGGAAATATGGTATAGAATGACGAAGCATCCTGAGTACAGATACAGAAAGTTTCGCTGTCGAATGCAGGATCCTGTTTACAGGATGAGATTTATTGATCATGTTCCAGAACATGCGCGCTTTCCTATTCCCATAGAGGTTTCTGAAGGGAAACCCATTGAGGAGATAAGTTCATGCAGCCAGTGTTTGCCAACTGTGCCACATGGAAGGAGTGGTTATCCGACTGATGATGTTCTGTTCGAAAGCTTTGTTAAGAAGAGATCAGGGGCTCCAACATCCTGACAATCCCATTAAAATAAAATGAGAAAAGAGTCCAAAGGGTATAAACCCCACTGGTCATTCTTTATCAAATCCATGATTTTTGGCGGAGGAGGGGGGTTGCTTTTTTTATTAGCATCACCTCTTTCCAGAACACTTTCTGTGATTATCTCGATGTTTTTCTTTCAATGGCCGCTGAGGATCTTTTTAAAATGGCTTGGCTACAAATGGATAATCGGAGAAGAGGAATTGATAATCAAATCAGGTTTTTTAATAAAAAAGGAGGAATGCAGGATTCCATTTCATGAGATTCACAATTTTGCACTCGATCAGCGACCTATAGGAACAATTTTGAATTACGGCTCGGTTCTTTTAAGCACATCTACAAAAATGGGCGATGTATGGCTTCATCATGTTCCAAAACCAAGGAATTTTATAGCAGAAATTTATCGTAAACTCAGTTATTCTTAATTATACCAATCTTTTATATTATCGTCCCGCCACTTAATTTTCTTGACAAATAATTTTATCCTGTTATTATTTAATAAATTTTTAGCATGTTTTAAAGAATATCACGAAATGATATAAAAATTAACGATTTGATATGTTAAACAAGAGGAACAGAAAGATACAAAAGATAACTTTTATTGAACCGGGATCACTCGATTATCACATCTTCAGCAAATATGGTTTACCTCGTCTTGGAAGTATAATTCTTGGAACAAAACTGAAGGAAGCCGGATATGATGTTGATATTTTTATAGAGGATATGGGCGGCATAGATTTAAGAAGTGTTGTTGATTCGGATATTGTTGGTATCTCAACTATTACATCAACAGCTCTAAAGGCTTATCAGATTGGGAAGGAACTCAAAGATATAGGGAAGATCGTGCTTATGGGGGGACCACATCCCACATTTCTTCCAGAAGAGGCTTTAAGGGTTTCTGACATTGTTATAAGGGGAGAAGCGGATGACATAATTGTTAATCTTATAAATGCACTGGAAAAAGGTGAAGGGCTTGAGGATATAAGTGGCATTTCCATTATGAAGGATGGGACCTATTATGCGCATCCAGTTACAGGAAGATGCACTAATATGGATAACATTCCCATCCCTGATTTCACACTCATAAGGGGGCTGAAAGAGCCGATGAAAATCTTTCCTGTAATGACTTCAAGAGGTTGTCCCTTTAACTGTAAATTCTGTTCAGTAACAGAAGTATTTGGAAGAATATACAGATTAAGGAGTAAAGAGCTTGTGGAAGAGGAGATAAGAAGAGCTATAAAGACAAATCCAAAAGCACACATATTTTTTTATGATGATAACTTTGCAGCCGTTAAGAACAGGACAAAAGAACTACTGGAATACCTTCTTAAAAAGAATTCTGTTCCACATACATGGTCAGCACAGGTAAGAGTCGATATTGCCAGGGATGATGAACTTCTGGATTTAATGTATAGAACAAACTGCTGGGCCCTATACATTGGATTCGAATCGATAAATCCTGCAACGCTGCGTTACTATAACAAAAAGCAGAATTTTGATGAGATAGAGTATTGCATAGAAAAGTTAAAGGAGAAAAGGATAAAAATTCATGGCATGTTTGTTCTGGGATCTGATGAGGATAATATTGACACAATCTGGGAGACATTGAAATTCGTAAAGCAGAAGGGTATAGAGACCATACAATTAATGATGCTTATCCCTCTTCCCGGCACTGGTCTGTTTGAAGAAATGAAAAATGATGGAAGAATGATATGTTATGACTGGTCTCTTTACGATGGACATCATGTTGTTTTTAAGCCGAAACAGATGACCCCTTATGAATTGCAGAAATATACAATAAAAGCGATGGAGAAGTTCTATTCTATATATGGAATCGTGAGAGGATTAAAAACAGGTCTGAGCGTGGCAATGATGAGGGCATGCGGATGGAAATATCTAAAGAAATGGAAGATGAGAAACAAACAGTTCTTTAATGCAGTAAAGGAATTTTCTTCAAAGGCAGGAGAGCATCTTGAATTAAAATCAAGGGAAATAAGATATGGTATCGCTGAATTAGTGGAAAATTTAAGGAAGGAGAAAAGGTCAACCCCGGAAGCGAGTAGGGTTTGATGGACAGAAAGCTATTATTCGCCACCTTTGCAATGATAATTGCATCTGTCATTCAGCTTTACTCTTTCCCTTCATATGCTGTTTTTATATCAGATGGTAAGGGTATGATTTACAAAGATGATGAAATCAGTTTTTCCGTGCGCGGTCTTTTTAAAAAGGATTTATTTAAAGGTATATTCATGGATGGGATCGAACTTATAAATTCTGAATTACTGAATGATCTTGAGAATATAGAATATAAAGATGAATTCACAAAAGATGAATTCACAAAAGAAGAATATGAACAGGATGAAGTCGATGAGATTCCAAAACTTGACCTGTCAGGGATAGAAGGACCTGATACGCAGATAAATATTGGGGATGATCTGGCCTCTCAGGTACTGAATGGTGGATTTGATATTCCAGTGGTTATGAATGAAACAGTTCAATATTTCATAGAGTATTTCACCACAAAGATAAAGAAAAAATTCTCGATATGGCTTTCACGATCATCCAGGTATGTTCCCATGATGAAGAGGATATTCATTGCATTTGAACTGCCGGAGGATCTTGTATACCTTGCACTTATCGAAAGTGGATTTCACCCGTATGCAAAGTCACGGGCAAAGGCTGTCGGGCCATGGCAGTTTATATATGGAACCGCAAAGCGTTATGGTCTTAAGATTGATAGATGGGTGGATGAGAGGAGGGATCCAGAAAAATCCACATATGCAGCTGCACTCTATCTTAAAGATCTCTTCAATATGTTTAATTCATGGTATCTTGCAATGGCTGGATACAATGCCGGTGAATATACAATAATGAAGAGTATTAATAAATTTGGAACATCAGACTTCTGGGAACTTGCAAAATATAAGTCAATGAGGAGAGAGACAAAGGAGTATATTCCGAAACTTCTTGCAGCATTAATCATTGCAAAAAATCCTGAGAAATATGGATTTATAGATATCAATTATGAGGAGCCCTGGAGATATGACTCAGTTTATGTCCCTGGTGGAGTTAATCTCAAAGCTGTTGCACTTGCATGCAATGTCAGTTATGAGGAGATCAAACACCTAAACCCTGCCCTTATAAGGGGATACACACCTCCAAATGCGGAAGATTATGAAATAAGGATCCCCTATGGCAAGCGCGATGAGTTTGAGAAGAATTTCCCGATTATATTGAGCAAGAATGGATACCTGCTAAAAAACCACAACGAATCCGTAATCCATATAGTTAAAAAAGGGGAGACCCTTTCCAGCATAAGCAAAAAATACGGCGTTTCTGTGGGGAAGATTAAGTCTTTAAACCATATAAAGAATCCATCCAGGATAAAACCTGGACAGCGCCTTATTATTTATGAGAATCGTAATCTCATGAAGGGGGAAAAGGCGTATTCCAACAGGGCTAACCATTCAGTTTCTCAGATAACGGGAAAGAGGGTTATTTATCATACAGTTAAAAAAGGCGAAACACTCCACAGCATCTCCAGAAGATACGGCGTTTCCATAAATTCTATTAAGGAATGGAATGAAAAAAAAGGAAGCAAGATTGTAAAAGGGGAGGTATTGAAAATTCTTAAGCCTGTAAAACCATCGATCTAAAAAATGCAAGAGATCGCAGCTGCCATCCTTTCCGGAGGAAAAAGCCTTCGAATCGGGGAAAATAAAGCATTTCTGAAGATCTGTGGAAAGAGGATAATTGACAGGGTATATTCAATCCTGAATACAATTTTTGAAGAAATAGTTGTTGTTACAAATAATGTGGAGGACTATCTCTATCTGGGATGCCAGGTTGTAAGAGATATCTTTCCGGATAGAGGCCCTGCAGGAGGTATATTTACAGCGCTGTTCTTTTCGAAATTCGATTATGTTTTTGTATGTCCAAATGATATGCCATTCCTGAATAGGGAGGCAATAGAGTATATCTGTTCAAGGAAAGCTGGATACGATGTTGTTGTTCCATTTATAGATAATAGATGGCACCCGCTTTTTGGAATATACAGAAGAGCGATCCTACCCCATCTATACAGATTTATTTCGGAGGGGGATTTGAAGATAATAAGACTTTTTCCCAGGCTCAAGGTTCTTGGTATCGGGAAGGAGGAACTCTTTACTTTAGATCCATCCCTTGGATTCCTTTTTAATATTAACACAAGGGAAGATCTTCTGAGGGCAGAGGAACTGGCAAAACTCTACTGTTGAATTACTCAAAGGACCATCATATAATTTTCAAGGATTATTTTCGGAATCATTCAATATGTCTTCGAGAACAATTAAAAAAGCGCGTATTTCACTAAGAACGAAGATAATGATAGCCTTTATTCTTGTTCAGGTGCTGGTTATTACTGCCTTTTCCATTCCTGTATTGCAGGGAAAAACCCATATTATAGAGCAGAACATGCAAACAAGCTCTGTTTATTTTACGAATATTTTTGCATCAGCCATTAAGCCTGATGTTTTGAAAGGGGACTATAGATCGTTGAGAAACCATATTAATGAACTAAGTTTATATAGAAATATAGAGTATGTATTTATCATGGACGAGGAAGGTTTTGTTATTGCAAGCAGTGATAAAAATTTTGAAGGAAAAAAGCTTCAGAATCCTCTTCTTCAGGAAAAATCACCATCGGAAAGAGCTATTGTTTATAAAACAAGTGATATTCTGGATGTTTCCGTTCCAATTATTAGAGAAGAGGAAAACAGGGGTATTGTTAGGATAGGGTTTTCTCTGAAGGAAACAAACATCAAACTGAGAAGAACAACATATGTTATATTCTTTTTATGCTTTCTTGCAATAATGGTAGGTGCAGTTATTGCTGCTTTTCTATCATGGCAAATAACAAAGGCACTCTCATCCTTGATCAATATTTCTGGTAAGATAGCAGAAGGTGATCTTACCCAGCAGGTTAACATAAATACAAAGGATGAATTCATGGTCCTTGCCGAGACATTCAATTATATGACGGAGCGTCTTGCAAGTTATCAGAATAGTCTTCAGGAATTAAATGAACAGCTGGAGCTAAAGGTGAAAGAGAGAACCAAAGCACTTGAGGAATCATACAGGAGACTTGCAGAAGATATGATTGAGATAAAAAAGCTGGAGGAGGAGCTTGAGAATAGATATGATGAACTAAAAAGGGAGAAACACAAACTTGATGATGTGGTAAGCAGTATCGGTGCTGCACTTGTATTGATCGGGAGAGATAGAAGTGTTATATGGGCAAATAAAGTAGTTACTGATATTAATGGTGGTCTGGATAAGATAAAAGGCAGGCACTGTAATGAGATATCGATCGGTGTTAAAAATATTACCTGTGGTTATCTGATTGATGAAGTTGAAAAAACAGGAGTTACACAACAGACCATCCTCCAGGGGAAGGATAGAAACAATGAAATATGCTATTTTGCGTATATGTGCACCCCCATTAAGGATTCAAAGGGTCAAATAGTAGAATACCTTGAAATGTTTCTCGATGTTACTGAAAGGAAAAGACTGGAAGAGAAATTGTTACACTCCGAAAGGCTTGCTGTTATTGGCAAGATGTCCAGTCAGGTTGCTCACGAGATAAGAAATCCCCTTAGCTCAATAAGTTTGAATGTTGAGCTGCTTCTGGAGGAGATCGAAAACTACAAGGGGGTTGATACATCAGAGGCAAAGGCTTTGATATCAGCAATGGTATCCGAGATAGATAGGCTTGCAGCAGTGACGGAAGAGTACCTTCAGTTTGCGAGATTACCGAAGCCAAAATTGGAAAGCCTGGACCTGAATAATTTAATCAGAGAGATGCTGGATTTTCTCCATGGAGAATTTTCTCTTGAAAATATAGGGATCGAATCATACCTGGATGAGAAATTACCATATATAAAGGCAGATGGAAAGCAGCTCAAACAGGCGTTTCTCAATCTTATCAAGAATTCTGTTGAGGCGATGCCCTGTGGTGGTAAAATAAGAATTACAACAGCGAGGCTTCCCAATTCAGTGGAGATAAGGGTCAGCGATACAGGAGTTGGTATTGATGAGAAGGACCTTGAGAAGATCTTTGAGCCATTTTATACAACTAAGGATAAGGGAACAGGCTTGGGACTTTCACTCACCCATCAGATCGTTACTGAACATGGCGGGAGTATCAGGTGTGAGACAAAAAAGGGTGAGGGAACAACATTCATAATAAATTTGCCTGTCTAATATATGATGGAAAAGCTAACATCAGAAAATAATAGAATACTTATAGTGGATGATGAGGAAGAAATCAGAAAGGCGCTTGCAAAAATACTCCAGAGGGAGGGTTATGAAATCCTCCAGGCATCGGATGGTTCATCAGCCCTGCAGATTATAAGGGATCAGCGCATAGATGTAGTTCTCGCTGATCTGAGAATGCCCGGGATGAACGGTATGGAGCTCCTGCAGAGCATCAAAATAATGCATCCAGAAGTTGAGGTGATAATAATAACGGGAAAGGGGACCATTGAGGATGCGGTTGAATGCCTTAAAAAGGGTGCATATGATTTCATAACAAAGCCTTTCAAAAAAGTGGATATTGTCAAGTCGATAACCAAAGCTCTGGATAATCAGAAGCTCTTCATCGAGAACAAACAGCTAAAGGATATGCTTGAGGGTCTGAAACAATACAGGAGGATTATCGGCACAAGCGCATCCATGAGGGAGGTTATGAAGACTGTGGAGCAGGTCTCCCAGAGTTCAGCAACCGTGCTCATTCAGGGGGAAAGTGGAACGGGTAAGGAGCTTGTAGCTGAGGCAATCCATTACATGAGCCCAAGGAAAAATAAGCCACTTATAAAGGTAAGCTGTGCAGCTCTTCCCGAGACACTTCTTGAAGCGGAGCTATTTGGCTTTGAGAAGGGTGCGTTTACAGGAGCGGTATCGAGGAAAGAAGGGAGATTCGAGCTTGCAGACGGTGGAACACTATTTCTTGATGAGGTTACCGAGATGACTCCTTCCACACAGGTGAAACTCCTCAGGGTTCTTCAGGATGGAGAATTTGAAAGGCTTGGTGGAATAAAAACACTTAAGGTTGATGTGAGAATAATTGCGGCAAGTAACAGTGATCTTTCAAAGGCTGTTAAAAACAGGACCTTCAGGGAAGACCTCTACTACAGATTAAATGTTATCACCATAACGCTTCCACCGTTAAGGGATAGGATGGAGGATGTCCCCCTTCTCGTAGAATATTTCATTCAAAAATTCTCAGAGAGAAACAAGAAGGAGATAGCAGGTATTTCTAAGCAGGCTATGGATGCCCTGATGAAATACTCATGGCCTGGAAATGTAAGGGAACTTGAGAATACGATTGAGAGGGCTATTGTTTTTTGTAAGGGGAAATATATTACACTTGAAGATCTACCATCAAATATAGTTTCAAGCTTAGAAAGCAGGACGTTCATATCAATTCCAATCGGTCTTCCATTAAAGGAGGTAGAGAAAATAGTGGTAAAGGAGGCACTCCGATATTCTAGAGGTGACAAAAACATTGCAGCGAGACTCCTTGGAATTGCCCCGCGGACCATTTATCGTAAGATTGAGCGCATTTCAGATGATTCCAAATCAGGGGGCAAGGATAAAATTGATTGATATCATTCAAAACCCACCTAAAGATTTTGTCAAAAGCATAAAGATTCCCCAGGATATAGGTGTTGTGTTTCACTATAACTCCGATATGGTAAGAAATGTTATTGAAAGGGTTTCAACAATGGATGGAGCTGATCTGTATCTCGCGATGGCTGATGATCTGGTGGTTGGCTACCTGGCTTTACATCCACCGGATCCCAGGGAAAGATGGGGTTCAGGCTTCAAGGGGGAGATACTCACACTTGGCGTTATTGAGGTGAGCAAGGGATGGAGAAGGAAGGGGATCGGGAAGATGCTCATGGGATATGCATTCAATGGCAACAGATATGACGAAAGGATTGTAATATGTTCAATTGATTCAAGATTCTGGGATCTGGAAACAACTGGATTAACCAAAAGTGAATACAGATTCCTCATGATGCGATTTTTCAGGGAATTTGGATTTAATGAATTTGTAACCGACGATCTTGACGTTTCTGAAGACCCGCTGAACCTTTTTGTTGCAAGGATCGGTCCATCTGTTAGGCCGGAACTGTACAGGTTTTTCTGTGATAATCTCATAACCGGAGAAGATCTGAAAAGGAAGAAGGAAAGAAGGATATGCAGACCAGAAGAATCACTCAGTATACAGATTATAAATAACATGTCGGAGGAAAAAAGGATTAACATATACAAGAGGCTCATCCCGGAAGAGATATTCAGGAGATTTAACATAGATCCCTTTACATTCATGGATGATAAGGGGAACAGGGCTGTCCATTTTTATACACCAGCTGATCGAGGATTTGTTAGGATTGAGATAAGCATTCCAACTGAGATAAGGGATCCCATATTTCTTCTGAAGATAGATACAACGCCTTTTAACTATCCAGAACTTGCCTTTATTATAATGAATGATCCTGCCGCTCCCAGATTTAATATAGACATTGATGAAAAAGGGCGTGATACGCGCCGCGGAACTATCTCCAGGAATATAAAGGAGGAAATAAGGGCTATGGAGGCTGGTCTTGCTCCAGGCCAGGTAAGGAAGGGTCTCGGGCTGCTTGGGAAGGTGCTCAGACTTGCTGAGGAATTTACAGAGTTCATTGGAAAGGAGTTGTTTTATATCCAGCCCCTCTATTATCACAATGCAATTGTTTATGAATGGTATGGTTTCGGATATGAAACAGGTCAAAATATAATGGAGGATATAGACAGGGGTTTCCAGAAAGGTGGTTATCTTTATAAGAGGCTTGATGATTCAACACCATTCAGGAGGAAGGGGATGGAAGAGACCGTTCGTGGCAGAAGCTGGGCAATACATGATGGGATACTTGGTGAACCCTGGATAAGCCCGAGGATGTTTAAAAGGATTGGTATGCATATGGGTGTAAGCACATTTACCGGTCATAAATATTGATTAGCTCCTTTGACATATTGTCAATAAAAATAGATTTAAAAATGCAAATTTGTCAAAAATTGATAATAATAAGTCCACCCTCTTTCAGGCATAACTAATAAAAGCTCCCAAAAAACAGTAAGTTATAAATCCCTTTCATGAACAGGAAAAATGGCATGGGGATTGCTTTCCCTATCTTACAAATGCAAGAACAACCAATAAGAAAGGTTCTTATAATTGATGATGATGATAATTTTCTGCATGCGATGAAAAAGATACTTGAACGTGCCGGATTCATTCCCACTGCCATATCAAATCCACTTGATGCAATACCATTAATCCAGAGGGAGTATTTTCCGCTTATAATTACAGATTTACGGATGCCAGGTATGGATGGAATGGAATTAATAACAAGGATCATGAATATAAATCCAAGTTCAAAGGTAATATTAATAACAGCATTCGGAGATAATCATGTGAGACAGGAGGCAATGGATAAAGGGGTTTTCGGTTACCTCACAAAACCCGTGAAAAGGGAGGAAGTCGTTGAACTTGCAGAAAGGGCAGTGGGAGTCAATTAAAAGGGAGGGAGATCCTTCCCGTAAATAGAGATTATTTTCTCAATTATCCTGCTTGATGAATAGCCTTCAAGGTAAGGTATCGAGATCACGGATCCTCCATATCCCCTGACAATATCAGATCCCACGATCTCATCGGGCTTCCAGTCTCCACCCTTCACAAGAACATCAGGCCGGAGCTCCTTTATCAAATTATATGGGTCTGGTTCGTTAAATATTGTTACGAAATCGACACATGCAAGACTTGCTATTATTTCTGCCCTTTCCTCTTGTGGAATCACAGGCCTCTTTGCACCTTTTATGGTTCTGACAGAACTGTCACTGTTGATCGCAACAAAAAGGAGATCTCCGAGCTCCTTTGCTCTCTCCAGGCATCTAATGTGTCCAATATGGAGTAGATCAAAGCAACCGTTTGTAAATACCACCTTCTTCCCTTCACCTTTCAGTTTTTCTCTTATTGTCTTCAGTTGATCAAGGCTTTTGATCTTGGTTTTCATATCTTTTTCCATTAAATTTTCATGAAAAAGCCCTTGCAACGGTAAAGAAATCAACCCTTTTTGCACCGGATCTTTTGAGTTCCCTTGCACATTCTCGTATTGTAGAACCCGTTGTGAAGACGTCATCAACTATGAGTATATTTTTCTTAAGGATCCTTTCAGGATTATTGACGGAAAAGGCTCCCTTAACATTTATTACCCTTTCATCGTAACTGAGTTCCGTCTGGGGAGGCGTGTCCTTTATTTTTTTGAGTATAAATGGATCAACCTCAATATCCCATAACTTTCCAACAGTGCGCGCAATTAAAAGGGACTGGTTAAAGCCCCTTTTGCGGAGTTTTCTTATGTGAAGCGGAACCGGTATGACGAGATCATATTTGCCAAGGGGAGCAGGAATTTTCCTCGGGATCAATTCCTCAAAGGAATTGATTAGAGATCTCCTGCCACCATATTTAAAGAGATGCACTGCCTCCTTGATCTTTCCGTGGTAAATAAAGAGGGAGCGACCAAGATCATAGTACCTCTCCCTTTCAGAGCATTCCTGGCAGAAGTGGCCAAACGAGGCGCTGGGATAAGGAGTTGAGCAGCCGGGGCAGCACGGCTCATTTATAGGGATCATGAGGGATATACAATCCTTGCAGAATCCGGCTCCATCCTCGTCCAGTATACTTTTTCCACAAATCGGACAATATGGTGGAAATAAGAGATTGATAAGTCCTTTTAAAAGCACCACTACATTAACATAAATTCCCTTGGAATAAATGTAGATTTCTTCTGTATCAGAATTAGATCAATGCTATTCCATGACCTACAGTTGTTGCATCTTGGAACCCATCCCGGGTATTCATGACCACAAACTGTGCATGTGAAGGTCAGCTTCAACGATTGATCAATTGATAGTGCCTTTCTGAATTCTTCAGAGGCCTCCTTATATCTCCCTCTCTTTCTGTATGCCTCTCCAAGCATCAGATTAAGGGGTTTAAATTCAACACCGCTTTGTTCCAGTTTCATAATTTCAGAGATCGCCTCGTCGATCATCTCAAGTCTCAGGCAGAGCTTTGCATAAAGAATCCTCATCTTTACATCAGAAGGATCCTCTGATAGCCTTTTCTGGTAAATCCGTAATATCTCAAATGGTGCCTCTTCCTTTATGAACATCTCCTCTATATACTGGATGAAAACAGGATTTCTTGTCTCATTATATCCATCCATCCAGATTTTGATCGCTCCGTCCTCCTTTCCGATCTTTGCATATACCTCACCGAGCAGCAGGATGGCCGGTATGAATGTTTTATTAACTCTTATGATTTCCTTCAACCTTCTTTTTGCCTTATCATACTTTCCTTCCTCAAAGAGGGATTTTGCATATTCATATTTAAGCCCTGTGTATGTTTTCAATTCCTCTTCCCATGTGGCAATCCCTTTTGATAATTTCGTTACCTTTCTCTGTGCAATAAAGGCATCCCTTATATTTTTCCCTGCAAGCTCTATATCACGAAGCCTTTTCCATGCTTCAAGGTTTGACTCGTCCTTTTTGAGTATCCTCTGGACTGCAACCCTTGCTTTGTCCCATTCACCCATATCCCTGTAAAGCTCTTCAAGTTTAAAGAGATACCTTATGTCTTCCCTATCAGCCGGGTTTATCTTGTTGAGAACAGCCAGGGCCTCATCTATCCTGTTTTCCTTTCTCAGGGTATCGGCAAGAAGGAGATATGTGTCCAGATGGGCTGGATCAAGCCCCATACTTTTTGTAAGCACTGTTCTGGCTTTTATAAGATCACCCTTTCGGAATGCCTCGGATCCCTTGAGGAATAGTTCTCTTGCCATTTCGAGCAATCTTTTTTTCCTTCTTTCCTTAAATTTTAAAAAGAAGTTCACGCTGTCCCTGTATATGTTAACAAGGATAACAAAAACCACACCTGCAGCAAATGAGATGAGAACAAGTGTTGTTACAGGAATTGAGATATTTCTGTTGTCAGGAAGTGTTATTGTTACCTGGTGTGGATTCAGGTGGTAGAGATATGCAAACATAATAACAAGAATCAAGGAAAAGATTATTCGGCCATACATAAAATTTCCCTCCACTTTCCTTCGTGAGCAGGGATGATTTCAATCTAAGTCCTTTTCGAAGACCTCACCCTCTTTCCCTTCTCCGATATTTCAATCCTTCTTGCATCATACCAGATTTTCTCAAGATTGTATAATTCCCTGAATGGTTTATAGAAAACATGGACAATAACATCATCATAGTCTAAAAGGATCCACTCCCCTGCGGTGTATCCTTCGATTCCAAGGGGATGGATGCCAATCTTATAAAGCCCTTCTTCAATAGAATCGCAGATTGTCTGGGAATGTTTCTTCGACGTTGCACTGCAAATCAGGAAGTAATCAGCTATCATTGTGAGCTTTTTTACCTCAAGGATTACAACATCCAATGCCTTTTTCTCCAGTGCAAGGGATGCACATATTCTCGATTTTTTTCTTGAATCTTTTATCCCGGTCAACTCCCCTGAATCCTGTAAAGCTTGTTCATCTCGATATACTTTTCGACTTCTGGTGGAACAAGATATCTTATTGACTCACCAAGATATATCTTTCTTCTAATTTCTGATGAGGATATATCAAGGATTGTTACCTTCATTAGATGAATGGATTTCCCTGTGGGGATCAGGATCTTATTATTATCATTATATTGGAAAGGGATCCCCAGTTCAACCTCAATGAACTTTTTTATATTTTCAATGGGAAAGCCAGGTCTTTCCATGATGATGATATTGGTCATTTTGAGAATATCGTAAGGTCTTCTCCATGTCTTAAACTGACTGAATGCATCTGAGCCTACAATAAAAAAGAATTCCCTGTCCGATTCTTTTTCCATAAGGAGCTCAAGTGTCTCAACAGAATAGGACCTTCCACCCCTCTTTCCCTCTATGTCTGATACAGAAAAGTACTGATTGCCCGCCACAGCAAGCTCCACCATTCTATATCTATGATAAAAAGGTATAAGGTCTTCAGTTTTATGGGGTGGAATTGAGGCTGGGATAAATATGATCCTTTCAAGTGAAAACCTCTCCCTTACCTCCTCTGCACTTCGTAGATGTCCATAGTGAACAGGATTGAATGTTCCGCCAAGTATGCCAAGAGGCATTTTTACTCCTTCAATTCTCCCTTATCTGCCCGCTGCCGAAAGCGATGAATTTTGTTGTTGTCAATTCCTCAAGGCCCATAGGGCCAAAGGCATGGATCTTGGATGTGCTTATGCCTATTTCAGCACCGAGCCCGAGCTGGTATCCGTCATTAAATCTCGTTGATGCATTGACAAGTACAAGGGATGAGTTGACCTCTTTTATGAACCTCATCGCCTTCTCATAATTTTTTGTTATTATCGCATCCGTATGCATGGAGCCGTATTTCTGTATATGTTGAATTGCCTCATCAATCCCATTTACCACTTTTATAGCAAGTATAAGATCAAGATACTCCTCATACCAGTCCTCTTCAGTTGCCTCTTTGATATGGGGCACGATTTCACAGGTTCTCTTGCACCCCCTTATTTCAACTGATGCCCTTTCAAATATTTCAATCATATGTGGAAGGAAGATGGGAGCAATCGATTCATGAACAAGGAGTGTTTCCATGGCATTGCAAACCCCTGGCCTCTGGACCTTTGCATTGAAGCACACAGTCTCAGCCATATCAAGATCCGCTTCGTCATCCACATATATATGGCAAACACCCTTGTAGTGTTTTATTACAGGGATCCTCGAATTTTCAGCAACAAACCTTATAAGACCCTCACCACCCCTTGGTATTATAAGATCTATGTATTCCTCAAGCTGAAGCATCTCCTTGATGAGCTCCCTCTCAGGGGATGGGATAATCTGCAGCGCTTCCTCAGGGAGCCCTTCTTTCCTCATAGCATCTTTAAGGATCTCTCCTATTGCGATGTTTGAGCATAGCGATTCTGAACCCCCTCTCAGGATCACAGCATTTCCAGACTTAATACATAACCCGGCTGCATCTGCAGTGACATTAGGTCTTGACTCATATATGATACCAATAACGCCGAGGGGTATCCTCATCCTTCCAACAACAAGCCCATTTGGTCTTCTCCACATTCTTGTGATCTCTCCAACAGGGTCAGGAAGGGACGCGACCTCACGAAGTCCATCAGCCATCGCTTTTATGCGTGATTCATTGAGCGTTAGACGATCGATGAATGCCTTCGAGAGATTTTTCTTATTTGCCTCGGATACATCCTTCCTGTTTTCCTCAAGGAGATATGATTTTTTCTCAACGAGCCCCTCTGCCATTCTCAAAAGCGCCCTGTTTTTCATATCTGTCGGGATCGTTGCCATGATGTGTGAGGCCAATCTTGCACCTTTTGCGATATTTAAAAGCATCCCTTTCCAGTCCATCCCTCACCCCCTTACTTTCTAAATGATAACAAGGTCATCCCTGTGGATGACCTCATCAAAGGTTTTATATCCAAGGGTCTTCTCTATTTCAGATGTCTTTTTTCCCTTTATCAAAAGGATCTCTCGACTTGAATAGTTGACAAGACCCCTTGCAAATTCCCCACCTTTTTCATCAATACACTTCACAAGGTCGCCTGTATTGAATGAACCCAGGATATCCTTAATGCCTGATGGAAGCAGACTCTTTCCCTTTTCAAGGATTGCCCTTTTTGCGCCTTCATCTACAACAATAGAACCAACAGGCTTCAGGGAAAAGGCGATCCATCCTTTCCTGCTTTTCATCCTTTCCTTTTTAGGAAGTATAAGAGTTCCCCTATCTTCACCGCTGAGGATCGAGAGAAGCTCGCCCTTTCTTTTTCCATTCCCGATTAATGTATAAACACCAAAGAAGGATACCTGCCTTGCGGCCTGTATCTTACTTAGCATACCACCTGTTCCAGCAAAACTGCAGGATTTCTCAGCCATTGCCTCTATATCATCTGTTACCTCCTCAATTAGTGGTATAAGCATTGCGTCACCATGTATCTTGGGATTTTTGTCAAAAAGTCCATCGGTATCAGTTAGCATTATGAGGGCATCTGCCTCGACAAGGTTTGTAACCAGTGCAGCTAATAAATCATTGTCCCCGAATCTTATCTCCTCAACAGCGACTGTGTCGTTCTCATTGATTATGGGTATTACTCCGTATTTGAAAAGTGTAAAGAGTGTATTTTTTGCATTGTTGTATCTTTTTCTGTCCTTTAAATCCTCGTGGGTAAGGAGTATTTGCGCAACCCTCAGGTTATATCTTCCAAAAAAACTCTCATATGTTTGCATAAGAAGACCCTGACCACAAGCAGCTGCAGCCTGTTTCTGCGGGATTGTTTTCGGTTTTTCCTTAAGACCCAGAACTCCTGTGCCCGCAGCGACAGCACCTGATGTCACGATCACGCACTCTACACCCCTTTTTCTCGCATGCTGGACAGAGCGTGCTATATCATCAAAGGTTTCCAGATCAAGCCTACCTTCTTCATCTGTAAGAACAGCACTTCCTATTTTGACAACAACCCTCTTTAACTTCTGAAATATCCTTTTCCTCAGGCTTTCCTGTTTCCTTTGCATCTGTCAGTCACTTTTTAGCTTTTTTATTAAAAATGCTATTTCATCAAGGAGAGGCTCAAGACCTTCTCCTGTTACTGCTGAGATAGGGAAGAGTTTTATGTTTAATCTTTCAAAAAATCGGATCCAGTGCAGAATCTTCTTTCTTACATCCGGTATATCGATTTTGTTTAATGCCACGATCCTCGGTTTTGAAGTTAGCTTTTCTGAGTGATGCGATAGTTCATCGAGGAGTAGCTTATATGTGCTCCCTGCATCCTCATAGGGATGTTGTGAGATATCAAGGAGAAAGAGCAGAACCCCTGTCCTTTCTATGTGCCTTAAAAATTTGATTCCGAGGCCAGCCCCCCTGTGTGCACCTTCAATGATCCCTGGTATGTCAGCAACAACAAAGTCCGTATCTTTATATTTTACCATTCCGAGGTTTGGTACAAGGGTTGTGAAGGGAAAAGGTGCTATGCGAGGTTTTGCAGCTGAAATCTTTGAAAGTAGTGTTGATTTCCCAGCATTGGGAACACCCACTATGCCGCAATCTGCAAGGAGTTTTAGCTCCAGAATCAGTGTTTTTTCCTCCCCCTTGCCTCCATTCTCAGCAAATCTCGGTACCTGCCTTGTTGGCTTTGCAAAATGTGCATTTCCCCTTCCACCCTTTCCTCCCTTTGCCACAACAAATCTCTCCCATGGGACAATCATATCCTTTATTATTTTCCCCGTTTCTGCATCCCTGATAACCGTTCCAACAGGAACCCTTATTTCTACATCCTCTGCATCTCTTCCATGCTGCCTTTTACCTCTTCCGTGAGCTCCATTCCTTGCCCTATAATATTTCTGGAGGTGGAGGTCAAGAAGGGTATTTTTCTGTGGATCAGTGACAAGAACAATATCACCACCTTTCCCGCCATCTCCTCCATCAGGCCCACCCCTCGGGACAAATTTCTCCCTGCGGAAGCTTATGCATCCTCTCCCACCATCACCGGCCTTAACCCTTATATTTACTTCATCTATAAATTTTGCCATCTACTGCAGGGAGGTCTTCATGAGGAGGGGTTTAAAGGATATACGCAAACCCTCTTCCTGTCCCCTGTTGACTCAAAGCGCACCACACCGTCAATCAGGGCAAAAATCGTATGATCCCTTCCCATTCCCACATTGAGCCCTGGATGGAACTTTGTCCCCCTCTGACGCACAATTATGTTGCCTGCTTTTACAATCTGACCGCCAAACCTCTTTATACCAAGCCTCTGACCCGCACTGTCTCTGCCGTTCCTTGTTGATCCCTGCCCTTTTTTATGTGCCATATGGCATACCTCCTGCTTATGCAATCCTTATCTCTTTTATCTTTACAGCAGTATATAACTGCCTGTGCCCTTTCTTTCTCCGGTAATTTTTTCTTCTTTTCATCTTAAAAACAATAATCTTCTCTCCCTTCCCCTGTTCCACGATCTCTCCAATGACAGATGCATTTTCCACATAAGGGGAACCTACCCTGTTTTCGCCATTTCTTGAAACAAACAGCACTTCCCTGAATACAACCTCTCTCCCCTTATCACCAGGGATTCTTTCTATCTTTATAAGCTTTCCCTCTTCAACCCTGATCTGTTTTCCACCAGTTTTAATTATAGCATACATTATCCTATCCTCCTGAATTATAAGATTTTATAGGTGCTGTAGCCTTTTTTCAATAAGTTTGATTATAATAGAATAAAAGAATGAGCAAAAGACTTTTTCAAGTTTTGATTTTTATACTGATTATTCCATCATGCTACACATTTAAAGGCAAAGAGGCAGTTGATCAGTCCGGAGGCCCATCTTTTGAATTGAGAAAGGCTGCCATCCTTCCATTCATGAGGGCACAGAGAGATCCTGTGTTTTCAGACCTCGTTTTCTGCCCATTGACCGGATACAGGACAAAGATGGGGTTTATAGAGAGAGGTGCTGAGGAGAAACTGTATAATGCGTTAAGGGCGTCACTGGAGAAAGAAGGTATTCAGCTCGTTTCTGAACTATCTGTAATGTACGCAATAAATGAAGCAAAGGATACTTACAGTTCAGATGAACTTAAGAGGATAGCCTCACTCCTTGATGTTGATGCATTATTCGGGGGGTGCATTCTCCGCTTTGAAGAGAGGGTTGGAAAATCGTATGGTGCTGAGAGGGGTGCTTCTGTCTCTTTTACTGTTGTAATATGGAAATTTCCTGAATCCATGATTGTATGGAGCAGTTATTTTGACGAAACACAGGTTCCGCTTACTGAGAACCTTCTTCAGCTACCCATATTTATAAGGGGTGGATACAGATGGATCTCTGCGGATGAACTGATGAAGCAGGGGGTTAGCAGGATAGTCGAATCGATCCCGCTATATAAAAGATAAATGCTATATGCTCAGAATCTCAAATTGCTCGGGGTGCAGCTCCTGCTTTGCCTTTATAGCAATCCTCTTTCCAATCCTCTTTTCGAGCTCCTCTATACCAGCCCTTTCCTCATCATAAAGGAGATCAGCAACATTTGGATGCGCATGGACGATGATCTTTTTTCCGCGGAGCCGCGGCATCTCCCTTTTTATCTCCCTGAAGATCTCATAACATACTGTTGCCCTCGATTTAATAGATCCTGTTCCTTCACAATGAGGACATGGCTCTGTGAGGGTTTTAAGCAGGCTTTCCCTGACCCTTTTTCTCGTCATTTCAACAAGGCCAAGCTCTGAGATCCTGAGCACATTTGTTTTTGTTTTGTCTTTTTTTAATGCCTCCTTCAGTGCATTGAAAACCTTCTCCCTGCTGGATTCTTTCTCCATATCAATGAAGTCAATTATGATGATCCCCCCGATATTCCTGAGTCTCAACTGATATACGATCTCCTTTACAGCCTCAAGATTTGTCTTAAGTATGGTGTCTTCAAGATTCCTCTTTCCAAGATACCTTCCTGTGTTCACATCAATGGCTGTGAGCGCCTCTGTTTCTTCAATCACGATATAACCTCCCGACTTGAGCCATACCTTCTTTCCCATAGCACGGGCAATTTCTACCTCAATACCGTAGTAGTCAAATATCGGCTCCTCTTTATCATAGAGCTCAACAGCATGCTTCATGTTTGGCATAAAGCTTTCAATAAATTCCATCACCCTTGTGTATGCCTGTCTATCATCGATAACAAGTCTTTCTACCTGTGACGTGAAGAGATCCCTTACAGATCGGAGTATGAGATCAAGGTCTTGATGGATGAGATGGGGCGCTGAGACCTGATCCTTTTTCTTCTGGATATTGTTCCAGAGCATGCCGAGAAAAAGCATATCCGCACGGAGTTCCTCTTCCCCCGCGCCCTCTGCTGCAGTTCTCACGATGAATCCTGCATTGGGCGGCTTCAACGACATCACGATCTCCCTCAGCCTTTTCCTTTCAGCAGGATTCTCAATCCTCCTTGAAACTCCAACATGGTCAAAGGTCGGCATAAAAACAAGATATCTTCCCGGGAGTGTTATATGGGATGTAAGTCTTGCCCCCTTTGTTCCAATAGGTTCGCGTTCAACCTGAACAAGTATCTCCTGCCCCTCTTTTAGGAGATCACCAATATTTACGGATGTCCTGTGTATTTCCCTTGCCCTCTCAGAAGGCTCAAATTCCACATCTCCATCACTTTCTTCCATCCTGAATTCAAACTCCTCAAAGCTATCGAGAAATTCCGAGACATAGAGAAAGGCAGCCTTATCCATTCCTATATCAACGAAAGCAGCCTGCATACCTGGTACAACCTTTATAGTTTTTCCTTTGTAGATATTTCCTACAATGCTTCTGTCCCTTGCCCTTTCTATATAGAGCTCAGCAAGGATTCCATTTTCGAGTAGGGCAACCCTTACCTCCTGTGAGGTAACATTTATAATAAGTTCCTGCGACATAAATTCCTCCTCAAAGAGATTCAAGAAAAGATGGTATTAATTTTTATTATATCAAGGTGATGGATGGGGGAATAAGCTCCGGAAAGGATAGATATTGCCTCATCTATGCGAATGCTTCCGCGAGGATTGAGTTTTATGGCGATTCTTATAGCGCTTTCTGAGACCTCAATTTCAGGTATCTCCACCTTCAGATCCATATCCCTTCTCTTTCCATTCCTTTCAATAGTTGCAATCCAGGCCCTCCTTTTCGTTAAAAGAAGGGCCCCATTTCTTAATTTCTCAAAGCAATCATCCGTGCATATTCCACCCCTCTCTATCCTGTAAATAAACCCCCTAATTACATTCTGAAGTGGCGGTGTATTTAGTGGAATCTTATGCGCCTCTGTTATTCTGATCCCATCAGGAAGCTTGTTATTCATTAAAAGCATAACCTCACGGGGATCCATATACCTTACAAGCTCTATGTCCGCATATTCGGACAAACTCTCGATACCTGTGGGAATGGGAGGGCTGAATACAATCCTTGGCAGTGGATGGAATCCCTCCGAATATTTAAGCGGAAGACCAGCCCTCCTTGATGCGCGGCTAAAGGCAGAGACAAGCTCCAGATGACCGAGATACCTCATGTCTCCACATTTTGTGAATTTTAAACGTATCTTTGAAACAGCAGCCCTCGGGCTTACTTTGTAGTGCACGGATTGTTTTCCTGGTTTCCCATCAAATGTTATGTTTCTTATATTTTTAAAATCGCAGCAGCCACACCCTTCACATGCACTGACCCTACAGTCTTCTGTGAGAAGCTCAGATCTTGATCTTTCCAGTTCTGACCAGAGAAATTCCTTTGTAATGCCGCTGTCGATAAAATCCCATGGGAGGAGTTCATCCCTCTCCCTCTCCCTGTAGATATAGTATTCAGGATCGATTCCGAGCTCTTTGAAGGCATCCATCCATATATGGAATTTGAAATGCTCCTTCCATGAGTCAAAGATTGCACCCCTTCTGTATGCTTCAAGAATAACCGAGGAAAGGCTTCTGTCTCCCCTCGCAAGGACACCTTCTATAATGCTCATCTCAATGCTATGCCCCTTAAAGGTAATCCTGCTTCTCTGAAGTTCTGACTGAAGGAGCTTCTTTTTTCTAAAAAGCTCCTTTGAATCATCCTGGGCAAGCCACTGGAATGGTGTGTGGGATTTTGGAACAAAATTTGATACGCTTACCCTTAAATCGCCAGATCTACAACCCCTCTTAACGATCCTCCTGCAGAGATCAACGATCCCATAGAGATCATCATCATTTTCTCCAGGAAGCCCTATCATAAAATAGAGCTTCAACCCCTTCCAGCCAGAAGAAAAGGCTTTTTCACATACATCCAGTATCTCCTCATCCTTCATGAATTTGTTAATGATCCTCCTCATCCTTTCAGTCCCTGCCTCAGGTGCAAGGGTAAAGCCTGTTTTCCTCACCTTGAGGATCTCTCTAATCATATCTTCACTGATAGTTTCAGGACGGAGCGATGGAAGGGAAATAGCAACATTCTTTTTTATCGCCTCATCCATTACCATGCGCAGCAGCACTTTTATTGAGGAATAATCGCCACTGCTTAGGGAAAGAAGGGAAACCTCCTCATAGCCTGTTGATTCGATAGATCTCCTGAGTATTTCAACAACCCTCTCTGGTGAACGCTCCCTCAGTGGTCTGTAGATCATCCCTGCCTGACAGAATCTGCACCCTCTTGTGCAGCCTCTTGCTATTTCAATGGCTATCCTGTCGTGGATGATCTGACAGAATGGCACTATTGGTGATTCAGGAAAGAAGGCACTATCAAGATCAGGAAGGATCCTCCGACGTATGGTATGTTTAGGAAGTCCATCCCTTTCTGATTGTGATCTGAAAAGTGAAGGGACATAGATCCCCTCAATTTCTGCAATCCTTTCCAGTATTTCCCTCTTCCCATAACCCTTTTGCTTCGCTTCCATTACATTGAATGAGATCTCCATGACAGCCTCCTCTGCATCCCCTATAACGAAGGCATCAAAGAAGTCAGCTACAGGCTCTGGGTTGAGTACACAGGGACCTCCACCGATTATCAATGGAAAGGTTTCATTTCTTTCAGAGGAATAGAATGGTATACCTGCAAACTCGAGTGCATTAAGCACACCTGTATAGGAGAGTTCATACTGGAGGCTGAAGCCCAATATGTCAAAGGATTTAAGAGGTCTTCCCGACTCAAGGGAACAAAGTGTGATACCCTTCTCTTTCATCAGTGATTGCATATAAAGATCGGGAAGGAATGCCCTTTCCGCCGCAATCAGCGGATGGGAATTAAGAAGGTGATAAAGGATAGAGATCCCGAGATGGCTCATCCCCACTTCATAGAGGTCTGGAAAGATAAGACACCAGGATAATCTTACCTCATCTGGTATCTTCCTTATGGAGTTAATCTCATTCCCTAAGTATCGGGATGGCCTTTTTACAAATGGTATGAGTGTTTTCATTTTTTAAAGATTTTATCATAACTTCCCACCCAGCTACATATTTATCCCTATTCAACTTTTTCTTGATTATGTAAATTTTTTGTGGTATAAAAACTTTATGTTACAAAAGGAGTAATATCGTGGCAGGGTCTTCATGGAATTCAACCAATAGAGAGATCCTTGAAAGTAGATATCATGACTTGAGAGGAAAGCTCCCATCCCATGGATTTACGCTGTTTCTGGGACCGAGGGGATCCGGAAAAACAACCTTCCTAAGGTTCCTTTCAAAAAAAATTTTGGAGGAAAAGGAGGGTCAAATACCGGCCTATCTATCCCTTAATGAAATTTTATCTGGAAGAGATTTTTCGGAACGCTTTGCAGTTGAGATCTTAAGAGCTGTCTCAAGGAGGATCGATTCAATCCCCGACTTCCCCTTCCCCTCTGATATATTGCTGAAAAGGCTTAAGGATCAACTCCCCACAGGTCTTGGAAGGGAGCTTGAGCTGATAATTCCTGCGATTATCTCATCTGAGGATACAAAGGCTTTATCCCTTTCACTCCACCTTCCGGAACTTTTTAAGAGCTTCGGGATTGAACTTCTCATTATCTGGGATGATTTCGATCTGTTATGGAAGGAGGACCTCAGGAATTATGCAAAAGTATTTATGGGAAGTTTCACTGAGGTCGATACCCCACCCCATATCATTGCCGGATCCTGGGGGTATCCAGAAAACTTTTATATGGATCTACCCTCGCATATAAAATCCATCCCCTGTATCCAGTGGCCCCCCCTTAACAGAGATGAAACAGGAAGTATGGTTCTCTTCATGAGTGAGGAAGCAGGGGTCAAGGTTGAAGAGGGTTTCATCCCGTATATCCATCTGCTGACAGAGGGGAACCCACTCTGTATACATAGCATCATAAAGTCCTCATCTGAAATGCGAGTTGGAATTGAAAGTATAAATTCAGTTATCAAGTTCTATTCACATACAGTTACATCAGGGGATTTTTATCTTTATTGGAAAAGAATCCTTCGAGATACATTCTCCGATCCTTCACTATTAAGGGAAGTCCTCTCCCTTACAGAATATCTATCAGATGGAAGATCGATATCACTCAGTGCTATCCCGGATAGATTTCCCCTTCTTGACCTGGATAAACTTAAGGCCATTATGAGAATGGGCTTAATAAGGATTTCAGGGGAGAACCTCCACATATCGGATGGAAGACTCACAGGCGATGTGCTTCGTGGAATCAGAGGGGAGATAATAGAAAGGCAACCAGCTGATCTCCTGATGATGGATATATTCAGGGATCTTACAAAGAGGGATATCCTTTCAGAGGCTGAAGACAGGAATATCATCATTTCCATGAAGGACGTGATAAATAAAATGAGCGGGTTGAAGATTCCGCGTCGTTTCTTTACATATGAAGATCAGCCGATCGATGATACCGTCTCCTTCCCAAATGTGATATTCAGTTGCCTGATCGATTTTGAACCATCTGAGATGAAGGCACATATCGTTTCGCTATGCTGTGATGGCGATAGATATAGTGCGGAGAATGAGAGATTGATAAGTATGCTCATTGTAACTGGATGTGAGGTTGATGTTAAGCATGTTGACTCACTTCTCAGGTTTACACTCCGTTATGCCATGCAGAGGAAGTTTGATCTGTGGAAGATAAGGAACTGGATCGTATCAAAAAAGGGGTTTTCTGAGGCTGCAATAAAGAGGATCAACGAGGAGCATCTATATGCAACAGACTGGGAGAGGTTAAAAGAACTATTGAAATTCCTTGAGATGGAGTATATCTTTTTAGAGAAAAGGGAGGGAAAGGAGCAGGAGACAGAGTATGAGATCGTGATCCCAGTTGCATCTGAAGCTGAGACCATAGCTGCAAAGGTTGCTGAGGAGATCGCATCGAGGCTTGAATTTGATGAGGATGAGGTTCAGAGGATAAAGATAGCCCTCATAGAGGCATGCATAAATGCCTTCGAACATGCATATGATGAGAAGAAGAAGGTTTTTGTAAAATTCTCCATCTCTGATGAAAGGCTCCTTATCGTTGTCAGGAACTACGGAAGAAAGATAGATCTCGAGAGGGTGGAGAAGGAGGTTATGGAGAAAAAACTCACAGGGATCAAGAAGAGAGGATGGGGGATAATACTCATGAAGGAAATGATGGACGAGGTGGTTTTTGAGGATGTGGAGATGGGAACAAAGCTTAAGCTTATTAAATACAGGAGGAAGAAGGGAGAAGGGGCTTGAAAGGAAAAGGCTCACCTTTCAAGGTGAGAGAAGCTGACGGAGTTGTGATCATTGAGGCGGGAGATTATCTGAACAGCATCTCTGGTGAGAAGATAGAGGAAGAGGTTGACTGTTATCTTAAAAAGGGGTTCAGACATTTCCTCATCAACTTTGAAAAGACAAAGATCTTAAATAGCATAGGCATATCCTTCCTCATAGGCATAATGGAAAGGCTGAGATCAGAGGGTGCAACCCTTAATTTTTCCAACCTCTCAAAGACCCAGAAGGAGATTTTTGAGATCACCGGTCTTGCAAAATATGTTAATATATTCCCAACTGAGGGTGATGCAATCCTCAGAATAAGAAAGGGTTTCGATTCCGGAGCAGGTAATTGAAGGGGAAGAAGGGGATAAAGGATACAGAAACAGCAAGACTCCTCTTTGCCCTTTCATCACTTGGTGAACTCATTCAGGATGCTATATCAGCTGGTGAGGTGAGAGAAAGCGTTCGCTCATCCCTTTACAGGATAATGGGCGCAATGCCGACATCAAGAGGAGCCGTTTTCACACTTGAAGAGAATGGCATACTTACACCGATTGCATCAAAGGGTGTAACAGCTCACCTGAGAAAAGACATCAGGCTCGATCCTTCATCTATTGCAAAACTCTCAAAGATAAAAAATACCATCATAGGTGAGAGAAAGGGGCAACCGATCTTCGCATGGGCAAGGGGATCGGGTCTTGTTGAAGATGGCGGGGAGATCCTGATACCTCTTCAGGCAAAGGGAAGGCTCATAGGACTTCTTATTGTTGGAAGAAAGTTCGGCGGTGAGGTCTATACAAAGAGGGATCGTGAACTTCTTACGGCAATGGCGCATTCACTTGCTGTGAATCTCTACAACTACAGACTCTTCCAAGAGCTTGTAAGGACCAATGAGGAGCTGAGGAAAAAGATAGATGAGAACAGAAGGCTCTATGAGAATCTCGAGGGGATTTATCACGATACGATAAAGGCTCTTGCTGCAGCCATCGATGCAAAGGACCCCTGGACAAAGGGACACTCCGACAGGGTGGCACGTATAAGTGTTGCTATTGCAAGGGAGATGAAGCTTCCTGAGGAGGATGTGAGGGCGATCCATATAGCGAGTCACCTCCATGATATCGGAAAGATTGTAACTGAAACAAACATCCTGACAAAGAAGGGGAAGCTTACACCCGAGGAATATGAGGAGATAAAGAGACACCCTGTGACAAGCTATGAGATACTATCAAAGATCCGTTTTCCCTATCCTGATGTTGCGCTTCTTACAAGACATCACCATGAGTGGGTAAATGGAAGTGGATATCCTGATGGTCTGAAAAGAGAGGACCTGCCGCTGGGATCAAGGATAATTGCTGTTGCTGATGCATTTGATGCGATGATAAGTGACAGACCCTACAGATCCGCCCTTCCCCTTGAAAAGACCCTGAGGAACTTTCTCGACTATGCAAGAAGGCAGTTTGATCCAGAGATCTCTGCAGTGCTCATGAGGATTTTAAAGAAAGAGCTAAATGGGGAGATACCCTCACCGGATATCGTCCCTCTGCTTAAGGACAACTTTGATCCGTGCTACATAGTGGATTTTCTCGATAAGATAATCGAAACCCTTTTGAATAACTGAAAAGTATCGCAAATGGAATATTTCTCCAGGCTGAAAAATGCCCTCTTACTGCTCGGGCTTATAATATGCTGTGGTATCTTCGGATACATGTTCATTGAAGGATGGCATCTGATCGATGCCATCTATATGGTTGCAATCACACTTACCACAGTGGGATTCGGAGAGGTGCACCCCCTTTCCACTTATGGTAAAATCTTCACTGTATTTGTGCTCCTCGGTGGTGTTGGAGCTGTTGGTTATATACTGGGATCACTTGCTGAGATGATGATAGAGGGGCATATGGGAAGGGCACTGGGGAGGAGGAAGCTGGAAAAGAGGATCGAATCCCTGAAGAATCACTACATAATTTGCGGGTTCGGCAGGATGGGTGGTTTTGTATGTGATGAGCTTTCAAGGGAAGGCATACCCTTTGTTGTCATTGAGAAGGACCCTGAAAAAGGGGAGAGACTTGAAGAGAAGGGCTATCTTTACATCAGGGCAGATGCGACAAGCGAGGAGGTTATGATAAAGGCAGGGATAAAAAGGGCTAAAGGTATAGCAACACTGCTTTCATCTGATGCCGATAACCTCTTCATAACCCTTTCAGCAAGGGACCTTAACCCATCGATCTACATCCTTTCAAGGGCAGAGGAGGAAGGCTCGGAAAAAAAGCTCCTCAGGGCAGGTGCAGATAAGGTATTCTACCCCCACAGGATCGGTGCATCCCGCATAGCACAGGCGATCATCCGCCCATCTGTTCTCGATTTCATAGAGATAACAACTGCCGATGAGAAGGAGATGGTAAGGATGGAGGAACTGGTTGTCGGTAAAGGTTCTCCCATCGCAGGAAAAAGCATAAAGGATTCCGGCATAAGAAGGGATTTCGGGGTCATGGTTGTCGGGATAAGGAGGAAGGATGGGACCATGATCATAGATCCACCACCTGATGAGGAGATAAAGGAAGGGGATATTCTAATAACGATCGGCAAAGTAAAAAACATGAAGCAGCTTGAGAAACTTACATCCGGCTCATAGGATGGAACCATGCTGAAGAGGATTATCTTTCTGGTAATGATCCCTTTGTTTATCTTTCTAAGTGCGGAGATTTCCAGCCCTGCCTTGAAAAGGCCAAAGATAATCATTCTTCCCGTTCATACTGAGAAAGAAGAGCTCAAGCACCTTCAGTGGGGTTTATGGAATCTCATAAAGGGAAGGATCGAATCAAAGGGAAGTGTTGATGTTATTGAAAAAGGTGATTTGCTGAAGCTTGATCTGAAAGGGGGTGTTCCTGCTGAAAGGGGTGAGATCCTCAGGATTGTAAAGGAACTTTCTGCAGACTATGCATTAAGGGTTTTCATAAAGGGGGAGGCGAGTGGTTTCTCTGCAGATATGTATCTCTATTCTATAAATGAGGAGAACGAGGAGGTCATTCATCTGTTAATTAAGGATAAGGATCATATCTTCCATCAACTTGCAGGAGCAGCCCTTCAGATCGCTGAGGCTATATCATACTGGGAAGGTCTGAAGGAACCCCCAAAGGAAGGAGAGGCTCTAAAGAAACAGGAGATGTCTCATGAGAAGAGGTTTCTTCCACTTCAAGAAAGGCGCGCAGTGTTAACTCCTCAAAAACCACTCGAATCAACAGGAGAGATCGTTTCGAAGGATGTCCTGTATCTTGTAAGGAGCATTACAGCCTGTGATATCGACAGGGATGGAAGTGATGAGATCGCTATATTAACAAAAAGTGAGATTGTATTTTATAAGCTCTCAGGAGATGAACTGGAGGAGATAAATAGATACAGGAAGGGAGGTATGGAGTTTGTTTCTATATCCTCGGGTGATTTCGATAAGGATGGTTTCTGTGAGCTTTATGTTTCAGCAGTTCAGGGTGGAAGACCATCGTCATTCATCCTTCAGGTTAAAGAGGGATCTTTAAGTGAGATTAAAAACGACCTTCCTTACTTTATTGCATCCGTCACTTCACAAAGAGGGAAGGTGCTTCTTATCGAGGAGATGGATTCAACAGGATATGGAAAAATATTTCTTGCAAAAAAGCAAAAAGATAACATTGAAAAGATAACATTACATGATCATAAAAATCTTCCATGCACGATCTTTGGCATGTCTCTTTTTGATATAGATGGGGATGGTAGGGACGAGTTTATCTGTCAGGATGAGAAGGGATCACTTATTATTGCAGGAGATCGTGGTCAAATATTAGAACAACACTCTTTCAGTCTCAACTTCAACTCTTTTAAATTTATTCCAGACTGGGCAAGGGACCATGAAAGGGTAGATCCATGTTGCTACCTGAAGATCCCTCAAAGGGTATACTCATTAGATATAGATGGTGATGGAGGGATTGAGATACTCACTGTTAAAAACTACTACTCAAATTTGATAGAGAAATCCTCAGGACTCCCGAGGGGTTATATCTCACAGATTGCAATCTCACAGGGTGGGGAACGCATATCTGAGATATGGAAGGGAAGGGAGATCAGGGGCTATATAACAGACTTCTCCTCTGGAGAGTTCACCCATAGTAAGGAGAGGAAAAGGGCTATATGCTATGCAGTGGTCATCTCATCAGGTGGGATGATAACAGGACCTTCAAGTAGTATAGTTATCGAGTTTATAAAAACAAAATAATTTTTAAAAACATGTAAAAAAACTATTGACATTAGGGATGGGAGCGGTTATAAAAAACATAATCCCAGCATTTTTAAAATGATATTTGAATTCAGATGAAAGGGGGTGAAAATGGGAAAAAGAAAATTAATTGCTGGCTCAGTCAGTAAAAGAAATCATGAAGAAAGGAGGAGCTTATGATGAAAAAATGGATTTCGCTAATTACAGTCCTTGCAGCACTGATAATCTTTACGGGATCAACAGCATTTGCTGCACTGGGCGCAACGATCATTCCAACGGGCACTGATGTTAAGTTCACTGTTGGTGGACAGATTAGGACACAACTTACCCTCTGGAATCAGATGGACTTCGATGATGATAAGAACGACCCTGGTCTCCTGACAGAAGCAGGATTTGCAAAAGACTTCTTCATAAGGAATGAAACGAGGCTTTACTTCAAGGCAGAGCAACCTGGAAAGTGGTATGTATACATCCTTCCTGAAGCGGATTTTATATACGATAAGGACAATACTGACAGGGGTTATAGAGATACTGACTTTATTGGAGCAACTGGTGCCACTGGATCGCAGTTTGGTATTGAAAGGGCAGAGGGTGCATACAACTTCGGACCCTTCTGGCTCAAGACAGGTTGGGATGTAAACTATCTGGATATCAAGACAGGTGGATTCGTCTATGGTGATGACCACCCCTATGTAGCACTCACAGGAACCTATGGCGACCTCTCATGGAGGGTGCAGTTAACAGAGATCAACAATGATAATCCCTTCCCGCCTAATAATAACCCAAATATCGGAGACTGGAGGTTCTGGTTTGCAAAGTTTGATTACAACCTGAAGATCCCCAACACAGGAAATCTTATAATAAGCCCATTTTACGGATTCAGCGATGCTCAGTTCAATGATGCACAGATACACTATTTCGGTCTTGAGACTTACGGAAAGCTCGGCATCCTTGAGCCTGCATTTGAGATCGCATTATCAAGTGGTGATGTAAATTCAAAATATCTCATCGGTTATGACCTTGATGTCTCATCCTGGGGTCTATTTGCTGCGCTTGGTGTGGATCTCAGCAAGCAGGTAGGCTGGAAGGTATTTACGCCATTTATCGGCGGATACTACATCAAGGGCGACGATGATCCCTATGACAGGGACCTGGAAGGATTCGTTGGCATTACAAACATCTACAGGTTCACCCCGTGGTTCGGTATGGATGGATCCTTTGTAGGCGAGCATATCGTGGGAGCACAGCCAGCATACCCCGCACCCCTTTATTCGGGGCAGCCTGAGAGAAGGTCTGGTCCTGCTGTTTATTCGGGGCAGCCTGAGAGAAGGTCTGGTCCTGCTTACGCTGGGTTTGGTCCCCAGGGACGCGACATTATCGGTGGTATCGGAAGAGGGAGTACGGGTCTTAACCCAGGTCTTACGCAGATCGGTCTTGGACTCAAGGCGCAGCCCAATCCAAAGACGAACATAAAGGCAACAACAAGCTGGAGATGGTATAACGAGACAAAGGTCCTTGAGGCTATTGCCGGAAAGAGCATCGATGATGCCCTTGGCTGGGACTTCAACCTCAATGTGACCTACGACTTTGATCCCCACTTCAGGCTGGGTTACATCTTCAGCTACTTCTCACCGGGTGATGGTGTAAAGGACTTCATAGGGACAGATGATGCTGCAACTGTAAACCTCGTTGAGCTTCTCTATACCTTCTAAAGCGAGGGATCTCCAGATACCCTGCCGGATTCATCCGGCAGGGTTTTTTATTTCCTGTTGATTTATTAATCTGAAAGGGATATATAAGGGTTTATGGAACTTATAAAAAGGATATCCCTGATCATCCTGCTCTCAGGAACCCTCTGGACCATCCCATATTTCAGGATCGTCTCCATAGGGGATAGACCTGAGATCGTTGAAGAGAAGCTGGGGAAGCCCACATACATTGCAAGGGATGAAGTGCAGAAAAACCTTACAGGTGAGGTCTATGAATTATGGATCTACGAATACCCCATTGAGAGGTATATCATAGAGGTTGTAATCGAAAATGGAAAGGTTATAGATGTGAGGGAGAGATTTCTGGGTGTGGGTGGAGGGGTAAAGTAGAAGATGTGTAATTTCAGGAAGATAGGATCTGCAATCCTGATCATCCTCATCCTTGCCTTTCTGGGGGGTGAGGCATTTGCAGAGAAGAAGATCGCAATCCTTCCCTTTGAAACATACAGCAGTGAAGACATAACCCAGCTAAAAAAAGGGATATACTCCATGCTGAGGACACGCCTTATGGAAAAGGGCGGATTTGATCTTCTGGAAGGAAGTAAAGTGGAGGAGGTGGTAGGTGCATCGGGGAAGCTGGAATGGGATGAGAAGGTTGCAAGGGAGGTGGGGAGAAAGCTTGGTGTTGACTTTGTAATATGGGGGTCCATAACCCGCTTTGGAAGGGCAATAAGCATCGATCTTAACCTTTCATCAACAGGAGGAGAGATAAAAAAGGCATTCTCAGAGCAGGCAAGAGGGGAGGAGGCTGCTGTTGATATCATTTCATCCCTTGCAGAGAGGATCGTTTCGAGCATCTCTGGAAAAGAACCTCCCACTTTACAGTCCAGGAGCCAGCCAAAAACCCAGCCCTTTACAAAAGCAGAAAAGAAGGATAGTTCCTTCAGAAAGGTTATAGAGCCCTATGAAGGGGAACTTTCCTCATCCTACCCTCTTGAAAGGAATGCATATCTCCTCTGCATGGCGGATCTGGATGGTGACAGGAGGGATGAGATCGTGATGGCAGAAGAAAAGGGTGTTTCAGTTTACACACCATCCGGAAGGAGGCTCATCCCCATTTATTCCTACCCTTTTCCCGATAAGGATTTAAGACCTATAGCACTTACCTGTGCTGATGAGAACGGAAATGGACTTGCTGAGATTTATCTATCAGCAGGAAAAGAGGTTGTCTACATGGACAGAAAGGATACCCTTGTTTATTCCTACATCCTTGAGATAAGGGAGGGGAAGCTATATCTTGCTGCAAAGGATCTCCCATTTTATGTAAGGGCAATGAACGGGGAAAATGGGAAATCACTCCTTATCGGACAGGAAAAGGGCGACTGGGAGCCTTATCAGGGAAATATATTTACTCTTAAATGGATGGATGGGAGGCTTAAGAGGGAAAAACTGCCATCACTGAAGAATATGGCAAGGCTCTACGGATTCCTTCTCCATCCTGATGAAAATGATCTGGTGATACTTATAGATGAGGAGGGGACAGTTGCTGTATTCGAGCTTTCAACAGAAAGGATGATATCCCGATACGAGGGAAACCTGGGAAGATACGACAGGCTCACCTATCAGCAGAAGTTAAGGGAAGAAAAGTTTATCTACGGATTCCATACAAAGCAGACAAGCTATCCTGTGTATGTGCAGAGGAGGATGATATACAAAAAGGAATACTCAGATCAGTTTTTCACCATAGATGCAAAGAGGAAGAAGGTTACACTCCTTGGTGCATCAGGAGAGGACTCCATAGTGGGATTCCAGTTCAGGGATGGAAGGATAACGCAAACCTACCGATCAAAGACCCTTCCGAGATATATCCTTGATTTCGCCTTTGGTGACCTTACAGGAAAGGGGAAAGAGGCAATATGGGCACTTACGCGCGATGATGATGGAAGATATTTTCTGGAGCTGATAGCGGATTAGGGATTTTGCTTATTGAAAAAATCTTTCAGAGACAATATATTCTTATAAAACAAACCAATGAGAATGATGAAGAAGTTTATAAAATTTAGGCCCTTCCGGGCCAGAAATCGGAATGAAAAGGGATCCCCATGATATCAGATCCACGTGAACAACTGAGAAAGATTCCACAGATCGCAAAACTTTTCAGAAACCCACGCATAAAAATCCTTTTAGATTCATACACAAAGGGAGAGATTCTTGAGTCATTGAGGGCTGTTACGAATGAGATAAGGAGAAGGATCCTTATGCCCGGATCTCCTGAGTCCTTTTCTGTTCCACCTGATGAGGAGATCATAGATGAGGTGGAAAGGAGACTTAAGGAGAGGGGTCTTTACAGCCTGAAAAGGGTGATCAATGGAACAGGGATCATAATCCACACAAACCTCGGCAGGGCTCCACTTCCTCAGGAGTGTCTTTCATTCATGGATGAGATTGCGAGATCCTACTCCAATCTTGAATACGATCTGGAAAGGGGTGAGAGGGGGGAGAGGTATGTGCATGTTGAGGGGCTCCTTAAAAGGATTACAGGTGCTGAGGCATCACTTCCTGTTAACAATAATGCAGCAGCAGTCCTCCTTACCCTGAATACCCTTGCATCGGGAAGAGAGGTTGTTGTTTCAAGGGGTGAGCTCGTTGAAATAGGTGGAAGCTTTCGTCTGCCTGATGTTATGAGAAGGAGTGGTGCACTGCTCGTTGAAGTGGGAACAACAAACAGGACCTATATAAGCGATTATGAAAGTGCCATTGGTGAGAAAACAGCCCTTTTACTTAAAGTCCACAGGAGCAACTTTCGCATAACAGGATTTACCCATGATGTGAGGGTTACTGAACTTGTTTCCCTTGGAGTTAGATACAGTATCCCTGTTATGGTTGATCTGGGAAGTGGCTCACTGATAGATTTCTCCCATTACGGAATTGAGAAGGAGCCGACAGTGCAGGAGTGCATAAGGGATGGTGCTGACATTGTAACCTTCAGTGGTGACAAGCTACTCGGTGGTCCCCAGTCTGGACTCATCCTTGGGAAAAAGAGATACATTGATATGATTAAGAAGAACCCCCTCCACAGGGCAGTGAGGATCGATAAGTTGACACTCTCCTGCCTTGAGGCATTGCTCAGGATCTATCTGGACCATGAAGATGCTGTAAAGAGGGTGCCTGTTCTTAAAATGATAACTCAAAGTGAAGAGGATGTGATGAAAAGGGGGAAAAGGGTATTTCAGAGGTTGAAGAGACATGGTCTCAGCAATCTGGAGATCTCCCTGAGGCAGGATCTTTCACAGGCTGGTGGAGGCTCCCTCCCTGGTGTAAATCTACCTACATGGGTCATCGCAATAAAAGCCCGCACCCTCTCAGCAAATGTAATGCAGGGGATGCTCAGGAGGAATAACCCTCCAATTATTTCAAGGATATCAGGGGATGAGGTAATAATCGACTTCAGGACTGTCATGGATGGGGATATCGAAGATCTCATAGCAGGGATAATAAAGCTTGAAAAACATAACAAGGAGATCCTGTCATGTTAACAGGAAGCGTGCTTGTCCTTAACCGTTCCTTTGTCCCTGTAAACATAACAACAGTAAAGAGGGCATTCTGCATGCTCTATCAGGGTATTGCCCGTGCAGTTGATGAGGAGTTCAAAACATTCGATTTCAAGTCCTGGAGTGAGCTGAGCGTTTCCGTTCACGATGAAACGATTAGAACTGTGGATAAGGTTATAAAGATACCGAGGGTTATCCTGCTCGTTACCTACGATAGGTTGCCAAAAAGGCATGTTCGCTTCAGCCGCCTCAATGTCTTTGCAAGGGACAACAACACCTGCCAGTACTGCGGAAAGACATTTCCAAGGAGTGAACTCAATATCGACCATGTTATTCCGAGATCAAGGGGTGGACTTACAACATGGGAGAATGTGGTATGTTGCTGTGTTTCATGTAACAGGAAGAAGGGTGGAAGACTCCTGTATGAGGCAGGAATGAGCCTTATAAGAAAACCTGTCAAGCCAAGGTGGACACCCTATGCCCAGCTTTCACTGAAGAATATAATCTATAAGGAGTGGTTACCATTTCTGGATATTGTAAGTGCATCGTACTGGTATACAGAGCTTGAACATGATTGAGGAGTTTTCAAGATAGATGCAGATATCAGGAAGGACAAAGGTTGCTGCTATTATAGGTTTTCCTGTTGAGCATAGCTTATCACCAGTGATACACAATGCTGCCTTCAGATCCCTTGGTCTGGACTGGATCTATGTGCCCTTTTCTGTTCCACCAGTTTCCATTAGAGAGGCAGTGGAGGGGATAAGGGCGCTGGGCATTGCGGGTGTGAATGTAACTGTTCCCCATAAAGAGTCGATCATTCCATATCTCGATAGCCTCTCCCCTGAGGCATCCCTTTTTGGGGCTGTGAATACAATTAAAAACGAAGGAGGGCATCTTAAGGGTTACAACACAGATGGTGAGGGGTTTCTCATTTCCATGAGGGAGGCGGGTATTGAACCGGAGGGGATGGAGGTTTTGATATTCGGTGCAGGGGGTGCTGCGAGGGCTATTGCTGGTGCACTTGCCTTAAATGGGGTAAAGGCCATACATATAGTAAACAGGACAGAGGAGAAGGGAGCATTTCTTGCCCGATATTTTTCACAGCATTTTCCAGAAAAGAGGTTCTACTATCACCCTTTTCGGTTACAGGAGATCAGGGAGATCCTGCCGGATATGCATATGCTTGTCAATGCTACATCCATAGGACTCAAGGAAGAAGATCACATCCCCTTATCCTTTGAAAGAATAAAGAAGGATGCTATTATAGCAGATATTGTTTACAAGCCATCAGGAACGGATCTTTTAAGTGAGGCAAGAAAACATGGATTTAAAACGCTCTCGGGCGAGGGCATGCTTCTGTATCAGGGGGCACTGAGCTTTGAGATATGGACGGGCAGAAAGGCGCCAATTTCCGTTATGAAAGAGGCAATAAAACAATATTTTTCTTAGCAGATTTTTTTCCTTGACAGATGGAAATAAAAATGTTAAATGGACGTTTGATAAAAACTTAAGGGTTAGGAATGAATGATATTTTCCTGAGGTGTGAGGATATCCATCTCAGCTTTGGTGGCGTAAAGGCATTAAGCGGCGTTTCAGTGGAAATATTGAGGGATGAGATCTTTGCGATCATTGGACCCAATGGTGCTGGCAAGACCTGCCTCCTTAATTGCATAAATGGATTCTATAAACCCGAGAGGGGTCGTATTATCTTCGATGGGGTTGATATAACGCATATCCCTCCACACAGGAGGGCAGCCTTAGGGATTGCAAGGACATTCCAGGGTGTGAATCTGTTTAAGGGGATGACAGTGCTTGATAATATAAAGCTTGGTGCCCATGTGCATCTCAAAACAGGGGTATTATCAGCGGGTTTATATGTGGGTAAGGCATACAGGGAAGAGATGAGGTTGAGAAAGGAGATCGAAGAGAGGATAATTGATCTCCTCGAAATTGCCCCAATCAGAAAGAAGATCGTTGGAACACTACCCTACGGGCTTCAGAAGCGGGTTGAGCTTGCAAGGGCACTTGCCACAGATCCGAAGATCCTCCTGCTTGATGAACCGATGACAGGGATGAACCTTGAGGAAGTGGAGGATATGGCACGCTTTATTTTAGACATCCATGAGGAGTGGAAGATCACCATTGTGCTGATCGAACATGACATGGGAGTAGTTATGGATCTTTCTGACAGGGTTTGTGTCCTTGATTTTGGGATAAAGATAGCAGAGGGGAAGCCCGCTGATATAAGGAATGATCCAAGGGTTATAAAGGCGTATCTCGGGGAAGAGGACCTTTCGATCTCCAGGCTATAAATATATCATCGAGGTGTTTTGGTGGAAGAAACAACCTTTCCGGCACTTTTATTGAGAAATGCAAAGAAATATGGTGCAAGAAAGGCTGCCTTAAGGGAGAAGGAGTTCGGGATCTGGCAGGAGTACACATGGAAGGATTATTATGAACATATAAAATACTTCTCTCTCGGACTGATAAGTCTGGGGCTTGAAAAGGATGATAAGGTTGCAATTATAGGGGATAACAGACCTGAATGGCTCTTTGCAGAACTTGCAGCCCAGTCAGCAGGAGCAATCCCACTCGGGATATATCAGGACTCCATCCTCTCAGAGGTTTCATATATCATTGATCATTCCGATGCAAAATTTGTTGTTGCAGAGGATCAGGAGCAGGTGGACAAGATCCTCAATATGAAGGATAAGCTTCCCAAGCTTCAGAACATCATATACACCGATCCAAAAGGAATGAGAAAATATAAGGATCCGATGCTCATTTATTTTCCTGAAGTGGAAAGGCGGGGGAGGGAACTTGAAAAGAAGGAGCAGGGGCTTTTTGAAGATAATGTAAACAGGATTAAGGAAAATGATATAGCATTCATTGCATACACATCAGGAACAACAGGCTTTCCGAAGGGTGTTCTTTTAACACACAGAAATATGCTCAAGATGGCGATGAACCTGAATAAGGTGGATCCCAAATATGAAGATGATGAATACGTCTCATTCCTTCCGCTGCCATGGATAGGTGAACAGATGATGTCTGTATCCACTGCCCTTTCCATTGGATTCACGGTGAACTTCCCTGAAGAGCCAGAAACAGCCATGCATGACCTTTACGAGATCGGCCCTAATGTTATGTTTTCACCCCCGAGGGTGTGGGAGAGCCTCTCAAGGCAGGTAAAGGTTAAGGTGCTGGATGCATCGTTCTTAAAGCGAATGATCTACAATATTTGCCTTCCCATCGGCTATAAATGGGCAGACTTTAAATTCAAGAAACAGAACCCCCCATTAATATGGAAGATCCTCTACCTTATGGCATGGATCGCCATATTCAGACCCCTCAAGGACAGGCTGGGTTTTGCAAGACTGAGGAGTGCTATGACAGGTGGGGCAGCACTCGGTCCTGATGTATTTCGATTCTTCCATGCATTAGGAGTAAATCTTAAGCAGATATATGGTCAGACAGAGATATCAGGCATTTCAACAATCCACAGGGATGATGATATAAAATTTGATACAGTTGGAATACCCATACCTGAAACAGAGATAAGGATTTCAGATGAAGGTGAGATCCTTTCCCGTAGCCCATCGGTCTTTCAGGGTTATTATAAAGACCCAGAGGCAACTGCAAAGACTCTAAGAGACGGGTGGCTGCATTCAGGTGATGCAGGGTATTTTGATGAGGATGGTCATCTTGTTGTTATCGACAGGGTTAAGGATCTGATGATGCTTTCAGATGGAACGCGATTTTCACCCATGTTTATCGAAAATAAACTCAAGTTTTCACCCTATATCATAGAGGCGATGGTTGTTGGTCATCAGAAGCCATACATAGGCGCCATAATATGTATCGATTACAAGCATGTGGGAAAGTGGGCTGAGGATCGCCTTATCCCATACACAACGTATACGGATCTTGCTGCAAAGCCCGAGGTATGTGATCTTATAGAAAGGGAAGTGTATAAAGTTAACAAAACACTTCCAAAGGCAGCGAGGATAAGGAAGTTTATGCTTCTCTACAAGGAGCTCGATGCGGATGATGAGGAGCTTACAAGGACAAGGAAGCTGAGGAGAAATGTTATAACCCAGAAATATGAGAAGGAGATAAATGCCATATACAGTGATGTTGAAATACTCCCCATTGAATCAAAGATAAGGTATCAGGATGGGAGAACATCAACTATCAGGACAAATCTCCTCGTGAGAACGATGAGATCCGATGAGGAGTATGAAAGGCTTTATGGTAAGAAGAGATGGTGGGAGTTCTGGAAGATTGAGGATTAATCAGGGGAGGTCCTCATGAACGAGTCGCTTTTATTCTTTTTACAGCTTCTGATAACGGGTCTTGTTATAGGAAGTGTTTATGCACTTGTTGCCCTGGGATGGGTTCTTATCTACAAGTCAACAGGTGTTCTCAACCTTGCACAGGGAGAGCTTGTTCTTGTTGGCGCCTATATATGTTTTCTTTTCAGTATCCAGCTTCAGCTTCCCTTTATCGTTTCCTTTATACTAACCCTCGTTGCATCAGTTGTTATAGCGCTTCTGATTGAAAGGCTTTCCCTCAGACCCATGGTAGGTGAGCCTATTATATCAACGATCATGGTAACTGTCGGTCTTTCAAGCCTGCTTCGTGGTATTGTGATTATCATCTGGGGAACGGACACAAGGATCTACCCTTCTGTTTTCTCACAGGTTCCTGTTTATATTGGACCTATCCCGCTCTCAAGGGTCTATATGACAAGTATAGTTTTTGCTGCAATTTTGCTTATCGCATTTAGCCTGTTCTTTAAATATTCGCGAACAGGTATTGCTATGCGTGCTGCAGCAAGCCATCAGCAGGCAGCGCTCTCCATGGGTATAAGTGTGAGCCAGGTCTTTGCACTTTCATGGATAATAGCAACACTAGTTGCATCAATGGGAGGTGTGATCCTGGGATTGATAAATGGGATAAACATATCAATAACACTGATGGGACTTAAAGTGCTTCCTGCTGTTGTTTTTGGTGGACTGGATTCAATCCCGGGTGCAATCATAGGGGGGATAACTGTTGGTGTGCTTGAGAATCTATGCGGTGGCTATTTTGACATATATTTCAGAGCCGGTGTAAAGGAGATTGCACCATATGTGTTTCTTGTCCTTGTTCTCATATTCAGACCCTATGGGCTATTTGGAAAACCTATTATAGAAAGACTTTAGTTCACTGGAGGTTTGATTGCCAACAGGTCTCTTTCATACGAAATACAGAACTGATGAAAGGATTTTCCAGACGCTGTGGGTCAGGGCATGGCTTGTTATCTTCTTTATTTTGATGCTGATATACCCCTTCATTGTGAGTAAGGCACTTCTTTCCTTTACAAATGTTGCTCTTATCTTTATCCTTGGCTCTATTGGTGTGAATCTGCTCACAGGTTTTGCAGGGCAGATAACTTTCGCACACGGCGCATTCATAGGCGTTGGTGCATATTCATCAGCCCTCTTCATGATACATTTTAAGATACCTTTTCTCCTCTCCATGGTCCTTGCAGGATTTTTTACATCCTTTGTTGGAATGATCTTTGGACTTCCTTCACTTCGAGTTAAGGGTTTCTACCTGATTCTCGCAACGATGGCAGCCCAGCTCATAATAGAGTGGTGTATGTACAATCTCGACTTCATCACGCAGGGCTCAACAGGTCTAATAGTTCCAAAGGCAAGCATAATGGGTTTTGTATTTGATAGTGACAGAAAGTATTTCTATCTCCTCTTTGCTGTTGTAACACTGGGTGTAACCTTTGCAAGGAACCTTTTCAGAACAAGGGTTGGAAGGGCATTTATCGCTATCCGTGACAGGGATATAGCAGCAGAACTCCTCGGTGTTAATCTCTGGAAGTACAAGCTCATGGCGTTTGGTCTGAGCACATTTTATGCAGGGATAACAGGGAGTCTATGGGGTCATTATGTGGGGATCATTTCACCTGAACACTTCCCGCTCTGGCTTTCTCTCTACTACCTCGGCATCATCATTGTTGGTGGTCTCGGAAGCATCCTTGGCTCTATATTTGGTGCAATATTCATGACTGCACTTCCCGAGATATTGAGGATTACGGCATCATATTTTGGAAGGATCTATCCAGGGATAATAGGTGCGATCACAGGTCTTCAGGAAGCGGTATTTGGATTGATTATCATAGCATTCCTCATCTTTGAGCCTGATGGTCTGGCTGAAAGATGGAGGACGATTAAGGCATACTGGAAACTCTGGCCCTTTTCTTACTGATTCAGGGATTAAGGGGTAAAAAAGATGGGGAGGTGGAGTAAGCAGGAGAAAGAAGACAGATGGGAGAGGCAAGATATATCAAAATAAACAAAACCGAAAGGAGGTAGCATATGAAAAGAATCCACATTGTTCTAAAACTCTCTTCAATCTTTGCAGTTTTGTTTGCCTTTGTTTTTATTGCACCGGGTGAGGCGCAGAAACCCAAGGTTATCAAGGTTGGTGGAATCTTTGATATGACAGGACCAACATCGGATGTGGGAAAGGATTATGCACAGGGTGCAGTGGACGCCGCAAGATATATTAATGAGCACGGTGGTGTGCATGGAATCCCCATCGAGCTTCTTGCCAACGATTATGGTTACAAGATCCCTGAGGCAGTAAAGACATACAAAAATCTGAGGGATGCCCACAATGTTCAGATCATTCAGGGGTGGGGAACAGGAGATACAGAGGCATTGAGCAAAACCATAAATGAGGAGAAGGTAGTATACATGTCAGCCTCTTACTCATCCCACCTTAATGATCCATCCAAGACACCCTACAACTTCTTTGTTGGAACGAGCTATTCTGATGCCATAAGGATGGCCATGAAGTATGTAAACGAGACGATAACAGAGCACTTCCCTGAGGCGAAAGGGAGGAAGCCAAGGGTTGTGTTCATATATCCTGATGTTGGTTATGGAAGGGCACCCATACCTGCAGGAAAGGCATTTGCCCAGGAGCTTGGAATAGACATAGGTCCTGATCAGAACGTTGCGCTAACTGCGCTTGATGCAACCTCACAGCTCCTTTCTATGAAGGGATTCGACCCAGACTGGGCATGGGTTGGCGGAACAACCATGTCAACAGCAACAATACTTAAGGATGCTGCAAAGCTTGGTCTCAGGACAAAGTTTATCATCAACAACTGGGGATTTGATGAGAATCTTCCCAAACTTGCAGGACCTGCTGCTGATGAAAGGGCATACGGAATGGTTCCCTTTGCCTTCTGGGGTGAAAATGTGCCTGGGATGAAGGCGATTATGGAGGCACACAGAAAGTATCATCCCAATGATACGCATACCATTCGTTATGTTCAGGGCTGGACCACCATGATGGTTATGTGGGAAGCCCTTAAAAGGGTAAAGGGTGAGTATACAGGTCCAAATATAAAGGCGGCGCTTGAAACATTGAGAAACTTTGATACTGGTGGTCTATGTGCACCGATTACATTTACACCTGATGATCATAGACCGAATGTAAAGGAGAAGATCTACAAGGTAAGCAACGGTAAGCTTGTTTTTGTAAAGGATGTTGAGATTGCAAGGGAAAAGAGGTTCATTGGCTGGTAATAGGATTATCCGTATCTGACCTTTATATGGACCCTCCCTTTCTGAAGGGAGGGTCCAAAAACATTCAGAGGAGAAGATGGGTTCATTTCTGAGTGTAAACAACATAGAGGTTATATACAGTGATGTGATTCTTGTGCTAAAAGGACTTTCACTTGAAGTTAAGGAAGGACAGATTGTTACAATACTGGGGAACAATGGCGCAGGAAAAAGCACAACCCTTAAGGCTATCTCCGGATTGCTCAAGGCTGAGGATGGGGAGGTAACGGATGGAAGTATTGAATTTATGGGTGTAAGGATAGATAAGCTTCCTGCTGAGGAGATCGTGAGGATGGGTATATTTCAGGTAATGGAGGGAAGAAGGGTATTTGAGGATCTCACCGTTGAGGAGAATCTCATAGCAGGAGGGCATACAATAAAAAGTAGCAGGGATCTCAAAAGGAATATGGAGATGGTTTATCACTATTTCCCGAGGCTTCTTGAAAGGAGGAAGGTCCTTGCTGGCTATTTGAGCGGCGGTGAACAGCAGATGCTTGTTATCGGAAGGGCATTGATGGCAAATCCAAAACTCATGCTCCTCGACGAGCCATCAATGGGCTTGAGCCCGCTTCTTGTTGCAGAGATCTTTGAAATAATACAGAGGATAAACAGGGATGAGAAGACATCCATCCTCCTTGTTGAACAGAATGCAAGGCTTGCACTATCTATTGCGGAGTATGGATATGTTATGGAAAATGGAAGGATTGTGCTTGATGGACCATCTAATAAACTAAAGGAGAACGAGGATATAAGGGAGTTCTATCTGGGGCTCACTGAAGTTGGAAAGAGGAAGAGCTACAGGGATGTGAAGCACTATAAGAGAAGAAAAAGGTGGCTTTCGTGAGGGGGCTTTTATGAAGGAGAGGACAGGCTGCCTTGATCCAGAAATGGAGATGATGCATCCGGATGCGAGGAAGGAATACTATGACAGGAGAGTCAGGGAAATTGTAAGGTATGCCTTCAGCAACTCTCCGGGATTTAGAAGGATAATGGAGAGGGAGGGATTGAAACCCGAAGATATAAGAGCTGCCTCAGATCTCATAAAAATCCCTGTGCTTAAAAAAACCGATCTTCCTCGCCTGCAGAGTGAAAACCCCCCATTTGGTGGTTTTGCCGCAAAGGACATAAGGGATGTGAAGCGTGTATATCAGTCCCCCGGTCCTATATACGAGCCTGAAGGGAGAAGGCTTGATTACTGGAATTTTGCAAAAGCGCTCTATTCCGCAGGATTCAGAAAGGGCGATATTGTTATAAACACAACATCCTATCATCTCTCCCCGCTTGGCTTTATGCTTGATGAAGGACTCCAGTCAATAGGATGTGTTGTTGTTCCAACAGGTCCAGGAAATACAGATATCCAGATAGGCATACTGAAAGGGATTCCTGTCAATGGTTATGTTGGAACACCAAGCTTCCTTGGAATAATACTGAAGAGGGCTGAGGAACTCGGTGTGAATATCAAAGGTGAGCTTTTCCTGAGACGTGCATTTGTTATTGCGGAGATGCTTTCGGAAAGTGTAAGAAGGGAATTTGAAGAGATTTACGGAATCTATGTGAGACAGGGATACGGAACTGCAGATATAGGGATTATTTCTTACGAATGCTCGGAGAAAAACGGGATGCACATAATTGAAGATGTCTTTGTAGAGATCATTAATCCCGACACAGGAGAGCCTGCAGGAAAGGGTGAACCTGGTGAGGTTGTTTTTACTGCATTCAATGAGACCTACCCCCTTATTAGATTTGCAACAGGCGATATATCCGTAATGAGTGATGATATCTGTGCCTGCGGAAGGACGTCGCCGAGGCTTTTAAGAATCCTTGGCAGGGTTGGGGAATCAACAAAGGTTCGGGGCATATTTATTTATCCATGGCAGGTTGATCAGGTTGTTTCTACCTGTAAAGGGATTTCGCGATATCAACTTGTTATTACAAAAAAGGATCACAGGGATGAAATGGTTTTGATGGTTGAGCCTGAGTCTGAGGAAGTCAATAGAATCACACTTTCAGAGCAGTTGAAAAACTCCATGAGGGAGATAATGAAGTTGCGTGGAGAGGTTGAGTTTGTTCCTTCAGGAACCATACCCGATAAAGTAAAAAAGATCGATGACAGAAGAAAGTGGGACTGAGCGATTCTGTCTTGACAAACCGTTCTTCTATTTATTAGTATATCAAGGAGAAAAGGATTATGAGTGACAGGAGTACATGTCTGAAAAATTAGGTGAAATACTTGTAAAGAAGGGTGTTATAACACAGGCCCAACTTCAGAAGGCTCTTGAGGAGCAGAAGAGGGTCGGAGGGAAAATCGGAAACATACTGATAAAGCTGGGCTTTATTAATGAAGAAACACTCATTTCCTTCCTTAGCAAACAGTATGGGATCCCCTTTGTAAATCTTTCGGAATACGATATTGATCCTGAACTCATTAAATTTGTTCCGAGCGAAATAGCCCACAAAGAAAGACTTATACCTATAAATCGTGTCGGTTCAACACTCATTGTTGCGGTATCTGATCCCTCAAATGTTCATACACTTGAGGATATAAAATTTATAACGGGTTACAATGTAGAGGCTGTTATTGCTTCTGATAGTCAGATATCAAAGGCAATAGAGAAATATTATGATGTTGCCGATTCAATAATTGATTCGATAGCTGAAACAATTGAGGATGTTGATGTGGAAATTGTTAGAGAGGAAGAAGAAATAAGTGTAAGGGAACTTGAAAGGGAGGTTGAAGAGGCACCTGTTGTCAAGCTTGTTAATTTTATCCTTCATGATGCAATTAAGAAGGGAGCAAGTGATATTCATATGGAGCCCTATGAAAAGGAATTCAGAATAAGGTACAGGATTGACGGTGTGCTTTATGAAATGCTCAAGCCCCCTATGAAGTTGAAGAACGCAATTATCTCAAGGGTTAAGATAATGGCACAGCTTGATATAGCTGAAAGAAGGCTTCCGCAGGATGGAAGGATAAAATTGAAAATCAGTAAAGATAGAGACATAGATTTCAGGGTTTCTGTTATTCCAACGATATTCGGAGAGAAGATAGTATTGAGGATACTTGATAAATCGAGTCTCCAGCTCGATATGACAAAACTGGGCTTTGAAGAAGACCAGCTGAGACTTTTCAAAGAGGCAATATCAAAACCTTACGGAATGGTTCTTGTAACAGGACCAACGGGAAGTGGAAAGACAACAACACTCTATTCAGCGCTAACAGAGCTTAACACAACAGGAAGAAATATCATAACAGCAGAAGATCCTGTCGAATACAATCTTCCTGGTATCAATCAGGTGCAAATGCATGAGGAAATAGGTCTTAATTTTGCAACAGCACTAAGAGCTTTTCTCCGTCAGGATCCAAATATCATAATGGTTGGTGAGATAAGGGATTTCGAGACAGCAGAAATTGCAGTTAAGGCAGCGCTTACCGGTCACCTTGTGTTAAGCACTCTTCATACAAATGATGCACCTCAGACGATCAACAGATTACTTAACATGGGCGTTGAACCATTTCTTGTATCATCATCAGTCAATCTTGTTGCAGCGCAGAGACTTGCAAGAAAGATATGCAATGAATGCAAGGAGTCTGTTAAAGTTCCCCTTCAAGCGTTGATCGATATAGGTGTTAAACCTGATGATGCAACAAAGATAACGTGTTACAGGGGTAAAGGATGCTCCATTTGTAACAATACAGGTTACAAAGGGAGAATAGCATTGTATGAAGTATTGGCGATGACTGACGAGATAAGGGAGCTAATCCTTACAGGTGCATCTTCACTTGAGATTAAAAGGGAGGCAGTGAGACAGGGAATGAAAACCTTAAGGCAGAGCGGGATAAATAAATTGAAGCAGGGCATTATATCCCTCGAAGAGGTTTTGAGGAACACTGCTCCAGATTGATAAAAGGAGCGATGCTTATGGCACTAAACCTTCATGATCTGCTTCGGATAATGATAGAGAAAGGTGCTTCAGACCTCCATATAACAACAGGAACTCCTCCTGTTCTGAGAATAAATGGAAAGGTTGTCCCTCTTAAGGAATTTCCTGTATTGACCCCCCAGGATTCCAAACAGCTCTGTTACAGCATACTGACGGATAGCCAGAGATTCAGGTTTGAAGAGGAAAACGAGCTTGACCTATCCTTCGGCGTTAAGGGATTGAGCAGATTCAGGGCAAACATTTATATGCAAAGGGGTGCAGTTGCTGGAGCATTCAGGGCAATACCATACAAGATAAGGAGTTTCGAAGAGCTCGGGCTTCCACCCATTGTTAATGAGCTTTGCAGAAAACCGAGAGGGCTTGTTCTTGTAACAGGTCCAACAGGATGTGGGAAATCAACTACTCTTGCTTCAATGATAGACAAGATCAATTCTGAAAGACAGGAGCATATCGTAACAATAGAAGATCCTATCGAGTATCTGCATCCTCACAAACAGTCCATTGTCAATCAAAGGGAGATTGGATCTGATACACAATCTTTCAAGAAGGCATTGAGGTATATCCTGAGACAGGATCCGAATGTTATACTTATTGGTGAGATGAGGGATCTTGAAACCATAGAGGCTGCCCTTACCATTGCGGAGACGGGACATCTTGTTTTTGCAACACTCCATACAAATACTGCCGTTCAGACGATAAACAGGATAATAGATGTTTTTCCCCCGTATCAGCAATCTCAGGTTCGTGCGCAACTCTCCTTTGTGCTTGAAGGGATTATTTCGCAGCTGCTGATACCAAAGGCAACAGGATCTGGAAGGGTTCTTGCTGTTGAGATAATGATCCCAACTCCTGCAATAAGGAATCTCATCAGGGAGGAGAAGATACATCAGATATATTCCCATATGCAGGTTGGTCAGGCAAAGCATGGAATGCAGACAATGAATCAGTCTCTCGCTTCACTTTATCAGAGAAGGCTTATAACACTTGAAGACGCAATCGGCAGATCCCCTGATGTAGATGAATTCAAGCAGATGCTTGCATCCCTTTCCCATAACCCTGAAAGAATCAAATAAAAGGAGGATTTTAAATGCCCATATACATTTATGAAGGAAAAACACGACAGGGCAGTATGGTGAGCGGAGAGATGGATGCGCCCAATGAAACAGTAGTTACCATCATGTTGAGGCGGCAGCAGATACAGCCCGTAAAGATAAGGCCAAAACCAAAGGAGTTTAGATTTACAATTCCATTCTTCAGAAGGAAGGTAAAGGAAAAGGATATCGCTGTTTTCACAAGACAGTTTGGAACGATGATAAATGCGGGTTTACCACTTGTTCAATGTCTTGATATACTTGGAAATCAGCAGCAGAACAAAACCTTCAAAGATACAATACTTCAGGTAAAAAAGGATGTTGAGGGTGGATCAACCCTGGCTGATGCCTTAAGGAAGCATCCATCGATTTTTGATACACTTTATGTAAATCTCATTGCAGCGGGAGAGGTCGGTGGTATCCTGGACACAATCCTTAACAGACTTGCACTACATATGGAAAAATCCGTAAGGCTTAAGAGAAAGGTAAAGGGTGCAATGTTTTATCCCTTAACAATCCTTGCTGTCGCAGTTATTGTTACGATGGTAATCCTTGTTTATGTCATCCCAACATTTCAGAAGATGTTTTCTGATTTTGGTTCAGCACTTCCTGCACCAACGCAATTTGTGATAAATCTAAGCAATTTTGTAAGGAGAAACATCTATATAATAATCTTTTCAGTGGTAGCTTTGCTCTTTGTGCTGAGAAGATTTTACAAAACCGAAAGGGGAAAAGCCTTTATTGACAGGTTTCTTATAAGGGCTCCAGTAATAGGTCCACTTATCGTCAAGATAGCTGTTGCAAGATTTACAAGGACACTGGGAACAATGGTTGCAAGCGGTGTTCCCATACTCGATGCCCTTGAGATTGTTGCAAAGGCTGCAGGAAATGTGGTCATTGAAAATGCCATAATGAAAACAAGGTCAAGTATAAGTGAGGGGAAAACGATCTCTGACCCTCTTATGGAAACCAAGGTATTCCCGCCTATGGTTGTTCAGATGATAAGTGTGGGAGAGGCAACAGGTGCACTTGACAGCATGCTCGCAAAGATTGCCGATTTTTACGAGGAAGAAGTGGATGCAGCCATAGATGCACTTACATCACTGCTTGAGCCTGCCCTGATGATATTCCTTGGAATAACGATAGGTGGTCTCGTTATTTCCATGTATCTTCCGATATTCAACCTTGCAGGTGCTGTGGGTGGGTAATTTGAGCTTATGAAAAAAACATCCGAAGACCCCTTTTATAAGCTTCAATGGGTAATATTCATAAGACTTGTTGTAGTTACGATAATGCTGGGTGTAGCTGCCTTTGTTCATTCAAAGAGTGCGGAATCCATTTTGGAAAAACCGATAACATACCTCTATGGACTGATAGCTTTAACCTATCTTGTTACAATCCTTTTCTCCATATTGCTCCTTGAAACGAAAAGACTTTCACTGCTAAATTATCTTCAGATTCTCTGGGACTCTATCTTCATAACAGCAGTTATTTATCTTACAGGTGGAGTCGATAGCATATTCCCCTTTCTCTATATAATATCGATCCTCAATGCAAGCATACTCATGTTTAAGAAGGGAGCACTTATCGGTTCAGCAGTATCAAGCCTGTTCTACGGAGCACTTCTAATACTTCAAGGCATGGGCAAGATAAACCCGTTCTTTTCTCTTGAAAGAAATATAAGGTTCATCGATTATTTTTATGTGTTCTTTAATAACACAACATCCTTCTTTCTTGCAGGTTTTCTCTGCGGTTATCTCACTGACAGAATACAGAAAACAGGAAAGAGGCTTGAGGAAAGGGAGCAGGATTTAAAAAGACTTGAGACACTTCACATAAACATGATTGAGAGCATTGCAAGCGGCATCATAACAGCTGATCTTGATGGTAAGATACTCTTTGCAAACAGAGCAGCAAGGGAAATTACAGGCTGTAGAATTTCGGAACTGTTAGGAAAGAGGATCGATGAGCATTTCGAATTTTTAAAAGGGAAGATCACCACCGATGGGAGCATTAAAAGGGGCGAAAGCTATTATATAAAAAAGGACGGAGGAAGGATTTATATCGGATATTCCCTGTATCCGCTAATCGATGATGGGGGAAGGGTCTCAGGTTTAATAATGGTCTTTCAGGATTTAACAGAGATAAAGGAATTGCAACAGAAGGTAATCATATCTGATAAACTTGCCACTATTGGAAAGCTCGCAAGAGGTATTGCCCATGAGATAAGAAATCCACTTGCCTCAATGAGTGGATGCATTCAGATGTTAAGGGAGAGGGAGTATTTAAGGGCAAGGGACAGGAAACTTATGGATATTGTTCTCAGGGAAACGGAGCGGTTAAACAGGTTAATCACGCACTTTCTCCTTTTTGCAAAACCACCTCCCCTTAAAAGGGAGAAGGTTAAGCTTAAAGGAATAATTGAAGCGCCCATGGAGATGCTTAAGCAGGATCCAAATTTTTCATCGGAAATAAAGGTCAGGCTGAATATCCCCTCTGACCTGAGGGTATATGTAGATCCATCACAGTTTAGTGAAGTATTCTGGAACTTACTGAGGAATTCCATTGATGCAATGCCGGATGGTGGTGAGATTGAGGTTGTAGCCAGAGAGAGGCTGGGAGAGAGAAGGGGTGTTGAGATCTATGTCTCTGATAAAGGATGCGGAATTGATGCTGATGATCTTCCGTATATATTTGATCCCTTTTTTACAAAGAAGCAAGGTGGAACAGGTCTCGGACTTACAGCTGTTCGATCCGTAGTTGAATCACATGGGGGAGAGATTGAAGTAAAAAGCGAGAGAGGAAGGGGAACAACCTTCAGGATATTTATTCCGGAAAACTGATGGATATTTTTTGAAGCGTGATTTAAGAATGGCTAAGGAAAGGATCCTTGTTGTTGATGATGAAAAGGGGATGAGGGAAATGCTGAAGGCATTCTTTGAAGAAGAGGGCTACAGGGTTGATGTTTCACCAAATGGAAACAGAGCCCTCGAGCTTATCGAGAGATTATCATACGACCTTGTAATAACGGATATGGTTATGCCACAGATGGATGGAATAAAGCTGATGAGGAAGATGAGGGAGATGGGATGCGATGCAATTACAATAATGATAACAGCTTATGCAACAGCAGAAAGCGCTGTGGAGGCGATGAAGCTCGGTGCTTACGATTACATAATCAAGCCGTTCAAACTTGATGAATTGAGGATCATTGTAAGGAATGCACTTGATAAAAGGAGGCTTGAAAGAGAAAACATCCTTCTCAGAAAAGAGGTTGAGAAAACATACAGCTTTGAGAATATCATAGGAAAAAGCGCATCCATGCTTTCACTTTTTGAACTGATAAAGAAGGTATCAGGTATAAAGGTCAACGTGTTGATCGTTGGCGAAAGCGGGACAGGAAAGGAGCTTGTTGCACGAGCAATACATTTTAACAGTCCAAGGAAGGATGGACCATTTGTTGCTATAAACTGTTCCGCAATTCCACCAACCCTCCTTGAAAGTGAACTCTTTGGACATGTTAAAGGTGCATTTACAGGTGCAATAAGCAACAAGGAAGGGTTATTTGAACTTGCTAATGGAGGAACTATCTTTCTCGATGAGATATGTGAAATATCGCCTTCACTTCAAGTGAAGCTCCTCAGGGCTATACAGGAAAGGTGTTTCAGAAGGGTTGGTGGTGTTGAGGATATAGAGGTGGATGTAAGGATTATTTCAGCAACAAACAGGGATATAGAGCTTGAGGTGAAAGAGGGGAGGTTCAGGGATGACCTTTACTACAGACTGAATGTTATTCAGGTAAGGATTCCACCCCTCAGGGAAAGGAAGGAGGACATACCCCTTCTTGCTGAGCATTTTATAAAAAAGTTTAGCAATGAATTTAGCAAGGATATAAAGGGTATCAAGCCGGAGGCGATGAGGATCCTTATGTCTTATGATTTTCCAGGGAATGTAAGGGAGCTTGAGAATTTTATTGAAAGGGCTGTTGCCCTTGAAAGTGGCGAATACATATCAGAGGATGTTCTTCCTGAGGAGTTAAGGGGGAGATTTGAGAAGATCCCGCCTTTTAAATACGATATCCCGCCGGAGGGGATAGATCTTGAAAAGACACTTTCTGAAATTGAAAGGCATATACTTCTTCAGGCATTAAAAAAGGCAGACGGTGTGCAGAAAAAGGCTGCATCTCTCCTTAATCTCACACCCCGTTCATTTCGATACAGACTGGAAAAATACGGCGTATATCTTGAAGAGGAGGAGAATGGGGGCTAAGCGCTACAGGGTTACAAAAATTGTAACTCATATCGACGATATTTGTAATTTTTTCATAGGACCATAGGGATTAAAGTTGAGAAACTTATTGATTTTTAAGGGTTCTTTATCCTGGCAAAAATGTTGCATGTAAAGAAGGCGGAAATTTCTTCGGGGGATTCGTAAGTGTAAAATAAAAGATTATAAGAAAGGAGGTGATTCAGGATGTGGATCAGGGGCAAAAAAGGATTTACACTGATTGAGCTCATGATAGTTGTTGCCATTATCGGAATCCTTGCTGCAATCGCCATTCCCCAGTTCCTGAAATTCCAGGCAAAGTCCAAGCAGAGTGAGGCAAGGACCATACTTTCGGGCATATACACCGCTGAGACTGCATATTTTGCTGAAAATAATGCCTTTCATTTTGCAAAAAGCGAACCCACCTATACCAGTTCTCCGGAGGCATTGGCAGGTACTGGGTTTGCCCACATAGGATATGTTCCTGCATCTATTCCGAAGTACTATAAAACATTCTGGGCAAGTATAAATACAACTGGAAATCAATTTACAGCACGGGCAACAGGAAATATCGACACAGATGCGACGGTTGATGTTTGGAAGGTGACTGAGACAGTAAGAGAGCCTACCAATACGAGCAATGACGTTTCAAATTAATGTTCTGTGTGCAGGTTTTTAAATTTGTAAAAAGGGGGTGGATGAATGTTCACCCCCTTTTCCTCGTTTTTGTTATATATGTTATAACTGTCTGTCCGACTATTTACTGGAGGGATGCACCGGAATTCATTATAACGGGATGGACCCTTGGCATTTCCCACCCTCCAGGACACCCTATGTTTAATCTTATAGGAAAGGGCTTTTCTCTTCTGCCATTTGGCGATATATGCTTCAGGTTTAATTTACTTTCCCTTGTATCCGGATTCCTTACACTGATGCTCCTTTACCTGTTAAGCATAAAGGTTCTATACGTGCACTTTTCTTCATATCCGACCGCAGGTCTTGTGGCTCAAGAGCCTTTCCTTGCTTCATTTAAATCATCATCCCTTCTCTCCACACTCCTTTTCGCCTTTTCATACTCCTTCTGGATGAACACAACAGTAACTGAGGTCTATACCCTTAATGCCCTTTTCCTTGTCATCATTCTTTATTTTGCAGT
>JBBIRW010000001.1:0-366374 GCA_037441565.1 Deltaproteobacteria bacterium | reverse complement strand
GATTATTCAAAAAGGGAGGAGGAAAAAGCAGATTATGAAAGGATAAAATATATGCGGCAAAATTATGAAAGCCTTATTAATTATCAGATAAGAAAAACCTATCTTGAGGTTAATTCTGCAAGGGAGAGGATAAATGTGGCTCGAAAGAGTGTTGATCATGCAGAGGAGGCATTGAGAATAATTGAAAACAGGTACAGGGCGGGGATTGCAGGGATTGTTGAACTTCTTCAGGCTGAAACAAGATTAAAAGAGCAGAGACTTGTGGAGATAAAGGCTATCTTTGATTACAATGTAAGCATCGCTGAGTTAAAACTGATGGCAGGTATGATAGACTGATAGAAATAGAAAGAGATTCAATGAATGAGTTAAAGTTGCTTCTTATTTTCTGCAGTTCATCTATAGTTGAAGAGGTAATGGGTATCCTTGATAAGAAGAGGGTAAATTGTTACATGAACATATCTGATGTGAGAGGTGTTTCAGGTGATATGCGGAGGTTAGGGACGATCCTGTTTCCGGGAACTGCTGATATCATTCTTACTGCAGACACTGAGGATAAGCTTGAAGAGGTGATAAAGGATCTGGAGGGATTTATAGGGAGGTGCGATTTTAAAGTGTGTTTCAAAGCGATGATACTCAGGATTAAAAAAGCATATCTCTAATTGTAAAGATATGGAAAGAAAAACAAAGATAAAGATCATTGAGACATCTTTATTTATTATCGTTCTTCTGCTGATGCTCCTCTGGCTCCAAGGCAGAATTACAGGAAGGAGGATCGAACCTGGAAGGGTTGAGGGTCCACCAGGCATTGATATTAAAGGAAGGGAAGTAAAGGTTGAAAAAATAAGGGTAAGGAGTTTTGAGGAAGTTGCTGGAACCGTGATTCCTGAGATAAGGGTTGATGTTTCTTCAAGAATTATGGAAAGAATCCTCGATATTAAGGTTAAAGAAGGTGACAGAGTAAGGAGAGGAGATGTTCTTATTTTACTTGATGACAGGGATGTAAAATCCAGAATTGAACAGGCCCGGGCTTCCCTTCAATCAGCCAGGGCAAATAGAGAGAGGGCGGAGATTAACTATAACCGCTTCATAAGACTCTATTCACAGGATGCAGTAACCAGGTATGATCTTGAGGCTATGGAAACAAATTATAAAGTCTCACTGGCTGAAGAGAGAAGGATGGAGGAGCTTGTTCATTGAAGCAGAATCTCTAATGGACCATCTCATAATAAAATCTCCCATAGATGGTTATGTTGTTTCAAGAATGGTTGATCCGGGTGATATGTGTATTCCCGGGAAGCCTTTGTTAACAATAGAGGGAGGAGATGTTGTTAAGTTTCAGGCAACTGTTCGTGAAGGGCTTGCTGGAATAATAAAGAAGGGGCAGAAGATTCAGGTCCATGTTGATGCTATAGGTAAGGAAATAACAGGCGATATAAGAGAAATTATTTATTCTATGGATCGAACCAGCAGAGATTTTACCATAAAAATTCAGCTTCCAAATGTTAAGGGGTTGTTCCCGGGAATGTTCGGGAAAGCATTTATACCAACAGGATGGAAAGAAACTATACTGATTCCTGAAAAGTCTGTTCAAAGAGTAGGTCAGGTAGAATTTGTTTACTGTAAAGAGAATGGGAAGAGCGTTATTAGACACATAAAAACAGGAAAACTCTATGGTGAGGATATAGAGATCCTTTCAGGACTTAATGAAGGAGATATCCTTATAATCAGGGAATAACAAGCAGGGATGGCAGTTAAGGAGTCCTTCACAAGAAAGGTTACAAGGGTATTTCTTGTCTCAAACCTATCCCCTATCTTTATACTCATCTCCATTCTCCTTGGATTTGTGGCATTAATTGTTACTGCAAGGGAAGAGGAGCCACAGATTGTTGTTCCATTTGTTGATATAACGATATCATTCCCAGGTGCCAGTGCTGAGGAGGTTGAAAAGCTTATTTCAACACCAGTTGAAAGAAAATTAATGGAAATAGACGGAATCGAATATGTCTATTCCATGTCAAAGCCTGGCATCTCGATTATAACTGCACGTTTTCGTGTGGGAGAGGATAAGGAAAGGAGTCTTGTAAAACTTTACGATAAACTCATTTCAACTCAGCATTTACTTCCACCAGACGTAAAAGGATGGTCAATAAAGGGAATATCCATCGATGACATTCCTATTGTTACTATTACACTGTGGTCAGAAAAAAAAGGGCGATTATGAGTTAAGAAGGGTTGCCGATGAGTTGGTCGATAAACTTCAGCAGATCAGAAATGCCTCCACTACTTATACAGTTGGCGGGAGAAAGAGGGAACTGCGGATGGTAATAAACCCTGAATCTATGCTTGCATATAACTTAACATCTCTTGAGGTAATGAGATCGATACAATCCTTTAATTCAAACCTTATTGCAGGAAGTTTTTCGGAAAAGGGAAGAGAAATGGTCGTAGAAACTGGTCCGTATTTCCATTCTGTTGAGGAGTTGCGGGATCTTGTTGTTGGCATTAAGGATGGTCGACCAATTTATCTTAGAAATATTGCAGATGTTGTTGATGCACCTGAAGAAATAACATCTTATACAAGGATATGTTTCGGCCCGGCATTTAGTTTTAGAAAAACAGAAATATTACCGGAAAGAAATCTTGAATATCCCGCCGTTACAATAGCTGTTGCAAAGGTGAAGGGAGCAAATGCAGTTCATGTTGCAGAGGGTATTATGGAAAAAATTGAGGAGTTTAAGAAAACCGTAATTCCTGATGATATTCATGTTTTAATAACAAGAAATTATGGTGAAACAGCAAACGAAAAGGTCAATGAGTTGATAAAGCATCTATTCATTGCAATAATTACAATTGTCGTTCTTATTGGACTTACTCCCGGATGGAAGGAAGCTGCCATAGTTGCACTTGCTGTTCCAATTACACTTGCTGTAACACTCTTTTGTGGCCTTTTAATTGGGTATACTATAAACAGGGTAACACTATTTGCGCTTATCCTTTCTCTTGGTCTTCTTGTTGATGATCCAATTGTTGATGTTGAGAACATACACAGACACATCAAGCTAAAACTTGATCCTCCTCTTGAGGCGACGCTTGCTGCTGTTGATGAGGTGAGACCACCAACTATTATTGCAACATTTGCTGTTATCGTGGCAATACTTCCAATGTATTTTGTGACAGGAATGATGGGTCCGTATATGAGACCCATACCATTCAATGTTTCTCTTGCTATGCTTATGTCTCTTGTTGTCGCGTTCACAGTTACTCCATGGGCAACATATCATATGCTTAAGGGGGAATATGGAAGGGGAGAGGAGGCCTATGATATTAAAGGGTCGATGACCATTAAAATTTATAGAAAGATAATGATACCATTTCTAAGGAATAGACTTCTCTCCTATCTATTTCTTTCATTCATTATCCTTTTGCTAATCATATCATTCATGCTTGTTTATTTCAGATTTGTTCCCGTCAAGATGCTTCCTTTTGATAATAGAAATGAACTTCAGATTGTTATTGATACTCCTGAGGGAACAACGATTGAGGAAACAGATAGGGTAGCAAGGATGGTGGGAGATTATTTAAAAACGGTTGCTGAAGTAATGGATTATCAAATCTATGTGGGGAATGCATCTCCAATAGATTTTAATGGGATGGTGAGACATTACTATATGCGGGAAGGTAGTAATGTGGCAGATATAAGGGTTAATCTTGCTCCAAAATACATGAGGAAACAGCAGAGTCATGAGATTGCATTGAGGATAAGGGCGGATATAGAGGATATAGCGTGGAGAACGGGTGCAAAGATCAAAATAGTAGAAATCCCTCCTGGTCCACCTGTGATATCGACAATCGTTGCAGAGGTTTATGGAAGGACTGATCGACCATACAGTGAGCTTATAGATGTTTCGCGCAGAGTTAAAGAAATATTTTCAAAAACGGAAAATGTTGTTGATATTGATGATACAGTTGAGGATGAACAGAAAAAGATATATTTCTATATCGATGAAAGAAAGGCTGCAATACATGGGATATCCAAGGAAGAGATAGTTCAATCCATAATGATCTCACTCAATGGAGGTCAAGCAGGTATTGCCCATATTGAGGGAGAAAGAAATCCTGTTCAAATAAAATTGAGGTTTCCTGTGAGTGAACGTTCATCAATTAGTGATCTCTATCAGGTTCCGATTAAGAATAGAGAAAATAGGTTAATACCGCTTGCCGAGCTTGTTAACCTGAGAGATGGCTTAATTGAAAAGACCATATACCATAAGAATTTAAAAAGGGTCGTTTATGTATTTGGAGAAACGGCGGGATCCAGTCCTGTTTATTCTATTATAGAGATGTGGAGATATTTCAGTTCGAATAAGCTTCCTGAAGGGTATAATATAGTGTGGAGAGGGGAAGGGGAATGGAAGATAACTGTTGATGTATTCAGGGATATGGGGCTTGCTTATATATTTGCACTTGCCGGGATATACATTATTCTTGTTGCACAGACAGGAAGTTTTCTCACTCCACTTCTTATAATGATATCAATTCCACTTACAATGATCGGTATCCTTCCAGGGTTTTCCATACTCAATCTGATCTCTGGTGGAAAGATAGGACAGTTCGAGAATCCTATATTTTTTACTGCAACAGCTATGATCGGTGTCCTTGCCCTTGCAGGAATAGTTGTTAGAAATTCTGTAATACTTATCGATTTTATTCAGCTTATCAGTGAAAGGGAAAAAGGGAAAATATCACTTATGGATGCAATTATAGAAGCTGGATCCATTAGAATAAGGCCAATATTTTTAACAGCAGCATCAGCTGCACTGGGCTCATGGGTTATAACACTGGACCCGATATTTTCAGGACTTGCATGGTCTCTCATATTCGGGGTCTTTGCATCAACGATATTTACAATAGCTGTTGTCCCTGTTGTTTACTATCTTATCTATGGTAAAATTGATTCTGATGCACATTCAGGAGGTTAATCTGGAATATGCGTATGAATGAGGCATTAAGACTTATTGCTGGGTTATTTACAGTTCTCAGTGTGGTTTTGAGCATTATACATTCAAGATATTGGTTGTTATTCACAGTATTTGTTGGACTCAATCAGATTCAGTCAGCTTTTAGTGGATGGTGTCCAATGATGAATATTTTAAGAAAGCCTGGTGTTAAGGAATAAATACTTTTTCTGAAGGAGGGAGACTATGGATTGTCCATTCTGCAGAAGGGAGATGGAGGTTCAAGGAACATGAAGTGGATCTTTCTGGCGGTGCCAGGAATGTGGAAGGATATTTTACACAATGGAGGAATTGAAAACCTGCAGTATTAAAAATGAAAAAAACGATAAAAATAAAGGTGATGGGGATGAATAAAATTAAAAGGGGGTTTTATGGCTGGGAAGATTGTAATTATAACCGAGAATACACTGCCAGGTAAGATTGGGGGTATTTATGCTGAAAATGGATTTTCAGCATATATTGAGAAGGATGCTTCTCGATTTATATTCGATCCAGGTCCTGCAGGTATATCTGTAACAAATAATGCGCCAAGGTTAGGGGTTAATCTTAAAGGTCTTTCAGGGATCATTCTCAGTCATGGCCATATAGATCATACAGGAGGACTACCGGCACTTTTGAGAATAACAGGGAGAATCAAGGTCTATGCACATCCAGAGGTATTTAAAGATAGGTATTCATTCCAGGACAACAGGTATGTTTATGTTGGTATGCCATATAAAAAAGAGGCGCTCGAAGGAATGGGAGCAGATTTTGATTTGTCAAGCTCGTGGAGGGAAATATCACCGGGGGTATACCTTACCGGAGAGATACCCCGTATAAACAAGATTGAAAAAGGTGATCCTGATCTACGTGTTAAGAGGAATGGAGAATTCATTGCGGATGATGTTATCGATGATCAAGCCCTTGTCATTGAATCAGATGGGTCACTTGTTGTTGTTATTGGATGCGGTCATGCAGGTATCATAAATACCATGGAGTATGTAAGAAAAAAGTTCAACATGAAGATTAAGGTATTGATAGGCGGAACGCATCTTGAATATGCAGGTGAAGAGCAGTTTAATGAAACCGTATCTTATTTAAGGGAATCAGAGGTTGAAAGGATAGGTCTGTGTCATTGTAGTGGACTGAAGGCGGGATCGATGCTAATCAGTAAATTACAAGGGAAGGCATTTTTCTGCCCGGTTGGATTCGCAATAAACATATAGGGTAAAAATGAAGCTCCTTCTAAGCTTATTGATAATAATAATTCTGTGGATTTTTATCTCCCTTTTTATTCTTCCAAGGCTTGGAATAAGAAGCTGAATTATAGATGATTTAAGGTGCAGGACTGACACCGAAAAGAAAAAAGAAGGGGATGAAAACAGGAAAGAGAAGGAGATTCCTTGATCAGTTGTAGATATAACCTTAGAGAGGGGGGTAACTGATGAAGATCACACTTATTATCCAGGATGCACCATATGGATCTGAAAAGATGTGGAATGCCCTCAGACTCACACAGGCATTGATCAGGGACGGGGCACAGATAAATATCTTTCTTCTCGGTGATGCTGTTGTTGCATCCAAAAAGGGGCAGGAAACGCCAACGGGATTTTATAACATCCAGCAGATGCTTTCTGAGATTCACTCGAAGGGCGCGGTAATAAAGGCTTGTATGACATGCTGTAAAGCAAGGGGTATAGGGGAAAAGGATTTGATAGAAGGAATTGAGATAGGAAAAACAGTAATTGACCTCTCTCGTTGGGTGATGGAGAGTGACAGGGTGCTTACCTTCTGAAGATAAAATTGAACCTTTTATGGGTTTATAAAGGATGCAGCTTAAATATGAAAGAAGAAAGCCATTTTCAGAAATAAGCATTAATGCCTCCATCTCGTGGATCTTAAAACTTTCAATGCTTCTTCTGATCCCTTACGCTATCTATTACGGTAAGTATATAGAGGCTGGAAGTATCACAGTTTCAATAATTGTTTCACTTTTGCCAAGCATATTAGCGAGAAGCTATCAGATTACACTTCCATGGGAGATCGATCTTCTTATTACTGTAGCCCTTTACCTTCATGTGGCGCTGGGAAGCACTTTTGAGTTCTATGAAAGATATAGATTCTATGACAAATTCCTCCACTTTCTAAATACTTCAATAATATGTATTCTTGCCTTCATACTGGTTTTTTCCCTTCATTTTACGGGGAGGGTTAATCTGAACTATTTTTATATGAGTTTCTTCATATTTATATTTGCGCTTGCAATGGGTGCCCTCTGGGAGATAGGGGAATTCTTTTTTGACAAGATCTTTGGTACGAAAACCCAGGACAGTCTCGAGGATACCATGTGGGACCTTATACTTGATGGTTTCGGAGGGATCTTTATTGGCATGCTGGGATATATCTATGCAAAATATTCAAAACCTCAGTATAAAAGGAGAGTTGCTGCCCCTGTGAGGGAATTAATAAAGAAGGGGTGGTTTAAGAAGGAACGGGCAGAAGAATCCCTCCGAACATGGATTAAAAAGAGAAAGAGTGCCTTAAAGAGAATGAAGAAAATTTAACATAATATATATTATCAGACTTTTCATAAAAGAACTAAAGGCTTAATGAAAAAGAAAAAAAATTTATCAGAATTAAAAATTCCTATTACAATGCTCTTTATCCTCACCCTCCTGCAATTCTTTAAATTCACAATTGCTATTGATAAATATGTTGAAGGAATCATATATCCACTTTTCAGCGGTAAGCTCGTATTTATATTTTCCCTGCTTTCTTTTACAGCAAAACTGGAGGTAGCCTCGTTAATTACGGTTATTCTCATATTTATACTCTTTTATAAGGGTAACCACCGTGCATGGATTGCAATCGGATTACTATTCTTTTTCTCAATAATATTTGAAGTAATTCTAAAGGAAATTATTACAAAACCCCGTCCCGATCCGGCTTTGTATAGATCATATCTTGAACATATGACAAAATCCTATTCATACCCCAGTGGTCACTGTATAAGGGCTGTTTTGATTTATGGAACGCTATATGAGATCATAAAGAAGTATTTTTATGAAGGGATATCGAATTTCTCTTATTCTTACCTTTTTACCACATTTGTAATTCTTGTGTGTTTAAGCAGGGTTGTTATAGGGGCGCACTGGTTTACTGATTTGTTGGGGGGTTCATTGGTCGGATGGATACTTTTTGTAATATTTCGAAATAATTATCTGTAAAATATAAATTAAATGTTTAATATTTGCAAAAAATGCTGATATTAAATATTAGATCCAATAGATAAGTATTTGATTTTAAAGATGAAAAAAGCTGTTTGCTTATTAAGTGGAGGCCTTGACAGTTCTGTGTGTTCATATAAGGCAAAAAGTGATGGAAACAGGGTTTATTGTATCACCTTTGATTACAATCAGAGACATAGGAAGGAAATAAAGGCTGCAAGGAGGATTGCAGAGATCCTGGGTGCTGAAAAGCATTTAATAATAAAGATTAACCTCTCAAGCATCGGTGGTAGCGCACTTACTGACAGATCCATTGAGGTTCCTAATGCATTTGGTTATAACAGAGAGGATATTCCAATTACCTATGTTCCTATGAGAAATACAATATTCCTATCAATTGCTGCATCATGGGCAGAAGTGATCGGAGCTGATAGTATATATATCGGTGCAAATGCGGTGGATTTTTCCGGATATCCTGATTGCAGGCCTGAATTTTATCGAATAATGGCTGAATGTTTCAGGATTGGATCAAAAAGAGGGGTTTCAGGTGAAGCAATTGAAATAAAAACCCCTTTAATAAGTATGAGCAAGAAGGAGATTATAATTCTTGGCATAGAACTCAATGTGCCTTTCCACCTTACCTGGAGCTGTTACAGAGGCGGTAAATTCCACTGCGGCAGATGTGATAGCTGTTTATTAAGATTAAAGGGTTTTAAAGAAGCTGGTATCAGAGACCCTGTGAAATATGAGGGGGTTCGCTGATTATACCTGCCCTTTTCAGGATTTCGGGTATGGAGTCCTCCCTTCCAAGCATCATCAGGTGGACTCCATCACAAAGTCCCTTCAGTGCCCTTATCTGATCAACGATTATATCTTTTGCCTCCTCCAGAGGATCATCAACATGGGTGATTCTATTAAAAATAGATTCGGGCATTTTTACACCTGGAAGTTTTTCTTTAAGAAAAGCTGCTGTCCGGGCTGATTTAATGAATATGAGTCCAGCTATTATTCTTGCATCGCATGGCTTTATTCTGTTAATAAACCGTGAAAACTTCTCAATGTCGAATATTGCTTGTGTTTGAAAGAAATCCACCCCCGCATTTAACTTTTTTTCAAATTTCTTAAGCTCTATATCAATATCCTCTGCATCAGGGGATAGTGCTGCACCAATAAAAAAATTTTTATTATTACAGGGTTGAAACTCATTATTGATAAAATCCCTTATGTTTCTGATTGCCTCATGGACAGCCAGATCATAAACCTCCTTTGCATCTATATGATCCCCATAGATCATCCTGTCCCCACCAAGAACAAGGGTATTCCTGATACCAAAGGTATAAGCAGTGAGGCTATCCTCTATGATAGCCTTTCTATTTCTGTCCCTGCATGTAATCTGAAAGATAGGGTCAAGACCCACCCTCTTCAGGATTATACATGCGGAAAGCGAACTCAATGCCATGACTGCCCTCTGGTTGTCAGGGACATTGACCCCATCCACCCATCCCTTAAGGATCTCTGCCTTTTTAAGGATTTCGGAGACGTCTGTTCCCTTTGGAGGGACGATCTCCGCTGTTATAATAAACCTATTTTCTTTGATTGCATCCTTCAATGTCATTTCTATATCGATCAAGAACTCGCTGGGTCTGGCTTTTTAAAAACGGATTCCGATTCTATTTTCTCCTGTAATTTTATCAATCCATAAAGCAGCGCCTCTGGTCTGGGTGGACAACCAGGCACATATATATCTACAGGAATTATCAGATCCACACCCTTTAAAACAGAATACGCATATTTATGATATGGTCCTCCATTTATAGCACAACTACCCATTGCTATAACATACTTGGGATCAGCCATCTGATTATATAATCTTCTTACTAATTCTGCCATTTTATGTGTTACAGTTCCCGCAACAATCATAACATCAGCCTGTCTGGGTGTTGCCCTGAATACACCTGCCCCAAATCTATCAATATCAAATCTTGATGCGGTGGTTGCCATCATTTCTATGGCACAGCATGCAAGTCCAAATGTAAGTGGCCAGGGAGAGGATCTTTTTGCCCATTTTATCAATTTTTCAAGCGGACCAATAAGAATATTGGTTTCTCCAAAATCTATTATTTTCATATATCTTCCTCTATAAAATCCATTTTAATTTTTAATGATCTAAGATCGATTTTCATTATAAAAAGCCCTCTTGATTCCATCTCTTATGAGAGAAATATGCTCCAGTTCTTCAACAGAAATTTGATAAAGAAAGGTTTTACCGTCCGGATCTTTTATTTCCCTCGCAAAATATGAATAAAAAAGATAGGATTTTCTTTCCATTTTCAAAGCCATCTTCAATGCCTGCAGAAATGTAATATCTCCTTTTCCACTCCTGATCTGTTCGATCGAAAGTCTCTTTTCGAGCTTTTTAAAATCTATAAGGTCCTGAAGGAGTCTTTCTATACAGGAGGGCATGAATTCAGATCTTGAAAGTAGGCGTGCGAGATGTTCTTTTTCATTTCTTGCAAGGCGAAGGAAGATTGATTTCTCCTGGGAATCAGGGAGTATATTGAAAAGGGATACATAGAGATCATACGAATCAATTTCATTTCGCAACCCCAGAGTAAAGAATTTTTCAATGGATTCTTGAAGCATGATAGATCTCAGTCATATGGAGACGCAATATATATGCCATTTAATCTTTAAATTTTTTAGTGAAAAATGCATATTTTCTATATAGTATGGTGTTTCAAAAATGGAAGTTCTTTCAAAAGGAAACGGTATGTCAGGTCAAGGTCTGGTAAAAATACTCAAGTTCAGCCAGGTTTAATATGTCCTCTTCATTATACCGCAGCAGTAGAAAGAGTGATTTCAGATCGTTGAACTTTTTATAGTTATCCCACAATCTCATGGCATCAAAACCTGATAATCCCTCAGTTTTTCTTCTTATACCGAAGATCCTCTCAAGCTTTTTCAACCCTCCCTTGAGCCTCTTCTTTTTACATTCCACATAAAGATCAACGATGGGGAAAAGCTTTTTTAAATCGATCCCCAGACTTTGCCTGATTAATGGTATATCAAATCGCAGCCCGTTGAATGTATATATCATTCCAACACCATCAAGGTACTCAAGGAGTCTATCCGCAGTAATGGCGGGTTTGATCAGTTGAAATACCCCCTTCCCTTTTATAAATACACCAATAACGGTGATTTCATTATCATAGGACGTTTCGATATCAAGGTATGCTTTTAACGCGGACAATAGCAACCCTTCCTTCTTATGTGCTCCTCAAACTCATCTCCAAATTTTGAGATGAAACTCCTGACAGGAAAGACTGCTGCATCAGCAAGAGGACATATCGTCTTTCCAAGCATGTTATCAGTGATATCGAAAAGGGTCTGAAGGTCTTCCTCACTACCCTTCCCTTCTTCAATCCTTTTGATAATTTTATAAATCCATCCGGTTCCTTCACGACATGGAGTACATTGGCCACATGATTCATGTGCATAGAATCGTGATATTATAAGGAGCAACCTCACCATACATGTTTTTTGATCAATAACAATTGCACATCCGGTTCCAAGCATCAAACCAGCTTTTGCCATAGAATCAAAGTCCATCCTGACATCGATTTCATCAGCTCTAAGAACAGGGGTTGAGGAGCCGCCAGGGATAACTGCTTTTAATTGACTTCCATCCCTTAGTCCCATTCCATATTTATAGATAAGCTCCCTGAGATTTATTCCCATAGGAAGCTCATAAATGCCAGGCCTCTTTATATGTCCGCTAAGACCATAAAGTTTTGTTCCACCATTCTTTTCACAACCAAGGGATGCGAACCATTCTCCTCCATGATCTATAATTGATGGGATACATGCGATCGTTTCCACATTATTTACCACTGTTGGACAGTCATAAAGTCCCTTAGTTGCAGGAAATGGCGGTTTCAACCTTGGATACCCCCTTTTACCTTCCAGTGATTCAATTAAGGCTGTCTCTTCACCACAGATGTATGCGCCAGCACCCCTGTGTATCACTATATCAAGGTTAAATCCAGAATCCATAATGTCTTTCCCGAGAAATCCGTATCTGTAGACCTCATCCACAGCGCTTTGGAGTTTACTGATTGCTTCAACAAACTCACCTCTTACGTAGATAAATGAAAGATTTGCACCGATTGCATAGCTCGCTATTATTATTCCTTCTATCAATAGATGAGGGTCCCGTTCCATCAGATATCTATCTTTAAATGCACCAGGCTCACCTTCATCACCATTCACGCAGAGGTATTTCTCTACCTCCTTTCCTTTTGGTATGAATCCCCATTTAACACCTGTTGGAAATCCTGCACCTCCCCTTCCCCTGAGATTTGATTTTTTTACCTCGTCGATAACATCTTGAGGGGACATTTCGAGAAGTGCCTTTCTTGCTGCATGGTAACCCCCTGTCTGTAGATAAACATCAATTTTGTTGGCATCATTAATATTAAATCTTTTTGTAAGTATCAGTTCTCCCATCTGGCCTTAATGGGCTATATATTCAAGTGCATGGCTTATTTCATTCCTCACATATGGGTTCAACTCCCTCTTAAGAGCAGCATTCAGTATGTCTTTTGCCTTACCACCCCCTATTTTTCCTATTGCCCATGCGGCGTGTGATCTGATAACAGGATCATCATCTACTATTCCCATTGAAAGCTGTTCAAGGAACATGGGGTTCCTGCTATTTCCCATAACAACCGCTGCATTCCTCAACAACCCCTTTCTTCCAGCCCTGATGATGGATGTTCCTTTATATTTTTCAATAAATCTTTTTTTATCGATAGAAAATATTTGCTCAAGGTTAAGAACGGGAAACCCCCCACCTCGAAATGCATCAATATGCGTTTCTATTCTCTTATTATCAGGGCAGACCTCCTGGCATATATCACACCCGAATAGCATATTACCCATTGATTCCCTGAGTTCGATTGGAATTGCTCCCCTGTTCTCTATAGTAAGAAATGAGATGCATCTTGCTGCATCAAGATATCCCTCATTAGTTATGGCATTTGTGGGACATGCCTCAATACATTTTGTGCAATCTTTGCAGTTTTTCTGAATGGGTTTTCCTTGACCAAATTCCATATCAATGATTAGCTCCGAAAGGAAGATCCATGAACCGAAGGAAGGAGATATTATACATGTATTTTTTCCCATCCATCCCACCCCAGCATTAAATGCGAATTCCTTTTCAGGTATGGGACAGGTGTCAACACATATCCTGTATTGCATATCCGAGCCGCTTTCTTTTTTAATAAATGATACAAGCTTCTCTGTCATATCCCTCAGGATCAGATGATAGTCAATTGATGATGCATATCTTGATATTTTTGCAAAAGGTTCCTTTATTTCAGAGACTAATTCATCATAGTTACTATTATAGTAATTAACAGCAAGTGATATTACTACTTTCCCTTCTGGAAAGAAGCTATGTGGATTCTCCCAGACGGAAAGTGATCTCTCAAGATATTTCATTGAGCCATGACAATTCCATGATAACCAATCTTTTAAAAGGCTTGATCTTTTTGATGCTACAAAATGAGTGAAACCTACGAGGTTAAATCCAATTTCCATTGCGTATTCTACTACAATATCGCTGGATATTTTTCTCAAATGAATCATTATCTTTTTATATTTGCATAATTCACAATGATTTCTGATATATCCATCTGAACGATTTTTTCGCCTTTTGTTTTAATTCCGCTTTTTGTTGTTCTCTTACACTGTGGACATGCTGAAACAACAATCTGGGCACCGGTCTTTTTAATCTCTTCTATAAGATGAAAGTTTATCTTTTCAACTATTGATCTATCAACAATTTCAACATCTCCTCCTCCGCCACAGCAGAAGCCGCTTTCTCTATTTTTCGATAACTCTATAAAGTCTACGTCGGGAATACTTTTTAAAACCATCCTGGGCTCTTCGAACACACCCATCCCTCTGCCGAGATCACATGGATCATGGTATGTTATTTTTCTATTTAAACCTTTAAAAGAAATTTTTCCTTCACGCAAAAGCTCTGCAAAAAACTGCGTTTCATGCAATAGCTCCACATCATTTAAATCATAATATTTGGACCATGTATAAAAGCAGGATGGACAATTAAAAATCACCCTTTTTGCTCCTATTTTCCTGACCATATCGGTGTTATGTCGTATCAGCTCTTCTGCTTCATTCTGAAAACCTGCTATTATTAAAGGAAACCCACAGCACCATTCTTCACCACCCAAAAGGGTAACATCTTCCCCTGATTCTATTAGTATTTTCAATAGAGCCTGGGGAATATCCTGAGCTGCCGGTGAGAAGGAAGATACGCATCCAACAAAGTAGACTGTATTCGCCCTGTTTTTTATTATATTTTCGGGGACGTCATCCATGTAGTCCAGCCACAGAACCCTCTCTTCATTCGGATAATTGAATATGTTATGCTGTGTCTTTAAAGCAAGGAGAACAGCTGATATATTTGATGGGAAATTTCCTTTTTTAACGAGTTCCTCTCTCAAATATACCACCATATCCCTTGTTCTTATTCCAACAGGACAAACCTGGGTGCACCTCCCACAGAGGGTGCATCTATATGCACCCTCCATAAAATTATGGATTTCTTCTGATATTTCAGGACCTCGAGGTTTTAGAAAAGAGAAAATGTCAAGGCTTCTCCTTGACAACCTTTTCCTTCTTTTTATCATTCCCATTACAGCAACAGATTCATCTCCCGTAGCACCAAATGAATCACATACTGATAAGCATAACCCGCATCTCGTGCAGGCTTCCATTTCTAATATCTTTCTAACCCTTATATCTGTTATTCTCATTTTATTCTTCTTTTGCCTCTAACATCAGGTTTAATGATGAGGAAAAAATATGAAACAGTTTGGTAAAGGGTATAGCAGCAACAAGACCGATAGATAAAATCGCATGGAAATACCACATGATATTATCAAGCTGTTTCCAATCTATCTGAAATTTTTTTAAAATCAGTGAAAGACCGTAGCCGATAAAAGAGTAAATTGCAATGTAATCAGGAACATTCTGTATTATCAATCTTATAGCTTCAACAAAAAAACCACTTAATGTGATAAGAGCAATCCATGACACAATCAGTATATCTTCTTCTTCTGTTATCAATTCATTTGGTTTTTTAAAAAGCCTTCTATAAAATGCAATGCAGACTCCTGTTAAAACAAGAAGCCCTCCAATCTCATTGAGTAAGGCAAAAATAGGCGTATCCTTTGGCAGGCTGATAATTCCTCTTTCATGAAGCATATCACCCAGACTTCCAATGAAAAATAATTCTATAAATCCCCATGCAAAACAGACACTCATCATCCATCTTTGAATGCTTTGTTTAAAAAGGCGACGCTGGATCAAAACGTCGATAAGAAATGCTTTCATGGTTTTTCTATTAAGGAAAAGGTAGATTATATCAGTGATAAATATTCTGAAATCTGCGACTTTTACAGGGTTCTCCGTTCCGTCAATACTTCCCGAAAGTATCCTTCTGAATCTTAAAATGAGGCCGTAGAAGAATATCAATAATGCGGGAATTGCTATTATGTAAAAATAAAATATTCTTGTGGACATTTTTCAGAGAAATCTTTATACCCGAAATGGTTTTTTTCTGATAAGCGCAAGGACATCAGATTTATTCTCTATCTTTACTTCAATTGAATCCCTTATCCGAGTCCATACCTTTTCATCTATGCTGAGAAATACATCAACAACTTCCGGGTCAAACTGTTTCTCTCTGTGTTTCATAATTTCCTCAATAGCAAAGCGATATGATCTTGGCTGGCGGTAAGGCCTGTTTGATGTAATAGAATCAAATGCATCGACAACAGAGAATATCCTTGCTCCCAGGGGAATCTGATTTTCCTTTAGACAATTCGGATAACCTCTTCCATCGAATCTTTCATGGTGCGAGAGGACTATCTGTGCTGCATTATTAAGTGGCTTTATGTCTTTAATAAGATTATACCCAATGACAGGATGCTTTTTTATAATAAGCCACTCTTCCTCACTAAGCGGTCCTTTTTTCAGGAGTATGCTATCGGGTATACCTATCTTCCCTAAATCATGAAGGAGGGAACCGCGCCATATATCAGCTACCTCATCCTGTGCGATCCCCATCTTTTCTGCAACGACCTCTGCATAAAATGCAACCCTCCATGAGTGATTTCCAGTGCTCTCCTCTTTCACATCAAGTGCATTGACCAGGCTCATAAGTGTCAGCTGATAGGCGTTCTCCAGCTCAGCTGTTCTCTCCCTTACCTTTTGCTCAAGGTACTTCTGATACTCGCGATTTTCAAGTATAAGCCTCCTTTTTTCAAGGGCTCCTTTTACTGAAATCTGCAGCTCTTCGGGATTGAATGGCTTTACCAGATAGTCGTATGCACCCATTTTGAGGCATTCCACTGCAAGTTTCGTATCATCAAGGGCTGTGAGCATTATAACCGATAAATCCTCATTGAGTTCCCTTATCTTCTTAAATAGCCAGAGTCCGTCCTTTCCGGGCATTCTTATATCTGAGATTACAAGCTCTAAATCAATATCCTGAATAATCCTCAGGGCTTCCTCAGCATTTGATGCCTCAAATATATGATAACCTGAATTTCTGAGGTACTCACTTATTAGATATCTTATGGTTGATTCATCATCAACAACTAATATTCTTTCCATTGTGCATTTTCTATTTTTGTTTTTTCATTTTAATTTAAAATGAAAACTCGATTCAATATCAATCACTCAGAAAGCAATATGATGGATGGAACCATTCTCTAACTCATCGATCTTTGTTTTTACCTGCACAAATTTATCGAGCGAGTTGTCAAATGGATCGTTCATGATAATCTTTCCTGCCCCGATCTTTTCAAGATTTACACTTGACCAGTCTATTGCAGAAACAAGCCCCTTTTTTTTGAGATATTTTAGAATCTCTCCCCTTACGCGGGCCCTTGTGTCTTGTGGCGGCTCATACATTGCCCTTTCAATTTCCCTATCGCTGAAAAATTTTATTACGAGGTCAGCACCTTCAAGCATGTGATAGATCCCGGTATCCGGATCTATATTATGATAGGATATGTCGAGTTGTTGTAGTCTGAACCCATTGCCAGTCATTCTATTTTTCTTATATTTCTCGATCAGATTAAGTTTTATTGCCCAGTCAATCCTATCTGCGACTCCCATGGGATCGTCCTTGAGCGTTTCAATTAGCTTCTTCCAAGCTTCAAGTATTTCTTTAGATTCCTGATCTAATCCTTTATGATTATAGAATTTTTCCGCATATTCAATATATATCTCCTGTATCTCAAGGGGCGTATAATATCTACCATCACTCATTTCAACCTTAACCTTGCATGTCAGATCATTGTTTATATCCCGTAGCGCTTTCAATGGATTCTTTATTTCAATCTTCCTTTTAAGATATTCATTCTCTACCATATCTAAAACAATCCCCATTGTTCCCAGTTTTATATATGTTGTAAAGGGAGACATATTGGAATCACTAAGAACTATATGGAGCCTTCTGTAAAGAAGGGGATCAGAAAGCGGTTCTTCTCGCGTATTTATAATGGGTCTGTCCCCCGTTGTAGATCCAGAGAAGACTTTTTCAATAAAATCCGCTCTCTGAGAGATTTTAAATCTCACATTGCCTCCATTCATGTGGAGCTTTCCTGCTCCAGTAAACAAAGTTCTCGTAATTAGGAATGGTATAATTTTCTCTGCCAGATATGAGAAATTAACATCCTGTCTTATCAGATAATTTTCATGGCATCCGTATGTATTTCCTATTGAGTCAGTATTATTTTTAAATATCTGGAATTTACCTATTAAGCCTTCTTTTTCAAAAGATTCCTGAACCTTCTGGGCAATATTGTTCAAAATCCTTTCTCCTGCCACATCATAGAGAACTGCATCCCTTACAGTTGAACACTCGGGTGTGGCATATTCTGGATGGCAGCCCGTGTCCTGATAAAGCCTTCCTCCATTTTCGAGGAATAGGTTATAGATAGTTTCATTGGGGCAAAGGGTTTCAAAAAGAGCCTTTATGAGATATTCACTAAAAAGCGCCCTCTTTCCTGCAGGAGAAGAGAAGGGACTGACATAATAGATTGCAAATTCCGTCTCTAAGCCATAGATCCTTTTTGCATGCATGATGAAACCCACTAATTAAAAATGCATAAATTGTGCCATTAAATTTTGGTATAAATCCGCGATATTATTGATAAAAATAAAAAAGGAGGGAAGACCCTCCTTTTTTATTTTTATAATTTTTCAAAATTGAAACCTCCCTTTTTAACTCATCCTCCTTTCATTTTCCACCATTTCAAAGATTATATTAATAAATTTCTCAACAAGATATTCCTTATGTGCTTTATCAAATAGGGCAAGTAATTCATCAATTTTGGCTGAATCAGAAAGTATAGGTACAGCATTACCAAGACTTGCCTGTTGGTTTATCCACATCTTTGAATTCCTGAGTAATGCAGATACAGTAAGTGACCCAGCAGCTCTAATATCTACAAATTTTATTCTTGGACCCTCCAGGGCCTTTAAATCTACATCCTCCACCTTCCAGCACAGGGCGACACGCTCGCCGCCAGGATAATCGATCCACGTAGGTTTTGAAAGGTGATTCAAAAGGGTTGCACAAATAGCTTTATCATTATTATTTAAACTGATTGCCTTCCGGACATTTTTATCAACCCATTTGCCCGCCTTCTCCCTCAGCCAGCTTGCATCCACACCCATTTTAACCTTTTGTGGACCCCTTTCCCCTCCATCCTCTACATATACAAGTCTCTTCTTTTCCTTCTTTGCAATCTCTGCAAAATATACAAGGATTCTTGTATTAACAATGGTATCCGTATTGAGACTCATTGAGTCAATACCAACCTCAACAAGGAATGACGCTATTGATGGAAAATCACTCGGTGCCTGTCCGCATATTCCAACCTTTCTTTTCGGCTTATGTGCATGTGCCTTTTTTATAAGATCATCAAGAAGGATCCTGACTGCGTCATTCCTTTCATCGTAGAGATACTGAACAAGCTCAGAATCCCTGTCAAGACCCAGTGCAAGCTGTGTAAGGTCATTTGTACCTATAGAGAATCCATCAAAATGCTTGGAAAATTCTGATGCAAGGATTACATTGCTTGGAATTTCTGCCATAACATATATCTCAAGGCCATTTTCCCCTTGAATAAGACCATACTTCTTCATGGTTTCAATAACCCTCTTTCCCTCCTCCACTGTTCTACAGAATGGGACCATAACTTTTACATTAATAAGACCCATCTCATCACGAACTTTCTTGATCGCTTTGCATTCAAGCGCAAATGCCCTTTCATAAAGCTGATGATAATATCTGCTTGCCCCCCTCCACCCTATCATAGGATTGCTTTCCTTTGGCTCATAGAATTTTCCGCCTATGAGATTTGCATACTCATTGGTTTTGAAATCCGAGAAACGCACGATCACATCACCCTTTACCTTTCCACGCTCTTCACGATAAAAGGCAGCAGCAATACATCCTATACCTCTTGCAAGCTCGTCAACGAAGAAATCATCCTTATTTATATAACCCTTTGTTCTTTCATCTATAAGTTCTATAATCTTTTTGATTTCCTCAATCTCACTTTCCTTCTCCCTCTTTGCCACGTATTCATCTATGATTTCAACCCCAAGTTCTGCCTTATCTTTTTCCTCACTTGACTGTAATTCATATTGCCGTACCTTTTCCTTCAGTTTTTCATAATCCAGCAGGGCAAGTGGATGTATACCTATATAGGAGTTTATTATGAACTCCTTCCTTGCAAGTCCAACCCCATCATTAGGAAATCTTGCCTGATGAAAGGCCTGCTCAGGAATCCCTGCATTCATCATAATATCTGTTTTGGGATCAGGGATTTCATCAACTGCCATCCTGTCTATATGAAAAGGTAAAATCCCTTTTAGAACCCTTCCAACTCCTGTAGAACAATCAACAGTAACCTCCATCCCTGTTTTCAACACCTCTGTTGCTCTTTCTGTTCCAATTATGCATGGGATACCAAGCTCCCTTGATATGATGGCTGCATGACATGTTCTTCCGCCCCTGTTTGTAATGATTGCGGATGCCATTTTCATAATGGGTTCCCAATCAGGATCGGTCATATCTGTAACGAGGACCTCACCAAGCTTAAATTCACCGATCCTCTTTGCGCTATCTATCACATTTACACGACCTTTACCGATTTTAGTACCAACAGGCATCCCCCTTAAGAGTATATCCTCTTCTTCTACTTCACGGTCCAGTATGTATGTTTCGACCTCAACCTCATGTGCTTTAACAGTCTCTGGCCTTGCTTGAACAACAAAAATCTTTCCAGTTCCAACATTTATCCCGTCACCGTCTTTTGCCCACTCCACATCCATAGGTCTTTTATAGTAATCCTCAATTATACAAACCCATCGTGCAAGTTCGAGTATCTCATTGTCATCCAAGATAAATTTCTCTCTCTCATCCTTGAATACCTGAACCCTTTTTGTTGTATGCTCAGCATCATCACTATATATTAACTTAAATTGTTTATCCCCAAGTTTTTTAGATATAATTGGCCTAAAACCCTTTTTTAATGTTGGTTTATGAACATAGAATTCATCAGGATTAACCTGTCCCTGAACTACCATCTCTCCAAGGCCGTAGGATCCTGTAATATAAACAACATCCCTGAAGCCAGATTCTGTATCTATGGAGAATGCAACACCAGCACATGCCATATCACTTCTTACCATTTTTTGAACACAAACCGATAAACTCACGCTAAAGTGATCAAACCCTTTATCTATCCTGTAAGATATCGCCCTGTTATTAAAAAGTGATGCATAGCATCTCTTGCATGCATCAACAACATTGTATTCGCCCCTGATATTAAGATAAGTATCCTGGATCCCTGCAAAGGATGCCTCTGGTATATCTTCGGCTGTTGCGCTTGATCTGACTGCAACATCAATATCCTTAGAACCATATCTTTCGCACATCCTTCTATATGCCTTAACGATTTCTTCTTCAAGCTTTTTTGGCATATCCGTTTTTATGATAAGATCCCTTACCATCTTCCCCTTTGAAGATAAGTCCTCCATATCGTGGGGGTCTACATCACTGAGAATCTCTTTTATCCTGTCCTGTATCCCTGTCTCGTTAAGAAAATATCTATATGCATATGAGGTAGTTGCAAATCCCCATGGAATCAATACACCTTTTTTGCCAAGGTTTCTCATCATCTCTCCGAGAGAGGCATTTTTACCACCCACAAGCTCAAGATCTTCCATCCCCACCTCATCAAGCCATAAGATGAATCTTTGACTTTTCCTTTTTGCCATAATTCACCCCCATTATGCTTTCTTCATTTTCTTTCCCTTCAGTATAAATAAAACATTGTTTTTGATATTTAAAAAGACTTAATGTTTAAATGGATAAAATGATTTTTTAAAAATTAGCTTCCGTGAATTCTTATCTTTTTTGCAAGGAGCTCTTCCTTGCTTTCCTTTCGATCTGGATCGGGAACTATGCAATCCACAGGACAAACTGCAATGCACTTTGGTGAGTCGTAAAAGCCCACGCATTCAGTGCATTTATCAGGGTCTATTATAAAAATTGTATCTCCCTGGGATATGGCATTATTGGGACACTCCGGTTCACAGGCTCCGCAATTAATACACTCTTCATTGATAAGTAAGGCCATTAGCACCTCCTGATATATTTAGATTTAAAAAAGTCATTTCCCATAATCACAAATTTAAATTATAGGTTCTGTACCCTATCAAATCAATAATTTTCTTTATCAGTTCAATTGTCTCATTTTAAAAGGATTTCGACCGGGATTCCGTTCTTTACACTTTCTGTCACAACACAGTAGTCTTCAAAAATTTCCCTGCATCTGGCAAGTTTCGTTATATCGTCCACGTGGGGTTCCAGTTCAATTGTTATCGCCCCAATTCTCAACCTCCCTCTCTCGTTTCTTTTCAAGGTTGTAATAATCCTCGTCTTCATCCCCTTTACGTCTGCATGGGACTTTCTCAAACAGAAAAGGAGACTTTCAGTAAGACACCCCCCAACTGCAGCAGAAATAAGCATAGCAGGATTAGGTCCACTTCCACTTCCCACGGGTGGAGGCTCGTCCATGGTGAGGTTCCCGAGTTCCTCCCCATCAAATTTTACCTTCAGCCTGTAGTCGTTTAAAAGTTCAAGTTCAGTAGTAATAACTTTTTCTCCCATGTTACCTCCTATACTGTTTTTAACATTCTTTCAAGTGCAAGACGGGCATCCTTTTTTATTTCGCCCGGCACACTGATTATATTTACTCTTCCGAGATTCTCAAGTGTCCAAAGGAGATGAGCAGTTGTGATCTTGAACATATTTCCACAAAGCGATCTTGCAAGCTCGAACACCTTTTTTCCAGGATTTTCCATTGCAAGTCTTCTTATAAGGTTTAACTCCGTGCCAACTATGATTGTTGATCCATCGGGTGCTCCATTTACATATCTCACTATGAAATCCGTTGATCCATTTGCATCACTCATATCAACAACCTCTTCTATACATTCAGGGTGAACAACTACCATGGCATCAGGGAATCTTGATCTCATTTCATAAATATGTCTGGTTTTAAAATATGTATGAACATGGCAGTATCCTTTCCACAGAATAAGCCTTGCCCTTATAACATCTTCCTTTTCATTTCCACCGAAATCCTTTTCGGGATCCCAGACTATAATCTCCTCCTTTTTTATGCCCATTTTTTTTGCTGTGTTTCTGCCAAGATGTTCATCAGGAAAGAAGAAGAGTTTTTCCCTCTGTGCAAACGCCCATTGAAAAACAGCCATTGCATTAGTAGATGTGCATACACAACCTCCATGCCTTCCACAGAATGCCTTAAGTGCAGCTTTTGAATTCATATATGTAACAGGCATTATATTTTTCTCTCCGCAAATTAATGTTATCTGCTTCCAGACATGCTCCACCTCATCAATTTCAGCCATGTTTGCCATTGGGCATCCTGAATCAAGATTTGGATGGTGAACAATCTGTTCATCATGGGTAAGTATATCGGCACTTTCAGCCATAAAATGAACACCGCAAAACACAATAAACTCTGCATCCTTCTGTTCAGACGCCTTTTTTGAAAGACCGAAGGAGTCTCCTCTGTAATCTGAGAGAAAGACAATTTCTGGTCTCTGATAATGATGACCAAGGATGAGTAGATTTTTTCCCATCCTTTCCTTTATATTTTTTATCTTCTCTATTATCTCTTCCTCTTTCATTAATCTGTACCTGTCAGGAATGATCATTGCTGTTTACCATTTAAATTATGCTTTTTATAAGACCTCCATCAATCTGAAGAACTGAACCAGTTATATAGCTTGCCCTCTCCGAGCACAAAAATGTTACAACATCTGCAAATTCTGAAGGATTTGCAAGCCTTCCGAGGGGAATATCCTTTATCCATGAATTATAAACCTCTTCCTCAGACGTATTGTTTCTTGATGATATTTCTTTTGTAAGCTCTTTAACCCTTTCTGTTAATGTATATCCAGGACAAACGCAATTTACTAGAATGTTATATTTTGCGACTTCATTTGCAAGTGACTTTGAAAATCCCAGAATACCAGCACGCGATGTATTTGATAGTATAAGTCCATTTATAGGTTGTTTTGCAGCAACTGATGTGATATTTACTATTCTTCCCCATCTGTTTTTTATCATGTATGGAAGAACTTCCCTTGTAAGATTAATTGTGCTGATTAGATTTAATTCTATCGCTTTATTCCATTCTTCTCTACTGAATTCGAGAAACATACCGGCTGGTGGTCCTCCTGCATTGTTTACAAGTATATCAATTCTCTGAAATCTCCGAAGTGTTTCATTAACTATAAACTTTAAATCATCGATTTTTGTAACATCACACACCAAAGCAAAAACAGAACCTGTCCCTATTGACTTTAATTCCTCCTCTGCTTTCTTGAGATTATCAATGCTTCTGCTGCAGATGACAACATTTGTCCCCTCTTTTAAAAGCGAGTGGGCAACTGCCTTTCCAAGGCCTCTGCTTGATGCGGCAACTATTGCAACCCTATCCTTTATACCCAGTTCCATTTTTATTCTCCTTCGGGTTCTTTATCAAATTTCATTCCATACTTTGTTGTTGTAGATCCATGAACATGTATTGATTCACCTGTAATAAAGGAGGATAATTCGGACACAAGAAAGAGCACAGCATTTGCAATATCTTCAGGATTTCCAAAGGGTATTGTCAATCTGGAGCCCTGAAGTTTTCCTGTAAGATTCATCGATTGCCATTCATCATTGCTTATAATCCATCCAGGGCATACGCAATTTACCCTTATGCCTCTTGAAGCAAGCTCTTTTGCAAGTGATCTGGTAAAACCTATAACACCCATCTTGCTTGCAGCATAGAAGGAGTTGAAAGGCCTTTCTACATTATATATGGATGTTGCAATATTAACTATTGCGCCTCCTGTTCTTCCAAAATATGGAATTGCTGACTTCGTGACATTTATTGTTCCTGTTAGATTTGTTAGCAGGATATCCTCACCAGTTTCGCTTTCATCGTCGAACCTGATATTTCTCCAGATACCTGCATTATTAACAAGTATATCTATCCTTCCAAAATCATCAGCAAATCTTTTAAATGTTTTCCTGCATTCATTAGCATCGCTAATGTCAAGTCTGTAGCATTGGAAATTTCCATTTATTCCTCTGAGCTCATTGATTATCTCCTTTGCCTTATCCTCCCTATTAAAATATGTAAATGCACCTGTTGCACCAGCTTTTGCAAGCTTCGTTATTATAGATTCTCCTATCTTACTTGTTCCACCCGTTACAAATACAATCTTTCCTGTAAGGGTTATGAGTATACCCTTCTGCATTTTGTTAAAGTCACACCTCAATGAATTTTGGAAATTGGGTAAGATTCTCTATACCATCCTCCTTTACAACAATGAGATCTTCAACCCTGACGCCCCCGATTCCAGGATAATATAAACCAGGTTCAATCGTAATTACATTTCCTTTCTTCAGTATATCACCTTCCTTACCGATTCGAGGAAATTCATGGATGTCAAGCCCAACACCGTGCCCTGTACCATGAAAAAATCCCTGCATCCTATCATTTATGTAACCAGTTACGAAACCCATCTGTGCAAATACACCCTGAACCTCATTATGAATCTGTGATCCATCTGCACCATCCTTAATCAGAAAGAATGCCTTCTTCTGTGCCTCGATGACCGCTTCATACATAGCTCTTACCTCATCGGATGCCCTTCCCTTAACCACGGTTCTTGTTATATCAGCATAATATTTTGTTTTCATTGATCTTGGAAAGATGTCGATAATTATGGGTTCATTGGCACGAAGAGGTCCCGATCCTTCATTGTGTGGATCACATGCATCCTCTCCACAGGCAACAATAGTTCTATCAGCAATGGCTTCATGTAGAAGGAGTTCAATAAGGATCTCTTTCTTTACCATCTCTGATGTTAATATTTTCCCTTCAGCCCAAAGTATACCATTTTTTACATCTGCTTCAGTTATGATTCCTATTGCCCTTTGCATTGCTTTTTCTGCAGCCCGCAGGGTTTGCCTTATATCTTCTACTTCATCTGGAGTTTTTATAGCCCTGTTTTCAAAGAATGGTTCCTTTTTATACCTCAATTCAAAGCCTCTATTCCTTAGCTGGTCAGCATACTCTATCCAGAAATTATATGGCACAATTACACTTTTAATACAAAATTCAGTGAGAACTTCTTCAATTATACCAATGTAATTTATACTCTCTTTTCCTCTTTTTTTCAGTGAATTTTCAATGGAGCTTACTGATAAAACGGTATCTGCACATGATTCCTTTTTTGCACGGTCGATTTCAAGGTCGCTTGTTATTATTATCCTCTTACCATCTATAATAAGCAGTGCAAAGGGATCCGGTGCAAGGAATTTCGATGCATAGTAGAGATTCGCATCCCTTTCACTTATTCCAATAATGAGAAGGGCTTCATTTCTCATAATTTAAATCCATGGGTATCTTATATTTTAGCATTCTAATCATAACCCTCTCAATAATGGGTTAACTATTCGAATAGGGGTACTAATGCTCTCCTTTTTACATCAACAATTCCCTTTGTTGTGATTCTTATACTTGGAAGACCTACGAAGGAGAGGAAAAAAAGAACATTGATGGGTTTTTTAAAAGAAAACCCCCTTGATATAATGTGGTTGTTTATATGATTAAGCTCCATATATACATCATATATGTTTTTTGTTGTAAGAACGCCACCTATCTCCATAGGAAGTATGAGTTTTTTATCCCTATCAATAATCCCGATACCACCACCTGCCTCAATAAGGATCTTGGAGATATTTGCCATCTGTTCATCATTTTTTCCGATTATGATGAGATTATTATCATCAAAATTCAATGTTGAAGCAAAGGCATCAATTGATGCTCCTAACCCCCTCATCACACCAAGAGTAAATCCACTCCTTCCGCTTCTATCTATGACGGCAATTTTTAAGAGGTCGGGGTAATATTCGGGTCTTAATTCTTTAAGACCCCTATCTATTTCAATAAACCCTTCCTTTGTAATATTTTCATTGATAATCTCAATTATCCTGATCTTATTTGCACCATCAGGAACATGTATGACAAAATCTTCGGGATCAAGCCTGTACTTTACATTTATGCTTTTATAAAAATGTGGGGGATAATTATATCTTTCGGAAGCTTTTACTATCCTGCCTTCCTCTACAACAATTCTACCCTTCGCAATTACCATCGATATCTCCATATTGTTGAGATCCTTAATTATGTTGATGTCTGCATATCTGCCCGGTGCAATTCCCCCGATCTCTTGCTCCAATCCAGTATAATTGGCAGGATTTAGTGTGGCCATACAGATGGCTTTTACTGGATCAAGACCGAGAGAGATCGCCTTCCTGATTATGTAGTCAATATGTCCTTTTTGAATAATATCTTCCGGATCAACAGAGTCAGAAACAAACATAACACGGTCACCCCTTACAGGATTATTGCCTAAAAAAGGAATGAGCGTTTTCTCTAAATCCCTCCTTGATGACCCTTCTCTGAGCATAACCCAGTATCCCATTCGTAGCCTTTCCAGTACATCCTTTTCATTTATCGATTCATGGCATGAAGATATACCAATTGATGAGAGTGCACAAAGTTTCCAGTCCTTTGCACCGGCTGTATGGCCCTGAATCATCTTCCCCAATTTTTTTGCAAGTAATATCTTATCAAGTATCATATTATCACCAAGGAGAAGTCTTACCCAGGGTATCGTTTCACCCAGTCCATGGATATCGTGTTCCCTGAATAGTTCTGTAATCTCATCGATACTCAGGGGAACTGCACTGCAGAAGTCAGTATCGTGTGGTACACAGAGGGGAATATAAGTATACACCTTTACATGATGTCTCCTCACTTCATCAAGAAAAACTTCCACACCCTCTTTCCCGAAAACAGAGACAAATTCATCCGGCTCAGTATATATGGATGTTGTTCCCCTCATCAGGTATTCATCGAGATATTGAGTTGGTGAAACAATAAAATCTATATGAGTATGTGCATCAATAAATCCAGGAGATACAAACATTCCACCTGCATCTATTATCTGTGTATCTTTACCTATTGTGAATGTTGAGTCTTTACCTACATAGCATATCCTTTCACCAAATATGGAAATATCGATATTGTCATTAATCTCGGAAGAATATACATTTATTAATTTTGCATTTCTTATGACAATATGTGATTTTAACTCTCCTGTTGCCGCATAGAATAATTCTCTGTTATTCATTTATCAACCTCTGTATTGATCTTTAATAATTTTGCTGCATTTCGGAATAGTATATCATCTAATGCATTTTCATCAAGTGGAAGGGCTTTTAGATCAGCAATATTCTTTTTCAGATCCTTAACACCGGGCCAGTCGGATCCAAAAATAAATTTCTCGTGGTATTTTAATATTGATGGAAAATATTCTGTTAACTTAAATGGTGGAAGACCAGATACCTCGATATAAACCCTTTCATGTTGAGTTGCAAGATATTCTGCTTCTTTATAAAAATAGCCTCTTCCACCATGTGCGAGCACTATATTGAGGAATGGAAAGTCGACGGCAACCTCGTCAAGATAAAGGGGGTTTCCAAACTTTGCCTTTGCCCCATAAAAGATGGAGGATCCCGTGTGCACGAGCAGCGGTAATTGCATCTCCTCAAGTTTTTCGTAAAGTGGATAAAGCAATCTATCGCTTGGATAGAATGACTGATGGACAGGATGAAGCTTGACACCTCTTGACATATATCTTTCATGTTCATACAGAAAGGTTTTCACAGGATTTTTAGCAATCCAGGGATTTATATTACTGAATAGAATGAATTTCTCCGATGATTTGCATAAAGAAAAAGCCTTTTCAATCGTAACCGTCCCATATGCCCTGGGGGAATACTCAGGAAGGATTATAGCAAATTTTACAGAGCAATCATCAAGGTATTTTATAAATCTTTCAGAAACAAGTATTCCATTATCAAAAACAGTCATATATTTTGTGAAATTTAAGAAGTAATCCTGCGCCCAGGGAGTAAGATCGCTGAGGTCACCTGCATGGATATGAAAATCAATAACCATTAGAAAACAACATCCCTTATCACTTTATGAATTTCATCAATTGACCATACACCTTCTTTTTTCTCAACCCCTTCGGTAACTAACATCCTGTATGAATAGATTTTTCTCCCTTTTATTCCTATTATTTTTCCTGTTATGTCAGATGCCATCTCAGAACATAAATATACGACAACAGGAGCTATAAACTGTGGCCCAATTTCGTCAGGACTTGCATCACTGTATCTTGGAAGATCCGATGTCATCCGGGTAAGGGCAATGGGTGCTATTGCGTTGACCGTTATTCCGTATCTCTTCAGTTCAATGGATGCAACCATTGTGAATCCATAAATACCAGCCTTAGCAGCTGCATAATTAGCCTGTCCGAAATTTCCTATCAGACCTGCAACAGATGTTGTATTTATTATCCTTCCTCCTGACCCCTGATCCTTCATAATATCTGCTGCTTTCTGAGTTAGAAGAAATGTTCCTTTCAGATGGACATTAATTACTGAATCCCACTCCTCTTCACTCATTTTTAAAATTGTTCTGTCTCTAAGAATCCCCGCATTATTAACAAGGATATCTATTCTTCCAAAACTCTCGATTGCCTTTTTTATTATTGCGTCTGCACCCTCCGATGTTGCAACACTATCATAACTTGCAATAGCATCGCCACCGTCCTTTCTTATTTCTTCGACCACCTGGTCCGCCATTTTTGTATCACTTCCTGTTCCATTTCTCAAACATCCCACATCGTTAACAACAACCTTTGCACCAGCCTTTGCCAACTCCAGTGCTTCAAATCTTCCTATCCCTCCCCCTGCTCCCGTTACTATTGCAACCTTGTTTTTAAGAATCTCCATAACCCGCTCCTTTCAGATCTTATGCATTAAATTAAACTCGTTGGCTTTTTTAAAGTTAATGATATAATAGTCCCCAACCATGCCATCAGGCAAGCAAGAATGAATGCGGGATTAAAGCTTCCCATGATATCAGCAAGGTATCCAGCTATAGATGGGGATATCATCTGTCCTATTCCAAATATAAATGTTACAAATCCAAGGGCTGCGGGTGCCATCTTTGCGCCACAGTAATCCCCGCAGGCCGCAGCCATTACTGCAGGTATGCTCCATGCTGTTAAGCCAAACATTGCCGCTGATATGTAAAATGAAGAAACCCCAGTATTTAATGTAAGAATCAGGTATGATAATCCTTGAAAGAAAGAAACAAGCGCAAAACCAAACTTTCTTCCTATAATATCAGAGATGCTTTCCCACATAAATCCACTTACTATGCTTAATATCCCTATGAGAGACAATAGATTTCCTGCAAGGCCAGATTGCATATGCCTTTCTTTTATTATATATGCAGCAAAGAATGTTGCGTAGATGATATAGGAAAATCCAAATGTAAAATAAATTGCTGAGAGATGCCAGAGGGATTTATTTCTGCACAGCTCTCTGAATCCTGGATTGTTTATCTTTTCATCCCCTTTTGGAACAACGCCTATGGGCTTCAATCCGACCTCGGCTGGATGGTCTTTGAGAAAGATCCATGCAATAATACCGATGAGGATTACCGCAAAGCCGAGATATATCCAGCTCATTCTCCACCCCCACGGTCCATAGTTTGAAGCCCATATCGGCACAAGATACCCTGTTAAAAGAAGACCTATACCAGAGCCGCCAACTGCAAAACCGCTTGCCATCCCCCTTCTTCGCGAAGTAAACCAGGAGGAGAGCAAGCCCATAACAGGCACATTGCTGCCACCACTTCCAATCCCTGTTGCTGTTCTAAACAAGAGTGCCTGATAGAAATTTTTAGAAAATCCTGTAAGGATCATGGTAATGCCCGCAAGCATAAGGGAACTGCTTATCACCTTCTTTGAGCTATACCTTGTTGCGAACCAGCCGCCTATTATTGAAAATATAAAATAACCAATAAGATTTCCTGTTGCAAGGAGCCCCATCTGGGTATAACTCAGAAAAAGACCCTCTTTCATGAATGGAAGTATCATGCTGTAGCCGAAACGTGCGAAACCAAGTGATCCTGTAACAACGGTTATGCTGAGGATAACTATAATAAATCCATAATGGATTAGCATAAGCTAAACCGCCCCTTTTTGATTGGATTCCAATTATTTTATTTTCCTTATTCTCTAATGTAAAGAGCACCTGTGGTGCAGATTTTGACACACTGTGGATCACTACCACAGAGATCACAATGGAAAACCTTTTCATTAAATGCAAATATTGCTTTATGAGGACATTTATTAACTGTTTCACATGGCCATATGAATTCCTGTGACATCATTTTTCTATCAACATTCAATCCATCCAGACAGAACATCTTGTTTTCATTACATTGAAGGCAAACATATGGCACATTAGCTCCTTTTCCAAGATCATCCTTAATTACCCTGATTGCGGAGGTAGTTGGATTTATATAACCAAAGTGATAAAGTGAACAGACAATCTCACAGAGATGACACCCTGTGCATTTATCTCTTTTCGCAAGAATTCTCATTCAATCAATTCCCTCAGTCCGAGTTTCTCAAGTTGTGAAGCTGTTGGAATCCCTCTTTCATCCCAGCCATGCAAGCTATAATACTCATCCAGCATCTGCTGGAACTTATCCTTATCAATAAATGCCCCCTTTGCAGGTCCATCCTTAACAGGCTCCTCGAAATAGATCCATGGTAAAGTATCGTTCTTCCTGTCCATTCCTTCCCTTACAAGATACATCCTTTCTGTTGTGTATATCCTCTCACCAATTTCAAAAACATCATCCCTGGTTACATTAAATCCTGTTGCAAGGTAAATAAGATTGGCAAATTCATCAAATTTTGGTGCATGAGGGCTGCTGAATGCAGTTAAAAATCTACACAATCCAAGCGCATCAGTGATAGCATGGAGTAGTTCATGCCACCATACCATCCTTGCTTTTCCCTCATAAGATCTATAGTCAGGTGAAACTTTACCACCATATAATTTCTCAAGAAGTGAAGGTGGGAGATTCAGAACATCATTAGATGGGCGACTTCTCATATGATCACATCCCCTCGTTGCTGTTGCAAGTCCCAGTGCAAAGGATGGAACAATACGCTCATCCGTAACTTCAAGTGGCATGTTTTTTATACTGTAGGCATATCTCTTTGCATTTTCACCAAGGACTCCAGACTTCCAGAATCCCTCTGCAAGGAGATCACCGAAACCTTCCCTGTATGCAACATCCCTTATGAGTCTTTCCGTACTTTCTATATTTCCCCAGTCAAGTGGATAGCCAAGATCTTTTTCGCTGATCACTCCCTTTTCATATAACTCCATTGCCCAACCTATATAAGCACCCATACTCATTGCATCTATTCCGTAAAGATTGCACAAATCTGTAAAATAAACAGCCCTTTCAAGATCAGTAATTCCAATATTCGCACTGAGGGGACCTAATGCACCATAGTCAGGGCCTTCGCCGTTAAATTCTTTTCCAGCAATATTAACAGTATGTTTATGTCTGCAATGAACAGGACAAGAACTACATGCAACCATCCCCTTTGATAACTTTTCGAGATTCTCAGCAGAAAGTTTATCTCCTTCTTCACCCATTGATGTATGCTGATGATTTTTTACACTCAGCCACCCACCTTCATTTGCATAACGAAGCAGAAGTGGTGTCCCAAACCTTCCTAATGCTTGACACCATGCCCTCTTCATAACTTGTTGCTGAAGCTCCAAACAATATGAGAGGAAGTCCTTTGGTTTGAAAACGGAGAGACCTTTTGTTCCAATGACTGCGATTGCCTTTATATTTTTTGAACCCATAACAGCGCCAATCCCTGTTCTTGCAGCCATATTCTTGCGACCTGTAACGATCCCTGAAAATCTGACAAGCCTTTCCCCTGCAGGACCGATACATGCAATCTTCAACCTTTCAATTCCCTCATCCTCCCTTATAATCCTTTGCGTCTCAAGTGTATCCTTTCCCCAGATATGCTGTGCATCCTTTATCTCGATATGATCATCCTTTATAAGTATGTAAACGGGCTTCTTACTCTTTCCCCTGATGACCACATGACTGTATCCTGTATAGTTTAGCTCAGCTCCGAAATCACCACCCATGTTAGAATCTCCGAGAAATCGATTTTCAGGAGAGCGTGCAGTTATATTCATTCTTCCCGCACCAGGCGCTATTGTTCCTGTAAGAAGACCTGCTCCAAGTATTACAGGATTTTCAGGTGCGAATGGATCCATATCTGGATTTGTAAAATTATAAAGGAGATAGGTATTTATACCCCTTCCCCCCAGGAATTTTCTCCTGAGTTCAAGACTTATTTCTTCTTTTCTTATTTCAATGGGATCAAGGTTAATGTGGATAAGTTTTCTGTTTAGAGGCAATAGTTTCCCCCGGGAAATCGTTAGCGAAAGGCATCAAATTCCGTTATATTCTGTCCAAGGATAAGGATATGAATATCGTGTGTCCCCTCATATGTTTTTACCGTTTCCAGATTACACATATGTCTCATTACAGGATATTCATCAACAATCCCATTTGCTGCAAGTATATCTCTTGCAATCCGTGCACATTCGAGAGCAATATTCACATTATTCATCTTCGCCATTGATATCTGCGCGTAGCTGGCCTTCCCCTCATCCTTGAGTCTTCCGAGACGATATGATAGTAATTGAGCTTTTGTTATCTCTGTTAGCATCCACACAAGCTTCTGCTGGGTGAGTTGCTTTGATGCAAGAGGTTTTCCAAATACGATACGGTTTTTCGAATAGTTGAGGGCAACCTCATAGCATTCCATCGCTACACCGATTGCACCCCAGGAGATCCCATATCTTGCCTGACTCAAACACATTAGGGCACTTTTAAGACCGGTGGTGCCAGGAAGGAGGTTCTCTTCTGGTATCCTGCAGTCTTCAAATACAAGTTCTGATGTTATTGACGCCCTCAAGGAGAGTTTGCCCTTGATATCATTTGCCTTAAATCCAGAGGCCCCCTTCTCTACAAGAAATCCCCTTATTGTTCCATCATCTGTCCTTGCCCATACGACAGCAACATCAGCTATTGATCCATTTGTTATCCACATCTTTGTTCCGTTTATGATATAGCTTTTACCATCCTTCTTTGCCCTTGTTATCATTCCTCCTGGATCGGAACCGAAATCCGGCTCTGTTAGACCAAAGCAACCTATTGCCTCTCCCTTCGCGAGTTTTGGTAACCAGTAACTTTTTTGTTCCTCTGATCCAAATGTGTATATAGGGTACATCACGAGTGAACCCTGGACAGAAACAAAGCTCCTGATTGAACTGTCCCCTCTTTCAAGCTCCTGCATAATAAGACCATAGGCCACATTATTCATTCCAGCACAACCATAACCATGAAGATTTGCACCAAGGAGTCCGAGCTTTGCAATCTCTGGAATGAGATGAAGAGGGAATTGACACTTTTGATTGTAATCCTCGATTATCGGTTTTACCCTATCGTTTACAAACTGCCTCACAACATCCCTTGTTATTCTTTCTTCTTCAGTTAGCAGCTCATCAATCTGGTAAAAATCGACACCCCTGAATGATGACATTTTATCTCTCCTTCATGTCTCTCTTCTTATAACCATGGCCATGGTTACACCTCCACCTCCGCAAATACCAGCAACACCGATTTCACCATTTATTCTCTTAAGTGCATAATATAGCGTTATCAGAATTCTCGCTCCGCTCATCCCTGTTGGATGTCCAAGGGCGATTGCCCCACCATGTATGTTGAGTCTTCCTCTGTCCCATTTGAGGACTCTTTCATTAGCAAGAATCTGTGCTGCAAACGCCTCATTGACCTCGATCAGATCTGCATCGGTGAGGCTCATACCTGCCTTTTTTAATGCCTGAGGAATTGATACCGATGGACCTTCACCCATCAGGGATGGCTCCACTGCTGCTGATGCATAAGAGATAACGGAAAAAAGGGGCTTCAGTCCCTTTGCCTTCGCGATATCCCTTGTTGTCAGGATTAAGGCAGCAGCTCCATCGGACATTCCGCATGCATTTCCCGCAGTAATGGTCCCATCCTTTCTAAATACAGGTTTTAGCTTTGAGAGGGCATCAAGAGATGTATTCGCTCTTATCGATTCATCCTTTGAGAATCTTATGTTCTGCTTTAATTCCCTGGAATAAACCTCTATAGGAATAATCTCATTGTCAAAATAGCCAAGCTTTTGCGCTTGAGATGCTTTCATATGGCTTTCAAAGGCAAACTGATCCTGTTCCTCCCTTGATATACCATATTTCTTCACCAGATTTTCTGCTGTTTCTCCCATACCCATATTGCACAGCGGATCAATTGTATCATTCCATCCATCCATAAGTATTTTATCCCCCATTCTGAAGCCTTCCCATCTCACATTTTTAAGGATATATGGTATAGTGCTCATGCTTTCCATTCCACCTGCAATAACTATTCTTGCATCACCAAGCATTATGGATTGAATCGCCATCTGAACACATTTCATCCCTGAAGGGCATGCCTTATTTATGGTCGTGCATGGGATACTAACAGGGATCCCTGCCAGAACAGAGGCGGTTCTTGCAGGATTTGGGCCATTCCCTGCCTGTCTTGTATTGCCGAATAGTACCTCATCAACTTCTGTTGGCTTAATTTCGGTTTTCTCGAGTACCCCTTTAATTACAGAGGCACCAAGTTCGTAAACCATTACATCACGCAATGTTCCGCCAAACTTTCCAATTGCAGTTCTTCCTGCACCAACTATCGCCACATCGCTTATCTTCATTCTTCCCTTACCTTTGATCTTTCTGCCTCTCTCAAGACCCTTTTTAATATCTTTCCTGTTGGACTCTTGGGTATCTCTTTGACAAATTCTATCTCCTTCGGCGCCTTGTATGAAGCGATTCTCTCCTTACAAAAGGCGATTATTTCCTCAGCTGATGCCCTTTCTCCTTCTCTTAAAATTATAAAAGCTTTGACCCTTTCCCCATATACATTATCAGGGACACCTATAACCGCACATTCCAATACTGCATGATGCTTGAACAGGACCTCTTCAACCTCGCGCGGCCAGATTTTGAAGCCGGCAGAGTTAATCATATCCTTTACCCTGTCCACTATATAAAAGTATCCATCATCGTCAATCATCCCAATGTCTCCAGAATGAAGCCACCCGTTCCTTATTGTTTTCTCCGTTTCCTCAGGTTTATTGTAATAGCCCTTCATAACATTTGGACCCTTTATTACTATCTCCCCAAGCTGCCCCGGTGGTAGCTGCGCACCATTCTCATCAACAACTTTCATCTCCACATTTTCAATGGGTGTTCCTATTGATCCTGACCTGTATTTTATATCATGATTATAAGAGGCAAAAGGGGTTGTTTCTGTAAGGCCGTAACCTTCATATATTGTAAGACCAAACATTTCTTTCCATTTTTTTGAAACCTCCGCAGGCATCGATGCTGCGGCTGAAAAACAGTATTCAAGTGATTTAAGGAAAGGATATGTTTTTTCTTCATTAAGTAGCATAATGTATATTGTTGGAACCCCGAAGAATCTCGTAACTCTGTTGCTTTTTATTGAATTTACTATCTCATCAAGCTCAAATTTTTTATGAAGAACAAGTGTAGCACCACGGCATATGCATGAATTCATTATGAAATTTTGACCGAAAGAATGATAAAGTGGAAGAAAACATATGAGGATATCTTCGGGTTTCATTAATGTATGATGAATTGCGGAGAAAGAGTTTGATATTACATTTCCATGGGTGAGCATTGCACCCTTGGGTTTTCCCGTTGTTCCAGACGTATATATTATCGATGCAACATCATCCTTCTCCATTTCCATAATACTTAATTCATCACGGGATTTTTCCATCATCTCTTTATAGGATATGCCCTTATCACACCTTTCGCCAATTACAATTATGTTTTTTAATCTTTCAGAGATATCAAGTTCAGCGATATTCTGAATTAATTCCTCAGTGGTTATAAGGGTATTTGCTTCAGAATCCTCGATGACATAGGAAACTTCATCCCTTTTCCATAATGATGAAATGGAAACAGCTATTGCACCTATTTTTACAGTGCCAAAAAAACATATTATGAATTCCGGAATATTGGGGAGATAAATGCAAACCTTATCCCCCTTGCTTACTCCAATACTTTTAAGAATATTTCCAAATCTATTGCTCAGTCTTTCAATATCGCGGTAGCTAAAGCTGCTTCTGCCAAATATAATTGCATCCTTTTCGGGAAAATATATTGATGATCTCCTGAGATTAAAACCTAAATTCATATATTAACCATTTTATGCAGTTTTTTTCTGTTTTTCTTCATCAAAATCAATCCCGAATCTCTTACATTCAATAGCCTTTATAATATATGTAACAATTTTATTGAATGGAACATCTATTGCAAGTTTTTCAGCCTCTTTTACAACTGCATAATTTATAAAATCTATCTCCGTTCTTCTTCCAGCAAGAAAGTCCTGTAGCATTGATACCTTATTATCCTTCACACCGATTAGGGCCTTCTCGACATATTCAACCGGTTTCTCAAGCTCTGAGAACCAGATGTTTTTTGCCTTTGCAACATTTGCTGTTTCCATAGCAATCTGTCTAATAAGTTCCATGGTATAAGGATTGCTGTAAAGCTCACTCCCTGTCATATCTACAATTGCTGCAATTGCATTTACCGCTGCATTAGCCAGAAGCTTTCTCCATATAAATGGCATTATGTCATTTACTATTTCTGTTTTTATGCCTGCTTTATCGAAAGCAGCTCCAATTTTGAAAAGGAATGGGTCGATTAATCCTGAGTACATTCCAATAACAAGATTCCCGTAACCCCCCACATATTTTATCCTGTTGGGTCCAAGCATCATTGCGCTATGCGCGGTTACCCCTCCTATTACCCTTTCCTTAGCAGCATATTGCGAAATGATTTCAAGATTTCCTATACCATTTTGAACCGAAAGGAAGTATGTATTCTCACTTGCCATTAGCAACGAACTCCTTACGGCTGATTCAGTATGGTATGACTTGACACATATCTGAATGAGATCTACCTTTCCGATCTCTTCTGGATTGCTTGTTATTCTAATCTTTACATTTTGTTCTTTTTCATCTCCTTCCCGGAGAATCCACAGCCCTTCCCTTTTTATTAAACCAACCCTATTTTTATCTATTTCGAGAAGCCACACATCGGAGCCAGCCATAGTAAGGAGTGCACCAAATGTGCCCCCCAATGCCCCTGCCCCAACAATTGCAAATTTCATATGGGTTATACTCCTTTTTTAAAACATTGTATCACAAAATTAATTTAAGCAAATTATATGCCATCATATGGACATAAGACTTAAAATAATATTTCAAATTTCTTTTTTATTTCAACTATTTACAGAGGGATCCTTCATGCTTCGTCATCTATGGAGGGGTTGACTTTTAAAAAGTATATAAATCTGGACAGATTAGATATAGCGCCTACTTTCCTGGGAATTTCAGCAGAAGTTTTGTCCAAAATATTAGACTCCAAAACTATAGATTTGATACCCTCTTATTCCCTATATTATATTTTTTAAGCTTGGCATAAAGTGTTGAGCGCGGAATTCCCAGAAGCTTTGCAGCCTTGACCCGGTTACCATTGACAGCTCTGAGTGCCATTATTATTGTTTTCTTCTCAGCCTCAGCAATGGCCTCCGATAGGCCAGCAACCTTTTCCTGTCTTTCATCAGTCAATTCATTTCTAATATAGTTTGGAACGTCTTCAGTTGTGAGAATCTTTTTATCCGTTGAAATGATCATCCTTTCAAGGACATTCATGAGTTCTCTTACATTTCCGGGCCAATGATATTTCATAAAGATATTCCTGACCTTTTCATCTATTTCGATTAGATTCTTTCCATACTTTTCACAGATTTCCCTGAGAAAGTGATCAATTAATGGATCGATATCTTCTCTCCTCTCCCTCAGCGGTGGCAAAAGTAAGGAGATAACATTTAGCCTGTAAAAGAGATCTTCGCGAAACCTCCCCTCCTCTATAAGCCTTCTTACATCCTTGTTCGTAGCCGAAATAATCCTTATGTCTACTTTTATACTTTTTGTGCTACCCACTCTTTCAACCTCTTTTGTTTCGATAACCTTGAGGAGCTTTGCCTGCATTTCAAGAGGCATATCACCAATTTCATCGAGGAAGATGGTTCCACCATTTGCTAGTTCGAATTTACCAGGTTTCCCCTCCTTCAATGCACCTGTAAATGCCCCTTTTTCATAACCAAAGAGTTCTGATTCAAGTAATTCCCTCGGTATTGCAGCACAGTTTACATGAATGAACTTATTTCCGCATCTTGGGCTTGCATTGTGGATTGCCTGTGCAAATAGATCCTTCCCGGTCCCGCTTTCACCGATGAGCAATATATTGGCATCTGTTCTTGCGTACTTAAGGGCCAGCTTTTTCAATTCCTGTATCTGGTTGCTCTTTCCGATTATGGAGCTGAATGAGTATTTTACGGACCTTACAGCATCAAGCTCCTTTTCATAATATGCAACCTTGTTTTCAAGGAGCTCTACCTGTTTCATCAATGCTTCAAGCTCTGAAATGTCTTTAAAGATAATTTTTCCAATTGCGCCAACAACCTGTCCGTCTTCAATTATGGGTATTCGCTCTGCAATTATATCTCTGCCTTTAACTCTCTGTACCCATCCCACCTCCGGCTTACCGGTTTTTGCAACAATGTGAAGTCTTGTATTTTCAATAACCTCTGTTACATGTTTGCCTATCATTTCACTTCTATCCATTCCAAGAAATTCTTCCGTTGCCCTGTTAACCATGGTGATAATGCCATCACGATTAACAACCGCTATTCCATAAAATGATGTATCCAGAATTGTCTGAAGCGTGCTCAGATATCTCTTCGTCGTTCCAAGCTCTTCCATCAACTTTTCCAGATCGGTTATATCCTGAAAAACAGCAACAGCTCCAACAGGTTTTCCTCCTCTCATTATTGGGGTCCTGTTTGTTATAAGAATCTTATTTTCATAATAGAATTTTTGATTTATCTCGGGCTTTCCTGTTTTTATCACATCGAGTAGACGTGTATTTGGAACTACATTTAAAATATTCTTTCCTATAACCTCATCGGAGGTTTTACCAAGGATTCTTTCTGCGGCTTTGTTAAATATTCTGATGGTTCCTTTCTCATTTATCGCCACTATTCCGCTGTATGCAGAATTTATAACAAGTGAGAATTCTTCATATATATGATTAATTGAGTGAAGTGCAATAGAAAGTAAGTCATCTTCGTTAATAATCATCGAAGGAATTCCATCGGAATTTATATAGATCATATATTTTTTCCACTTAAGAAAAGCATTCAATATATCATAAACAGACCAGTTGTCGTTAACACAGAGAAATTCAGTTTCCATAAAATCTCTTACCTTATCTCCTACCCTATTTGTTTCCAGCTGATTTTTCTCAGAAATCTTTTTGAAAAAGGAATCCCTCTCAATAATACCAACAACCTGTCCAGCAGTATTTAAGATAGGTATAACACTTATATCAGGATCATCAAATAATTTTACAGCCTGATTTATCGGAGAGTCTGTATTTAGAAAGGGAACCTTTTTGGTGCTTATATTGTTAATTATATCTGAAATCCTCAATTTTTAATACCTCAATTGATTTTTTCCCATTTTAAAAGCCAGTATATTCACCTCTTTATATCTTTCAGGGATCCTCTTTTCTATTGTCTTTATCCATGCATTTTCATCGAAAGGTATATAATTGGATGCAGCTCCAAGTAGAACTAAATTTACTGCCCTGGAATTTCCTGCCTGTTGGGCTATCTTGATTCCATCTACAAATATCGCTCCAGATAAAGAAAGTATTTCATCGATATTTTCCGGATATTTTTCCTTTCCAGCAAGGACAGAAAGCGGATTGATTTTCATCCTGTTGACAATAATTTTTCCATTCTTCTTTAAATAGCTCAGATATCGGAGGCCTTCCAATTCTTCAAGAGCAATTATAAGATCACAAAAACCCCTTTCAACCAGCGGGGAAAAAACCTTATTCCCAAATTTAACATGTGATATAACACTTCCCCCCCTCTGTGACATTCCGTGTACTTCTGCTTGCTTGACATCATAACCGGATATTATCGCTGCTTCAGCTATAATATCGCTGCACAGTATTATACCCTGTCCACCAACACCAGTTATGATGATACCCATCTGATTCATTAGTGTGTCTGCACGCATATTTCAATTGCCCCAAATTTACATAACTGCTGACATACCGTGCATCCCCTGCAAAGATCAGGATCAATGCTTACATATTTTTTACCATCCACATCAGTTTTAAATTCCATTGCAATGCATCCGGCCTTTAGACATACACCGCATCCCGTACATTTTTCTTTTATTACCGTCATTTTTTCAAACCAGATATTTTCAACAAGCACACAGGGCATCTCAACAATAATTACAGAGGGCTCGTCTATATTTATTTCCCTTTTGATTATTTCTTCCGCCTCCGATATATTGTAGCTATTTATCTTACTTACTCTTTTTATCCCCACAGCCCTGACAATCGCCTCTATATCAATCCTGATTGTTTCCTCATTCTTTGCTGTTTTTCCTGTGCCGGGATGTGCCTGTCCTCCTGTCATGGCAGTTGTTCTATTATCAAGGATAATGATTGTTGAATTCCCTTTATTGTATGCTATATCTATAAGTGACGTTATACCAGAGTGGAAAAATGTTGAATCTCCAATAACAGCAACGACTTTACCCTTTGCATCTTTTCCCATGGCCTTTTCTATTCCATGTGCCATGCCTATGCTTGCACCCATACATATACAACTATGGAGGGCTTCAATGGGAGAAAGAGCTGCAAGTGTATAACAACCAATATCACCCGATACAAACACTTTAAGTTTTCGCAGTGCTGTAAAAATAGCCCTGTGTGAACAACCAGGACATAGCGATGGGTGTCTTACCGGTATATTTAAGTTCGGTTCAGGAATTATTGACTTATCAATATCATTTGATATTAGACCAAAGGATTTTCGCAATATGTCAGGTGTATATTCACCACACATCGGTAAAATATCCTTGCCTACAACAGTTATACCCATTTCTTTTATCTGTTCCTCTAAAAATGGATCGAGCTCCTCAATCACCAGAATCTTTTCAACTTCTGATGCAAATTTTCGGATCAGATTATGTGGAATTGGATAAACCATCCCAAGTTTAAGATATGATGCATCAGGAAATACCTCTTTTGCATGATTGTAACAGATACCACTTGTTATAATACCGATTTTTCTGTTTCCCCATTCAATACGGTTAATTGACATTGTCTCAGCGGCAGTTGAAAGCTTCCTTATTCTATCCTCAACAATTGGATGTCTTAATCTTGCAAATGCAGGCATCATTACATATTTTGGAATATTTTTTTCAGGTTCAATTTTTGAATCCACCTCTTCTCTATCCTCAAGTGTTACTATCCCTTTTGAATGTGAAATCCTTGTTGTTGTCCTTAATAACACAGGCGTATCGAATTGCTCACTTATTTCAAATGCCATCTTAACAAATTCCTTCGCTTCCATGCTATCAGATGGCTCAAGCATGGGTATCTTTGCAAACTTTGCATAGTTCCTATTATCCTGTTCATTCTGCGAACTATAAAGGCTAGGATCATCCGCTGTAACTATTACAAGACCACCCTTTATCCCTGTATATGAGAGTGTAAAAAGCGGATCAGAGGCAACATTAAGTCCGACATGTTTCATTGAAACAAGTGATCTTGCCCCCGCGATGGAAGAACCTATTGCAACTTCGAGGGCAACCTTTTCATTTGGAGACCATTCACAGTAAACATCTTTATATTTTGTAAGAGCCTCAAGAATCTCTGTGCTTGGAGTTCCTGGATAGGCTGTTGCTACCTTTACACCAGCCTCATAAGCTCCTCTTGCAATTGCCTCGTTACCAGAAAGTATAATCTTTGGTTTTTCTACTTTATAATCGGAAATTTTGTATCCCATATATGCCCTTTTCAATTTCTCCCTATCAAAAATTTCGTCAGAATTTCCCTGCATAACAATCCTTCCTGTTTCCATTACATATGCCCTTTTTGAAATACTCAGGGCAAGATTTGCATTCTGTTCAACAAGAAGTATAGTTTTACCCTCCATTGAAAGTTTCTTAATTATATCAAATAACTCCCTTACAATCAGCGGCGATAGACCCATTGATGGTTCATCCATTAATAGAAGTTTTGGTCTTGCCATCAATGCCCTTGCGAGTGCAAGCATCTGCTGTTCTCCACCGGAAAGAGTCCCTGCAATCTGTTTGTGTCTCTCTCTTAATATAGGAAAGAGATTCATCACATAATCTATATCTGCCTTTACTTCTGTATTTTTTCTCTTTTTCAATCTCAAATAAGCACCCAGTTCAAGGTTTTCCATCACTGTCATATTGCAGAATATCTGTCTGCCTTCTGGGACATGAATTATACCAAGCTCAACGATCCTGTCGGGACTTTTATCCTGTATCTCCTGACCCATGAAGATGATCTTCCCTTTCGCGGCCCTGATAAGACCCGAGATTGTATTTATAAGTGTTGTTTTGCCAGCACCATTTGCCCCTATAACTGCTACAATCTCCCCCTCGTCAACTTGGAGGTCTATCTCCTTTATGGCCTCTATTTCGCCATAATATGTGCTTACTCCATTCAGTTTAAGAATACTCACGATTCCTCTCCAAGATATGCTGAGATTACCATGGGATCTTTTCCAGCGTCCTCAGGCTTGCCCTCGAATATCTTCTCTCCATAATTGAGAACAATAACCCTTTCAGAGATCTTCATTACAACATTCATATCATGCTCTATGATGAGAATGGTCAGCCCCTTATCCCTCATAAGGGAAATCAGCTTTATAATTGATTCCTTCTCATCCATATTAAGACCGGCTGTAGGTTCATCAAGCAGGAGTAACTTCGGTTCAAGTGCAAGCGCCCTTGCAAGTTCGAGCTTTTTTCTATCCCCATAAGGCAGCGCTGTTACCGATCGATGAGCTTTATCAGCAAGGCCTATAAATTCCAGAAACTCTGCACTCCTCTCCCGGATCCATTTTTCCTCGCTTCTCGTCCAGGGAAATGTAAAAATGCACCCTAACATACCTCTTTTAATCTTAGTATGATAGCCCACCATAATATTTTCAATTACAGTCATATTGGTGAAAAGCTGAGGTGTTTGAAATGTTCTCGTGATCCTCCTGTATGCTATCTCATCAGGAGGATTACCTGTAATCTCCTCTCCTTCAAAGATAATCCTTCCCCTGACCGGTTTATAGATTCCTGATACTATATTCAGGAATGTGGTCTTTCCGGCTCCATTCGGTCCGATAAGGGAGATAAGCTCCCCATCGTATATATCGATATTTACATCCTTCAATGCAAGCAAACCACCAAATTCCATTCTTATATTTTCTGCATGAAGGATTATCTTTTTTTCCCCCATTATTTTCCTTTTTGAGGATACATATAAGTGCTAATTAATTTACCAATTATACTTCCTTTTCTTTCCGGCATGTTTGAAATATATTCACTCAATGTTGGGATAACACCTTTTGGGAGAAAGAACATTATAATAATCAGAAGAAAGCCGTATATAATTATGTTATAATCCTCTATTGAATGAAGAACCTCAGGAAGGATGGATAACAATGATCCCCCGAAATATGAACCCCATATGCTTCCCATACCTCCCAGAATAACCATTGTGATAAATAGTATTGAATAATGGAAGTCAAAGCTGCTAGGACTTATGAAATTAACAAAATGTGCATAATAGCTTCCAGCTAATGATGCAAATATCGCACTCAAGATAAAAACTTTTATTTTAAGTTTATGGGTTTCAACGCCAAGAACCATCGCTGCAACTTCACCAGTATGTATTGCACGAAGAGCTCTTCCGATCTTAGATTCCACAAGATTTATAGAAAGCACTGTCAGCACAAAAAGGGTGACCCAGATAAGATAATACATCCTGAGGCTCGTTGAAAGGTTGAATCCAAAAATTGATAGATAAGGGATTCCCACTAAACCGGATGCCCCACCTGTTAATTCATCAAGCTGAACAAAAATTATGCTGAGGATCATGCCAAACCCAAGTGTCGCCATTGCAAGGTAGTAACCTTTTAACCTTAAAGTTGGATGTGCAACAGTAAGGGCGAGAATAGAAGTTAACAAAACAGCAATTATAAGCGCAATCCATGGATTTATTGAATACTTCGCTGTGAGTATCCCTGATATGTATGCTCCCATTCCAAAGAATCCTGCATGACCAAGGGAGATCTGTCCTGCATATCCCATTAAAAGATTGAGACCGAGGACTATCATAATATTTATACCCATGAAGTTCATAACACTGATAATGTATTCATTTGAATTGAATAATGGAAATGCAAGAACAGTTGCTGCAATTATGATCAGAATATAGTAATTAATCCTTCCATATTGCATGATCATCTATACCTTTTCAATCAATCCTTTTCCTAATATACCGCTTGGCTTAATAAATAATACAAGTAACAATATTAGAAATGCTACGGCATCCTTGTAGCCTGATGATACCAATGCTGCGGCAAGACATTCGAGTATTCCAAGCAACAGGCCTCCAATCAATGCTCCAAAACTATTTCCAATACCTCCAAGGATAGCTGCGCTGAAACCCTTCAATCCAAAAATTATTCCGATATCATAGGTTGTTAAAGTTATTGGAGTTATTATTATTCCCGCTATACTTCCCAGAGCACCGCTAAATCCGAAAGAGATAAGTAATATTCTCTCTATTTTTATACCCATAAGTGATGCAGCCTTTTTATTATCGGCAACTGCTCTCATGGCTTTTCCAGTTATTGTTTTTTTAAAGAAAAATTGGAGAAATATAACAACTACAATTGTTGTTCCAATAATCCATAAACTCTGTGGGTTAATAGCAGCATTTTTTATAATAATTGGTTCAGATGAAGTAAAAGGTGGCAATATATATGGATCCTTTCCCCATATCAACATTGATATGCCTCTGATAAATATAGAAGCTCCGATGGTTATTATTACGAGAACAGATACATCCGCATGCCTTACAGGCTGTATAGCCATTCTTTCAATTAATGCACCTATAAGTGTAACGATGGTTGTTGAAATAATAAGAGTATAAATCGGGTTAATCTTAAATACATTAAATGTTGTAGCGGCAATCATGCCGCCAAGCATGACAAATTCACCCTGGGCAAAATTGATTATGTATGAAGCATTGTAAATTATATTGAATCCGAGACCTATAAGTCCATAAATAGAACCAACGGTGATTCCGCTCAATATCGCCTGCAGGATTATCTCGAACATCTATTTCCCTTCCGAGGGGCTCCACAATTAATGGAGCCCCTCTCTGTTTTCTTTATTCAATTAGCCTCCAATCACCATTTCTCCATTCTATCATTACAAGGTCTTTCGCTTTTAATCCGTTATGATCAGTGGGACTGTAAGTAAATACACCCCCGGTTCCATAGAAATTAACTGTGTTTTTTTCGATCTCATCTCTTAACCTTTCAGGATTGTCAGTATCAGTCCTTTCTAATGCCTTAACAAGCATCCAGAATGCGTCATAAGCATGCCCGCCGAATGTAGAAACAGGCTCTTTGAATCTGCTTTCATAATCCTTCTTATACTTCACAAGCGCAGCTTTCTGAGGATCCCTGTCACTCAATTGTTCAGCAATAAGTATCTTTCCCGATGGAAGCAGAACACCCTCTCCTGCTTCTCCTGCAAGCTGGAATATCTTTTTGTTAGCAACTCCATGGCTCTGGATCAGCTTCATTGTTTTATCCATCCCGAGCTGTTTAAAATTCTTCATGACAATTACTGTTGGAGGGCCCACTGCCCAGCATAGAACTGCATGTGGATTTTGGACCTTTATCTTGCTAAGTTGTGTTGTCATATCTGTATCCTTTGATTGAAAACTTTCAACTGCAACAAGTTCCAGCCCATATTTTGGTGCAACATTCTTAAGAACTTTATATCCATCTTCTCCGAAGGCATCTGCTGAGTAAATTATTGCTACCCTGTTCATCCTTCTGTCCTTTAGATATGATGCTATCTTTTCAATTACGATGTCATTTGGCTGTGCTGTCGAGAAGACCCATTTTTTAACGGGATGAACAACCGGTGCGCCTGCAACGAGTGCAAGCATGGGTATCTTTGTCTCTTCGATCACAGGAATCATTGCAAGTGCATCAGGAGTTCTCGAAGGTCCAATAACAGCTTTTACACCATCTTTCGTAATAAGCCTCTTTAGTGTCGTTACAGCTTTGGTTGGATCTCCTTCGTTATCATAGATTATCATCTCGATTTTCCATCCTTTTACACCACCTTTGGAATTTAGTTCTTCTGTTAGCATTTCGAGTGTCTTCTTCTCAGGATCTCCAAGGGTTGAAGCTACACCAGTTACAGCAAGAGTTGCACCAATTTTGATTACCTTCTGTTGCGCTGTTGCAAAAGGAGTCAAGCATAAAAGAATCGCAATCATCAGAACCATACATTTTTTCATGTTTACCCCCCTTTACTGGACTTTTTATTTTGGTCTCTTATCTATAACTCTCTTTGCCTTTCCCTCGCTTCTCTGTATGGATTTAGGAGGTAGTAGCTTTACATCAACCGTCACACCTATATAATCCTTTATTTCCTTTTTTATTCTGTTTTTAATCTCAAGAATCTTATGAAAATCTTCGAGAAGTCTTCTGTCTTCAGTTCCGAGTAGATGTTGTTGCGCTTCTTTGAAGAGCCCTTCACTCACTTCCACCTGAATCTCAAGTGTATCAATACCCTCTTTTCTTTCAAGTACAAGCTGATAATGGGGCTCCACCCCCTTTATTTTTAGAATAATGGATTCGATCTGAGATGGAAATAGATTAACTCCTCTTATGATTAACATATCGTCACTGCGTCCTTTAATCCTTGACATCCTTGCATTAGTTCTGCCACATATGCAGGGATCATAATTGAGCGAGCTGATATCCCTTGTTCGATATCTGATAAGCGGAATGCCTTCTTTGGTAAGTGTTGTAAACACAAGTTCCCCCTCCGCCGCTTCCGGAAGGACTTCACCGGTTTCAGGATCTATTATCTCTGGATAAAAGGCATCCTCATTAATATGTAAACCTTTCTGGGCCTCTATACATTCGCATGAAACACCGGGACCTATTATTTCTGTGAGTCCATAGATATCTATAGCTTTTATATTAAGTTTTTCCTCTATCTCCTTTCTCATATTCTCACTCCACGGCTCTGCACCGAAAAGCCCCACTCTGAGCTTCATTTTTTTAAAGTCAACACCCTCTTCATCCGCAACCTCCCGGATGTACAGAGAATATGAAGGGGTGCAACAAAGCACGGTTGCCCCAAAATCCTCCATAAGCATTAATTGTCTTCTTGTATTGCCACTTGAAGCGGGAACAACAGTTGCACCTATTTTTAAGGCGCCATAATGAAATCCCAGTCCACCTGTAAATAGTCCATACCCATATGCGTTTTGAATAATGTCATTCCTATTAACACCTGCACATGAGTAAACCCTTGCCATTACTTCTGACCATAGTTCAATATCGGCCCTTGTATAACCAGCAACAACCGGTTTTCCTGTTGTGCCTGATGATGCATGTATCTCAACTATATCTTTTAAAGGAACAGCAAATAAGCCAAATGGATAGTTATCTCTTAGATCATCTTTGTATGTAAATGGCAGAAGAGAAATGTCTTCAAGGTATCTTATGTCTGATGGCTTTATACCTTTCTCATCCATTTTTTTTCTGTAGAAGGGGACAAGATTATATACCCTTTCAACGACCTCAATCAACCTCTTTTCCTGTAGTCTCCTCAATTCATTCCTTGATGCTCTTTCTATATCACTCCATATCATCTCACTTCCTCCATACTTATTTGATGCATCTTATTTATCTCCATAATTGTAAAATCCTCTTTTCGTTTTTCTTCCCAGATAACCTGCCTTTACCATCTGTCTTAATAATGGAGGAGGCGCGTATCTCGGCTCCCTGAGGTATTCAAAAAATACCTCTGCAACATGATAAGCAATATCGACGCCTGTGAAATCCATCAACTCAAATGGACCCATTGGAAGATTGGCCCCAAGTTTTAAAGCCGTATCAATATCTTCCTTTGAGGCTATTCCCTGCTCATACATCCTCACAGCATCGATCATAAAAGGCACCAGGAGCCTGTTTACTATGAAGCCCGGTGTATCCTTACATCTAACAGGAACTTTATCAATTCTCTTACATAATTCAATTGCCACATTTATTGTATCTTCAGATGTTTGAATTGCTGGTATAACCTCAACAAGTTTCATTATGGGAACAGGATTAAAAAAGTGCATACCAACAAACTTATCAGGTCTTTTAACTACTGATGCCATCTCAGTAATTGATATTGATGATGTATTGCTTGCATAGATAACATCATCCCTGCAGATTGCGTCCAATTTTTCAAAGAGCTCCTTCTTAATGTTAAAATTTTCAAATACTGCTTCGATTATAAAGTCAGAATCAGCGAGTGTCTCTATGTCTGTGGAAAAAGATATTCTTTCAAGTGTGGATCTTTTATCTTCTTCACTAATTGTGCCCTTCTTTATAAATCTATCCAGACTGTTTATTATGTTTTTCCTGGCAATTTCCCATACATTTTCACTTACATCAACAACCCTTACATTAAATCCGCTCATTGAAAACACCTGAACTATACCTGAACCCATTGTTCCTGCACCGGCAACCCCTATTTTCCTTATTTCTTCAATTCTCATAAAATCACCCCCGCTATATTAAATTTTATTGCTGGTAGTTTTCTAAAATTATTGCCATTCCCTGACCCCCTCCTATACATAAAGCACATAAACCATAACGAGCATTTCTCCTCTTCATTTCATAAAGAATTGTTATAACAAGTCTTATACCTGTTGCAGCAACAGGGTGTCCCAGGGATATTGCACCGCCATTGACATTCAGGATATTTCTATCGATACCAAGTTCTCTTTCTGCATAAACCACAACAGCAGCAAATGCTTCATTAATCTCAAACAGATCTATATCGAAAATATTCATACCAGTCTTTTTTAGGACCTCCCTTGTTGCGGGAACAGGGCCTATTCCCATAATTGAGGGCTCAACCCCAACAATTGCCCAGTCAACAATCCTTCCCATGGGTTTGAGATTCAACTGAACAGCCCTTTTTTCTGATGTAACGAGTATTGCAGCCCCAGCGTCATTGATACCTGATGCATTCCCTGCAGTTATAGTTCCATCCTTTTTAAAAACAGGAGGAAGCTTTGATAATTTTTCAATTGTTGTTTCAGGCTTTATATATTCATCAATGTCAAAAATCTTTGTCTCACCTTTCCTTCCTGTTTTAACCTCGACCGGAATAATCTCATCCTTAAGAATCCCATTCTTTGTTGCATTCCATGCCCTCATCTGACTCAAATATGCATATTCATCCTGTGATTCCCTGGAGATCTTGAATCTTTCAACAAGATTCTCTGCAGTTTCACCCATATGTTCTCCGTTGAAATCGTGATAGTAATGGAAAATGGCATCTTCCAGCTGGGCATGCCCTATTCTATAACCATTCCATCTTACTCCACCATAGAGTAGATAAGGTGCCTGACTGAAGCTCTCAGAACCACCTGCAATAACAACATCTGCATCTCCAAGGATTATATCTTTTGCAGCCATAGCAATCGCGCTCATCCCTGTGCCACATAATCTGTTTATCGTTATTGCCCTTGAACTTACTGGAAGTCCTGCCTTAATACCTATTGCCCTTGCCTGGAAGGCACCGAGCCTATCTGTCTGTGCCATATTGCCCATGATTATACTGTCTACATATGCGGGATCTATACCTGAGCGTTCGATGCACCCCTTTACCGCAATCACTCCCAGATCTACCGAACTGAAGTCTTTAAGGGACCCGCCAAAATTTCCGATTGCTGTTCTTACCCCTCCTATGAGAACGATATCACCTTTTGATAACATAGATACTACCTCCCTTTGAACTCAGGCTTCCTTTTTTCTATAAAGGCCCTCAGACCTTCTTTTGCATCATCTGTTTTAAAGACTTCTATAAATGCCTCTTTCTCTATTTTTAATCCCGTGTATATATCGCGCTGAAGCCCTTGATTTATTGCCCTTTTTATAAGACCGATCGATTTTGTTGCACCCCTTGTTAAATCTCTTGCAAAATCAATGCTCTTCTTGATTAGATCTTCTGGAGGGAACACTTTATCTACAATTCCGATCTGAAGCGCCTCTCTGGGTGTTAATCTTTTACCAAAAATGATAAGTTCCAATGCCTTTGAAATCCCAATCAGCCTTGGAAGCCTCTGTGTTCCACCAGCCCCAGGAAGTATCCCCAGCGTGACCTCTGGAAGTCCAATATAAACTTTTTCTCTATCAGCCATAAATCGGAAATCACAAGCCAGTGCAAGTTCACATCCACCTCCCAGTGCATGCCCGTTGATTGCTGCTATTATGATCTTTGGCATTTCCATCAACTTGTTAAAGCATGCCTGAAATTTATCTGTTACTTTTTCAGCGATATTTTCGCTCATATCTCCCAGCATTTTTATATCGGCTCCAGCAATAAATATATTGTCTATCCCTCCTGTGATAATCATTACCTTACCATCTTCACTATTTGAAAAGATATCAAATATTCGCGAAAGCTCTCCTATCAGTTCCATATCGAGTGGATTTGCTGGTGGTTTGTTGATTCGAACAATTAATATACCATCTTCAGTGCTTAAATTTAAGAATTTGAAATCATTCATGACAGACCTCCTGTTTCTTTTATGAATTCATATCATCCTGTGCAATTAATGCAGCTCCAAATGCCCCGATTATCTGAGGCTCATCAGGAACAATAATTTCAACACCAAGTTCCTGCGCAAGAACTTCCCTCATCGCTTTGTTTTTTGCTACTCCACCTGTAAACAAAACTGGTTTTTCAATCCTTACCCTCTTTGCAAGTGATGCAATCTTTGAAGCAATGCTTTTATGGACGCCTGCAATAATTTCATCAATCTCCTTTCCTGATGCAATATGGGATATAACCTCGGATTCAGCAAAAACTGTACATGTGCTGCTGATTGAAACAGGAGCCTTTCCACTTATTTCGGTATTTCCCAGCTCATCCAGTGACATTTCCAGAATCGATGCCATTACTTCAAGGAACCTTCCTGTTCCAGCAGCACATTTATCATTCATGATAAAATCCCTGACCCTTCCATTTTCATCAATCTTTATAACTTTACTGTCCTGGCCACCAACATCGATAACTGTTCTTACAGATGGGAATAGTTTGTTCGTTCCCTTTGCTATGCAGGTTATTTCCGTAATAGTTTTATCCACTCCAGGAATGTTCCTTCTACCATATCCAGTGCCAACAATTCGTCCAATCATTTCTCCCGTTTTTTCCACAACTTCTTTCTTTATCTCTTCGGACATAATTTTTTGCTCGGGCTTTGTTTTAAGGATACGACTGTATATTGCTGATCTATTCTTCATTGCAACTACTTTGGTCATTACTGATCCTATATCTATACCAACTGCAATCATTTTAGACAATCTATAGTTTCAAGAAATGATTCTATTCTTGTTTTAATAGACTCCGACGAGTAATTGCCTGAATCGCTGTGGTCTGCTTCTATTATAAGGGATGGAATACCCCTTTCATCCATAATTTTTTTCTTAATTTCATGCTGTATCAGTGAATATGGTTTGCAGCTCCTGTCAGAATGCATTACGATTCCATCCACACTGTATTCATCAACGAGCTGTTTTATTAACTTATAGCGTCTATCAAAACCTACATTTAAAAATCCTGATGCACAGAAATACGCAAAGCTCCTTAAGGGATTATCCCTATCCACAATCCCCATGAATTCAGGACCCCAGGCTTGTGTATATGTATCAGTTACAAAGATTGCACCGTATTGCTCCAGATGGTCAAATAATTTTAAATCATACCATACAGGAAGATTATCCCAGAGAAGGCGGTATTTCTCATTATGATCTCGCTTGGGATTATTCAGCCGTTCATAAACTTCATTTTTAAGAGATATCAGGTGTATTAATCCTTCCTGAGTTCCGCGAAGCGCCACCATTGGAAACATATGTGTAAATACATCGCCGGCATTTATTGGTGAAGGGATGTTCTTTCTTGCATTCAGAACCTCGGACCACAATGACTTTGTTTCATTTGAAATTTCCGTAACTTCAATTAGCCTTTTTAAATCCAATTTCTTGCCCGTAATTTTTTCCACAGATTCAATCATTTTTCTAAACTGCTTCTCGGTATAATCAAGATGTAATGTGTCAGAATCATATTGAACAATTGGCGTATCTATAACAATAGTTGGTACATTTTTGAAATAACCAACAGCCCTCCACCATGTAAGCACAGTTATACAGGAATTTGTTGCACATACCTGAATGGTAGGAGGAGGAATCTCTCCCAGTGGACCTTTACCGCTTAAAACCGTGGCAAGATTAACCCTTGCATATGAACAAAGATCCTGAGAAAAGCCATATGATTCAGCAATATGTGACAATTCCGTGGCGACTTTTCTTGCACCGCAGAGCGCACCGTAATTCTCGGGATAGAAGGGAAAAACATCCATAGCCCAAAACAATTCGCATGGAATACCAACATTCAGCCATGCAACAGGTCTTTTTTCATTAGAATATCTGAACATCTTTTTATAGTATTCATCTATAAGATTTTTAAGATTAATCGTTGCCTGGAGCCTCTTCCCCATCATCGATTTCCTTGATTTGAGAATATACTTTCAGCAAATGCTTCAATTCTATTTGCTATCTGATCTTTCCCGGACAATCTGTGATCAACTTCGATTAAAACGACAGGAATACCTTCATTGTTCAGCTTGTTTTTGATAATAGGAAATTCCATTGCATCATTATCACAGAATTTCATAAGCAGAAATATTACGCCTTTTGCTTCTGTTTCTTTGATTTCTTTTAGTAAATGTTCATGTCTTCTTTCTGTCGGATGTTTTGTTGAGCATGGAATCTTATTTATATATCTTTTACTGATTGAATACAAACATCCTTTTTCATGATTTTCCTCAATATTTCCGATAAAATATCTTGTTCCAAATGCCAGATCATCCGAGACCACATCAATATCATATCTGTCTAACATCTCAAAAAGCTCGATTGAATCATTCATCATGCCGGATATTATAACAGGTATCTTTTCGGATTCCACGACTTTAGATAATCTTCTTTCTTGAATGAATCTTTCAATTTCTTCTGTAAATTCGAGGGGATCCATCAATCCAGCAGATATGATCAAGGATATATATTCTTTATTATTCATGTTGATAAGTCTTTTCTTCCTCAGGTCATTCAATTTTTTTAAAATGTCCCTCTTCCTATTAAATACCATTACTGAATTAATTAATCCCGAGTCCGAAATGCTTCTACCTGACTTTTTTTCCAGGAAATAGCAGAGCTCCCTTAATTCTGTTAGGAGATACTCAACAGCATCCTCGCTTATAATAGAAGGATATTTTATGTAATATACCCAGTTGTTGAAATTCTCCTGTCTCAATACTTCGTAAATACCCCTGATGGAGTCACAGTATCTTGTGAATGCATAACCCTCAATGGGTGTAAAATCTCCTCTTATTGCCTGTTCCAGTATTGATCTTGCAAAGTTGCATGCGAATGATGCAATTACATTGTCGGTCTCAATAAGGTCCATATCCTTCCCCGTTAAACGGATGGGATGGAATCCGTATGAATAAGCGATTTCTTCCGGGAAGTAGGGGTCCATGTATCCAATAAGCCTTTTTCCTTCATTGTGTAATCGATGAATGTAGCTACAAGGGTCAAGCGCTATTTCGGCAAATTTCATGGACACATCCCACCCCTAAAAATAAAACGCCATTTATTTTGGAAAGCAATTGATATGCCATTTTTTTGAACCCTTTTATCCTTTGCAATTTTTCCTTTTAAATAACAATAACTTTTTTTCTTAGGTTATGATTAAATCTCTCAAAATTATTTTAGACCAATAGTAATGTTTAATATTATAGACATTTTACGAGAAAAGTAAAATCTTATTTGAAGGATCTGTCCCTTTAAGTGACCTTAATTTTGGACATGAATTGATTGAAGGACAGTATTATTCCCTTATCTCCCCTTTCTCCTTCAATACCGATAATAGTTTTTCGATCCCAGCTTTTGCTACAATCATATCCTCATCTGGTGTTCCAGAGCTACAGCCTACACCACCTACAACCTGCCCCTCAATAATAATGGGTAAACCCCCACCGAATATTGTAAACCGTCCCTGATTGCTTGCATGGATTCCAAATGCAGGGCCACCAGGTGATGCTATATCCTTGTATTCATGGGTTCCTTTACGTGTTCCAGCAGATGTATATGCCTTATTTATTGCAATATCTATGCTCATCAATTTTGCCATGTCCATTCTATGGAATAGAAGGAGATTTCCTCCATCATCTACAACAGCTATATCCATCGGAACACCAATCTCCTTAGCCTTCTCTTCAGCACCCTCCGCTATTATCTTTGCATCCTCCAGTGTCAATTTAATAATATTTCTTTTCACCATCTGTGCAAAATATGTTAAATCGATACAGAGATTTTCTTTCCTGTTCTTCTTGCAACACCCGTTTTCTGTGCTGCCTTTATTACTTCCTGGGCAACCTTCTTTGCAACCCTTTTGTCAAAAACGCTCGGTATTATGTATTCCTCAGAAAGTTCACTTTTTCCTATCACCGAGGCTATGGCATAAGCAGCAGCTATTTTCATTTCATCATTTATATCAACTGCCCTGCAATCAAGAACACCCCTGAAGAGACCTGGAAAACAGAGAACATTGTTAATCTGATTTGGATAGTCTGATCTTCCTGTTGCCATGATTCTAACATAAGGTAGGGCCTCCTCAGGCATGATCTCCGGGATAGGGTTTGCCATCGCAAAAACAATCGGATCCTTTGCCATATGTTTCAGATCCCTCTGCTCAATAACACCCGGGCCTGAAAGACCTATAAATACATCGGCATTCTCAAGTGCCTCTTTAATAGAGCCGGTAAACCCTTCCTTATTTGTATGCTCTGCAATCCATTCCTTAACGGGATTCATGTTTTCCTGCCTTCCTTTATAGATAGCTCCATTTCTGTCGCACATAATAATATTCTTAGCCCCTACATTCATGAGCAGTTTTGCTGTCGCGATGGCAGCGGCACCAGCCCCGGAAAAAACGATCTTTATCTCTTCAAACTTCTTCTTGACTATCTTCAAAGCGTTTATCAATGCTGCAAGCACTACCACTGCAGTCCCATGCTGATCATCGTGAAATACAGGGATATCCAATTCGCTTTTTAATCTTTCCTCAATTTCGAAACATCTGGGAGCTGAGATATCCTCCAGAACAATGCCACCAAACGTTGGACTTATAATCTTTATGGTCCTTACTATTTCATTCACATCCTTTGTTTGCAAGCATATGGGAAATGTGTCAACACCACCGAACTCCTTAAAAAGCATAGCTTTTCCTTCCATAACGGGGAGCGCAGCTTCAGGGCCAATATCACCGAGTCCTAATACAGCTGTCCCATCTGTAACTATCGCAATCGTATTTTTCTTTATAGTAAGTTGAAAAACCTTCGAGGGATCCTCTTTTATTGCCATGCATACCCGGGCAACTCCAGGCGTGTATACCATTGAGAGGGCATCCCTTGTTTTAATCTGGATTTTGTTTGAAATCTCGATCTTTCCACCAAGGTGGGCAAGGAAGGTTCTATCGGATACATTTATTACCCTCACACCTTCAATCCATTTGAGTCTTTCAACGATCTGATGCGCATGCTTTACATCTCTCGTATTTATGGTGATATCCCTAAGAATCGTGTCTTTTCCAAATCCTGATATATCCACAGCACCAATATCCCCTCCTACCTCGCCAATTGCTGATGTAACCTTTCCCAGCATCCCGGGCACATTCCTGATTTCTAGGCGGACAATGATACTATAACTCGCACTGGGTCGTGCTTCCATTTCAATGCTCCCATTGTTTTATTTTTTTTAAAAATTTAACATTTTGGGAGTTATTTTACAACTGAATTCTTAATAACTCATAAGGGACAGGACTTCAACCGATGAAAGCTTTTCCCTCCCCTTAAGATTTTCAAGTTCTATAAGAAAGGAGCATCCAATAATAGCTCCTCCTGATTTCCTTACAAGCTCTATTACTGCTGCAGCTGTTCCCCCAGTTGCAAGAACATCGTCTACAATAAGAATCCTCTCCCCGGGCATTATTGCATCTTCATGGAGCTCCAGTTCATCAAATCCATACTCAAGTTGATATGAGGCCCTTATCGATCTATAAGGAAGCTTCCCCTTTTTCCGCACAGGAACAATCCCAGCGCCGAGCTTATAAGCAACTGCCGCACCAAGGATAAACCCTCTTGCCTCGATACAAACTACTTTATCAACCTCCTTTTCAAGAAAAGGGTGGGCCATAAGATCAACAGCCCTGTTAAAGGCATATCTGCTTTTTAGAAGTGGTGTTATGTCTTTAAAGCTTATTCCTGGTTTTGGCCAGTCTGGGATTTCTCTTATATATTTTTTAAGATCCTCCATATTTAATATCCCCTTTTTTAATAATTCTAAATAGTACCTCCACAGCCTCCCGTGCTGTTTCAGCCTTTATTATACCCGGTATATCCCATGTTTTTATCCCTACAATGGGTTTACCCATCTTCAATGCGAAAGCGATCTCAGAAAGAGTTCCGTATTCACCACCTATTGCAATAAGTCCATCCGATGAAGAAACAATGATTACATTTCTCGCATGACCAAGACCTGTTGTGATGGCAATTTCTATAAATTTATTGGCATCCCCCTTAGAATAAGTTGGAATTATTCCGACAGCTATACCGCCTTCTTCAACAACACCCCTTGCTGCTGACTCCATTACCCCGCCAAGACCTCCACAAATAAGGACTGCTCCCCTTTTCCCAATCTCTCTTCCCACATGATAGGCGATTTCAGCTATGTTGCTGTCGCACTGACTTCCGCCAATTACACCTATTTGCAATCCCTTATTGCCTCTCATCAATTAAAATAGACCCTGATGATAAAGAATCCACCAATAAGCAGTAAAACGAATACTATGGTAAATAGGTTAAAATATTTTTCAATATAAATTTTTATTCTCTCTCCAAAAAAATGGATCAATGAAGAGACAAGAAAGAAGCGGGCAGATCTGCTTATGAGCGATGCAATAATGAAGGTATAAAAATTGATAGCAAAGAAACCTGCCGCAATAGTAAAAACCTTATAGGGAACAGGTGTAAAGCCTGCTACAGCTACAGCTATTGCGTTATATTTGTCGTAGAGGCGAGCAACATCATTAAATCTTTCTGTTAGTCCGTAAAATGCAATAATAGTTCTACCTATCCATTCCATAAATTTTAGACCGATCAGATATCCAAAGGCACCACCAGCCACAGAACCTATCGAGCATATTAAGGCAAACATATAAGACTTTCGGGGGCTTGAGAGGGAAAGTGTAATGAGAAGGATATCAGGAGGAATGGGAAAGAATGATGATTCCATAAACGCTATAGAGAAAAGTGCCCATTTCGAATATGGTGAGTTTCCCAATGAAAGGACCCAGTTATAAACTCGGAGGAGATAATTTTCCTTGATTAATCCCTTTTCCGCCCCCACTATTCTTCCCACCCGTATAAGCCAATAAGCCTTACAAATCTTACATCTCCGAGATCCCTGTACTCAAGACCTTTTGGAGTTTTCTTTGCTGCATATAGTGTTTGTGAAAATTTTCCACCAACAGGGATAACAATTATTCCTTCCATTTTTAACTGCTCAATTAATGGCTTCGGTATATCTGGTGAACCAGCTGTAACAATTATTCCATTAAAGGGAGCTTTTTCAGGCCATCCAAGAGTCCCATCCCCAACCTTTATTTTTATATTTGTGTAACCGAGGTTCTCAAGCAGCTTCATTGCCTTATCAGCAAGGGACTGAAATCTTTCTATTGAAAAAACATATGAACACAATTCTGCAAGAATTGCTGTTTGATAACCTGATCCTGTTCCTATCTCGAGGACTTTCTCATCACCCTTTAGCTGCAGTGCCTCTGTCATCAGGGCAACAATGTATGGCTGCGAAATAGTTTGATCCTCACCTATGGGGAGCGGATAATCACCATAAGCCCTGGATCTTAAGGATTCATCGACAAACAGATGCCTCGGCACCTTAAGCATTACATCGAGAACCCTCTCATCCTTTATTCCTCTCCTCCTCAACTGCTCTTCAACCATCTGTTTTCTTGCCTTATAATATGGATCCATTAATTTCAAATCCTTTTTTTGATACTCCTCGCCCCTATAATACCGGAGATACATGCCTGGATGAGGCCTCTCGAAACCCCTGCTCCATCACCAGCAGCAAAGAGATTTTTTATCTCTGTTTCCATTTCACTTGTTAATTTTAATCTCACAGAATAAAATTTTACCTCCACACCATAAAGAAGCGTATGGGGAGACTTAACACCTGGTGTAATTGAATCGAGTGCATCTATCATTTCAATGATATTACTGAGATGTCTGTAAGGCAGTGCAAAACTGAGATCACCTGGTACAGCAGCAGATAGTGTTGGTCTTACAATCCCCTTTGAAATCCTTTCTGGTGTCGATCTTCTCCCAGCCATCAAATCTCCGAGCCTTTGGACAATTACCCCTCCGCTGAGTAAATTTGCAAGACCGGCTATGTATCTCCCGTATGAGATGGGATCATTGAATGGTGCAGTAAATTGTGTACTCACAAGAATGGCAAAGTTTGTGTTTTCAGTCTTGTGATCCCTGTAACTATGACCATTTACAGTGAATACACCTTCAATATACTCATTTATTACCTCCCCATAAGGATTCATGCAGAATGTTCTTACCTTGTCATCAAATTGCCTTGAATAATAAATGAATTTCCCTTCATAAACGACATCTGTAATCTCCTTCAGCACAACAGCAGGCACTTCCACCCTTATACCAATATCAACAGGATTGTTAATAGTAGTTATATCTAATCTTTTTGCTTCTTCTTTCAGCCATTTTGATCCTTCTCTTCCAATGGCCAGAATAACAAAGGATGCCGATATCTCTGTTCCATCATCAAGCAATACTCCGGTAACACTTCCTGCATGAGTCAATATTCTTATTACATTCTTTCCAAAAAGAAGGTCTGTCTTCCCGGAAATCTTCTCTCTCATCTTTCTCAAGATTTGCCTGCAACCCTCAGTTCCGACATGCCTTATGGGTATGGGTATAAACTGGAGATTATGCTTTAATGCCTTATGCTTGAGTGCGATCGTAAAATCACTTTCCGTGCCATAAAGTGTTTGAGGCGCACCAAATGACAAGAAGATCCCATCAGTGTATTTAATCAATGAATCCAGCTCATCCTCGGGTAAATACTCACCCAGAAAACCACCGACATCCATTGAAAGTGTAAGTTTACCATCACTGAAAGCGCCTGCCCCGCCCCATCCGGAAAGGATTGCCTTTCCAAAACCCGGTCCTTTTTTAGATAGGTTCTCATTAAGGTCGGCGAGTCTTTCGTCTATATCCTTCCCTTTATCGATGATAAGAATTCTGAGTCCTCTTTTATCCATCAATTCCGCTGCAGCAAAAATACCGGCAGGACCTGCCCCAACTATTATGACATCGTATTCTTTTCTCATGATATATCATGCTCGGAGAACCATCTTTTCAGGATTCCTATCGATTCATAATTTGTAAGATCCAGATGAAGTGGAGTAATGGAGATATAACCTTCTCTCACTGCAAGATAGTCGCTTTCCTCTATAGGCTCCGGAGCAAGGGATTTACCCCCTATCCAGTAGTATTTCCTCCCTCTTGGATCGACCTTCTCCACTATGCGATTGTTAAATTTTCTTTTGCCCTGTCTTGTAATTTTAAAACCTTTTATCATGTCCCATGGCAAATTCGGGACATTAATATTTAGCAATGTATCTCTGGGCCATTCATGCTTTAACATCTCTTTTGCAAGCCTCTTTGCAAATTTCGCCGCAGAGTTAAAATGAAAATCACCCCTTCCTGCAATGGATATGGCAAACGAGGGGATCCCGAGGATCATCCCCTCCATAGCTGCAGAAACTGTTCCTGAATATATAATATCCTCACCCATATTTCCGCCCTTATTTATACCTGATGCTACAAGTGAAGGTCTACTTTCCAGAATCCCATTGACACCAAGATACACGCAATCAGCAGGTGTTCCATCAACAGAAAAAACTTTTTCGGATAGCTTTTCCACTCTCAATGGGCGATGCAATGTAAGGGAATGACTTGCTGCACTCCTTTCCCTATCGGGGGCAATTATGCATACCTCCCCGAGATCCTTAAGTTCCCTCGCGAGAACGTGTAATCCTTCTGAGTTTATACCATCATCATTTGTCAAAAGTAATATGGGTAAAGATTCCATTTCCGAATATTAATGTTAACATCAAAGAGATGTGTCATCAAATTCAAAATATATCTTTATCACATTGGAGGCGATGATTTAGAGAAATATAAATCGGGGCGAGCGGATTTGAACCGCCGACCACACGCACCCCAAGCGTGTACGCTACCAGGCTGCGCCACGCCCCGATCAAACGAGTTTATCCCTTAATTCTTCAAGCCTTCTTTTTATTTCAATCAATATCTTCTTCTGCCTTTTTTCCTCAAGCTGGAGTTTCAGCTGCCTTCTTTCCTGATTCATCAACTCCTTTAATTTTCTCTTTGCTCCATCAATGGTGAATTTATCTTCGTAAAGCAATCTCTTTATCTGCAAAAGATTTTCTATATCCTTTCTCCTGTAAAGTCTGTGCCCTTTTCGTGATTTTATGGGTTTTATAATATCAAATTCTTTTTCCCAGAATCTGAGCACATAAGGTTCAACATCAAGAATTTTACTGACCTCCCCGATCCTGAAATAAACCTTTCCTGGAACCTCTTTTTCCATAATCAAGGCAGGCTACTTCTCCATCATATTCATTGCATCTTTCATAAGTTGACTTGGCTTGAAGGAAAGCACCCTTCTTGCTGATATCTCAATCTCTTCACCTGTTTGAGGATTTCTCCCTTTTCTTGTCTTTTTATTCCTCACCGAAAAGTTACCAAATCCGGAGATCTTAACCTTCTCTCCATTTTTTAAGGCCTCTTTTATAATATCAAAAACACCCTCGAGGATATCTGAGGCATCCTTTTTTGATATACCTATCTTTGAATATATCATTTCAACCAAATCGGCCTTTGTCATGGCCAACCTCCAGTGGAAAGGTATTATATATTTTTGCTTAATTATCTAACCCTTGCCCCAAATTTTTCAACAACTTCTTTTATAATCTCATTGTGAACAAGGTTTACTTCTTCATCAAGTAGGGTCTTCTCTTTTGATCTGTAATTTATTCTGAATGCAATACTTTTTTTCCCGGAGGGCACTTGATCACCTTTATATACATCAAAAATTTTTACATCTTCAATCCAGGGATGTTTTTTCTGTTTTATCGCTCTCAATACTTCGTTTGCAAAAAGGGATTCATCAACTATCAGTGCAACATCTCTGTAAAGTGAGGGATACCTGGGTAGTTCCGTGAAGGTTCTTTCGGGACGGAAATATTTCCTCAACAATCCAATATCTAATTCAAATATAAAGACGTTATGTATTTCCAATCTTTCTTCTACATCCGGATGCAAGAGACCAAGAAAGCCCACCTCCATATTATTTATCTTTAGAACGGCAGATTTTCCCGGATGCAAAAAAGGCATTGAGGCAGGATAGAATTCGTAATTATCTATACCAAGAACATCAACAATAGTTTCTACAACCCCCTTAATATCATAAAAATCTATATCTACATCTTTCAGATTCCATAAAGATTCATACCTTCCACCACATGCAAGCCCTCCAATTCTCTCCTCTTCTCGGATACCTTCATCAAAAAAGAAGACCCTGCCTATTTCAAAGATCCTTATCTCCCTGTTACCTCTGTTTATATTGGTTTTCATTGATTCTATAAGTCCGGGGATGAGAGTGGTGCGCATTATGGATTGTTTCCTGCTCAAAGGATTTCTTAAAGTAACATATTTCCTGTAATTACTATCATGGCTTATTTTCAAGTCATCCAATATCTCGGGGTATATGAAACTGTAGTTTATTACCTCGAAATAACCTGAAGAAACAAGGGTATTCCTGACGAGTGATTCTGCCTCTTCCCTTACTGTAACGGAACCAGCAATAATTTCAGCAGAAGGTAGGGACACCGGTATTTTCTCGTAACCGTATATCCTCGCAATTTCCTCAACGAGATCCTCCTCAATCTCAATATCACGCCTGTAACTTGGAGGGATCACCCTCAGGGTATTTTCTGTCTCGTCCTTTACATTCATCCCCAGCCTTCTGAGGATATTCTTTATCTCCTCCGCTGAGATCTTAAGACCGATGAGCATACATGCCCTATCGATCCGAAGTATGATTTCTGGAGATTTTATATCCTGTGGATATACATCAAATATTCCCTTAAGGATCTCACCCCCACAGATCTCGGAAATGAGCTGCGATGCCCTGTTTATTGCAGCAATCACATTTTCAGGATCAGCACCCCTTTCAAATCTCTGGGATGCCTCTGTTCTCAGACCAAGCTTTTTTGATGTTTTTCTAATAGAAGTCGGGTTAAAATATGCACTTTCAAGGAGGATGTTTTTCGTATCAAGGGAAACTTCTGTATTGCTTCCTCCCATTATCCCCGCTATAGCAACAGGCTTTACCCTATCACAGATCATCAGCATCTCTGTATCAAGATCCCTCATTACACCATCAAGTGTAACTATCCTCTCACCCAACCTTGCCTTTCTTATTACAATTTCTCTCCCTTCAAGGAGATCATAATCAAATGCATGAAGGGGGTGACCCATCTCTAATAGAACATAATTGGTGATATCAACCACATTATTGATGCTTCTCAAACCACATTTCTCAAGTCTTGATCTGATCCAGAAAGGGGATGAACCAATACTAACCCCTCTTATAATCCTTGCTGCATATCTGGGACAGAGGTCTCCATCTTCTATGGTTACCCTTGTATAATCTTCAATCCCTTCATCACATTCGCGAGCCCTTATTAAGGGAAAGGAAAGTTGTGCTCCTGCCACAGCTGCAATTTCCCTGGCAATGCCAAGGATACTCATACAATCAGGCCTGTTCGGCGTGATGTTTACCTCAAGGATAAAGTCCTCGAGACCCAGATATGCGTTTATATCCATTCCTACTGGTGCATCTCCAGGGAGGATCATTATTCCCTCAGATCTCTCACTCAGCCCGAGTTCTTCCTCAGAGCACAACATTCCATCCGATACAATACCCCTTATCTCAGCCCTTTCTATCCTTCTCCCACCTGCAATAATGGCACCTGGGAGGGCGAGGGCTACCTTATCCCCCGACTTCATATTTTTTGCACCACAAACTATTAACCTCTCCGATTTTCCATCTGATACTTTGCATAATGATAGGCGATCGGCCTTGGGATGCTGCTCAATAGAAACAATATGTGCAACAGTAACATCTTTAATTGTACTTGATACCCTCTGAATATCTTCAACTTCAAATCCCGTATTTGTTAACAGTTGCGCAAGCTCATCAGGCGGGATATCTATATCAATAAAATCTTTTAACCAGTTATAACTCACTTTCATATTCAGAATTGCTTCAGAAATCTCAGATCGTTTTCAAAAAATAATCTTATATCATTTATGCCGTATTTCAACATACAGATCCTTTCTATTCCCATTCCAAATGCAAAGCCTGTATACCGCTCCGTATCATAACGCACCTCTTCTAACACCCTGGGATGAACCATACCCGCACCAAGGATTTCAAGCCAGCCACTATTCTTACACAATCTGCACCCCTTCCCCATGCATAATACACATTCTATATCAACCTCCGCACTTGGTTCTGTAAAGGGGAAGAAGCTTGGCCTGAATCTCAAAGCTGTTTTTTCACCAAAAAATATTTTTACAAATTGCGTGAGAATACCCTTAAGATGTGCGAAGCTTATACCTTCATCAACCATAAGCCCTTCAAGTTGATGGAACATCGGCGTATGGGATATATCTGAATCACACCTGTAAACAGTTCCAGGGGCAATAATCCTTATTGGTGGTCCCTTTTTCAACATTGCCCTTATCTGAACAGGCGATGTATGGGTTCTCAGAATTATATCATCTGTTATATAGAAGGTATCCTGCATATCCCTTGCCGGATGATCCTTCGGAATATTAAGTGCCTCAAAATTATAGTAATCTGTTTCTATTTCAGGTCCTTCTTCAACAGTAAACCCCATCCTGACAAATATCTCTATCATTTCTTCTGTAATCTGGGTCAGGGGGTGTTTTTTTCCCGGAATTATCCTCCTTCCTGGAAGGGTAATATCTATCCTTTCCTCCAGTATTCTTTTTTTCTTTTCCTCTTCCCTGATCTTTTTTCTGGCCTTTTCAAATTCCCCTTCAAGGTAATCCTTTAGCTCATTTATAAGCTTCCCAAAGTAAGGTCTTTTCTCTACTGGAAGCAGCATTATCTCCTTTATGAGCCCAGAAACCTCCCCTTTCCTACCAAGATATTTGCTTTTTAAAAGCTGAAGCGATCTTTCTTCACTTACAGCCTTCAGCTCCTCAAGGGCATTTCTTCTTATTATTTCTATCCTCTTTTCCATAAAAGTATCCTTTACGCTTGTGCATGAATATTCCTTTTCACAAGATTAACAAGATGTTCGAATGAACCTGGATCTTTTATTGCCATATCTGCAAGCACTTTTCTGTCCATTATAATATTTGAATCCTTGAGCCCCTTAATGAACTGGCTGTAAGATAGATCATAAGGTCTTACAGCTGCATTTATCCTTGCAATCCAGAGCCTTCTGAACTCCCTCTTCTTCGCTTTTCTGTCCCTGTATGCATAGGCAAGTGCCCTATTTACAGCCTCCTTTGCAATCCTGTATGAATTTTTCCTCACACCCCAGTAGCCCTTTGCCATTGAAAGCACCCTTCTTCTTTTCTTTTTTGCATGAACGCCTCTTTTTACGCGTGGCATTTTTATCTCCTTTTTTAAATTATCTGGATTGTTGTAATTATCAGGTTACAAGAAGCCTTTTTATAATCGCTGCAGCCCTCTCCTTCAAGACTTTATACTTTCCAAGTGCCATCTTCCTCTTTGAGGATTTTTTACTGAGAAGGTGCCTCTTGCCTGCCCTGAATGCCAGCACTTTCCCCTTTTTTGTTATTTTAAACCTCTTTGTTGCCCCTTTGTGCGTTTTTAATTTTCCCATTTTCGAGTCCTCTCCGCCCTGACTTTTCTTATGTCTTTGGTGCTATTATTATTGTAAGTGTTCTCCCCTCCATCTTTGGCATCTGCTCAATAATACCTATATCCTTTACCTCCTGGTAAACCCTTTCAATAAGATTCTTCCCAAGATCGGTATGTACAATCTCTCTCCCTCTAAAGATCACGGTGACCTTTGCCTTATTACCTTCTGATAGAAATCTCCTTATATGATTGACCTTAAATTGAAAATCGTGATCCTCTGTTGATGGTCTAAGTTTAACTTCCTTTATCTCGATGATCGTTTGCTTTTTCTTTGCCTCCTGGATCTTTTTTGAAATCTGATATTTATACTTTCCATAATCCATCAACTTGCAAACAGGTGGCACAGCCTGTGGAGCAACTTCAACAAGATCAAGATTCATTTCTTCAGCCATCTTCAATGCCTCATTTATAGAAAAAATACCGAGCTGTTTTCCCTCGCTATCAATTACCCTCACTTTTGGTGCCTTTATCCTCTCATTTACTCTTAACTCTTTAACTATAATCTCACCTCCGTGTAAGGATTCTCTCTCTCTATCTCCTCTTTTATTATTTTTACAAACTCATTTAAACTTAAACTCCCAAGATTGCCCTTCCCCTTTCTTCTTACATTGACCGTATTGGTAGCCTTTTCCCTGTTTCCCACAACAACCATATATGGAATACGATTGACCTCTGCCTCTCTGATCTTATATGAAAGTTTTTCATTCCTTGTGTCAAGCTTTGTTCTTAGACCCCTTTTCATCAATTCTCCTGCTATATATTCTGCATAATCCTTTTGTGCATCTGTGATGCTCATGACAGTAACCTGTATGGGTGAAATCCATACAGGAAATGAGCCTCTGTAATGCTCAATTAGTATGCCAAAAAACCTTTCAAGGGAACCCATAAGGGCCCTGTGAATCATTATGGGCCTGTAATATTTTCCATCATATCCGACATAGTTCACATCAAATCTCTCAGGTAGATTAAAATCCACCTGAATAGTTGAACATTGCCAGAATCTCCCTAAGGAGTCTTTTATCTTTATATCGATCTTTGGTCCATAAAAAACCCCCTCGCCGGGATCTACACTGTATTCGAGACCCTCTCTTTCCAATGCCCCTTCCAGGGCTGCAGTTGCCTTTTCCCAATTCTCTATTGATCCAACAAACTTTTCAGGCCTCGTGCTCACAAATATCCTGAATTGGGAAAATCCAAAAACACCGAGAACCATCATTGATAATCTCAGGATGGAGACAAGCTCATCCTCAAGTTGATCCTGTCTGCAAAATATATGTGCATCGTCCTGAGTAAATCCCCTTACCCTCAGCAATCCATGTAGTACACCTGATCGTTCATATCTATAAACAGTGCCCAGTTCAGCAAACCTTACAGGCAGGTCCCTGTAACTTCTGATATGTCTTTTGTATATGAGGATATGTCCAGGGCAGTTCATCGGTTTCAGTATATATTTCTGCCCCTCAATTTCTATAGGGGAATACATGTTTTCCTTATAAAACTGGAGGTGGCCTGAAGTCTCCCACATCTGTATACTCGCAATGTGAGGTGTATATACGATTTCATAGCCGTTTTTAATATGTTGCTCCTTCCAGAAATCCTCTATAATCTTCCTCACCATTGCACCTTTCGGGTGCCAGAATATCAGACCTGCCCCAGCTTCATCCTGTATGCTGAATAGATCTAAATCTTTCCCAATCTTCCTGTGATCTGCTTCCTTTGCGTCTTCGAGAAATCTTAGATAATCTTCAAGCTCCTCCTCAGTAGGAAATGCAGTTCCATAGATCCGCTGCAGCATTTTATTAGATTCACTACCCCTCCAATAGGCACCTGCCATGCTTAATAACTTGAAGGCTCTTATATAGCCTGTTGACGGAATATGAGGCCCCCGGCATAGATCAACAAAGTCACCTGTTCTGTAAATTGTAACCTCCTCATCCTCTATCTCTTCCAGTAATTCCAGTTTGTAAATCTCCCCCATTGAATTAAACATTACAACTACATCATGTTTTTTAACCGTTTCCTTGATGAATGGTATATTCTCTTCTATTATCTCCCTCATCCTTTTTTCTATTTCATAGAGATCCTTTATGGTAAATCCTTTCTCATAATCGAAGTCATAGTAGAAACCGTTTTCTATAGCAGGACCTATAGCCAGTTTCGCATCTGGAAAAAGATCCTTTACAGCCTTAGCCATAACATGGGATGTACTGTGTCTTAGGATTTCAATTCCATCGACATCGTCTAATTTTACAAAATGGATTTCACAATCATATTTTATTGGTTCCGTAAGATCATATAATCTTCCATTAATACTTACTGCTATAAAGTTTCCTTTATCAGGATAAATAGATCTCAAAATCTCATATGCAGTTATTCCTGATTCAAACTCAAGAATTTCCTTATTGTTCAGTTTAATGGAAATCTTACCCATCTTTAAATACCCTGCAAAATAAGCAAGGCATCATGAGGGTTAATCCCATGATGCCCCTCCAGTTTCAATAGGCACGGGCGGTTTTGAACCGCCGACCTCTGCCGCGTCAAGGCAGCGCTCTCCCCCTGAGCTACGTGCCTTTTGATGATTTAAAATCTTATAAATATTATAAATTTGCCTATAATATGTCAAGGTGATAGTAATAAAAGCATTATTATCTGTCATTATTTTATTCTCTTCTCTCCTCCTATTACTATAAGGCCTTTGTACAGATAATCAAACCCCGATAGGACGGTAAATAGGGCCGTTATAAAAAACGCGACCATCAGATGGGCACTGCTCACATTACTCCAGATCTTACTTGCCATAGAAAGGATGATGGTTATCGTTTGAAACACTGTTGTTGCTTTGCTTAACACAGTTGGTCCAACTTCGATCTTTTGCGAACCAATAAAAAAGATCAGCACACCTATTGAAATGAATACATCCCTGCTAATTACAATAACTGAGAGCCATGCCGGGATTATATTTAAAATTGAAAGCGTTATATATGAACTGGCAATGAAGAGTTTGTCAGCTATTGGATCGAGATACAGTCCTATGATCGTCCTCTGTCCTGTAATCCTTGCAATGAATCCGTCAACTGCATCCGTAAGCGCCCCTAAAATAAAAATCTCAAGTGCCCTGAAAAATACACCTTCTATAATAAAAATTATAAAAAGAGGGATTAGAAGTATCCTTAACGCTGTAAGGAAATTCGGTATATTCATTCAGACCTTACCTCATCCTTTACCCATCTCTCTTGGGGGATTTAAATTACTCAAACACAATGGAGCCATCTCCGCAATATGCCTCAATCTCGGTTGAGAAATCAAAGGAAGGTGTTATGGAAAACTTTTCTGGAAGGCTTATAACTATTTCCCCTTTACCTGGGATTATCAAATGGAGAAATACCGGACATTTTCCAGGGTACTGGGAAAGGATATCCTTCAGGGCATGGATATCTTCATTTTTCAAACCAGGTATATTCAATTTTATTCTTACCCTTGAAGTCAATTTCTCCCTTGCCTCCGAAACAGGCACGAGATCTTTTGCGATTATCTTCACTCCCTCCTCAGCCAGATCCACATCCCCTATAACAAATAATGGAAGTTCGGTTTTTATATACCCCATTACCTTATTGTATAGGTCAGGAAATATAACCACCTCAACAGAGCCCTTCAGATCCTCAAGGGTGGCGAATGCCATCCTTTCGCCCTTTTTTGTGGCAATTTCTTTAAGATGGGAGATAACACCTCCAATCCTTACTTCCTTTCCATCAACCTCTTCATGAATAGTTTGTGAGTTGGTCGTTGCATATGCATTTAATATATCACTATATTGTGCAAGTGGATGCCCTGTGATGTAAAAACCAAGGGTCTCCTTCTCGAAAGCAAGAAGCTGTGCCTCAGGCCATTCCGGTATATCCGGAAGTAAAGGCTCAACTGCGTTAGTATCAGTACTTTCGAAAAGACCTTTCTGCGTGCTGGCCTCCTTTCTATGATATGCCTGAGCCCTCGAAATAAGATCATCCAGGGCTGCTATCATCTGTGCTCTTCTGCAGCCTGTAAAATCCATTGCCCCACTCTTAATAAGGCTTTCAATTACACGCCTGTTTACTCTACGTGAATCAACTTTTACTATAAAGTCATAAATTGATCTAAATCTTCCGGAATTCCTTCTTGAAGTTATAATGGCTTCAATGGCACCTTCCCCAACATTCTTTACTGCTGCAAGCCCAAAACGGATCTTTTTATCACCAACCACAGTAAAATCTCTCTCACTTTCATTTAAATCAGGAGGGAGGATCTCTATACCCTTATCCTTGCATTCACTTATATACTGAATAATCTTATCCCTGTTCCCCATTTCACTTGACAAAAGTGTTGCGCTAAACTCAACAGGATAGTTTGCCTTTAAATAAGCTGTCTGATATGCAAGCACTGCATATGCCGCAGAATGGGATTTATTAAATCCGTATTCGGCAAACTTAAGCATAATATTAAATATCTTTTCTGCCTTTTCCAAACTTATACCCTTGCTCAATGCTCCTTTTATAAATTTTTCCTTCTGCTTTTCCATCACACCTGGATCTTTTTTTCCCATTGCCCTTCTCAGGATATCAGCATCGCCAAGCGAGAACCCGGCTATTTTACTTGCTATATTCATTACCTGTTCCTGATAAACAATTACGCCATAAGTTTCATCAAGAATTTCCTTTAGCTCATCTATCTCATAATTTATTTCAATTACACCATTCTTTCTCTTTATGAAATCATCTATCATATTGCTTCCGAGAGGACCTGGTCTATATAAAGCAACAAGTGCTATAATGTCTTCAAGGCAACTCGGTCTCATTTTAATCATAATGTCTCTCATTCCAGGACTTTCAAGCTGGAATACACCCGTTGTATCACCTTCGCAGAGAAGCCCATATGTTTTTTTATCATCGAAGGGAATTTTACTTATATCGATTTTAATACCTCTTCGTTGCTCAATAATTTCAATCGTATTCTTTATCTGAGTTAATGTCTTTAAGCCAAGAAAGTCGAATTTCACAAGACCTATTTTTTCAATATCGTCCTTCGCATACTGTGTTGTTATCTCTCCCTTGTTGTCCTTATACAGTGGAACAGTATCAACAAGTGGTCTATTAGAAATTACAACGCCCGCTGCATGTGTTGATGCATGTCTGGTTAATCCTTCAAGTTTTTTTGCGATTTCATAAAGGTCTTTTATCTCCTTCTTCTCTTTTACAAGCTCCCTTAATTTTTGCTCCCTTTCGAAAGCTTCCTCCAATGTAATATTTGGTATATTAGGAACAAGTTTTGCAATTTTATCAACCTCTCCATAGCTCATATCCAGTGCTCTTCCCACATCTCTTATCACGGCTCTGGCCTGCATCGTTCCAAATGTAATTATCTGTGCTACCCTATCTTTTCCATATTTATCTGTAACATATTTTATGACCTCATCCCTTCTCTCCATGCAAAAATCTACATCAATATCAGGGAGTGTTATCCTCTCTGGATTTAAGAACCTTTCAAAAAGTAATCCATATCGGATTGGATCGATATCCGTTATTCTAAGTGCATAAGCAACAAGGCTTCCAGCCGCAGATCCTCTTCCAGGACCAACAGGTATGTTGTTTCTTCTTGCATAGTTGATGAAATCGGAAACTATCAAAAAATATCCGGAGTATCCCATACTTTTAATTATCTGAAGCTCGTCGTTTAGTCTCTTCAAATATCTACTTCTCTCAACAGGATTATCAGCAATCCCCAGAGCAAGGAATCTCTCTTCAAGTCCCTGCCTTGATATTCTCTCAAGATAGTGATCAAGATTTTCACCCCCTGGTGGATTAAACTCAGGAAGCTGAACTTCACCAAATTTAATCTCAAGATTACATTTCTCTGCAATTTCAATTGTATTTTTTAATGATTCGGGAATATCCTTGAAAAGATCATACATCTCTTCATATGATTTCACATAAAATTCGTTTGAAGGAAATCTCAATCTATCTTTATCATTTACAGTTCTGTTTGTCTGAATACATAATAGTATATCGTGAGCTCTTGCTTCGTTTTTTGTTAAATAATGACAATCGTTTGTCGCAACAATCTTTATCGAAAGTTTTTTGGACATTTCTATTATTAAATTGTTTATCTCATCCTGCCTCTCAACTCCATTTCTTTGTATTTCAAAATAGAATCTATCACCAAAAACATCTTTATAGAAACATGCAGCATTATAAGCTTTTTCTCTCTCACCTGCTAAAAGGAGAGATGGAATCTCTCCATGGATACATGAACTTAAAGCAATAAGTCCTTCATTGTATTTTTCAAGTATTTCCTTGTCAATTCTTGGCTTATAATAAAGACCCTCCAGATATCCGATTGACACAATTTTTATTAGATTTTTATAACCCTCATAATTCTTTGCAAGTAGAATCAGATGAAAAGTATTATCGGATAAACCCTTGGGTTGTTTGTCAAACCTGCTTCCTTTTGATAAGTATAGCTCACATCCGATTATTGGCTTTATTCCTGCCTTTAGAGCTTTACTATAGAACTCTATAGCGCCAAACATATTTCCGTGATCTGTTATTGCAACAGCAGGCATTTTGAAATCCCTGATAGCCTTTATAAGTTCTTCGATTTTTATTGCACCATCAAGAAGGCTATATTGAGTATGTAGATGAAGGTGAACAAAATAAGAATGTTTCATACCTTATTCCCACTCTATAGTGCTGGGTGGCTTCGATGATATATCATAAACAACTCTATTAACTCCTCGAACCTCATTTATTATTCTTGAGCTTATCCTCTCCAGGACTTCATAAGGAATTTTTGCCCATTCAGCGGTCATCCCGTCAATACTCTTTACAGCCCTTATCCCCACGGCATATTCATATGTTCTCCTATCACCCATTACACCAACAGATTTCACTGGAAGCAATATAGCGAAGGATTGCCACAACTCCGCAATCATATCCACCTTTCGGATCTCCTCTTCAACAATAGCATCGGCCTTTCTGAGAAGCTTCAGTCTTTCCTTTGTTACTTCCCCGATGATGCGGACAGCGAGCCCGGGTCCAGGAAATGGATGTCTGTTTATTATCTCCTCTGGAAGGCCGAGCTGTCTTCCAAGCTCTCTCACCTCATCTTTAAATAGTTCCCTGAGGGGCTCGATTAGTTTTAAACGCAGTCTCCTTGGAAGTCCTCCAACATTATGATGACTTTTGATTACTGCAGAAGGCCCCTTCATCGATGTACTCTCAATCACATCCGGATATAGAGTTCCCTGTGCAAGGAACTCCACCCCCTGGATTTTTTCCGCCTCCTCTTCAAAAACCTTTATAAATTCCCTCCCGATGATCTTTCTCTTTTTTTCGGGATTTGTAACCCCTTTCAATTTTTTAAGAAATCTCTCTGATGAATCAATAATTTTTATATTCATTTTAAAGTTTTTCTTAAAGATTTCCTCCACCTTATCCCTTTCATTTTCTCTCAGAAGCCCGTTATCGACAAAGATCCCTATAAGGTTTTTTCCTATTACCCTGTGAACAAGGAGTGCAGTTACCGATGAATCAATACCTCCACTAATTGCACATATAACCTTTGAATTACCAACTTTCCTTTTGATCTCATCCTGTATGAACGCTATAAACGATTTCATATCCCATGAAGGCGAGCACCCACAGATACGGAATAGAAAATTCCGAATGATCTGTTTCCCTATAGTTGTATGTGCAACTTCCGGATGAAACTGAACCCCAAATATTAGCCCCATTTCATCTCTGAAGGCTGCAATCATAGAATTTGTTGAATATGCTATCGGTTGAAAACCAGGTGGTAATTCTTCAATCCTGTCCCCATGACTCATCCATACCTGATGTTCCTTCTCCTCAGCGATATCAATATCATAAAAGAGATCTTTGTTGTCGAGAACTCTGATATAAGCCTTTCCGTATTCTCCCTTTTCCGACTGAATCACTCTGCCGCCCATTATGGATCCGATTATCTGCATTCCATAGCATATGCCGAGAACAGGAATCCCCAATGTTAAAACCTCTTTTGAAATCTGTGGAGCACTTTTCTGATATACACTTGCAGGACCACCAGAAAGTATAATCCCTTTCGGGTGTAGATTTTCTATCTCTCCGGGAGAGATTTTATAATTGTGGATTTCACAATATACCCTTGCTTCCCTTATCCTGCGTGCAATAAGTTGTGTGTACTGTGAACCAAAATCGAGAATGAGGATTTTTTCTTTTTTGGGATTATCCATTTCATCAATCTAACCAGTAGTTAGGGGCTTCCTTTGTTATTATAACATCATGAACATGGCTTTCACGGAGACCAGATTGTGTAATTTTGATAAATCTTGCCTTTTTCCTTAATTCTTCTATATTTTTACAGCCCACATAACCCATACCAGCTTTAAGTCCACCGATCATCTGATAAACAACGTGTGAGAGTGGGCCCTTGTAAGGAACACGGCCTTCGATTCCCTCGGGCACAAGTTTCATCTCCCCCTCTTCCTGAAAATAGCGATCCATTGAGCCGGATTTCATAGCATCAATTGATCCCATCCCGCGATAAACTTTATAACTTCTCCCCTGATAAAGAATTATTTCGCCAGGGCTTTCATCCGTTCCTGCAAATAAACTTCCTATCATTACACAGCTTGCACCTGCAGCGATCGCTTTTGTTATATCCCCGGAGTATTTAATACCTCCATCAGCAATCACAGGAATACCATATCTGTCAGCAACCCTTGCGGCATCCCTTATTGCGGTCAGCTGGGGAACTCCTACACCAGCAACCACCCTCGTAGTACAGATAGAACCAGGACCAACGCCAACCTTTATAGCATCAGCACCACTCTTAATAAGTGCCTCTGCGCCCTCAGCTGTGGCAACATTCCCCCCTATAACCTGGCAATCTGGAAATTGCCTTTTTATTTCTTTAATAGATTCAATTACTGCCTTTGAATGTCCATGTGCAGTATCAATAACAATAACATCACAGCCAGCATTCAATAGGGTAGCAACCCTTAAATCCCTGTCTTTTCCAACACCAACTGCCGCTCCCACACGAAGCCTTCCCAGATGATCCTTGCAGGAATTCGGATACTTCTTCATTTTCATTATATCCTTAATGGTAATGAGACCCCTTAAATAACCATGTTCATCGACAATAAGGAGCTTCTCGATTCTATGTTCATGAAGGATCTCCTTTGCCTTCTCGAGTGTTGTTCCAACGGGTGCTGTAATAAGCCTGTCCTTTGTCATCACTTCGGAAACTTTAAGGTCAAGCCTTGTCTCGAATCTGATGTCCCTGTTTGTAATTATACCAACGAGCTTCCCCTCTTTTGTAACAGGAAGGCCAGAAATTTTGTATTTCCTCATAATCTCCAGCACATCGCTTAACTTTTGATCAGGATGAACCGTTATCGGATCCACAATCATACCACTTTCTGATTTCTTAACCTTATCAACTTCCATGACCTGTGCTTCTATGGACATATTCCTGTGGATGATTCCAATCCCCCCCTCTCTGGCAAGTGCAATGGCGAGCTCTGCTTCTGTAACGGTGTCCATCGCAGCGCTCAATAATGGTATATTCAGTTTTATGGAAGGGGTAAGGTATGTTTGAACATCAACCTGGCTTGGTAACACATCGGACTCAGCAGGGACAAGCATTACATCATCAAATGTCAAACACTCTTCAAGTTTATCATCAATCATAAATAAATCCTCTTTTGGATGCTTTAATTTAAAATATATTAAGCCTCATTCATTGTCAAGGTTAAGCTGTTTTTATACCCAGCTTATCCTCAAGTGTTGCAATATATTGCTTCATTTCCTTTTCTTTCTCCCACCTGGATGTTACATCTCTTATAATGGCAGCAACCCCATCTATCCGATCATTCTCCCTGATAATTATCACGCTGAATTCAATGGATATACGCTTTCCATCTTTTCTTATTGCTGGAACAGAAAGCATCTCATTTGCATATCGAGTGGATCCCTCACGCATTACCCTCATATATCCTTCCCAGTGTCTTGCACGATGTTTATCAGGTATTATGATGTCAAGCATTTTCCCGAGGGCTTCCTCCGCCGTATAACCGAATATAAGTTCAGCACCTCTGTTCCATAACCTAATAATACCCTCTCTGTCAGAAAAAATTATTCCTTCGTTTGAATTCTCAACTATTTTCTTACATAACTTCTCATTCCATTTCAGCATAAAGTACCTCGAAAATTTCAAAATAGTTTTTAATACTTTATATAAAAGCACAAATGGATTCAATTCCCTATGTCCGGGAAATCAGCTGCTTCAGGGTACCTTCAAGCAGACCACCATCACTTGTAATGAGCTCATCTTTTCCGAAAAGATCAAAACAGCTCAGGAGAAACACAGTCCCTGCAATTATCACATCCTCCCTGCCGCTCTCCATCCCTGGAATTGATCTTCTCTCAGTGGTGCTGAGTGAGGAGAGAATTTTAAACAATTCCTCCACTCTTTTTCTTTTTAAAATGTGTCCATTTATCCTCTCAGGTCTATATACCCTCATTCCTAAATCCATTGCAGCAAGATTCGTTATTGTCCCGGCAGTCCCTATCAGAACTGGATCGTCATTCACTGAAGAAATCTCCCCCCTTAGTGGAACTATTAGTGAGGTCAGCGCAGATTTAAGTTGATGGATCTCACTTAAAGGTGTCGGATGGTTTTTGATAAAGCATTCGGTAAGCTTAACAACCCCTGTTTTCAAACTTTTTATTTTTTCAATTTTTCCATTATCCATTTTTATGAATTCAGTGCTTCCTCCTCCTATATCAATAATGATGGCTTTCTCAGGAATGATACCAAGAGAAAAAAGAACACCCATTGCAGTAAGTTCTGCCTCTTCCTCCGGAGTTATTACCTCTATTTTAAGATTGAGTTCCTTCGAGATCTTTTCTGTAAAATCTTCTCCATTCTGCGCCTCCCTGAGTGCGCTCGTTCCTACCGCTCTCATGAGAATTACACCATATTTGTTAATAATACCGATAAATTCTTGAAGCGCCCTTTCCGTTCTCTCCATAGCTTCCTTTTTAATAATCCCATCTTTTTCCAATCCTTCGGCAAGCCTGGTAATTTTATTTAATTTTTTAAGGATATTTAATGATCCATTCTCCATAACCTCTGCTATGAGGAGTCTCAATGTATTACTGCCAACATCAATTGATGCAGCAAGCTTCATTCCTTACCCCTCCCTGTTATCTTTGAAGTCTGTCTTGCTTTTAAATATACAGATGCATAATGGATATAATTACGGACAGTTGTGGAAATTCTCTCCCTGTCTTTTTCCGAAACCTCCTTTTTAAATTGTGCAGGGATACCCATAAATATAGAATTTGGCGGGACAACAGTCCCCTCAGCTACGACGGATCCAGCCCCTATAATGGATCCATCACCAATTGTTACTCCATCAAGGACTATTGCGCCAATACCAATAAGAACATCATTGCCGATTCTGCATCCATGAAGTATTGCACCATGACCTATTGATACATTACTTCCAATTATAAGCGGATGCTTTTCTCTCGTTACATGAAGAATTGCGCCATCCTGAATATTAGTCCTTCTTCCAATTCTGATAAAGTTTACATCGCCCCTTATAACACAGTTAAACCATATACTGCAGTTCTCATCTATTTCAACATCACCGATTATAAAGCTGCCCTCAGCAATGAAAACACTTTCATGAATCTTTGGTATCTTTTCTCCATATGGAATTATCATTATCTCCTCCTTCTAAGGATAATCTTAATAGGAACACCATCAAAACCAAACTCTTTTCTCAGTGAATTTTTGATGTAGCGAATATATGTATTGGTTATACCCTCGGGATAATTCAAAAAAAGAATAAAATTTGGCGGAGAGGAGCTTATCTGCGTTGCATAATAGAGATTGATCTTCCTTCCTTTGTATGATGGAGGTGGAGAGGATTTAAAAATATTTCCAAGGGTATCGTTGAGCTTTGATGTTGGTATCCTCTTTTTTCTTTCCAGATAAACCTGTTTAATTTTATCCATTGTTTCTTTTATTCCAAATCCTTCCTTTGCGGAAGTAAATATAACGGGTGCAAAATCGAGAAATTGAAGCCTGGATCTTACTATCTCTTCATATTTTTTTCTGTTTGCCTTCTCCTTTATCAGATCCCATTTATTAACAACAATAATTATCCCTTTACCTTCTTCTTCACAAAATCCACCAAGCTTTGCATCCTGATCTGTGGGACCCTCAGATGCATCAATCATCAGGATAACAACATCAGATCTTTCTATTGCCTTTAAAGCCCTGTTTATACTATAGAATTCAATAGAGCTTTTTATCTTTGACCTTTTTTTCATTCCGGCTGTATCGAGAAGCAGGAATTTATTCTCACCAGATTCAACAACCGTATCCACAGTATCCCTTGTTGTGCCTGGTATATCACTTACGATGGATCTTTCATAACCAATTATCCTGTTAAAAAACGAGGATTTACCCACATTAGCCCTTCCAATGATTGCCACCTTTATTGGTTCCTCCTCGACACCATCTTCCTCATAATATGAGATATTCTGAAGAATTGCTGAGATGATATCATCGATTCCTCTGTTATGTTCAGCCGATAGAGGGTATATATTCTCGACACCAAGTGAATAAAAATCATAAATCCGTCCCATATGTTTTTCATCGTCTATCTTGTTTACAGCAAATATGATAGGCTTCCCCGTCTTCTTTAAATCCCTATATATATCAATATCAAAAGGAGTTATCCCTTCCTTCCCGTCAAGGAGTAAAAGTATGATATCTGCTTCCTTAATGGATTCTTTTATACTAATTAAAACCTTTTTTCCCAGATCTTCATCAGACACTTTCTCATAACCACCCGTATCTACAAGAGTAAAGCATCTTGAACCGACCTTAATGTCTGCATAAATCCTGTCCCTTGTCACTCCAGGTTGATCGTGCACAATGGATTTTCTGTATCCAACCATTCTGTTGAAGAGGGTCGACTTTCCCACATTCGGTCTGCCGATTATTGCTACAACAGGTTTCTTGCCCATGGGTTCTTATCCGTATCCAATTCTTTTAAGCATGACTGTATCCTTTGACCAGTTTTTCAACACCTTAACCCATAGATCCAGAAAGACCTTAATCCCGAAAAATCTCTCGAGATCCATTCTTGCCCTTGTACCAATCTCCTTTATCATATTTCCTTTCTCACCAATCAAGATACCTTTCTGCGAATCCCTTTCAACGTATATTATTGCCCTAATTTCAATTATCCCCTTTTCAGCATTTTCTTTGAATTCATCAACATAAACAGCTGTTGAGAATGGTATCTCCTGTCTTGTTAGTTCATATATCTTTTCCCTTATTGTCTCAGCAGCAAAAAATCTCTCAGTTTGATCAGTTAATATATCCTCTGGATAAAAGGGCGGTCCCTCCGGGAGGTAATTTTTGGCAAGGTTTAAAAGTATATCAATCCCATCCATGTATAAAGCGGAAACAGGCACTATTTCCTTAAAATTGAATAGATTTCTGTATTCATCAATAACAGGAAGAATCTCGCTTTTTTTAAAAAGATCAATCTTGTTAATAACAAGGATAACAGGCTTCTCGCTGCTTAATTTTTTCAAAACAAGCCGATCTTCATCACCATATGGGGATTGCATATCAATCATAAATAAGATTACATCTGAGTCTTCCATGGCAGAGAAAGCCTGTTCAACCATTAATTCATTCAGCTTTCTCCTGGGAATATGGATGCCGGGTGTATCAAGAAAAATAAGCTGGGCGTCAGGAAGATTTTTTATTCCAACAATACGATTCCGCGTTGTCTGTGGTTTTTCTGAAATTATCGAGACCTTTGATCCTAAGATACTGTTCATAAGTGTGGATTTTCCCACATTGGGCTTTCCAACTATAGAAATATACCCACATCTGAAGGATTTTTTCTCTTCCATGGCGGATAATAAATAAAAAGGGTGGAAGCAAACACCTCCACCCTTTTTTAAATGCTGGATTTTTTATTGTGATACCTTTTCCTTCACTAAATTGAGCTTTCCACCTGCAAGGAGCATCTCGATCTGATTTGTGGTAAGTCCATGCTTAACTTCAAATTTTGTTCCCTTGGTAAGATTTTTAACAACAAGCGGCTCTTTCTGAGATTTAAGTAAATCAACAATATTCTCTATTTCAAGTTCATTATCCTGTTCAACCATCTCATAGTCTTCCTCATCAACAAATGTGAGGGGAAGTATGCCAAAGTTTATTAAATTGTCCCTGTGAATTCTCGCAAAGGAAAGTGCGATTACCGCCTTTATACCAAGGTACATTGGAGCAATTGCCGCATGCTCCCTGCTTGAGCCCTGTCCATAATTGGCACCCCCTATTATAAATCCTCCTCCGCTCTCCTTCGCCCTCTTAGGAAATGATGGATCTATGACATGGAATGTGTACTCAGAAATGGCCGGTATATTTGACCTCAACGGTAAGATCTTTGCACCAGCAGGAAGGATATGATCGGTTGAAATATTATCGCCAACTTTAAGAAGCACTTTTCCTGTTAACTTTTCTGGCATAGAGCCCCTTCTGGGTAAAGGCTTAATATTAGGTCCTCTTATAATCTCAACCCTCTCTGGTTCCTTTGAGGGAGGGATAATGAGGCTGTCATCTATTATGAACTCTTCGGGTATTTCAACCTTTACAGGTTCACCGAGAGTTCTCGGATCAGTAATTACACCCATAAGGGCTGTTGCAGCACAAACCTCGGGGGATGCAAGGTAAACTTGTGCATTTGGTGTTCCACTTCTCCCCTCAAAATTTCTATTGAATGATCTAACAGACACACCATTCCATGGAGGTGCCTGTCCCATCCCTATACAAGGACCACAGGTTGTTTCCAGTATTCGAGCCCCAGCCTCAATGAGAATTGAAAGAGCCCCATTTTTTGCAAGCATATTAAGAACCTGCTTGGATCCTGGAGAGATAACAAAGCTCACATCAGGATGGACCTTTTTCCCCTTGAGCATCTCTGCAACAACCATCAGTTCTTTATATGATGAGTTTGTGCATGATCCGATGGCAACTTGATCCACCTTCAGACCTGCAATCTCCCTTACCTTACATACATTGTCCGGGCTGTGAGGTCTTGCAATGAGTGGCTCAAGATCTGAAAGGTTTACTTCAATTACCTCATCATATATTGCGTCAGGATCAGGAAGAATCATATTCCACTGATGCTCCCTCTTTTGTGCCTTCATATATTTCAGGGTTATTTCATCACTGGGAAATATTGATGTTGTGGCACCAAGCTCAGCACCCATGTTTGTAATGGTAGATCTTTCCGGAACACTGAATTCCTTTATACCTTCACCACCATATTCAAAAATCCTTCCAATTCCTCCTTTTACGGTAAGCCTCCTTAAAAGCTCAAGGATCACATCCTTTGCAGTGACCCATGGACCGGGCTTTCCCGTCAGTTTTACAAGAACAATTTTTGGCATAATCATATAGAATGGCTGCCCTGCCATAGCCATTGCAACGTCAAGTCCTCCAACGCCAATAGCAATCATTCCTATTCCGCCAGCTGTTGGAGTATGGCTGTCAGAACCCAGAAGGGTCTCACCTGGAACAGCAAATCTCTCGAGGTGAACCTGATGACAGATTCCGTTCCCGGGTTTGGAGAAATAGATTCCATATTTCGCTGCTATTGTTTGCAGGAATCTGTGATCATCTGCATTTTCATATCCTGTCTGAAGTGTATTGTGATCTACATAGCTTACTGATAATTTGGTTCTTACCCGGGGCACATGCATAGCCTCGAATTGGAGATATGCCATGGTACCGGTAGCATCCTGCGTCAGAGTTTGATCTATGGATATCGCTATTTCCTTTCCAGGAATCATTTCCCCGGATACAAGATGACTTTCCAGTATTTTCCTCGCTATACTTTTACCCACTTTATACCTCCTTTCTATTTTTCAATTACTCCAAACTAAAAATATAGCATTAAAGAAAGCTTTCCGTAAATAAAATTTTTATAAATTGGCATGAATTTTTTGCATCTCTTCTTCCTTTATTCCAAGCTCAATCATAAGGGTAATTACACAGGCTTCAAAGAAGATCAATGCAGATATCTCGAAGAGAGACCCAAGAGGGGGTGAAGGAAAACCTGCCAATTCCCTCACCTCATAATGATCAGCCGATTTTAGGGTCTCAGGGGTGGGAATGATGACACATAGATCGGCGAGTTCATAAAGCGGTGATTTTTTCTTCTTTGTAACAGCTATTATCTTCCCCTTTAATCTTTTTGCAGCCCTTGCAACTTCTACTACCATTGGGGTCTCCCCGGATCCTGAAACAGCAAGCAATACATCACCAGCCCTCATGGCAGGTGTTACCGTTTCACCTATTACAAAAACCTTTTTCCTAAGATGCACAAGTCTCATTGCAAAGGCTCTGGCCACAAGCCCTGATCTTCCATATCCAATGATATAAATCCTTGGTGCCTTCTTTATTTCGTTTATAAATTTTCTAAAATCTTCTTCATTGATCCTGTCTGTTATAGCCTTTATTTTTTTTAGAATCTCTCTGCAGAACATATTATCCCCTTTATTTCCTTTGCTGCTACCAATGGTCTCTCAGCCTTTGTAATATATGATCCTATAACAACAATGGCTGGTTTCATGGGAAGGATCTTTACTAAAAGCGTAGGTGTTATTCCTCCCGCAATGGAGATGGGGGTTTTTGTAATACGACGCACAACTGCTACATTTTCAAGTGGATCCTCGCCTATTTCCTGCTGGTCGATCCCTTTATGAACTGCAATAACATGAGGATTTAACCTTTCCAATTCCCTTAATCTTCCAACAATTAGCTTTATCCCAATCATATCTACAACAGCAATTCTTTCTCTGCGTTCTGCAACCTTAATTACAGCCCTTACAGTTTCATCCGGAGCAGCAGCACATACCGTCACCATATCAGCACCCTGGTCGAATGCAAGATTGGCCTCGAGAGCTCCTGTATCCATAATCTTCATATCAGCAAGGATTACCTTCTCTGGAAATTCCTTTCTCAGAATTCCAACAGCTCTTACCCCCTCTGATTTAATCAACGGGGTCCCAGCCTCAATAATATCAATTTCATCAACTACTTCAGAAGCGATGCTCACCGCCCTGTTTATATCCAGATGATCAAGGGCAAGTTGGAGTATAGGGTGCTTTCTTTGAAGGATTGATGGATTTATATTGCATCACCCCTCTCTTTTAATTCCTTTAGGTCCAGCTTTTTTGATTCCTCAATGACCTCTTTTACGGTATATATAGGGATATCCATTGAGAGGGCAATTGCAATTGCATCACTTGGTCTTGAATCTATCTGAAAATGTTCATTGGCTGAGGATACATCTATTGTTGCATAGTATGTATTGTTTTTCAGAGCGGTTATTACTATTCTATCAACCTTGGCTTTAAATATTCTTATAAGATTTTCAAGTAAATCATGGGTCATCGGTCTTGGTGTTGTAATCTTTCTCATCTTTCTTACAATTGCATGGGCCTCATATATTCCTATGACAAGCATAAGCGTCCTCTCGCCATTTTTTTCCTTCAGAACGACAACTGGTGCCTCGGTTCTGCTATCGATATAAATATCCTTAACTACCATCTCAAGAAGACCCTCGCTATTTTCAGATGATGCCCTTGGGGCACACTGAAGGCTCAATAAGATCGATATCATTAAAAGAATAATTGCCTTCTTCATAGTATAACTCCGCATTTTTTAAAAAATTCTATCATATTTTTCTAACTTATTGAATCACTCAAAATATCATAATAAATCTTCTTTTAAACTCGCTTTTTAGTTATTATACTTTATTAGAAATTCAAAATAGAGAATTTCATGGAAAAGATCGTTAATATACTTTATTCGCTAAAGGAAGCCCTTGACAAAGGGGATAGTGAACATTGGATGGAAGGGATCAGGTTACTTACAGAAATCTCGGGGAAAGATCTCTCCAGATTTACTGTAAGTCTTCCTGGTAGCTGGAATGAATTTATCAAACGCCTTTTATCCTATGAAGATAGATTCAGTATTGATATATTATGTGCAGTCGGTTTGATGAAGGAGTTTTCGATCCTACATGATCTTAAAGAAATCTATTCAGAAACATCGGACAAACATCTGAAAAAAGAGATAAGAAGAATCTTTCACAGATGGCGAACACTTGGCATAACTGATGCAGTTGTGGAAGAGATAGAGCAGGAAGGGAAGAAATCAGTATCAGACTATCCAGAGGGAATCGAAGCATGGATGAGCCCCCCTGATTATTCTGGCAACAAGCATATTTTTCTTATTATTCCTACTTATAACACATATCTGCTTGTTCAGGGTATAATAAATGACATAGATGGGATAAATAAATTCTCCTGTTTAGAGCTTTCTGCCAGGGACTATAAAAAGGTTAAAACAAGCATAGAAAAAATGGATGAAATGATCTTTCCTGTTGAACCGGAATATGCCGGATATGAAATTAGGGAGGCATTTCAAAAGAACCCAGGCTCGAAGGAAAGAGTTGAGTTCATAAAATATGAATCAAAAATCCCGACTCTAAAAATTCATAAAGCCGATTATCTAAGAGAGAATCTCGAAAGAATCGAATCCTCTGAACATGACCTATCTGTAAGCAATACGCTACTCGATAAAAGGGAGTTTAAGGGATTCTTTGCTGACTCGAAGTTCCTGAACGCATACGCAGATAAACTTTTCTTGCTGGAAGAATCAAGAATTATTGTTTCGATCCATGTGAGGGAAGAGCAGTATAGCGAGATTATTGAAGAGGCAGTAACAAGATTTCCTGATGAGCAAAGGTCTCTTTACAGGGGAAGGCTTGAAGAAATAGGGCTCTTTTACCTTAAAAAGGGTTTCCATAACGATTTAAGGAAGGTCGTTGCTGTGATAAGGGCACTTGATTATAAAAAAGACCCTTCTTCAATCCCGTTTTTCAGAGAAGGTATCAAAAGGGCACTCATGATTCTAAAAAATCAGAGATCAACAAGAAGAGGAGACTCATCAATTATTATAACCCCAGGCACTCAATGATTTTGCTACTTTTTTCTAATTTCATTTATCTGAATAAGAACACCAAATGAAGATCGTGGTGAAATAAATGCTGTTTTCCATCCGGATGGATCTGTGAATTTATCAACTATCTTTATACCCCTCCTTTCAAGAAAATTTATTGCATTATCCATATCATCGACCATGAAGCCGATATGATGAACTCCTTCCCCCCTTTTCCTGAGAAACTCCTCCAGGAATCCCTCCCGGATTGGTTCGATAAGTTCGAACTTATGACCCCCAAGGATAAACTGCAGGAACCTGAAATTAGGATCATAACCATCAGATATATTTCTTAATAATAGACCCCCAAGCACATCCTTATAGAATGAAAGGGCTTTCTCTATTGATTTCACAGCAATAGAGATATGATCAAGTTTCATTATCATCTGAAATTTAGACCCCCTTATGGAAAAAGACCTCTCGAAATTATTGCATCTGATACCCTTTTTAAAGCAATAGCATATGCAGCCTTTCTCATGTTAACTCTAAGCTCATTTGTCATTTCCCATACATCATTGAAACACTTTATCATCTTTTCGTGAAGTTTTAAGTTTACCTCCTGTTCTGTCCAGAATATCCTCTCTATATTTTGAACCCATTCAAAATAACTCACCGTAACGCCACCGCCATTCGCAAGTATATCAGGAACGACTGTGATGTTTTTTGAATAGAGAATTTCATCAGCATCAGGTGTTGTTGGTCCATTTGCTCCTTCTATTATTATTCGTGCTCTGGTATTTGCCGCATTGCTCCTGTTGAGAGCTCCCTCCATTGCGGCAAGGATAAGCATATCGCAATCGAGTTCAAGTAATTCATCATTGGTTATGTTTTTACTTCCAGGAAAGTCCATTACGGTTCCTGTCTTCATCTTATGTTCATGAAGTTTCAGTGGGTCAACCCCATCCTTTCTATATACACCACCTTTTGAATCACTCACTGCTACTATCTTACAACCTTCCTGGTGAAGGAGTCTTGCCGTGACATAGCCTACATTTCCAAAACCCTGGATTGCACATACAGCATTCTTGGGATTGATACCTTTTCTTTTTAATACCTCTACTGATATATAGAAAACACCCCTCCCTGTTGCCTCCTTTCTTCCAACTATTCCTCCTATACTAACAGGTTTGCCAGTGACAACACCTGGCACATTGAATCCCTCAAACATACTGTATGTATCCATTATCCATGCCATTGTTTGTTCATCTGTGTAAACATCAGGAGCCGGTATATCTTTGTCTGGACCAATAAAATCAAGAAGCATATAAGTATATCTTCTTGTTAATCTTTCTTTTTCACTAACCGACAGTTTCTTAGGATTGCATGCAACACCACCCTTACCGCCGCCATAGGGAAGATCCATCAGCGCGGTCTTCCATGTCATCCACATAGCGAGTGCCTTTACTTCATCAAATGTTACATCAGGATGATATCTTATTCCTCCCTTACATGGACCCCTTGCATCATTGTGTTGAACCCTGAAGCCCTTGAAAACTTTTATATTGCCATTATCCATCCTGATAGGCACCGAAACCTCTATCGATCTCTTTGGGTGTTTCAACATCTCGTGAATATCCGGGTCAAGACGTATTAACTTTGCTGCTTCTTCTAATTGTTGCAGAGCTATTAGATAGATACCCTCGTCCTTCATAAAAATCTCCAAAAGAATTTTCTAAGACATTCGAAGATAAATATTTATGTGGGCTGTGCCACACCTATAATTCTCTCTATTTCATTACCATCCAGCGTTTCCTTATCCAGAAGAGCCTGGGCGAGTTTGTGTAGCTTATCAATATTCTCAGTGATTATCTTTCGTGCTCTCTCATAGCATCTATTTACTATTTCTTTTACCTCTTTGTCAATTTCAACAGCGGTCTCTTCACTGTAATCCTTGTGTCTGATCAGTTCCTTTCCAAGAAATATCTGCTCTTCCTTTTTTCCAAAACTCAGTGGACCAAATTTTTCACTCATTCCCCACTCACAAACCATCTTCCTTGCGATCTCTGTTGCCCTCTCTATATCATTGGATGCACCGGTTGTTATCTGATTTAATACGATCTCCTCCGCTACCCTTCCCCCGAGAATTATACATATACTGTTGAGAAGGTATTCTTTTGTATAATTATGCCTCTCATCGATCGGAAGCTGTTGTGTGGCGCCAAGTGCCATCCCCCGGGGTATGATGGTTACCTTATGGATCGGATCTGTTCCGGGTATCATCTTTGCAATAAGTGCATGTCCAGCTTCATGATATGCAATGGATCTCTTTTCCTCCTCGCTTATAACAAGGCTTCTTCTTTCCGTTCCCATGAGGACCTTATCCTTTGCGAGCTCAAAATCCTCCATCTCTATTACATTTTTGTTTTTCCTCGCAGCAATAAGCGTTGCCTCATTTACAAGATTTGCAAGATCAGCTCCGGAAAAACCAGGTGTCCCCCTTGCGATCACAGTGAGATCCACATCAGCACCAAGCGGTTTCCCCTTTGTATGAATCCTTAAGATAGCCTCCCTTCCTTTTATATCAGGTTTCGGGAGAATTACATGTCTGTCAAATCTCCCCGGTCTGAGTAAAGCGGGATCAAGAACATCCGGTCTATTTGTCGCAGCAATTACAATAACTCCCTGATTTGCCTCAAAACCATCCATTTCAACAAGAAGCTGGTTGAGCGTCTGCTCCCTTTCATCATGACCCCCTCCAAGACCCGCACCCCTGTATCTGCCTACTGCATCGATCTCATCGATAAACACAATGCAGGGCGCATTCTTTTTTGCCTGAGTAAATAGATCCCTTACCCTTGCAGCCCCAACCCCGACAAACAGTTCAACAAAATCGGATCCACTTATGCTGAAGAAGGGAACACCCGCTTCACCTGCAATAGCTCTTGCAAGGAGTGTTTTACCGGTCCCAGGAGGTCCAACAAGAAGAACCCCTTTTGGTATCTTTCCACCAAGTTTTGTAAACTTCTGAGGATCCCTCAGGAATGCAATTATCTCCTGCAACTCTTCCTTTGCTTCTTCAATCCCTGCAACATCATTGAATGTTACCCTCTTCTGGGTGTCAGCAACAAGTTTAGCCCTGCTTTTGCTGAAAGACATTGCACTACCTGATCCCGCCTGCATCTGCCTCATGAAATAGATCCATACCGCTATGAGGAGGAGCATTGGGAACCATGAGACCAATATGTTCATATACCACGGAGATGAATCCTCGGGTTTCACAATGATCTTAATATTCTTCTGACGGAGTATTTTTATAAGATCAGGATCATTGGGGATATATGTCTTGAACTCCTTTCCATCCCTTTCCTTTCCGTGGATGTTGTTTCCCTGAATGGTAACCTCGGCGATTTTCCCTTGTTCGAGGAGATTCAAAAAATCACTGTATGTTATTTTCTCCTGCTGACTCCTTGGCTGATTTAGAAAGTTGAAAAGAAAAATTATCATCAGTAAAACAATCAGCCAGCTTATGTGGTTTTTATTTATTATGTTATAATTCTTCATCTCTCAGGGATTTTACAAGATAAAATTCTAATACTAATTTAACCCGAATTCTATCTCCCTGTCAATTTTAGAATTCTAATATGAATACACTGGGGCCTTTTTACCATCTGATGATTGCAGACGCCCATGTAAGACCGGCACCAAATGCATTAAGTACCACTATATCCCCGGGCTTTATTAACCCCATTGCAAGGGCCTCATAAAGCGCTATCGGTATGGAGGCTGAGGAGGTATTGCCGTATCTGTCAATATTCACATAAACCCTTTCCATGGTTAATCCAAGCCTTTTCGCTGTTGCTTCAATTATCCTTAAATTTGCCTGATGGCAGATAAGAAGGGAAATATCAGATTCCTTTAGACCATTCTTCTCCAGACCCTCAATTATCACATCAGCAAGTGCTTTTACCGCAATTTTGAAAACTTCCCTTCCCTGCATTTTTATATAGGGAAGTCTTGCCTCTATGATTTTCGGTGAAGGTGGATATTTTGCCCCTATACCAGGAAGATAAAGGATTTCCCAATTGGACCCATCTGAATGTATATGGGTAGAAAGAATACCCCTTTCTCCCTCATGAAGTTCAAGCACCACTGCCCCTGCTCCATCTCCAAAAAGTACACAGGTATTTCTATCTTCCCAATCAACAACCCTTGAGAGTGTCTCCGTTCCCACCACCAATGCATATTTCCAGTTGCAACATTTCAAAAGACTATCAGCAACAGCCAGTGCGTATATAAATCCGGAACACCCTGCTGAAAGGTCAAATGCTGCTGCTTTGGTAGCCCCTATCCTTCCCTGTATAATGCAGGCAGTTGATGGAAAAAGCATATCAGGAGTTGCTGTTCCAACTACAATTAGATCCAGCTCCTCCGCCCTGATAGCTGCATTTTCAAGTGCTTTGATCGAAGCCCTCACACCCAGATCCGATGAATTCTCATCGTCAGATGCGATTCTTCTTTCCCTTATTCCAGTCCTCGTGATAATCCATTCATCGGAGGTATCAACCATTTTTTCGAGATCCTTATTTGTCAGGATTTTCTTCGGCACATATAAACCCATCCCTTTAATATAACACAATTTAGGCATCTTCTCTTTTTACCTCCATATTTATTTCATCCATCCACTTTCTATTTAGCTTATTTATTATCTTTTCTTTTATCGCCTCTTGCCCCTCTCTTTCATCATAAACATCCGTAAAGCCGTGCCTTAATGCCTCAGCTCCAAATTCTTCTCTTTCCAGCTCATGAATAAGGATAACTTCTGAGTAAGGAAGAGCATTTCTAATTTCAAGAATACCATCGAGTTCACTTTCAGAAACTCTTTCTGATGATATCAAAATGATGTGGGGTTTAAATGAAACCAGTACATCCCTATCTCCTATAACTGAAGAAAAAAGGATGATGTTTACCCACTGATCCTTCAATACATGATAGTAATGCCATGAATTAACAGCAAGACGCGGTTTATCAAGTGCTCTGCCTATCCTTTCAAACAGGGATGGGTCATCCATATCGATAAAGACATCAACACCACTCTTTAATGCCTCTTCCCTTTCTGCCTTAAACCTTCCGAGATATATAATTTTTCCCGAGGTCCTTTTCTTTTTGATCCTTTCGGGTATTTTCAAAAGCTCGATACTTTCATTTAATATGGAGCCTCTGGTAAGAATTGTTATTTCAAAATACCCTTTCTCATATTCCTTCAAAAATTTTTCTTCATCATTAAATATATCAATCAACAGTGGTCTTCCAATCTTTGTAAGCCCTTCCCTTATTTTTATAGCCTCCCTGAATTCCCCCAATATTGCTATCCTTTTCATCCTCTTTCCCTATCAATAATCTTTTCTTATATGCTTATCATACTCTTTTTCAAGAAGTTCTCTATGGTGAAGTTCCTCCCTTGCAAGGAATTCAAACATCTCCTTTCCGCCGGGAAACTTAACGATCTTTGCTGCATTCATATAAAACTCATAGGCCTTCTTTTCCCTTTCAATGGCGATTCTTATTGCCTCTTCCGGAGATGTATCCTCATCTATAAAAATTTTCTCACTCATATAAGCCCTCCTTGTAAGCTTTTTTGTAAGCTATCAACGCCATGTGAAATTGTCAAGAACGTTTTCAAATTATCCCCTTGATTCTCTTTTTTATCATCTGAAAAATTTCTTCATGTGTATTTTCCTTAAGGCAGAATAGCTCAACATCTTCTCTTCTTCTTATCGAATCAAGGAATGGATTTTCTCTCTGCTGAATAACTCCAAGCACAGGCTTTTTAGAATTAAGTGCCCTTACAACAGCCTTTTGAAAATCAGGGGAAAATATTTCCATCCTGCCGATTTCATCAATTATCACTACTGTATTCTTCTCAATGGCATCATCTATCGCCTTAACACCTATCGTGTTAAGGATCTGTATATCAATGCCATATTTACTAACCCTGTATGGCGTTTCAATGTTTACATGTGCAAATATCCCTTCTTCGCCTGAGATTGATCTGATCCTGAATCCCTTTCTTATCCCCTGTTCCCTTATCTCTTCTGTGTAGAATCCACCCGCATCAAGCTTTAAATCCTTGATCAATCTTTTAATCATTGTTGTTTTGCCTATCCCTGGTCTTCCTGTGATGAAGAAATTTTTTTTATTCATTGATGTTATCCAAAAAGACATGAGGATTAAATTTAAATCTGCATATATCAATCCACATACAATTTCCACATATCGAGGGAATATCTTCCTTTCTTATCTTCTGGCTCAGTTTCTTGAATATCTCCCTGTTATTTAATCTTGTGCCCGGGGATAAACCAATAATCTGGAAAACCTTTCTGTCTCTTGAGACAATATTTGCTTCATGGTCCCTTCCATATATCTTACACCTTCCGTTTGAAAAGTTAGGACATTTAAAACAGATCGGGTCTGGCTGTTCTATCAGGATTATCTCCTTCTCCGGATGTAATTTAAGTTCATTGTAGATCCTGAACATATTCTCAACAAATTTTGAGTCATAACCTTTGCCCTCAAATGCACATAAACAAAGAAGATGATGTCCTCTTAATGGTACCACATCCATTTTATTTCCAAATTTAATCTGCTTTTCTCAAAGAAGCACTCCACCCGCAATCGGAGGGAATATTGCAACTGTATCTCCTTCTTTAAGCTCCGTTTTCATATCAACGTGAAGACCATTTACAAGTATAATATGATATTGGTCCCGCGAAATATCTAATTTATCAATTAACTCTGAAAGGGGCGTTTTTTCATTTATATCCAGAATAATACTATCTCCCCCGAATCTCTTTATAAAATGATTTCTGAGATGTCCGTATGCCTTAACCTCTACCTTCAAGGATCCTCCGTCTTCTTTTTCCAAATGGATACATTGCGGATGAGGTTTTCCCAGTTTCTATTAACAGTCTTCTGAATCATTCTGATATCCTTATCCTTAAGATGTGAAAATCTCTTCTGTAGTCTGAGATATTTCCTGATACTTTCCCCTGATGGTTCATAGGTTATGCAAAGTTCAATTCCTTTATATATTTCAATAAGGGGGAAAAGTCTTGTCTCAACAGCAAGTCTCGCAATCTCAACTGTTAGTTCACTATCAAATCCCCATCCGACTGGACAAGGGGAAAGGATATGTAAAAATCGAAATCCTTTTATTTGCTTTGCTCTGATGATCTTCCTCGTCATATCCTCAGGAAAAGCAACTGATGCAGTTGCGATATATGGAATTTGATGCGCAGCCATTATTCCTATGATATCTTTTTTTCTGTTTTCCCTGGAAAATGTTGCTGGAGTTGTTCCAGTTGTCGCACCATAAGGTGTTGATGAACTGCTCTGGGAACCCGTATTCATATATCCTTCATTATCATAGCAAATATAAATTATATCCTCATTCCTTTCAGCTGCAGAAGATAATGCCTGCAATCCAATATCAAATGTAGCTCCATCACCTGCCCATGAAACAACTGTCTTTTTCTTTTCTCCTTTCATGATCAAACCCCTCTTCAGTCCTGTTGCCACTGAAGGAGCAGTTTCAAAGGCAGTATGTATAAAATTCACTTTGAGAGCATGAAATGGATATATCCCATCAATAACAGACCAGCAACTTGCAGGAACTATTATTACTATATCTTTCCCCAGCGCTTTAAGTGCAATCCTCATTGCAAGTGCTGCTCCGCAGCCTGCACATGCAAGGTGCCCTGAATAAACAAGTTCATCCTTCGAAATATCCTTCCAGCTATATTTCTGAATCCTTCCTATTAACTTATCCATAAAATATCCTTCTCCGGTCTTTCCTTTTTATAGGTATATAAGATTATATCTTCTATCTGTGAGGGAGAAATATCCTTACCGCCAAGACCACCGATAAATCCAAATATCCTGCAACTCGTTCCTGAATCAAACAGGATTGATTTCAATTCCTGGCAAACAATACCACCCTTTCCCGGGGATAGATTCCTATCGATGACGGCAATCTTTTTATTTCCGAGATTTTCCCTCAATTCATTAGCCGGCATGGGATTAAAAACCCTTATCCTGAGAAGGCCTGCTTTTACATCCCTTGCCCTTACCCTGTCTATAACATCCTTTACCGTTCCTGAAAGTGATCCCATAGTTACAACAACAATATCCGCATCGTCCATCGAATACTTCTCAATCATTCCATACTTTCTTCCAAATATTTTTTGAAACTCCTCTTCACACTTTTCAATTATATCTCTTGTTTTTTCAAAGTCGATTTGAAGATTTTTCCTGAATATATAATAATCATCGGAGTAAGTAACACCGCCAAAAGAAATACTCTTCTGTTTCTGTATCTCAAATTTTTTCCTTCTTCTTTTCAGATAAATGTCAACCTTTTTTGCAGATGGAACATCAACAGGCTCAAATGTATGTGAAAGGAGGAAGCCATCCATATTTACCATAACAGGAATGTTTATTTCTTCAGCTATTCTAAAAGCCTGTATCGTTGTATCAAGAACTTCCTGGTTGTTTGAACAGTAAATCTGTATCCATCCTGTATCCCTCTGAGATAAACTATCAGTATGGTCAACCCATAATGACCATGGAGGACCCAGTGCTCTATTAACATTAACCATAACAACAGGCAGTCTGGAGCCTGAAACCCAGTGCAACATTTCATGCATTAAAACAATCCCCTGGGAGGATGTTGTGGTGAAAACACGAGCTCCTGATAGTGCTGCCCCAAAGCAACAGGCCATTGAGGAATGTTCTGATTCTGTCCTTATAAAACTTGCTGTTATTTCTCCCCTTTCACACATTGATGCAAGCTTCTCAATTATTGATGTTTGTGGTGTTATAGGATATGCTGCAATAACATCCACCTTTGAAAGTGCAACGGCTATTGATACTGCAAGATTACCATTGAGAAGCTTTTTCATGACTCAATTTCCTCTATTAAATTCATGGCATCCCTCGGGCATTCTCTCACACATATACCACATCCCTTGCAATAGTCATAAATAATTTCCAATTTTTTGTTATAAATTCTTATCGCATTATCCGGACAAAAGATATAACAGTTTGCACACCCGATACATTTTCCGCATTTTAAGCATCTTCGAGATTCATTGAGTATATCGAGGTGCGAAACTTTATTTTTCAGCTGTTCGCTGGGAGGAATGGGAATAAAATAATGGAATCGTATCTTTTTTATATCAACAATTGCCCTTTTATCATTTCCTTTTACAATCCTTCTTTTTTCAATAAATGCCCTGATTGCCTCAGCGCCGGCTCTTCCCCATGAAACTGCAAGCGAAGCATATGAAGGACCTGAAACAAAATCTCCTCCAGCAAAAAACGCTTTTTTGTTTGTGCATACGGACATTACTGATGGTTTTTTTCTCCTTTTTATCTTTAAATCGGGAGGAATAAAATCCATATCTGGAGTTTCACCAATGGCGATTATTACATTGTCAACCTTAAGATCTTTTTTACTCTCATAATCGATCTTAAATTCTATCCCCCCATCGGGTTTTCTTCGAATAAATGTCGCCCTCGCAAGCTGAAGTTTTAAGAAGTTATCTTCTCTTTTTATTCTGATTAGCGCATTCCTGTCATTGACGAAAACACCTTCCTTCTCAGCCTCGTGTATCTCTTCCCTTATTGCAGGCATCCTATCCTTAGGTTCAATGCATACTATATAAACCTCCTCTGAACCCATCCTCCGGGCTGTCCTCGCAACATCCACTGCAGAATTACCACCACCAATTACCGCAACCCTTCTCCCAATTTCAAATTCCACCTTTGAATTTACCATCCTCAAAAAATCAAGTGCATAAAAAATACCCTCCTCATCCTCACCCTCTATATTTATCTTCCTCGACTTATGTGACCCCGCTGAAATAAATATTGCATCAAATCCATTCAGTTCCTCCCATGAAATATCGCTTCCCACAGAAACACCAGTTCTTATCTCTACCCCCTCTGAAACAAGTTTTGCTATTGATCCATCAAGTATAGCCTTTGACAATCTGTAAGATGGAATACCATACCTCAACATCCCACCCGGTGAAGGATCTTTTTCAAAAATTACAGGTTTTATACCATTCCTCAACAGGTGATACGCACAGCTTAATCCCGCTGGACCGGATCCGATGATTGCAACTTTTTTACTAAACTCCTTTTTTCTAATAGACAGCTTCTTCGCCTTTTTTCCTACAATCTCTTCAATATGCGATTCAAGTAAAGGGATATTTATTGAAATATCAAGCCTGTTTCTCGAACATTCTTCTGTGCAGGGATGAGGACATATCCTTCCCGTGATCTCTGGAAATGGATTGGATTCTTTCAGTATAAGGTATGCATCATAAAATCTCCCATCAGAAACAGCCTCTATAAAATCCCTTATCCTCTGCCCGGCAAAACATGCACGATCACATGGTGCAATTTTATCTTCAAAAATGGGTTTTAAAAACCTCCACAATCCCGTTTTATTCGAGAGTGTATCGAGCGAAGAAACAGGACATGGAAAAAGATCCTTTCCTGCCCTATCCTTTCTTACCCTGGACCATCTTGACCTTTTCATAAGATTCTCTCATTGCAGTTATATTTTTTATCCTTTCCCTATCCATAATTTCATTTATCGCCTTTTCAATAACAGTTTTGCTTATCAGACCTGAAACCCTGGCAAAAGCGCCCGCAATGGAGGTGCTTAACGCAGGGAACTGTTTACTGCCAAGTTTGTGTTTATATGCTATCAAGCTTGCATTTATAGTTGCCACTTTATGCTGTAAATATAAAAATTCTTCAGGCCCTTTCTCACTGTTAATAATTATAATACCTGAATCCTTAATACCCGCTGTTACATCTGTTATTTCCATCAATGAAGGGTCCATAATTATGACATAATCAGGATTATATATCGGTGTTCTCAGGTTTATAAACTTATCATCAACTCTTACAAAAGCCATAACAGGTGCCCCTCTTCTTTCGACTCCGAAAAGTGGAAAACTCTGAACATATTTTCCCGATTTAAAAAATGCCATTGCAATCAATTGTGACGTTACAACCGCACCTTGACCTCCCCTTCCATGTATCCTTATTTCAATCATATTATTTACTTTCTCCTTTCAGAGGATAGAGTCCTTTCCGAGGAAATATCTTAAACAATAGGCAATGTTACTTGCAATGTCAGGTTTTGAATTTATTATGAAAAGACCATCACCAATTGTGAACATCTCTTTTTCAAGTCGCGAAATCTGATGTTTTCTTGCCAGTTTGAACCTTTTTCTAATTTCCTCCTCAAACATTGGGACAATTTTGTCCTTCATTCTGAGATTTGTATCTTCAAGAAAAAATGCAACGTCTGGCTTTAATTCTGAAATCCTTTTGAGAAAAGCCTCGACCTCATAGGATTCCACATGCTTTGGCGGTGAAGATTTAAGCTCCAGGTATACAAAATACCTCTCTAAATAAGCCATAACGTCAAAGTCACCTCCTGTGATTGTTCCCTTTAATTTAACCCCCCATGCTGAGGAAGCACCAAACTCCTTTTTGAAAATCATGGCGACGAACCATTCAAATGTATCACCAAAGCTTCTTACATTTTTATTAACAAGTGCAAATTCTCTCTTTCCGATCTGTTCAACAATACCGCATTTTATTAATATATCAATATACTTTTTTACTGTATCCCTTGAACAAAAGCTCTCAAGATCTCTTAATTTAAAGCATTCCTTCCTTTTAATTATATCCCTCAGGAAAATCCTGAAGGAGTATTTCTTCAGATACCTGTAAATTAAATCTTCAGTTTCAAGATCTGTATCTGGGGAGAATATCAGATTTTCTCTCGGATTGCTCTGTATGATCTGAAACCCCCTTCTTTTAAGACACCCTTCTATTGAGAAATTCTGTAAGCCAAATTCGGTTTTCAAAAGTAATATCTCCCTTTTTATGAAATCTATCTCTTTTTTTAAATCATCGATCTTTGTCATTTCTATATAAATTCCTCAAATCCCCTGTACAGGCCGAATCTTTTAGCAATCTGCACCGCTTCCATGAATTCACGCTGACTTATCCTTCTTGTTATCTTAGGAAAATTTGCCGCTCTGTAAGTAGGTCTGTACTGATCCATAATATTAACATAGGTATGTTTTGAAATTTCATTTGCAATAAATTCCATTACCTTTTCAGTTCCTGCAAGATTATTGGGAAGAACAAGATGTCTTATTATCAACCCTCTTCTTGCAACACCTCTGGCATCCACAACAAGATCTCCGACCTGTCTGTGCATCTCTTTTATTGCCCTCTTTGCTACCTCCACATAACCAGGTGCATTGGAAAGCTCCTTTGCAACCTCATTATCACCATATTTAAAGTCAGGCATGTAGATATCAACAATTCCCTCAAATAACTTCAACACTTCCACGGATTCATACCCTCCACAATTGTAAACAATTGGTATATCGAGCCCCTGCTCCCTTGCGATCATTATTGCCTTCATCAGCTGAGGCGCTACATGAGTAGGTGTAACAAAATTGATATTATGACAACCCATACCCTGGAGCGCTAACATCATTCTTGCTATTTCCTCTTCAGTTACCTCCTCTCCGTATCTATACTGGCTTATGTCATAATTCTGGCAAAAAACGCAGTTGAGATTGCAGCTTGTTAGAAAAATCGTTCCGGATCCAAATCTTCCCACAAGGGGCGGTTCCTCACCGAAATGGGGTCCGAAGCTGCTTACCATTGCCTTTAACCCCACTCTGCAATGACCCTTTTCATTTTTCAGTCTGTTTATACCGCACTCCCTTGGGCAAACCCTGCATTCCTCAAGTAATAGATATGCGGCTTCCACCCTTTCCTTTAAAATAGAATATCCAACTCCCATTCCTTCCCCTCAATTTCATCCAGGTGGCCATAGCATGTGTCGTCCTGCAAGTAAGTGGAAATGAAGATGGAATATTACCTGACCCCCTTCTTCATTACAGTTCATAACGATTCTGTATCCCTTATCAGCTACCCCTTTATTTCGAGCAATCTCATTTGCAGCAAGGAAAACCCAACATAGCAACACCGCATCCTCCTCTGTTATTTCAAGGGAAGTTGAAAGATGCTTCTTCGGAAGTATCAGAATATGAACTGGCGCCTGGGGGTTTATGTCTTCTACAGCAACAACATGCTCGTTTTCAAAAACCTTCTTCGATGGTATTTCACCCCTTATAATCCTGCAAAAGATACAATCTCCTTGCATAATGTGCTCCTTCTAAAAATTATCTTGCTTTGTTTTATTTTTTTTATAAAATGATTTCGATATGGATATAAAGGAGATACTTGAAAAGATTGATAAACTTCCTGATATATTGAAATCAACGGATCTCGCATGGCTCTTTGACGTCTATCCCGATAAAGTTGCAGAGCTTGCCCGCAAGGGGGAGCTCAAAGGTTTCAAAAAAGGGAATCAGTGGAGGTTTCAAAAAAAGGATATAAAATACTGGATCGAAAAAAATCTGTCCCGGCTGGAAACAATATTTTAACCCCCCACACATTCCCTCCATATTTTTGCTTATCCCTTTTTTCCAATCAGTACATAATGATAAGGATATAGATCCACCCCTTCTATTTCTTTAAAACCCACCCTTTTTAAGTAATCAATTGCCTTCCTTTTTCCTATTCTTACATTCAAGGGTGGCCCGCCCTGTGTCCGCATCCTCTTCCAATCTATAACAATAAGCTTCCCATCATCTTTCAATATTCTCTTTGATTCAGATAAAAATCGCCTGGCACTTTTTACTTCATGAAGTACACATGCCATAAATACAATATCCATACTTCTGCTTAATAATGGAATCATATATTCATCTGACCTTTTCAGGATGAGATTTTTAACACCCATCTTTCCTGCACGCATGCCTAATTCCTTGAGCATCTCATCAGATATATCAACGCCAATCACTTCCCCTCTTCCTCTCAGCCATCTGCAAATTGGAATTGCAAAAAAGCCATTTCCGCACCCCAGATCACATACCTTTATCATATTTCCTTTGAAAAGATATCTTATTTTTGAGGGACTCAGGATCTTTTTCCTCTCTCTGGAGATGAGCATTCTTGAGTTTGATGGATCAAATTTATGAATACCCACCCCAAGGCCTCATTTACATGAACTGCAGCTTGTTAAATTACAAGGACCGCAGGAGGGTTTGGATGGATTAAATTTTCCCCCGCTTTTAAATCCAAACACGGAAACCCTTTTCTTAACGTTCTTTTCCCCGCATGATGGACATGAAATTTCATATGATGATCCAAAAACTAATTCCTCAAATTCATTTCCGCAATTTTCACAAGTAAACTCATAAATAGGCATTTTAAGATCCCCCTCTCAGCTGATCCTGCATCGTCATCTTTTTTAATGCATTCTTAAGTGCAGTGATCAACCTTTCGCAAAATCCACCTTCTATTATAAATGATTCTACGGTTGATTTTAAATGGTAGTTGAGATATCTCCTTGCATTTTTTATCTCATTGTCTTCTTCACAGTCTCTACCTGCCACAATCCCGACCAATATCAATGACCTATTCAATAAAATACCCCATATTGGTAAGTAGAGAGTCCTGACTTCAGTAGCAAAAAAATCTATAACCATATAGCCCGGGAAATCCAGTCTTCCCAATCTTAATGGTATCAGGACCCGGGAAGTATTTTCGACTATCTGCTGGTCTATCTGGAATCCAGGCAGCGAGGTAAGTGTGCTTATTAGTTGTTCGCATTCTTCCCATCTTTTTAAAAGGAAAAATACCCTTCCTGAAGTCATTCCTGATGAGGACAAAATACGGATCAGCTCCATAAGCTCTTCACCAAAGATCTCCTTTTCCTGGATGGCTACCTCTTCTGAAACTTTTTTCGTTGTTACAATTCCTTCCCTTATTAATTCTAAAAGTGCAATATATACCTCATAATCAGGATATGAACAGTTTTCCACTACATCTGATACCCTTCTGTATATATCAAAGATAAACGCGAGCTCCTTATAAACCCCCTCCCTTCTAAAAAGTTGTTGAATCCTTTCCTGATCCACGATAAGCAGTTCATCTTCATCTGGAACCAATTTAATGATCCTCGCAATTTCATCCATCTGTCGCATCCCCTCCATGAGCACATTATATGTAGGTTTTGTGATCCTTACAGATGAGATAGCACTTCCGGAAGTAAATCTAAATTTACCCTTTTTCCACTGAAGCAATCTGAAAAGCGCCTTCTCACCTTCCAACCCCCCGACTGTTGCATTGATAATATTGCCTTTAACTAAATATATCTCCCCCCTTTTTTCCTCATCAGATAATATAATGATTCCGTCCCTTCTGTTCATGCTTAAAATTTGTAGTAGATCAGCAAGGGATATATGTGTGAGTGAACCCTCTACCTCACCCTTTTCATAAATCATGCTTTCTTTCGATAGAAAAACCAGCTCGATCTTTCTTATAATCTCATCCTCATGGAAGGGTTTTAGGATATATTGATCTAACTCTATGTTGAAGTAGGTAAGCTCTACCCTTTCCCTATGAATGAATATAACAGGTATTTCCCTTGTTCTCGGATTTGTTTTTAAAATCTCAAAGAGTTTAAATCCTTCAATGATGGGGATCTCACCTTCCATAAGAATAAGCGATGGTCTTTCAAGTAATATTTTTTCAAGGGCATCTGAACCACTTTTCGATTCAATAACTGTAAACCCCCTTTGGATCAGACGATCTTTAAGGGATCTATACTCGCTCATATCATTTAGGGCAAAAAGGACATTTTTTTTCATATATCAAATAATTCTAAATCAAAGTTGAAGCTGTAGCTTATATTCTTCCTGCACTTTATAAATAAGTCTCTCAACAAGATATTCATCTGATGTATGAAAAACGTTCCAGCCATTCTCCATTTTCTTTCCAAGGAGCGCATAAGCTGAATCTTCTGTTAAATAGATACATGCCCTGTTTATCAGTAATTTCTCATCTTCCACCTTGATTGGGAAAAAAGCCCCATGATCAAATCTCTCACCGCCTCCGTGTCCCAGAAAATATATCTTAACAGAGCTGTCACTTTTTAATGGCAACATGGAAATATTTATGTTTTCCGGGAAGTTATATGATAAAATATAAAGTAATGCTTTATAATTTATTCCTATCATATCCTCAATAATAAAGCGGTGAATTCTCTCCAACTCATCATCAGTTAGCATCAGTTTTGCTGATTTTGAAATAACAGGATCAATTTCAGGAATGGAAAAGATATTATGAAAAACATCCCAGAGGTTTTTCTCTGATAAATCTGATTTCCAGTAGAGACTCTGTTTTGCAGCCTGAAATTTTCTATCAAGCTCCCTTTCAAGAATTGAAATTTCTTCACCATCTTTCGGACATGACACTGACCTCCCTACTATTCTTATTGACGATAAAAGATCACCCCTGTATCTTGAAATATAGTCCTCCACATTCTTTTCAAATCGTCTTATAGCAATCAGTGATCCCATATAGTCTGTTTCAGGAAGAATTAAAAGATATTCATCGCGATCAACCCTGCAAAAAATATCAGAGTCCCTGAATGTCTTTACCATAATGGAGAGGATCTCATGAATAAACCCTTCAAATGATATGCCTCTTGTCTTCTCATTTGATGTTAAGATCTTAATAACTGCCAGGGCCATTGGTCTTTTATGTCTTCTTGACTTCTGTATTTCCTTTATAACGAATTCTCTGAAAAATGGATAGGAATAGCAAATGCCCCTTTCATCCTTTATATAAGCCTTTGCAGCATTTCTCAACCTGAGGAAGATCTGCATAGCAATGGAAGCAAATTTTCCCATGAGATTTGCCCTGCGAAAGTCATCCATGTTGAAGCAACCTGTTTCAGGATCTTTATAAAGATCTATTATGCCTGCGATCTCACCCATGATCTTCAGAAAGAGTGTCATTCTTTTACCCTCATCAAATATTCCTTCCTTCTCATTCATGATGAGACAAGATTCCCTGCTCCCTGTGAAATCATTTATGAAATAACTTGTGTGCTCATCGTATCTTCCATCATCGAGATCAGATTTTAAAAACAATACACCACCGAATGCATCTGTCTGTTCCGAAAGGAGCTTAATAATCATCCTTGGAATCAGTTCCGGGTTATCAAGGGAAAGGAGTCCTACACCCTTCTGATAAAGAGAAGCCAGCTCCCAGAATTCCATCGTTTCCTCGAATAACTTCTGAAACTCCCCTCTGAGGTTTTTCTGCTGATAAACCTTTTCAATAAATGTTTTTAATTCTGACGTAGATAAATTCGAAGGAATAAGGTTTCTGATCCCTTTCCTTATAAGCTCACCAACTGTTCTCATCAGATTTTTGTTAGAAAAATCAACAATTATGATAATGTCTTCTTTATGTACAATGCCTTTCAAGCACTCAATTATGTAAAAAATCTGACCTTCCTGTCCTGCAAGATTGATAATAAGAATATCGATATCCCCCTTCTTCAGGAGGTCAAATAGCTCCTTTTCTCTTGATACACTAACTACATGATATCCCTCAGTTTCAAGGAATCCCTTGAATATGCCTGCTGCATCCAGATATCTCTCAAATAAGAGAATCTTAATTTTTCCCACTATAACCTCTATAATAGTATCTCATACAACAGATTACACCGAGAAATGAACCGCCAAAATCCGCGATCGCATCCAGTGCATCCGCTGTTCTATAAGGAACAAAAAACTGATGTATTTCATCACTTATCCCATAGAGAGCACTAACAGCAATTGAAATAGACATAACCCAGAAATTACTCATTGAGATAAAGCTGAATTTTAACGCTCTGCAAATCAGAAAACCCAGGATTGAATATTCCACTATATGAACAATTTTATCGCTTGCAGGGAACAGGGATAATGATTTACCATATGGCCTTGATGAAAGGAAAAAGATAAAAAGCGCGTAAAGAAAAACAGGCACCCATAGATTAATAATATTCATGATCTTTCTTTGCACCGAAACTCCCTTTACATTATTAGCTCCCCGAAGAGCGAATTCTGAAAAGCCCTTTTAATTTTAACATGTACAAGCTTTCCTACAAGATCATCCCCTCCGTGGAAATTAACGACACGGTTTGTTCTCGTTCTTCCCTGAAACATTTCTTTTCCCCTTTTACTCCTTCCCTCCACTAACACTTCCTCTTTCCTGCCCTCATATTGAATGTTCTTCTTCAGTGTAATCTCCTTTTGTAAGGATTGAAGGATATGAAGCCTTTCAGACTTTATCTCTTCACAGATCTGATCCGGTAATTTAGCAGCAGCAGTTCCAGGTCGCGGGGAAAACTTAAAAGAGAAAATACTGTCGAACTCCACTTCCTTTATGAGATTCAGTGTCTCCTCAAAATCCCTTTCGCTTTCACCAGGGAATCCAACAATAATATCTGTAGTTATACTAATGGATGGGCAAACCATCCTTACCTTTCTAATCAGCTCAAGATAATGTTCTCTTGTATACCCCCTTCCCATTAACTGAAGAACCCTGTTTGATCCCGATTGCACGGGCAAGTGTAGATGCTCGCACAGCTTCTTGAGTAAACCAAAACAATTTATAAGTTCATCGCTCATATCCTTCGGATGTGATGTAGTGAAGCGAATCCTTTCAATTCCATCGATTTTATCAAGCTCATAGAGTAACTCAGGAAATCCCATTTCGCCAGATATCTTTTTTCCGTATGAGTTTACATTCTGTCCGAGAAGCATTATCTCTTTAATGCCGGCTGCAGCAAGTTTCTTAACTTCATCTATTATTTCTCTGCTCGACCTGCTCCTTTCGGAACCCCTCACATATGGAACAATACAGTATGCGCAATAATTATCACAACCCTGCATGATTGTCACGTATGATTTTACAGGTGAGCTTGGACTGATTTTTTTCAATGATATTGTTTTTTCATCAGTAGAGTGAAGAAGGGTATCCACCTTTTTGCTTCTACCTTTTTCAATCTCGGGAATTATTTCATGTATTCGGTAGATCGAATCTGTCCCCAGTACAAGGTCAACAAATGGTGCCTTTTTCAGAATACCTTCGCCTTCCTGCTGCGCTACACATCCTGCCACACCAAGAATAAGACCCTTTCTCTTTTCCTTCAATTCCTTGAATCTTCCCAGTGTACTGTAAACTTTGAGCTCTGCCTTTTCCCTGATACTACATGTATTTACTATAATTAGATCAGCATCTTCCCATGAATCAACAGGCCAATAACCGAGATCCTGAAGGAAGGAAAGCATTATTTCACTGTCATGCTCATTCATCTGACAGCCAAATGTTTGTATGTAAACAGATTTTGGCCTGGTTTCGGGAATTCGCTCCATCTATCTTCCTCCATTTTAGGAGATTTACATATTAAAAAATTACTCCTCCCCGAGATATCTCTTTCTAACCATCTCATTGTTAAGAAGATTCTTCGAATTATCATGAAGCACAATTTCTCCGGTTTGCATCACATAAGCCCTGGACGAAACAAGAAGTGCAATACGTGCATTCTGTTCAACCAGCAAGACAGATGTGCCATTTCTATTAATCTCTACAATAGTCTTGAATATTGTTTGCACAAGAAGTGGTGAAAGACCAAGGGATGGTTCATCAAGGAGCAGCATCTTTGGTTTGCCCATCAGGGTCCTTCCTATTGCTAGCATCTGCTGTTCACCGCCAGAGAGGGTCCCTGCAATCTGCTTCCTTCTTTCCTTCAATCGAGGAAAAAGACTGAATACCATTTCCTTATCATTTTCAACTCCCTTCCTGTCATTTCTGAAAGCAGCACCTATTTCAAGATTCTCTTCTACAGTGAGTCTTGAAAAGATCCTCCTTCCCTCCGGGACGTGACCCACTCCCCTTCTCGTTATCTCAAATGGACTTATATTTTCAATCCTGCTTCCATCAAATCTTACGCTACCCTTTCTTGGTTTCAAGATACCCGATATCACCTTGAGTGTTGTAGTCTTCCCTGCCCCATTTGAACCAAGAAGAGCAACTATCTCTCCTTCGCAAACATTAATTGATACGTTCCTTAAAGCTTGAATTTCACCATAATAAGCATCCACAGAATCCACTTCCAGTAGATATTTTCCATAATTAACACATGAAGAAGATTCAAAAACCCATTCATCCGTTTCTTTCCCGAGGTAAGCTTCTATTACCCTTTTATCCCTCTGTATCTCAGATGGAGTTCCTTCAGCTATCTTTTCACCATAATCAAGAACCACAACTCTATCACATATATCCATAATTACCCGCATATCATGCTCTATAACAATGATCGTAAGATTAAATTGATCTCGTAGCCTCTGAATAAGTCGCATGATTCGAATTGTTTCTTCCAGATTCATTCCTGCTGTTGGTTCATCAAGCAGGAGAAGCCTCGGCTGGGTGGCAATAGCCCTTGCAAGCTCAAGACGCCTTTGATCACCATAAGGAAGATGTTTTGCATAATAATCCTCTTTCCCCACAAGCTCAACATCTTCAAGCAGCTTCATCGCACTTCTATAAGCATTAAATTCCTCCTCAACGGTTGCCCTATTTCTTATTATTGCAGAAATAAGCGAGGAACGGAGTCTGCTATGCTCTCCAACCAGTATGTTTTCAAGCACGGTCATGTTTGAAAAAAGCCGTATATTCTGAAATGTTCTTGCGATCCCAAGCTCTGTGATCTTATTCGGTTTAAGACCCGTTATATCCCTTCCTTTGAAAAAAATCCTTCCCGCATCAGGCTTGTAAACCCCCGTAATTATATTGAAGAGTGTCGTTTTTCCCGCACCATTAGGACCTATCAATCCTGTAATGGATCCCTCCTCCACAAAAAGATCCACATCCCTAAGCGCCATCAATCCGCCAAACTTCTTTGTTATGCCTCTTGCCTCCAGAATATATCCGCCCATTTTTATGTCTTTATAGATAACTTTCTTCTTCTTGCTTTTATAAACCCTTCAGGTCTGAAAATCATCACAATTATAAGAAGTGCTCCGAAGATAAGAAGCCTGTAATCCCTGAGCGCTCTTAACACCTCGGGCAGACCCACAAGAATAAAGGAACCAAGAATAATGCCTGTAATGCTTCCCATACCACCTAATATAACTATAAGCAGGACATTTATGGAAACCATCAGTGTAAAATCCGCAGGGAAGATCGAGCCCTGGCGCGCAGCAAATATAATACCACCGACTCCCGCAAATGCAGCACCTGTTCCAAAGGCAAGAAGTTTATACTTAAGGATATCGACACCCATTGCCTGAGCTGCTTCCTCATCTTCTCTCATTGCTATCCATGCCCTTCCTATTCGGGAATTGCTCAATCTGTTCATAATAAAAAAGGAGACAATGCAGAAAATCAATATCAGATAATAGTACTCAATGGGTCTTATTAACTTATGGGAAAATATTTCCGGCGGATCAATCTGCCATATTCCCTTGGGACCATTGGTCAGTTTATCCATATTATTTATTAATATTCTTATAATCTCCCCAAAACCAAGTGTAACAATCGCCAGATAGTCCCCCCTCATTCTCAAAACAGATATTCCAATCAGCACCCCTGTAATTGCACCAAGTGCAAGGCATAATGGAATTAGCATCCAAAAGGAAAAATGATATCCGAAGTGTGGGGATGCGAGCATCGCATATGTATAAGCACCAACTGCAAAGAAGGCAACATACCCAAGGTCGAGAAGGCCTGCAAACCCGACGACGATATTAAGACCTATCCCGAGAAGTGCATAGAGTGCAATATAACCGAGAACATGCGACCAATATGGACCAACAAAAAAGGGGAGAATAATAAAAAAAGAAATAGTAATAAAAGCCTTCACTGAGGGATGAAGCTTTTTAAAAAGATCAAAGATTCCTTTCTGAAAAACTAAACCAGTGAAGCTCTTCATATCTTACAATAAAGAATCTAAGACCTTCTGGTTATAACTTCGCCAAGTAATCCTGTTGGTCTAAAAATTAAGAGTAGAACCAAAATGCTGAATGCAATGACATCTTTGTATTCTGCAGGCAGTATCTGTGCACCAATTGTTTCTGCAACTCCTATAAAGAAACCGCCCAGCATGGCACCAGGAATATTCCCGATACCTCCGAGTACGGCTGCAGTAAATGCCTTTATACCGGGAATGAAACCCATCATATGATTTATCTGCGTATAGTAGATGCCTACCATAACACCTGCTGCACCAGCCATAACAGCGCCAAGAAAAAAGGTCGTTACAATTATTCGATCAACATCAATACCCATCAGGGATGCTGCTTCCATATCCTCAGCAACAGCCCTCATGCATTTGCCTGTTTTTGTTTTTTGAACAAAAATGTATAGAACAATCATGAGGAATATGGAGAGGATTATTATAAAAGCTCTTATATAGGAAATTGAAATATATCCAAGATCAATGCTTCCACTTGGAAATACATCCGGATATATCTTCATCCGTGGTCCTGCAAGCAAAAGCACCATGTTTTGAAGAAAGATTGATGCCCCTATGGCGCTTATTAATGCTGCAAGGCGCGGCGCATTCCTCAACGGTCTGTATACAACCCTTTCAAGCAGGATTGCAAGAACCGAAGATGCAATCATCGCAGAAACTATTGCTAAAAGAAGGGCAAAGGCTCTGCTGAACTGCCCTGCTGCGGTTGCAAGAAGTGTTGTTAACATAAAGTATCCTGCATAGGCACCGATCATGAAAATTTCACCATGCGCAAAATTGATCATGAGGAGGATACCATATACCATTGTATATCCAAGGGCAATAAGTGCGTACACTCCTCCAACGGTAAGACCATTGATAATCTGTTCCAGCCAGAGCTCCATCTCCATTATGGCCAGACCTCCACAAATTTTCTATTCATGACTTTTTTCACAACAACCTCAACACCAACTCGATCTCCCCTTTTATCAAATTTTATCTTTCCTGTTATACCATCATGTGAAATCTTCCTTATCTCATCAGCAAGTGCCTTTTTTCCGATCTTCAATGATCCGTCTTCCTCAACGATAGCTACATTCTCTATTGCCTTCATAAGAACCCATGCCGCATCGTAGGCATGTGCATCAAATGGACCCATATATTTATATTTACCCTCAAATCTGGCTTTCCAATCCTTATATTTCTGTCCTACGGGTTCCTTTGAAAAGGTAACAAATTGGCCTTCTGTGCTTTCCCCTCCTCCCTCGATAAAATCCTTAACATCATGAAGTCCATCAGGACCAATCATCGGTACTTTTATACCCACATCAACCTTCTGCCTTGAAATAAGTGCTCCTTCCGCAGCCATTCCTCCGAAATATATCACATCAGGCTGCTTTTTCCTCACCTTGGTAAGGATAGCACGGAAATCCTTATCACCTCTTGTTATCCCCTCATAAGAGATAACACTACCTTTTCCATTCTCAAAATTACTCTTAAATTCATCAGCTATACCCTGTCCATATGCACTCTTGTCGTGAATTACCGCAGCCCTTTTCCATCCCTGCTTGAGGGCAAACTCTGCTGCAACCCTTCCCTGAATCCTATCATTCCAGCATGTCCTGAAAACGTTCTGAAGCCCCCTCGCTGTGAGGGCATCAGCAGTTGAGGATGGAGAGATCATAACCTTTTTATATCTATTCAGAGCATCGGATGCAGGGATGGATCCACCACTGCACATAAATCCTATAACACCAACAATAAGAGGATCCGCACCAAATCTCTCGGCAAGTGCAACTGATGGGGCTCCCTCGCACTGATCATCACCAATTTCAAGTTCCAGCGGAAACCCCTTAATACTCTTCTTCTCCGATACAGCCATTTCAACCCCATTCCTTTCACCCATTCCAAGTGTTGCATAGTCCCCTGAAAGGGCAGCACCAAAACCGATTTTTAGGGATTTTCCTTTTGGAATTATAATATAGCCCCATTCATCAGCAGATGCGGAATTTGATATGATTGCAAGAAGGGAAATAAGTGTAACAATTAATATCAGCCTTTTCATAGTAAAAATCCCTTTTCCAGTCATAAAATCCCCCTTTTATTTCAAATTAAGAAGATGTCCCATCTTCTCCTTCTTTGCCTTTAAATATTTAAGGTTGATCTCGTTTGGCTGGATTTCTATCGGAACCCTTTTTACAACACGCAGTCCATAGCCTTCAAGTCCCACAATCTTCCTTGGATTATTGGTAAGCAACTTTATCTTTCTTATACCCAGATCAACAAGGATCTGTGCTCCTATACCATAATTCCTCAGATCTTCCTTAAATCCGAGTTTGTGATTGGCCTCTACGGTATCATAACCCATGTCCTGAAGCATATATGCTTTGAATTTATTGACAAGTCCTATCCCCCTCCCTTCTTGATTCATATAGAGAAAAATGCCTTTTCCTTCCTTATCTATCATCTCCATGGATCTTCTCAGCTGCGAGCCACAATCGCACCTTTTCGATTGAAACACATCACCTGTCAGGCACCTTGAATGGACCCTTACAAGGGTCTCCTCCTCAGGGTTTATCTCCCCCTTTACCATGGCAATATGATTATTTTCATCAACATGGGTGCCATAAAGGATAGCTTTAAACTCTCCGGCAAATTCTGTGGGGATAACTGTTTCCGCAATCCTGTATACCAGCCTTTCCGTCCTCATTCTGTATCTTACAAGATCTGCTATTGTCGCCATCCTCAATCCATGTTTCTCAGCAAATCTCTCAAGATCAGGCAGCCTTGCCATCGACCCATCATCATTCATAATCTCGCAGATTACACCCGCAGGCTTCAGTCCAGCAAGCTTCGCAAGATCAACAGAGCCCTCGGTATGTCCTGTCCTCACAAGAACCCCGCCATTTTTTGCAATTATGGGAAAGATATGACCCGGTCTTGCAAGATCATCGGGTCCTGCATCATCTGAAATAGCTGTCAGGATGGTCTTTGCCCTATCCGCGGCTGATATTCCTGTTGTTATACCCTTCTTGGCCTCAATGGATACAGTAAAGGCTGTCTTATAGGGTGATGTGTTTTCCGGCACCATCAGCGGGAGCTGAAGCCTTTTTGCCCTTTCTTCAGTTATTGTGAGACAGATAAGACCTCTTGCATATTTGGCCATAAAATTGATATGCTCGGGTGTTATTTTCTCAGCTGCCACTACAATATCTCCTTCATTTTCCCTGTCTTCATCATCCACAAGGATTATCATCTTGCCCGATTTGATATCCTCAAGGACTTCTTCTATAGTGCTTATAGACATGGACCCTCCCTATTACCGATTTATATTATTTTTTATTTCCCCTTTTTCGTTCCTCAAGCTGCAAAAGAAAGATCTTTCTTTCAATACCTCCCCTATAATTTCCAATCATGCCGTTTTCCCTTATTACACGGTGACATGGAACAATTAAGATCAGCGGATTCATTTTACAACATACACCGATAGCACGGAATGCACCATCTTTGCCAATAGCAAGAGAGATATCCCGATAGGATCTTGTCTGTCCATAGGGAATTTTTTGAATTTCGTGCCAGACCCCTTTTTGAAAATCAGTCCCGTATTTAAATTCAAAAGGGATGTCAAAAAAGCTTCTCTCCCCTGAAAAATATTCGCTGAACTGGGTGAAAAGATCGCTAAAAACATAATCATCCCTTTCCAGTTTATATAACCCTATCCCGCTTTTTAGATCCATCCTTTCGTGAAAATCTGCATAAATGATCTTATAACCATCACTATAGGCATAAATCCTTCCGATCGGAGAGAAATATATACCATAAAAGATTCTGCCGCCGTTCATGCAGTTATCCTTTTCATGAAAAACTCAATAAATCTTTCAGCATCCACATCCATACAAACTCCTATCTTTGGACCTTCCCTTGATCCTTTTTTCCTCAGATCGGCAACAGTCATTCCTCGACATATCCCCCCTTCAACTTCAATGTCAACCTTCAGATTCTTTACCTTAACAAGAGTCTCATCAATAGAGACGGCTACAGCAAGCGGGTCATGAATATAAACACCATCTATTTCCTCTGTATTTAAGTGATAATCAAGATATACTCCTATGATATCTGAAATAAACTGTGATATCCTGTCATTTCGTCTTCTCAATTCTTCAATCTTGTCCCTCTTCAGCACAACCTTTTGAGTTACATCCAGCCCTACCATCTTAATCGGTATTCCTGAAGTAATTACCTTCTGTGCAGCGTGGGGATCCAGATATATGTTGAACTCTGCAACAGGAGATATATTTCCAGGAGGGTAGATGACGCCACCCATCATTATTATCTCCTTAACACCACCCATCTCCTCAGAATAGAGATCAATAGCCCTGGCAATATTGGTGAGTGGACCAAGGGTTATTATGGTGATATTTCTGGGGTTTTCTTTTGCAAGGGCGGCAATTGTATCCCATGCCTTTTCCTTGGTAATTTTTATATCTTTTGGCAAGTACTTTTCCACCCCTTTTTCTTTTAAATGCGATATATTACCAAGTCCATCCTGTCCATGAACATTGAATGCATGCATGGGGAGTTCAAATAAAGGTGCCTCTGCACCCTCAGAAACAATAAGTTTTGCTGGCCATTTTATTATCCCCAGCAACTTTTTATCTTCGAACAGATTCAATATCTTTCTGATATTAATAGTGGCCTGAGAGACTGGAACATTGCCGTAAACTGTCGTGATAGCTACAACTTCAAGTTCACTCGATTTAAGCGCAAGGATTATTGCAAGTGCATCATCTACACCAGGGTCTGTATCTATTATTACCTTTTTTCTCATATAAAATCTTGCAATCTTCTTAATGATCTGGATTTATAATTCCCCGGAATTTTAGATCTGTTTATAGCCTTTTCAAGTATTTTAATAGTCTTCCCATAAATATTTCTATCGACGTGATAGGGATGTCCGTCTTTACCACCATGACAGTAGCTGAAGCGAGCAGGATCCCTGTAACTCGGTTGTTTGCCATATATTAATTCAGAGATAAGCGCCAATGCCCTCACGGTTTTTGCCCCCACACCCTCCATTGAAAGGAGCTCTTCAAAATTCCGAGGTTTTTCAATATATGTTTTTAAAAATATCCCTTTCAATTTCAAGGGATCGATATCTCCGGGTGTGATAAAGTGCCTCTCTGGCATCCTGAGTTCCTTAAGTTGATACAACAACTTTATATTTTTTTCAGGTCTCTCATGGCAAATATCAACTATGGTATGCCTTGCTTCTTCACTTTCGGTAGCAACAAGATTTAATGCGATACCCTTTTTTTCAGTTACAATTCCACTGTGGGGTTCAACTACAAAATTCTCCATAGCATCTGAATACCAGTGATATCTTCTCGCATACCCTGTCTCCTCATTCATACCCTGCTGTATCACAATCCATTTCCCATCATCTGTAAATAGAAAAAAATGATGATAAATCTGATAGCCATCCTGGATTGCAGCTGAGTCAACCTTTGCGGTCATTCTGCTTGAATATACAAGAATTTCAGGATCTATCGAAATACTATTACTCCATCCCCTGATCTCATCAGGAGTCCTTCTTGCCCTTGCCCCTTTTCCACCAGCTGCGAATAATCCCATCTCCTTCTCAACACCCTTTAGTGCTTCCTTTATTGCTCCGCATACTGTCGTTGTCAACCCGCTTGAGTGCCAGTCGAATCCAAGAACACAGCCAAATGCCTGAAACCAGAACGGATCGGAGAGTTTCTCCAGGAATGCCTCTTTTCCGAGATCCTCGCAGAAGATAATTATAATCTGTCTTGATAGAGCAGTCATAAGCTCAAAAAGCCAAGATGGTGTCTTTCCACTATGAAGGGGGAGATCCGCTGTGCCGGTTTTCAATGCCCTCATAAATATAAAATTATATCTCTAAATGCGGTATGATTCTATAATTTTAAAAGGAGTGAGTGCTCAGATGGGATCCCCATCTAAAATTAATCCTTGGCTGAGATGGCCTTTCCAAGGATTCCTTCTGCAATAATGTATGGATTATTTCCTCTTTCAGAAATTTCTATTACAATTTCATCCAGCTTTTTATTTATCAGTGATTTAACTTTTCTCCTTATCATCCCCTCAATTATATTTAAAAACTCCATTCTTGCCCTTTCCTTTTTGTATTGTTCACTCTTCTGCCAGTGAAATATATAATCCCTGTGTTTATAAATCTGCATTGCAAGTTCATCTATTCCCTTCCCTATATTTGCCTGCGTTCTTACAATCACTGGTCTCCACTGGTCTTTTCCATACTTTTTCATTTCGAGAAGTGTTTCTATCTCATTCACTAATTGTTCCACTCCATTCCTGTCACATTTATTAATGGCAAAAATATCAGCAATCTCTATAACACCCGCCTTTATTGCCTGTATATCATCCCCCATTCCCGGAATAACAACAAGGACACATGTATGTGCAACGCGGATTATATCAACCTCATCCTGACCGATTCCAACCGTTTCTATAATTATAATCTCATATCCCATAGCATCGAGAACCTTCACAACATCGATCGTCGATCGCGCAAGTCCTCCCATCTGCCCTCTCGTTGCCATGCTTCTGATAAATACACCTTCATCAGTACTGTGTGATTGCATCCTGATTCTATCACCAAGGATTGCACCTCCGGTGAAGGGGCTCGTTGGATCAACAGTAATAATGCCTACTCTTTTCCCCTCCTTTCTAAAGTGATAGGTCAGCCTGTCAATAATTGTACTTTTTCCTGTTCCTGCTGGACCTGTTATACCGATAATGTAAGCCTTTCCTGTAAAAGGATAAAGCTTTTTTATTTCTTCTATGCTTTCTGGTATTTCATCCTCTATATCTCTAATGAGGCGTGCAGCAGCCCTTATATCCCCCGAAAGGATTCTTTCCGCAATATCCATTCTATTTCTCCCTGTAAGGTTTGAAATATATTATATCATCAATATGACCAACCCTATTTTCTTTAAATAGAGGCTCGACCTTCATCCCTATATTAACCTCCTCCGGGCTAATCTCCCCAAGCCTGTGGATCAGACCACCCGTTACACCCGGAAATCTTACAAATGCATATATCTCCTCTCTTTCCATTCTATTTCCTTCATTATCATATTTGATTATGCAATATGTATATACCTCACCAGGTGTTTCAGTCTCTACAAATTCATCGGTCTCTGTAAAACATCTCTCGCAGTAAATCCTTGGCGGAAGATAAATGGATCTACAGCTGGAACATTTTGATCCAACTATTTTTCCACTATCCCTGAGTTCCCTATAAAATCTTTCACCTGCTACCCCTGCAGTATACAGAAACTCAACAGGGATTTCACCCTTCCAGAAAACAATATCATTGTTTCTATTTATCTTTTCAATAATTCCCATATCCCCCTCCTGGTCAAATAGGTTCGAAATACAGGATATCCCTTATTGATCCTGTCCGCTCCTCCTCCCTTTTCCAATGTGCCCTGACCTTCATTCCTATATGAACCTCCTCTGGTTTCACACCGCTTATTAGATGTAATATTCCCATTCCCCTCGATGCCCCATCTATCTCTATTACAGCGGGAATCTGCGGTTCCTTAATCCTTATCATATCCCATGTTACATAGCATATACTGTATGTATTTACCCTTCCTGTATCTGAAAGCTCGACCCATTCATCAGTCCCTCTGAAGCATACCTCACAGAACATTCTGGGAGGGACCATTACCCTTGAACATCTGAAACACCTTCTTCCAATAATCTTGCCTTCCTTTAGTCCCTTTAGGAACCTGCTTATTGCAACACCACAATCCCACAGATATTTAGCCTTTGGAGCATCCCTGAATACTATTACCCTTCCCTCTTTAAAATCCCTTTCTTTAAGGGCAATTCCACCATATTTAATCATTTTCATAATACACCCCCTATCTCCTCAAAACTACAACTGTCCCAACCTGCATCAGATCTCCCCATGCCTGTGCAACACCTGTTCTCACCTTCCTTGTTACCTGCCTTGCACCCGCTTCCTCCCTCAACTGCCAGAATATTTCACATACCTTCATGAGACCTGCTGCCGCTATGGGATTCCCTACACCAAGGAGTCCACCTGATGGGCATACTGGCAATTCTCCATCTCTGGATGTAACCCCCTTGGCGGTTAATTTAGGCGCCTCCCCTTTATCGCATAAAAGAAGCCCCTCCATATGATGAAGTTCCTTGTAATCAAAGGGGTCATAAGGTTCAGCTATATGGATCTCCCTTCTCGGATCGGTTATTCCCGCCATTTTATAGGCCATTATGGCAGCAGCCTCCACATATCTTGGATACGCGAGATCCCTGTTTGTCCAGTAGGTTGTATCAAGGCACCATCCCACCCCATCGATCCAGACAGGTTTATCTGTTATCCTTCTTGCCCTGTCCTCTGATGCGAGCACAACTGCTGCTGCTCCATCACTTATCGGGCTAACATCAAGTCTCTGAACTGGCCAGGCCAGCACTTCGGATTTAAGAACATCCTCAACAGTTATATCCTCACCAAGTAAGGCACAGGGATGATCCTTTGCATTTCTTTTATTTTTTACTGCAACGAGTGCAATCTCCTCTTTCGGAATTTTATACACGCTCATATATCGATTCATTTCAAGGGCAAATATCCATAAAAGATTTGGGCCAAGAGGCCTCTCAATTATATTGTCAAAAATTGTCAGGAACGCTCCCTGTGGATGCGGCTGACAGCTACTCATCTTCTCTTCACAAACAACAAGGCAGGTGTCAAACAATCCTGATGCAACATGATACCAACCCTGGATAACTGCAAATACCCCAGTCCCTCCTCCTACAAAGGACCTCATGTAGGGTTTTCTCCATGCACCTGCACCATCAGCAAGATACTCCCCCTTCATATGGACACCATCAAAGGCATCAGGCGCGGTTCCCATAACAATGCAATCTATATCTTTAATGGTGAGCTCGCATGAATTAAGCGCCATATTTGCTGCTTCAAAGGAAAGCTCTTTACCAGTCTCCTGCGCCCTCCTTATAAATTTTGTCATCCCTGCACCAACAATTGCGACCCTTCTCATAATTACCTCCTTGGTATTTCAAATTCCAAGAACAACAACAGCACCTGTTGTTGTGGGAATGCCCCTCCAGGATTGAACAACAGCGGTTTCTGCCTTTTCAACCTGTCTTCTTCCTGCTTCCCTCCTCAACTGGCCCACTGCCTCCACGATCCTCATCAAGCCTGTGGCATCCATTAGATTCCCCACGCCAAGGGATCCACCAGAAGGATTTACCGGGATGCGACCATCGATCCCTGTCTCACCCTCCATCACCAGATACCCTGCCTCTCCCTTTCTGCATAATCCTATAGCCTCCATATGCTGTAGTTCCTTGTATGAGAATGAGTCATCCACTTCAGCAAAATCTATTTCCTTTGCAGGGTTTTTTATTCCTGCCATGCGATACGCCATCTCTGCTGCTCTCTCTGCATAAGTAGCATTGACCCAATCCCTTGTTTCAAGTGATGGAGTTTCAGTACACCATCCAACACCTTTTATCCAGACAGGCTTCACTTTAAGGTTTCTTGCTACTTCCTCGGATGCAACAATAACGACAAATGCACCATCAGCATATGAAGCTATATCCCAGCTGCTCAATGGGTCAAAACATCTTTCAGCAGCAAGGATTTCATCTGCATCCACATATGCAGGGTAGGCAGAAGATGGATTCTTAAGTGCATTTAACTTATTTTTAATAACAACCTTAGCTAAGGCTTCCAATGGTATCTTTCTTTCATATATGTATCTTCTCATTTCCATTGCCGCTATAGAATATGCATTTCTCAACACCGGCCTGTTGAATATTGGATCAAGTGCAAGAGAAGTTATATGCTCTGGAAACATCATATTTGAGGCCTTGCTATGTGCCTCAACAACTACAATATTCATCAATCCTGTTTGAATTTTGAGAAAAGCAGCAATCAAACCCTGTATACCATCACCAGCGATGGTATGAACAGGTTTCATATATGCACCGATCTGATCTGGAACATATTCGTCAAATATACTTGTTCCCTCGTGAAAGTCTTCTGATACACAAACAAATCCATCAGCATCTTTTCTCGGATCAATTCCAGCATCAGTGTATGCCCTGCAGGCGGCTTCAAACATCATCTCCTTGTAAGAAAGATGGGGGGATGTGGGAAAACAGCCGATATATCCCGTCCCAATTATTGCAACCTTTCTAATCATAGCTCACCTCAAATATTTTTACTTTCTTCGGGTAATATTTTCCCTTACAAATTTGATGATCTCTTCGGTGGATGTTCCTGGTGTGAAAATCTCTCTGACACCTATCTCCTTTAAATCCTTGATATCATCCCTGGGGATGATTCCTCCACCAAAGACGATGATATCATCAGCACCCTTTTCCTTAAGCAATTCTATAACCCTGCGAAAGAGATAGTTATGTGCTCCTGAAAGTATACTCAACCCGATAGCATCCACATCCTCCTGAATTGCTGTGTTAACGATCATTTCAGGTGTTTGATGGAGACCTGTATAGATTATTTCAAATCCTGCGTCCCTTAAGGCCCTTGCTACAACCTTTGCCCCCCTATCGTGCCCATCGAGACCTGCCTTTGCAATTAAAATTCTCACTTTCCTTTCAGATGTCATAACTCACCTCCCAGAGCATTATGAATTTTTTGGCTTAAGGCAGGATTATAAAAATCATCCCGTATTATCCCCCTCGTTTATCAGAGATAGGCCGGGTCCTTATATTCTCCAAATACCTCCCTCAGACAATCACAGATTTCACCGATAGAGGCGTATGCCTTAACTGCATCGAGGATATAGGGCATGAGATTTTCGCTTCCCTGAGCAGCCTCCTTAAGTCTCCTAAGGGCATCTATAACTTTTTTATTATCCCTTGTCCTTTTTACCTCCTTCAGTCTCTCTATCTGTTTCCTCTCAACCTCTTCAGGGATTTTGAGTATAGGAATCGGGATATCCTCCTCCATTACATACTTGTTTACGCCCACCAGTACCTTCTCTCCTCTATCAAGCTGTCTCTGGTAATGATAAGCTGCCTCTGATATCTCTCTTTGGGGATATCCCTGTTCGATCGCTGCAACCATACCGCCCATTTCATCAATCTTGTTTATGTATTTCCATGCTTCATCTTCCATCCTGTTTGTCAGATATTCAATAAAATATGATCCTCCCAATGGGTCGATCGTGTTTGCGACTCCACTTTCTTCTGCAATTATCTGCTGTGTCCTCAAAGCAACAGTAACAGCAAGTTCTGTTGGAAGTGCGTATGTCTCATCCATTGAGTTTGTATGAAGAGATTGAGTACCTCCGAGAACAGCTGCAAGTGCTTGAAGTGTAACTCTGACTACATTGTTGAGGGGTTGCTGCGCTGTAAGTGAGCAACCGGCGGTCTGGGTGTGGAATCTCATTAAATATGATCTTGGATTTTTTGCTTTAAATCGATCCCTCATAATCTTTGCCCACATCCTCCGCGCTGCACGAAATTTTGCTATCTCCTCGAAAAAGTCTATATGGGCATTGAAGAAAAATGAAAGGCGTGGTGAGAATTCATCCACATCAAGACCCGCCTCAATCCCCGCCTGGACATAGGCGATACCATCGGCTAATGTAAAGGCGAGTTCCTGAACAGCTGTTGAGCCTGCTTCCCTTATATGATACCCACTTATACTTATGGTATTCCATCGCGGTACATATTTTGAGCAATATTCCATAATATTCGTTATAATCCTCATCGATGGCTTAGGAGGAAAAATCCAGGACTTCTGCGCTATATATTCCTTCAGGATATCATTCTGAATCGTCCCCCCGATTTCATAGGAACTTACCCCCTGCTTTTCCGCAACAGCAATATACATTGCAAGGAGAATGGCTGCAGGTGCATTTATTGTCATTGATGTTGTTACTTTATCAAGAGGAATACCATCAAAAAGTATTTCCATATCCCTCAGTGTATCAACAGCAACACCACACTTTCCAATCTCACCTCTTGACCGAGGGTGATCTGAATCATAGCCCATCAATGTTGGATAGTGAAATGCAACACTCAATCCTGTTTGACCCTGAGAAAGAAGATATTTGTATCTTCTGTTTGTTTCCTCAGCTGTTCCAAAACCTGAAAACTGACGCATCGTCCAGAGTCTTCCCCTGTACATGGTTGAATGGATTCCACGTGTATATGGGAAGCACCCGGGAAATCCAAGATCTTTCAGATAATTAATAGACTTAATATCGAGAGGTGTGTAAATATCCCTGATATCAAGATCCGATATTGTGGAGAAGCGTTTCTGCCTTTCAGGCTGCTTTGAAAGAGTAATTCTTTTGTCCTCTTTCTCCCACTCTTCCCATTTTTTATAGATCTCTTCAATTTTCTCTTCTTTATACATAAAGGACCATCTCCCCTTAAAAATATTAAATTTCTATACCTTCCCTTGACTTTATTCCTCTTGTGAAATAATGCTTCACCTCTCTCATTTCTGTTACAAGATCAGCAGCTTCGATTATCTTTTCGTGTGCGTATCTTCCCGTCAATATAAGCTCTACATGTTCAGGTTTTTTATTTATTAATTCAATGAGATCCTCAACAGGTATAAGTTTGAAATAAACAGCAACATTTATTTCATCAAGAATCACAATGTCAAATTTTCCTTCTTTTACAATTTGCTTTGCTAACATAAATCCTTCTTTTGCGAGTCTTTTATCTTCTGGATCCGGATTTTCAAAGTCAACAAATGTTTCTCTTCCTACTTGTTTTATGTAAAATCGAGGGGAAAGACGCCTTGCACTTTTCAGCTCGCCATAGTTTATATTACCCTTCATAAATTGAATCATATAAATACGCAGATTGTGTCCGGCTGCCCTAAAGGCGAGACCGAGCGCTGCGGTTGTTTTCCCTTTTCCATTACCTGTATAAACATGAACCATTCCTTTCTTGAGTCTCATCACAAGAACCTATTTGATTCCAAGTATGCTACTTGCAATAATAAGCCTCTGGATTTCCGATGTTCCTTCATATATCTCGGTTATCTTTGCGTCCCGGAAATATCTCTCAACATTGTATTCTTTCATATAACCATATCCACCGTGAATCTGAACTGCCTTTGTTGCTGCCCACATTGCAGTCTCCGAGGCAAATAGTTTTGCCATTGATGCCTCCCTGGAGTATCTCAATCCCTTATCCTTCAGATAAGCCGCTCTGTATGCAAGAAGTCTTGCTGCATCTATCATTGTTGCCATATCAGCTATCATCCACTGAATAGCCTGGAATTCTGCAATAGGTCGGCCGAACTGGACCCTCTCCTTTGCATAATTCACTGCATCCTCATATGCTGCCCTTGCAATACCCAACGCCTGACCAGCAATCCCTATCCTCCCCCCATCCAGTGTGGTAAGTGCAATCTTAAAACCCTCTCCCTCTTTTCCAAGGAGATTCTCCCTGGCAATTCGACAGTTATCAAGAATGATACTTGCTGTTCCCGATGCATTTAACCCAAGCTTTTTCTCATTTTTTCCCACAATAAATCCCTCTGTCCCTTTTTCAACAATAAATGCGCTTATGCCTTTATGACCCTTGGTCCTGTCTGTGCTCGCAAACACAATTGCAATATCAGCCTGCGGGGCATTTGTTATAAAGTTCTTTGTGCCATTAAGTACATATTGATCTCCTTCAAGCCTTGCAATTGTTTGCTGATTCCCCGCATCACTTCCAGCATTCGGTTCTGTTAAGCAGAAACATCCCAGTTTCTCCCCCCTCGCAAGGGGAACGAGGTATTTCAACTTCTGCTCCTCAGTTCCAAATCTTTCCAGAGGATCACAAACAAGGGAGTTATTAACCGTTGCGATAACAGCAGTGCTTGCACATGTGGCGGCGAGTTCCTCCATAGCAATAACATAGGAAATCGTATCCATCCCGGCTCCACCATAGGTATCCGAAACCATCATACCCATGAGCCCGAGTTCACCCATCCTCTTAACAAGCTCCCATGGGAATCTTCCCATCTCATCAAGCTCTTTTGCAAGGGGTTTTACTTCTTTTTGCGCAAAATTCCTTACCATCTCCTGGATCATCTTCTGTTCAGCAGTTAATTCAAAATCCATTATGGCCCCCTTATGTAATCTCCTTAAGGATAAACCCTATCTGTTTTTCTGTATATTCCTCAAATGTATAATATTTTTTAAGAAGCCATCTTCTAAATGCCCACATATGACCGAGCACCACAACATTGTTTGCCATCAGCTTGACGAAATTCTTCTCTATTCTGAATGCCCCTTCCTTTACACCCCTTTCCAGTATCTCTTCAAATATCCTCGTAATACCCTCGTAATACCCTCTTCCCTCTTGAGCACATATTTCATTGCCTCTTTATCAAGCGATTTCGTCTCCTGATATATTAATAAAAGGGAGTCTTGAATCTGATCAATCGCCCTGAAATATCCCTTGATCGCAGCAATAAGCACATTTTGTGGGTCCCTATGCTCCTCTACTGCCTTCCTTAACTCCGTCTCTATTCCGTTATGAATTGCATCGCATACAAGATACAGGATGTCCTCTTTCGATTTTATGTATACGTAAAGAGTTCCTATGCTGAGACCAAATTTTTTTGCTATCTCCCTGACAGTTGTCTGATGGAATCCCTTTTTAATGAATAGATCCACTGCCGCATCTACAATCTGCTTTCTTCTTAGCTCTATAAGCTCCTGGTCCTTTATCTCCGTAGGTAGCGGCTTTTTATCTCTGTTGAAATTCTCCATTTTTGATTGAACGTTTGCTCACCAAACATTTAATTTTATAATAAGCATTTTGTCAAGGTTTTTTCTTATACAGGACAGTTGCTTTTCAGGTATATGTATAGAAACCCCTGCCAGTTTTTCTTCCAAGATAACCCGCTTCCACATATTTTCTGAGAAGTGGACATGGTCTGTATTTTGGGTCTCCCAGGCCTCGATACATAACCTCGAGGATAGAAAGACAGGTATCAAGACCAATGAGATCTGCAAGCTCCAGTGGACCCATGGGGTGGTTCGCTCCGAGTTTCATTATTCTGTCTATTGCCTCTTTACTACCTACTCCTTCATAAAGGGCATATATAGCCTCATTTATCATGGGCATAAGGACCCTGTTGATAAGAAATCCGGGATAATCTGCTGCCTGAACAGGTATTTTTCCAAGTCTTTCACACAGATAAATCGTCTGGTCAAAGGTCTCATCGGATGTCTTCAACCCTTTTATGATCTCAACAAGGCTCATTACCGGAACAGGATTCATAAAATGCATCCCTATTACCTTTTCTGGTCTTTTTGTCCAGGATGCGATCTTTGTAATGGAGATTGATGAGGTATTGGATGCAAGAATGGTATCCTTTTGCGCAACTTCATCGATTTTTTTAAAAACATGAAATTTTATATCCTCACTCTCTGTAACCGCTTCAATTATAAAATCCGCCCTCTTTAGCTCCTCGATGTCATCCACCATCACCAGCCTTTTCATTGCAGCAACGCTTTCCTCTTCCGATATATCGCCCTTTTTCACAGCCCTACCGAGCCCAGCAGTAATCTTTTCAAGTGCTGTGTCCAGTGCATCCCTCTTAATGTCCATTAAAATTACATAAAATCCCTTTTGCAAAGCAACCTGAGCGATTCCACGACCCATCTGACCCGCACCTGCAATACCGATTGTTTTAATCTCCATCGAACCTTCCCCTTTTAAAAATTTTTTATAATGATAGATTTATTCAATCCCGTCCTTTCAAAAAAGAAATCCGGTATCTTCACAACCCTTCCTTCATCATCAGTGCATGCATGGAGCGTGTAGCTTTCAGCAATCTTCTCCCCATCATCTTTTCTAAAAAGGATATATTCAAATTTGATACTTGCCCTTTTTATAAACCCAATGCGCGTTTCAAGCTCAAGGAGGTCATCATAATAAGCAGGCTTTAAATATTTGCAATATGTTTCTATAACAGGAAGTCTGTAACCCCTTCCTTCAAACTCCCTGTATGAAAGTCCCATCTTCCTCATTAGCTCTGTCCTTCCCATCTCAAAATACCTGAAATAATTGGAATGATGAACATATCCCATAGCATCCGTTTCTGAATATCTCGCCCTGAAGGTTATGGAATTGATCATCTTATTCTAATCCCCCTTATAAATAACTCCATAAGTGTATGCCCGTTCTCAATGAATATGCCACTCTTTCTTGCATCATCCTCTGAGAATCTTTTAAATCCAGAGAAGCCCTTTTCATCTGATCTAAAAATCAGGAATGGCACCGGCTCCCTTACATGAGTTTTAATAGAAACAGGCGTTGGATGATCAGGGAGAAGCAAAATTGAAAATCCATCGAATTTTCTCAATCCATCAAGAAGGGTGCCAAGAAGTCTCCTGTCGAAATCCTCTATTGCCTTTATCTTCTTTTCCCATGAACCTTCATGTCCTGCCTCATCTGGTGCTTCAATGTGAATTAAAATGAAATCCCCCTTTTCCAGCCAATTCAACGCATACTCTGCCTTCCCCTCATAATTGGTATCGAGATAACCGGTTGCTCCAGGGACATCAATAACATGAAGACCTGCACAGACACCTATCCCTTTTATTAGATCAACAGCAGATATAACAGCTCCATCAACTCCGAACCTTTCTCCAAATTGTGAAAGATTTGGTCTTCTGCCCTGCCCCCATAGCCATATGGAGGTCGCGGGATTCAGACCCTTCTTTATCCGATCCCTGTTTATAGAATGTCCTTTCAGGATTTGCATCGACCTTTCCATAAGTGAGATAACGATGTCCGCCCCTTTTCCATCCGGTAAATAGTCTTTAATATCACATCCCGTTATATCGTGAGGGGGCGTAGTCCTCATCGAATCCTCACCTGATCTCCATATCATAAGATGGCGATAGCTAACGCCTGGATGAAAACTAAACTCATCCCCTCCAAGGATACTGTTTAAATCTTCAATGAGCCGTGATGCCTCTTCTGTTGAGATGTGGCCACTGCTGTAATCCTTCATGAAGATTGAACCATTACGCTCCTCAAGTGTCACAAGATTGCACCTGAATGCAACATCTGACTCACTTATGGGAATTCTCCGACTTGCTGCTTCAAGGGGGGCCCTTCCAGAATAATACCCTTTGGGATCATAACCGAAGATGGAAAGGATCGCTATATCACTTCCCGGAGGGAAATCCTCTGGAATATTTTGAACAAGGCCCAAAATACCCTTTGAAGCTAATGTATCCATATTTGGTATTCTTGCAGCCTCCAGAGGTGTTCTGTTACCAAGCTCCGGTACAGGATAATCGCTCATTCCATCAGGTATAAGTACTATATATTTCAAGACATCAGCCTCCCTAAATACCAAACATCTTAATAACCATATCAAGCTCTGCAGGACATGTCTCCGGAACATGCGCAATCCTCATAGAGGCATCCGGATCCTTCAGACCATGACCTGTGAGTGTGCACACAACAACTTCATCCTTTTTAAAGAAACCCATTTTTGCCATTTTAAAAATGCCAGCAATTCCTGCGGCAGATGCAGGTTCACAGAATATACCCTCCTTGCATGCAATTATTCTGTATGCCTCCATTATCTCGTCATCTGTTACAGTATCAATGATCCCTTTTGATTCATCCCTTGCTTGAATAGCACCCTTCCAGTTTGCAGGATTACCAATCCTTATAGCTGTTGCTATTGTTTCAGGATTCTCTATAACTCTGTTCTTTACAATGGGTGCAGCACCTTCCGCCTGAAACCCAATCATTTTTGGAAGTGAATCTACAATACGATTCTCATAATACTCCCTGTAACCCCTCCAGTATGCGGTTATATTGCCTGCATTCCCAACAGGCATAACATGATAGTCCGGTGCAAAACCTAACTGATCGCACACTTCAAAGGCTGCTGTTTTTTGTCCCTCTATCCTGTAAGGATTTATTGAGTTAACCAGGGTAATTGGGTATCTCCTGCCTATTTCCTTCACAATATTCAATGCATCATCAAAATTTCCCTTGATCTGGACCACCTTTGTTCCATGAACTATAGATTGTGATAGTTTTCCCAACGCCGTTTTTCCTTCAGGGATTAATATAAATGCCTTTATTCCAGCCTTTGCTGCATATGCAGCAGCTGATGCAGCAGTATTTCCCGTTGATGCACATATAACTGCCCTGCTCCCCTCTTCAAGGGCCTTGCTTACAGCAACTGTCATCCCCCTGTCTTTAAAAGAACCGGTGGGGTTGAAACCCTCGCATTTAAGAAAAATCTTAAATCCCCCACCTATCATCCTTTCAAGCGAAAATGCCCTTATCAGGGGTGTATTGCCCTCCTTAAGGCTTACGATAAATTCAGGCTTTTGAATTGGTAGGAAATCCCAGTATTCTTTTATTATACCTTCCCATTCCATCATGATCCGCCTTTCTATTTAATGTCATAAATTTCTATCCTCAATTCTTATCAGAATTGTCTTCTCAAGTACAACTGGAAGATTGTTTATAAGCTCCAGTGCCCTTCTTATATTTCGCTCCTTTGCTTCGTGGGTTATCATAACAACTGGAACGGCACCCTCAATCTGCCTTCCTTTTTGTATAACAGAGGCTATGCTTATATTATTATCGCCCAGAATACCGGAGATCTTGGATAAAACTCCTGGTCTGTCAATAACAGAAAATCGAAGATAATACCTTACCTCTAACTCTTCTATGGGCTTTATCTTCATATCTTTTATCCTGTTCCACTGGTATCCAAGGGGTGGAACGCGTTGTTGTGACTTATTAATAATATTTCTGGAAATATCGATAATATCACTCAGCACCGCACTTCCTGTTGGCATCATCCCTGCACCCCTTCCGTAAAAGATCGTGGGACCTACAGCATCTCCGTGGATCGCTATAGCATTGAATACTCCATCAACAGCCGAGAGTGGATGATTCTGTGGAAGCATCGTGGGATGAACCCTTGCCGATATAGAGTTTCCCTCCATCTTTGCTATGGCAAGCAGCTTTATCGAATAGCCGAATTCCTTTGCAAATTTTATATCGAGTGGACTTATTTGGCTTATACCCTCTGTGTAAATATCTTCGAGAGAAATTTTTGTCCCGAAACATAATGAAACAAGGATTGCAAGTTTATGTGCACTATCAATCCCCTCAACATCAAGTGTTGGATCTGCTTCAGCGTATCCCTTCTCCTGTGCCTTTCTTAATACATCCTTAAATTTACCCCCTTCATGGGCCATTTTGCTTAATATATAGTTGGCGGTCCCGTTTATAATGCCGTATATTGAAAGAATATTGTTGGCAACAAGACCCTCCTTAACTGCCCTTATTATCGGAATCCCTCCACCCACACTTCCCTCGAATCCTATATCAACACCTTTTTTGTATGCCAGATTGAAAATTTCCAGACCTTTTGTTGCCAGAAGTGCCTTGTTTGCTGTAACAACATTTTTTCCTCTTGAAATGGACTCAATTATATATGTCCTTGCCGGTTCATATCCTCCTATCAGTTCAACAACAATGTCTATTTCGGGATCATCAATTACCTCCATACAATCAGTTGTAAGTGTTTCCCGAGGAATATTTATTCCTCTGTCCCTTTCCATATCAATGTCAGCAATCTTTTTGATAACAATCCGTGCACCAAGTTTTTCCTCGATGCTTGTCTGATTTTGAAAAAGAATCTTGATAACTCCCGTCCCCACCGTCCCAAATCCGAGCATTCCGATCTTTATTTCTCTCATTTCCATTCCTCTCTTATAAATACTCCCTGAATGCTTTCTTCATACCCTTAAGTGCCTGTCTTATTCTATGATCATTTTCGACCAGTGCAAATCTTACATAAGAATCACCATAAATACCAAAGCCTATACCCGGTGAAACAGCTACCTTTGCTTCCTTTATAAGGAATTTCGAGAATTCAAGAGAGCCCATCGATCTGAATGGTTCCGGTATCTCTGCCCATACAAACATTGTTCCAGAAGGCTTTTCCACATTCCATCCTATCCTGTTTAAACCATCAACAAGAACATTCCTTCTGATCCTGTAAGTTTCAACAATCTCCTTGACAATTTCATTCGGGCTGTTAAGCGCAATTATTGCTGCAATCTGTATGGGCTGAAACATTCCATAATCAAGATAGCTCTTTATTCTTGCAAGGGCATTGACCATTTGTGGATTACCAACACAGAATCCAACCCTCCATCCAGGCATGCTGTAGCTTTTTGACAGCGAAAAGAACTCAACACCTACCTCCTTTGCACCGGAAACCTGAAGAAAACTCGGAGCCACATATCCATCAAAAACAAGATCTGCATATGCAAAATCATGGATAACCATGAGATGGTTCTCCTTTGCAAGAGTCACAATTTTTTCAAAAAATTCAATATCCACAACTTCTGTTGTTGGATTATGTGGAAAACTGATTATTAGCATTTTTGGTTTTGGCCATGTTTGACGTATAGCGGCCTGAAGATTATCAAGGAAACTTACATTCTTTAATAGAGGAACATGATGTACATCTGCGCCGGCAATTATGACAGAATAAGCGTGGATCGGATAAGTGGGATTCGGAACAAGCGCAAGGTCACCAGGACCCATTGTTGCGAGAACAAGATGTGATATTCCCTCTTTTGCTCCGATTGTTGCAATTGCCTCTGTTTCGGGATCTATGTCCACATTGAAATTTCTTTTATACCATTCACTTATTGCAACCCTTAGTTTATATATACCCTTTGACGCTGAATATCTATGATTTTTACCACTACGACTCGCCTCGATGAGTTTCTCCACAATATGTGGCGGTGTGGGTATATCGGGGTTTCCCATCCCGAGATCAATGATGTCCTCGCCCCTCCTTCTTAATTCCATTTTGAGTTCATTTACAATTGCAAAAACATAAGGTGGAAGCCTTTTAATTCTTGGAAAATCAAAATTTATCACGTTTAAACCTCCATTCTATAATCTTTCACCATCTCCTCTGCATTGAAGGAACTCCTTACAAAAGGAGCAGATGCAACATAGCTGAATCCTTTCATAATGGCAATCTTCTCAAGCTCCACAAATCTATCCATCGGTACATATTCCCTGACCTCCAGCTTATCCTTTGATGGCTGAAGATACTGACCAATTGTAATTATATCGCATCCAACGCCCCTGAGTGCATCCATTACATCTACTATTTCTTCAAATCTTTCACCCAGACCAACCATCAATCCCGATTTGGTTAAAATACCGGGTTTAATTCTCTTAACCAGCTCAAGCACCATCAGTGATCTTTCGAACTTGGCCTGGGGTCTCACAATAGAATACAGTCTCGGAACAGTTTCGACATTATGATTAAATATATCAAAATCCTCCATACATAACTCTTCAATGAGAGATTGAATACCTCCAAAATCAGGCGTCAGTATCTCGATCACAATTCTGCCATTCCTTTTTCTTATCTCCCTTATTGTCTTTATAAATTGACCAGCGCCCTTATCGGGTAGATCATCCCTTGTAACAGAAGTAATAACAACATGTTTCAGTCCAAGTGCAGTTACACAATAAGAGATTCTTTCTGGTTCAGAGGGGTCAGGAGGATCGGTAGGACCATTTTCTACACAGCAAAAGGCGCAATTCCTTGTGCATCTCTTCCCGAGTATCATGAATGTGGCCCTCGATTTTGAAAAACACTCCCCTATATTCGGACATCTTGCCTCCTCGCATACGGTATTTAGCCCGTATGATCTTAGCCTTTTTTTCACGAGATATAATTCCACCCCAAGAGGAACTTTCTTGCGCATACCTGATGGTAGCCGCCCTTTTTCAATCATGGGAATAGAAAAATAATATTTCATTTTACCCGATCCGTCAAACATTCGCACATCTTGCTTTTTATCATGATATTAGAAGATCAAGCTTCCCCTTCCAGTACCTCTGCAAATATTCTTTAAGGGAGCCCTGGGATGAGAGGTTTGGAGCCTTATCTATTAAATCAAAGGCTTCTTTTCTCGATATGGCCAGAATCCCTGCATCCCTGACAGGATCTGCAACCCTGAAGTCAGGAATACCTGATTGTTTTGTTCCAAAGAACTCCCCGGGACCTCTGATTATTAAATCCTCCTCTGCAATGGAAAATCCATCAGCCTTCTCAACGATGGCACTAAGCCTCCTTCTGGCCTCATCAGTTGAGCCATCCCCTTCAATAAGAATACATTTTGAAGGATAGGGGCTCCTTCCAACCCTTCCTCTTAACTGGTGCAATTGTGAAAGTCCAAATCGCTCGGCATGCTCTATTATCATAACTGTGGCATTTGGGACATCGATACCGACCTCAACAACAGTTGTCGAAACAAGGATGTTAATATCTCCTCTTCTGAAGGCATCCATGATTTTTTCCCTGCTCGATCGATCCATTTTTCCATGGATAAGCCCAATATTGTATTCAGGAAAAACTTCCAAAGCAAGCTTTTTTGCCATCCTCGTGGCATCCCTTAGATCAAGCTTTTCCGATTCCTGAACAATAGGATAAATTACAAATGCCTGATGCCCCTTACTAATCTCTTCATCAATAATCCTGTATACCTTTTGACGTTCCCTTTCTGAAAAGATCTTTGTTACAACAGGCCTCCTTCCCGGAGGCATTTCATTAATAATAGATATGTCAAGATCTCCATAAACTGTCATAGCAAGTGTCCTTGGAATCGGTGTTGCTGTCATGACAAGCAGATGGGGATTATATCCTTTACTCCTTAATGCTGCCCTTTGAAGAACCCCGAACCTGTGCTGTTCATCAATAACAGCAAAACCCAGATTGTAAAATCTAACATTCTCCTGGATTAATGCATGGGTTCCAATAAGAATATCGATCTTCCCGCTACTTATAGCTTCAAGGATATCTTCCCTTTCCTTCCTTTTTATATTTCCTGTAAGAAGCTCTACCGTGATCCCTAAATTTTCAGAATATTTTTTGAAATTCCTGTAGTGTTGCTCAGCAAGGATTTCTGTCGGGGCCATTATTGCCACCTGATATCCATTATCAACAGCAAATAGTGATGCAATAAAGGCAACCACAGTTTTTCCACTCCCAACATCCCCTTGAAGTAATCTGTTCATTGGCTTACCACTTCTCATATCGGTTATAATCTCATCAATAACCCTTATCTGTGCCAATGTTAGTTCGAAATCGAGCGATTTAATAAATCTTTTCAGGAGTTCTGAGTCTTTATTAAAAACAAAACCGCTTTCTCTTGCAAAGCTCTTTTTCCTTATGGCAAGCCCGAGCTGGAGAAAGAAGAAATCATCAAAGATAAGCCTTTGATAACCGGGGCTTCTCCTTTCCATCAAGGATGCAAAGGAAATGTCATCATCTGGAAAGTGAACCTCCCTAAGAGCATCATGAATATGAGGGAGTTTATACTTTTCTTTTATTGGATCCGGCAGTGGATCACTGACAAGATGTGCATACCCATCAACTATTTCCTTCATTATTCTTCTTATTCTTTTCTGGTAAATCCCTTCCATTTCGGAATAAACGGGAACTATCCTTCCATAGTGTATGCTTTCACAAAAATCTTCATCCTCAATTACCTCGATATCAGGATGGATTATCTCTTTTTTAAAATTAAAGATTTTAACTTCGCCGGTGAATATAACCCTTTGACCTTTTTTAAACCTTAATTTCATTAATTTCTCATTGAAAACAAACCACTTTGCGGTAATAAAACCTGTACCATCACCAATTATCATTTCGAAAACCTTTCTTGATCTGTAATTAACAACATCCATCAGAACAATACTTCCCATAGATGTTTCAAGCTCACCTATTTTCAATTGGGAGATTCTCTTGATATTCCTTCTGTCTTCGTACCTGTAAGGAATAAAATAAAGAGCGTCCTCAACAGTTATTATGCCCCTTTTCTCAAAGACAGATGCTATTTTTGGACCAACACCACGAACATATCTTAGAGAATCTTTTAATGATGACTTTTTTCTTATGGATTTAACCATGTTTTAACATGAGGAAATATCATTGATATTCTGTTTATGATATTCCTGAATCGACTTAACAGTAAGCTGTGATTTCTGGAGCGTTTCAATTGCTAAACAAGCAGCACGAGCTGCAGAAATTGTTGTGAAATATGGAACATTATGAACAAGAGCACTTCTTCTGATCGAATATGAGTCCGCTATGGATTGTTTCCCAAAAGTTGTATTTATTACAAGAGATATAAATCCATTTTTTATAAAATCAACAATATGAGGTCTTCCTTCCTTGACTTTGTTTACAATTTCAACATCAATTCCATGGTCCATTAAATACTTTGCTGTTCCCCTTGTCGCAACAATTTTAAATTTGCAATCCCTCAGCTTTTTTGAAATATCAATTATGTGCTTCTTATCCTGATCTTTTACACTTATAAATACGGTCCCACCAAGGGGCAAAGGATTTCCTGCAGAAATCTGTGATTTTGCGAAAGCCCTTCCGAAGTCGTGATCAATTCCCATAACCTCACCAGTGGACTTCATTTCTGGACCAAGAATGGTGTCCACCCCGGGAAATTTCACAAATGGAAATACCGCCTCCTTAACAGCAACATAGGGGAATACAGTTCTTTCTTTGATATTCATATCCTTTAGCTTCTTACCAACAATGATTTTGGATGCAATTTTTGCCAGAGGAATTCCGCTTGCCTTACTTATAAATGGAACAGTTCTTGATGATCTGGGATTAACCTCGAGTATATATATATCCCCATTTTTTATTGCAAATTGTATATTTATGAGACCGATTACATTAAGTTCGAGTGATATAGCCTTTGTTTGCCTTATTACTTCATCAATCGTTTTTTTTCCGAGATGGAATGGTGGCATTATACAGGCACTATCGCCTGAATGAACACCGGCCTCCTCAATATGTTCAAGTATTCCTCCAATAATCACTTCTTCCCCATCACATATTGCATCAACATCAAGTTCCATTGCATCCTCAAGGAACTTATCAATTAGAATAGGATGCTCGGGAGATGCCCTTACAGCCTCTTTCATATAATTCTCAAGTGAATCATCATCATAAACAATCTCCATCGCCCTTCCCCCGAGAACATAGGAAGGCCTGACCATGACAGGATAACCCAATTTCCTTGCAACAGAAAATGCTTCTTCAACAGACCGGGCTATCCCGCTTTCCGGTTGTTTAAGATTCAATTTCTTAAGTAACTTCCTGAATCTATCCCTGTCCTCCGCAATATCGATATTATCCGAAGATGTTCCAAGGATCCTTACCCCCTCCCTTTCCAGTGGGACTGCAAGCTTAAGAGGTGTTTGACCTCCAAATTGGACTATAACACCTTCTGGTCGTTCTTTTTCGATGATATTAAGTACATGCTCTTTTGTTAAAGGCTCAAAATACAATCTGTCTGATGTATCATAATCAGTACTCACAGTTTCAGGATTACAGTTAATCATTATCGTTTCATAACCTTCCTCCCTTAAAGCAAAGAGAGCATGAACACAGCAATAATCAAATTCTATCCCCTGACCTATACGATTTGGACCACTTCCAAGGATCACAATCTTTTTACGATTGCTTGGTGGTGCTTCGTCCTCCATCTCATATGTTGAGTAAAGATATGGAGTGTAAGCCTCAAATTCAGCAGCACACGTATCAACAAGCTTAAAGTTAGCTTTAATACCTATTGATTTTCTCAATTTCCTTACATCATCTTCATTCATTCCCAGAAGTTCTCCAATCCTTCTGTCAGAAAAACCCATTTTTTTGGCAGAATAAAGCAGATCCTTGAAGAAATCATTTTCCATAATTCCTTTATCATTTTTATTGTAATTCTTGTAATTTATGATCTCCTTTTCTGTTTCAATGATCTCTCTGATATTGTCAATAAACCATCTATCAATTTTTGTTAACTCGTTTATCATTTCATTAGAGAAACCCCATCTTATCGCATCGGCAATATACCATATCCTCTCCCAGTTTGCTATTCTCAGTTTCTCAACAATTTTTTCCCTGATTCTCTGCCTCTCTGTTTCATTAAATACGCACTCAGGAAGTGGAACTTTATTCTCAAATCCATATGAGTTTATCTCCAGTGAACATATTGCTTTCTGAAGGGATTCCTTAAAAGTCCTCCCGATTGCCATAACCTCACCAACCGATTTCATCTGTGTAGTAAGTACACGATCCGCACTCGGAAATTTCTCAAAGTTGAATCTTGGTATTTTTACAACCACATAGTCTATTGTTGGTTCAAAGCATACTGGTGTTTCTCTCGTTATATCATTTAATATCTCATCCAGTGTATAACCAACAGCAAGTTTAGCAGCTATTTTTGCTATTGGAAAACCCGTTGCCTTTGATGCAAGAGCAGATGATCTTGAAACCCTTGGATTCATTTCGATTATAACCATCCTTCCATTTTCAGGATTTATGGCAAATTGGATATTTGAACCCCCCGTATCAATTCCGATTTCACGCATTACCTTTATAGCTGCATCCCTCATTCTCTGATATTCTTTGTCAGTCAGTGTTTGAACAGGAGCTACAGTTATACTATCACCCGTGTGAATCCCCATAGGATCAAAATTCTCAATTGAGCATACAATAACAACATTGTCTTTCAGATCCCTCATAACTTCCAGTTCAAATTCTTTCCACCCAATTAAAGACTCTTCTATGAGAACTCTTCTCGCAGGACTAGCAGACAATCCCCACTCCACATATTGCTCAAATTCTTCATAATTATATGCAATATTTCCTCCCGTCCCTCCCAGGGTGAACGAAGGTCTTATAATTACAGGGAATCCTATTTCTTCCTGTATGCTTTTTGCTTCGGATAAATTTTGAGCATAGCCGCTTTTTGGGAGATCGACACCTATTTTCCTCATCGCCTTTTTAAATTCATTACGATCCTCGGCTTTCCTGATTGATTCAATATTTGCACCTATCAACCCCACCCTGTACTTTTGAAGCACACCCTTTTCATAAAGCTCAATAGCAAGATTAAGTGCCGTTTGACCACCCAGGGTTGGGAGCAAAACATCCGGTCTTTCCCTTTCGATTATCTTTTCTATGATTTCACATGCTAACGGTTCTATATATGTCGAATCTGAGAAATCAGGATCCGTCATTATTGTTGCAGGATTACTATTAACAAGAATTACCTTAAACCCTTCCTCCTTCAAAGCCTTACACGCTTGTGTACCTGAATAATCAAATTCGCATGCCTGTCCTATAACTATCGGTCCTGAACCTATAATAAGGATTTTTTTGATATCTTCTCTCTTCGGCATCTCTTCTCTTATAAGTTCCTTTCCATCAGGTCAATAAAATCTTTAAAGATATATAATGCATCGTGAGGACCCGGCGAGGATTCCGGATGAAATTGAACAGAAACAAGAGGATATCTTTTATGTCTTATCCCTTCCACCGTATGATCATTCAAGTTGAGATGGGTTAATATCACTTCACCAAATTCTGTCCTGCTTGTAACTAATAATCTTCTGGAATAATCACTAACTTCGCCAAGAAAACTGTATATATCTACAGCAAACCCATGATTTTGACATGTTATATTTATTTTTTTTCTCTCCAGATCCATTACTGGATGATTTCCTCCATGGTGGCCGAACTTAAGTTTATATGTCCTGCCACCCAGAGCAAGTGCAATTATCTGATGACCGAGACAAATTCCAAATATCGGTATTTTTCCGATCAGTTTTTTAACATTTTCTATTGCATAGGGAACACCCTCTGGATCACCAGGTCCATTTGATAACAAGACTCCATCGGGTTTTAAGGATAAAACCTCTTCTGCTCCTGTATTTGCAGGAACAACAGTAACATTACAATTCATTGTTCTAAGAATCCGAAGTATATTATATTTCACTCCATAATCATAAACAACAATATTGTATGTTTTTCTCCTAAATTTAACATCTGAAAATATATCTTGCTTCCATTCCCTAAGATCACTTTCCCAGTTATAGGCTTTTTTACATGTTACTTCGCAAACAAGATCCCTTCCGATAAGACCAGGCGCATTCTTTACCTTTTTGATAAGATTTAAAGTATCAAAATCCTCAGTTGATATGATACCCTGCATAGCTCCAAAATCTCTTATATGGCGAGTCAACGCCCTTGTATCGATTCCCTCAATCCCAACTATTCCATTCTCAACAAGATAATCATGAAGTGTTTTTTTACTTCTCCAATTGCTTGATATTCTACTCCCTTCCCTTATAATAAGTCCCTCAACAAATGGTCTGAAAGACTCAACATCATCTTCATTTATTCCATAATTTCCAATCTGAGTATAGGTTAATGTTACAATCTGACCTTTGTAAGATGGGTCGGTAAGAATCTCCTGATATCCCGTTATACTCGTATTGAAAACAACCTCACCAATCGTTTCCCCTTTTGCCCCGATTGATTTTCCCTCGAAAATCTTTCCATCTTCAAGAACAAGTAGCGCTTTATCCTTTCCTATCCTCATATACAATCCTTCCTTTAACTATTGTGTATAATGCTTTCCCTCTTACCTTACATCCATGAAATGGAGTATTCTTTCCGAGTGACTTAAATTTATCCCGCTCAATCGTCCATTCGACTTCAGGATCAAATACAACTATGTTTGCAACAGAACCAGGAGAAAGGGAACCTTCAGGTATTCTTAGAATCCTCGCAGGGTTTGTTGTAAACTTTTCAATCAATTCCCTGATCGTCAGATATCCTTCTCTAACAAGCGTAAGGGAAAGTGGAAGGGCTGTTTCAAGGCCCGAAATACCCGATGCAGCAGCTTCAAACTCAACATCTTTTTCCTGTATACTGTGAGGCGCGTGATCGGTGGCAATAACATCTATCGTCCCATCCTTGAGTGCCTCCTTTATAGCATCAACATCTTCATCTGTTCTCAATGGTGGATTAACCTTTGCATAGGTATTGTACTCAATCACAGCCTTCTCAGTGAGACAGAAATAATGGGGCGCCGTTTCCGCTGTAACAGGCAGACCTTTTGATTTTGCATAACGTATCAACTCCACTGATTCCTGAGTACTTACATGTGCGATATGGAGATGACAACCGGTAAGTTCAGATATACATATATCTCTGAATACCATTATTGATTCTGATATCTTTGGAATCCCCCGCAAACCAAGTCTTGTTGAAAGATATCCTTCATTCATTAAACCACCATTTGAGAGATTGGTATCCTCGCAATGAGATATAACAGGGAGTCCAAATGTTCTTGCATACTCCATGGCTCTTCTCATAAATCTGCTGTTTATAATTGCCCTTCCATCGTCAGAAAGAGCCACGCATCCACCTTCTCTCAATTCCCCATATTCAGCAAGTTCTTCCCCTTTTAATCCCTTGCTAAGAGCTCCAACAGGATAAACATTGCAGTATGCCTTCTCCCTGCTCTTATCAAGTATATACTTTGTAACCGAAGCATTATCATTAACAGGATTTGTATTGGCCATACAGACAACAGATGTAAATCCACCATTAACAGCTGCAAAAGTTCCTGTTTCAACTGTTTCCTTATATTCAAAGCCGGGTTCTCTCAGATGAACATGCATATCTATGAACCCAGGACAAACAATCATTCCTCCAGCATCTATTGATTCTGCATCTGTATCCTTTATTAATCCCTTAGGTTTTATCTCTTTTACCAATCCGTCTTCTATAATAAGATCATAGAAACCATCAAGATTATTCGCAGGATCGATAAGCCTTCCGTTTTTAATCAGTAACTTCAAACTTGCCTCCTGTACAGAGAAGATAGAGGACTGCCATTCTTATAGCAATACCATTTGTCACCTGATCAAGAATCACTGAATAGGGACCATCAGCAACTTCTGTTGAAATTTCAACTCCTCTGTTTATTGGTCCAGGATGCATTATAATAACATCCTCCTTCACCTCATTCAATAATGAGGGACTCAGTCCAAAAAACTTTGAATATTCTCTAAGAGTGGAGAAAAATAAACCGCCCTGTCTTTCAAGCTGGAGCCTGAGCATTATTATTACATCGGCTCCCTTGACAGCTTCTTTTACATCATAAAATACCTTTGCGCCCATCCTTTCAATTCCTGGCGGGATCATCGTCATTGGACCAGCCACTCGCACTTCAGATCCCATCTTTGTAAATGCAAATATATCTGATCTTGCAACCCTACTATGAGTGATATCGCCTATTATGGTTACAGTTAATCCATCAATCCTCCCCTTTTTTTCTTTGACGGTAAGTAGATCAAGTAAGGCCTGAGTTGGATGTTCATGGGCTCCATCGCCAGCATTAATAACAGGTATCCTCACCTTCTTTGATATAAAATGAGGGAAGCCCGATACAGAGTGTCTCACAACTATTACATCTGGCTTCATCGCCTCGATATTTTTTGTTGTGTCAAGAAATGTTTCACCCTTTGCAATACTGCTACCCGAACTTGTTAAAGATATTGTATCTGCACTCATCCACTTTGCGGCAATTTCAAAGGATACCCTTGTCCTTGTACTCGGTTCAAAAAAGAGAAGGGCTATGGTCTTTCCCCTCAGTGTTGGAACCTTCTTTATATCCCTCTGTGTAATCTCTTTTAATGCTTCTGCTGTTTCAATTATGGTCATAATTTCATCTGGCGTTAAATTCTCTATTCCAAGTAGATGTTTTTTCATAAACTTAAGAGATTTCATTTCTTTCCCCCTCGATAAATTCCTGAATTATAACCCTGTCTTCTCCCTGGGGATAATTAACGATAACATTTACAATCTCCCTTTTCGATGTGGGAACATTTCTTCCAACATAATCTGCCCTGATCGGAAGCTCTCTGTGACCTCTATCGATTAAAACAGCAAGCTGTATTGCAGAAGGTCTTCCAAGATCCATAAGCGCATCCATCGCTGCCCTTATCGTCCTTCCGGTATATAAAACGTCATCAACGAGAACAACCTTTTTATCATCAATGTTGAAGGGGATATCTGTTTTTCTAACGCTAACATAGGTTCCCTTTTTAGAAAGGTCATCACGATAAAGGGTTATATCTATAACCCCAACAGGGATTCTTACGTTTTCAATCTGATATATTTTATCTGAAAGCTTCCTTGCAATATTTACACCGCCCTCCATAATTCCAACCATCACAACATCTTCAACACCTTTATTTCTTTCAATAATTTCATGCGCTATCCGTGTAATCGCCCTCTCGATTGCCTGTCTGTCCATTATTACACTCTTATCCCTTCTCTTCATCTTCACCTGTTTAAAAAAAAACCTTCACACCGCTCGGTGGAAGGTTTTTGATTTTAATGTTTCCATTCCCTCTCCCTTGTTAGCCTCTCAGGGCTAACTTAAAAGGAGTTAAAATACTTTCTTTATATCCTTCTTTATATTAAAAGAAAATTTGAAATCAAGTCTGTAACGATCAAACAGAAGAACATTGTCAGCATAATCTATATTTATTATGATTTCTTTTTCATCCCTCTTAATTTCTATATCCTCATCTCTCAGATTTATCTTCAAATTTCTTGCCTTCTCAAGAAGATTTTTTCTTATCTGTTCATCATTATTGATATGAGCCCTCCCCGCCTCAACATCCGCTGCATATTTAATCTGATAATAAGATATATAAACAGGAGCAATCTTGATAGCAAGATAAATTATCCCACCTGCCAGGAGAAGGTATATGAGTGTACCAAATCGGATAAACCCCTTTTCCTTCTCCATTTTTATTAAATTATCACTGGTCATACTCACAAGTCAAGAGAAGCACCTATTTTATAATCTTACCTATCCTCCACCATCTAATCTTAAAACCATTATCCCATGACCAGTAAATTAAAAATGCCCTCCCTTTTATTTTATCTATCTCGACAGGTCCCCAGAATCTGCTATCATAGCTTCTGTCTCTGTTGTCACCCATAACAAAAACATGATCCCTTGGAACTACATATGGTCCAAAATTATCCCTCCTGTCATAGCTTCCAGGTCTTACCTCTGGATCTTCATAACTTCCCCATGGATCGTTAAAAGGCTTCCCATTTATGTAAATTTTCTTATCAATTATCTCAATCCTATCTCCCTCAACAGCGATTACCCTTTTTATAAAATCCTTTGATTTATCCACTGGATAAGTAAATACAATAATATCCCCCCTCTGTGGTTTCTTAAAAACAAGAACCTTTTTATTCAGAAAGGGGATCTTTACACCGTAGATGAATTTGTTAACCAGTATCTGATCTCCAATAAGAAGTGTAGGCTCCATTGAGCCTGAAGGGATTTTAAATGCCTGAACAATGAATGCCCTTATAACAAGCGCGAGGATAACTGCAGTAACGATGGTCTGGACATATTCAAGAACCTTTTCCCTCCAGGAGCTCTCAGCCTTTTTTAAATCCCCATTCAATGTTTCGACCTCTTTCCCTTCAACAGTCTTATTCCTTATTTTTCCCATATTCCTTTTCAGTCCCTTATTTTCAAAATTGCAAGAAATGCTTCCTGTGGAATCTCAACCTTTCCAAGCCTTTTCATCCTCTTTTTCCCCTCCTTTTGCTTTTCAAGGAGTTTCCTCTTTCTCGTTATATCACCTCCATAACACTTTGCAGTCACATTCTTACGGAGGGGTTTTATGGACTCTCGAGCAATGACCCTGCTTCCTATGGCAGCCTGAATAACAACCTCAAATAGCTGCCTTGGTATAACTTCCCTCAGTCTGGTGACCACCGCTTTTCCCCTTGTATATGCCTTTTCCATGGGGGAAATAAAGCACAGTGAGTCTATCCTTTCACCATTAATAAGAATGTCAACCTTCACAAGATCGCCCTCTCTGTAGTCGAGCAGTTCATAGTCCATAGATGAATATCCACGAGAAAGTGACTTTAATCTATCGTAGAAGTCGAAGATAACTTCGCTCAACGGTAAATCATAAATGAGGACTCCCCTCTGTGGTGAAAGATACTTTATCTCAACATGATCCCCCCTTCTCTCTTCACATAGACGCATTATATCACCAATATATTCGAGAGGGGTGTGAATGGTTGCCCTTATGTATGGCTCCTCTATCTTTATTATACTGGCTGGATCTGGTATCTTATTCGGATTATCAATAAACAGTATCTCACCATCCTTCTTTATTATCCTGTAAAGCACTGTTGGAGCAGTTGCTATCAATTTCAAAGCAAACTCCCTCTCAAGTCTTTCGCGTATTATATCCATATGCAGTGATCCCAGGAATCCACATCTGAAACCAAATCCCAGTGCCTGCGAAACCTCATATTCATATGTAAATGATGAATCATTTAGTCTCAGCTTTTCCAATGCATCCCTCAGTGGCCCGTACTGTGCGGGCTCAACAGGATAAAGACCGCAAAAAACCATAGGCTTTATTATCTTGAAACCCGGAAAGGGGACCTTCGTTGGTCTGTTCAATTCCGTAATGGTATCACCAATCTTTGTATCCCTCACCTCTTTTATTCCCGCTATTATAAATCCAACTTCACCTGCTGATAACTCCTGGACCTCGGAAGGTTCTGGAGAAAAAACGCCCAGTTTCTGAACCTCAAATGCTTTACCACTTGACATCATCATAATTTTCATACCCTTCCTTATGCATCCTTCAAAAACCCTTACCAGAGTGATGACACCTGAGTAGTTATTAAACCATGAATCAAAAATTATTGCCTTAAGGGGTGCATCTGGATCCCCCTTCGGCGGGGCGATTTTCATTACTACAGCCTCAAGGATTTCTCTAATACCGATCCCCTTTTTAGCACTTGCCAGAAGTATCTCCGATTCATGAATACCGAGCAGATCAACTATCTCAGCCTTCACTTTCTCTGGATTAGCAGATGGTAAATCAATCTTATTTATAACAGGAACGATATGCAGATCGAGTTCCAATGCCAGATAGAGGTTTGCAATGGTCTGTGCTTCAACTCCCTGTGATGCATCTACAACAAGTATTGCTCCTTCGCATGCAGCAAGACTTCTCGAAACTTCATATGTAAAATCAACATGGCCCGGTGTATCAATAAGATTAAACACATAATCCCTTTCATCCCTGGATTTATAGTTCAGCCTCACTGTTTGCGCCTTTATTGTTATCCCTCTCTCCCTTTCAATATCCATTCTGTCAAGATATTGCTCCAGAACCATGCCTTCGGGAACTGTACCTGTCAACTCAAGGATGCGATCAGCGAGTGTTGACTTCCCATGATCGACATGCGCAATAATTGAAAAGTTCCTTATGTACTCAATTTCCTTCACCTTCTTGCTCCGTAAAAACAAGATATGCTGCGCCAAGCAGGGAGGCATCCTCGCCAAGCTCACTCTTTCTGATGTCAACAGGACTTTCTCTGAATACGAAAGATCTCCTCTTGAGTTCCTCAACAAGTGGTCCTATGAAAAACTCCCATGCATTACTTACCCCTCCTCCGATAACTATTGCATCCACATTGAGAATATTGATTATATTGGAAATACCTATTCCGAGGTATCTTCCCATTCGCATAAAAATTCCTATGAATGCCAGGTCACCTTCCTTTGCCCATCTGTATGCATTGTCTGGCACTATCTCCCCTGAAATTCCTGCTATGGATGCTCCCTCTCTCTTAATAAACTTTGCTGAACCGTAGAGCTCAAGACATCCTTTACCCCCACATTCGCAATCAAGTCCATCAGGCTCCACAACTATGTGGCCAACCTCGCCCGCCATTCCGATCCTCCCCCTCCAGAGTTTTCTTTCAATAATTACACCGCCTCCAATACCAGTCCCGAGGGTTAAAAGGACAAAGCTATTGAGGTCCTTTCCTGCACCTGCCATCATTTCTCCATATGCATAAGTATTTGCATCATTGTCGAGGAAGATTGGTATTCCTGTTCTCTCTGTAAGAATGTTCCTTAACGCAATATCTTTCCATCCTCTAAGATTTGGAGAATACTTAACAATTCCATCTACGTAATCTATGATCCCTGGGAAACCTATCCCAACCCCCTTTATAACGCCATCATATGATGCCAGCTTACCCATTATACCCATCTCGAAGCACAGCTTATCAATAAGGGACTCCACGCCCTGAAAATCTCTGGTAAAAAACTTTCTTTTCTCAAGGATAAGTCCATCCCTGCTTATTATTGCCAACCTGATATGAGTTCCGCCAAGATCAATACCTATTGCATATTCCCTTTTATTGCCTTCCATTTTGGTTCATTCACGCCTAAGGCGGGATATTTTTAGCATTATTGAAAAATTCAATAGTCTTCTTTATCCCATCCTCAATAGAAACCTTGGGAAACCATCCCATCTCCTCCCTGGCCCTCCTTATATCCAGGCACGACCTCCTCTGTTCACCAGGCTTTGCAGGACCATAGGTCCACTGAATGGTGCGGCCGAGATTTTTCTGTATAATATTCAGTATATCGATAACCGAATGTTCTTTTCCTGTCCCTATGTTAAATGTTCCCTCAATATCTTCTCTCAATGCTATAAGATTTGCATTGACCACATCCTCAACAAAAACAAAATCCCTTGTCTGCAACCCATCCCCATTGACCACTGGTGTCTGCCCACTCAATACTTTCATTAAGAATATTGCAATTACACCTGCCTCGCCATAGGGATCCTGCCTGGGACCATACACATTCCCATATCTCAGATTAACTGCCTTGATCCCATGCATTATTGAAAAATTATTAATATAAATTTCACAGGATGCCTTTGATGCACCATAAGGGCTGATCGGTCTCAAAGGGTGGTTCTCATCTGCAGGAAAATAATCCTGCTCACCATAAATAGCTCCTCCTGAAGATGCAAATATAATCTTTTTTACACCATATGAGGCGCTGTACTGAAGTATTTTGATGGTACCCAGCACATTTATAAGTGCATCATTAAAAGGATCAGCAACAGACTTTCTTACATCTACCTGGGCAGCATGGCGGTTAATTATATGTGGTCTCTCCCTTTTTATTATCTCCTCCAGTTCCGGGGCAAGAATGGAAATTTTGTAAAACTCAGCTCCTTCTGGTAAATTCTCTCTCTTTCCCGTGGATAGGTCATCAACAACTACTACCCTATATCCCTTTCTCAGATATGCATCGGCAATATGGGAACCAATAAATCCCGCCCCACCAGTGATCAATATCTTCAATTAAAGCCCAAGCCTCCTTTTAAAATAATAGATCGTTTTCTCAATTCCTTCCTCAATCTTTACCTTTGGTTCCCAGCCAAGAAGTCTTCTGGCAAGCGAAATCTCAGGCCTCCTCACTTTTGGATCACCTTCAGGCAATTCGCGGAAAACAATTCTGCTTTTCGATTTTGTCATCTTTAAAATAATCTTTGCAAGGTCTATTATCCTCATTTCTTCTGGATTTCCAATGTTTAATGGACCTTGATAATCGCATTTTGTAATTCTAATTATAGCTTCAACCATATCATCTATATAACAGAAACTTCTGGTCTGACTCCCATCTCCGTAAATTGTTATATCCTCCCCCTTCAGTGCCTGGGTGATAAAATTCGGTATAGCCCTTCCATCGTCAACTCTCATATTTGGGCCATATGTGTTAAATATCCTGACAATCCTCGTGTCAAGGCCGTGATATCTATGATAAGCCATTGTTAAGGCCTCTGCAAAACGCTTTGCTTCATCATAAACACCCCTTTTGCTTACAGGATCTACATTTCCGCAATATCCCTCATGTTGAGGGTTTATATGTGGGTCACCATAGACCTCTGATGTTGAGGCAAGCAGAAATTTTGCCTTCTTCTCTTTTGATAATCCCAGGGCTTTATGTGTGCCAAGTGAGCCAACCTTTAATGTTTGAATTGGATACTTTAAATAATCAGCCGGACTTGCCGGAGAGGCAAAGTGCAATACCATTTCAACAGGGCCAGGAACATGAATATAATTGGTAATATCCATCTTTATAAAAATGAATCTCCCTGTTTCAAAAAGAGATGATACATTATCAATATTCCCTGTCAGCAAATTATCAATACATATAACTTCAAATCCTTCTTCGATGAATCTCTTACAGAGATGGGATCCTATAAAACCTGCACCACCTGTTATGACAACTCTTTTCATTTTATATCTCTCCCCTTTATTGGCCTTCCAACACAGTGATAATTGAAGCCGAGTTCAACCATTTTTTCAGGTTCATAAATATTTCTTAAATCAACAATAGTATTTCCCCTCATCAACTTTTTGACCTTATCCCAATCAAGGTTCCTGAATTGATTCCATTCGGTTATTATAACCATTGCATCACAATCCTTTATCGCTGTATATGTGTCCTTTTCGTAAAAAATCTTTTCCTTAAAGATCTTTTTCGCCTCCTCGAGTCCCGCAGGATCATATGCCTTAATCTTCGCACCCTTCTTTAGCAAATGATTTATGATTGTAATTGAAGGGGCCTCTCGCATATCACTTGTATTGGGCTTGAATGTCAATCCAAGCACACCTATTAACTTATTCTTAAGATTCCCTGTGGCATTCTCAATTTTCTCAACCATTAAAAGCTTTTGCCTTTCATTCACTTTAATAACTGCCTTTACGATTTCAAACTCATACCCGTGATCCTTAGCAATCTTTACTATTGCCTTTGTATCTTTTGGAAAACAGGAACCACCAAATCCAGGGCCGGGGTGGAGAAATTTCGGAGCAATTCTGTTGTCAAGGCCCATACCTTTTGCAACAAGATGAACATCTGCGCCAACCTTTTCGCAGATATTAGCCATCTCATTTATGAATGATATCTTTGTCGCAAGAAAAGAATTTGAAGCATATTTGATCATTTCAGCTGTATTTATATCCGTTATAATAAATGGTGTCTCTATAAGGTATAGTGGTCTGTAAAGATCCTTCAGTATCGCTTTTGCCTGTTCCGATTCTGCCCCTATAACAACACGATTTGGTCTCATGAAATCCTCAATGGCAGAGCCTTCTCTCAGGAATTCTGGATTTGATGCAATATCAAAAGAAACCCTAACTTTTTGATGCTCCTTTATTATCTTTTCTATAAGTTTACCTGTTCCGACAGGAACTGTACTTTTTGTTACAATCACCTTGTATCCATCCATAACTTCCGCTATTTCTTTTGCAACATTTTCAATATATGATAGATCCACACTACCATCATTTTTAGAAGGGGTTCCGACCGCAATAAATATAACAAGCGCATTCTGAACACCTTTCTTGATTTCTGTTGTAAAACTTATTCTCCCTTCTCTTAGTGCCTTTCTCGTCATCTCCTCAAGACCGGGTTCATAAAATGGAATAATCCCTTGCTGTAACATTCTTATCTTCTCAGCATCATTATCAACACATGTAACATTTAATCCGAATTCAGCAAAACAAGCACCAGTTACTAATCCCACATAACCTGTTCCAATAATGCATATATTCATTTTCTCATCCCTCAATGCTTTTTATAAAATTCATATATCTTTTCAACAACATATGTTTGCTGTTCGAAAGTTAGTTCAGGGAATATCGGGATAGCGATTGCTTCTCTACTTGCCTTTTCTGCCTCAGGAAAATCCCCTTCCTTGTATCCAAGGAATTCGTAACATTTCTGAAGGTGGATCGGTAAAGGATAATAGATTTCAACCCCTACCCCATTCTCTCGCAGGAAAGAAAAAAGCCTGTCTCTCTCCTTTACCTTTATTACATACTGATTGTATACATGGTAATTATATTCTTTTTCAAAAGGAATAACAACATAACCATTATCAATCAATCCTTTTTCCTTAAACAACTTTTTATATCTATTAGCATTTTCCCTCCTCATTTCGGTCCATCTGTCCAGGTATTTCAATTTTACCTCAAGAACTGCGGCCTGTAATGCATCAAGCCTGCTGTTACAACCTATATATTCATGGAAATATTTTGATCTGCTTCCATGTACTCTTAGTAATCTAAGTTTTTCTGCAATTTCCTCACTTGATGTTATTATAACACCTCCATCACCATAACAGCCAAGATTCTTGGTGGGAAAAAAACTGAAACAACCGGTATCTCCTATATTACCTGCCTTTTTATCCTTGTATCTCGCACCAATGGATTGCGCTGCATCCTCTATTACGTAGAGATTTTTCTCTTTAGCTATCTCCAGGATAGGATCCATATCAGCCATCTGTCCGAAAAGATGAACCGGTATTATTGCCTTTGTTTTCCTTGTTATTTTTTTCTCTATAAGATCAGGGTTCATATTAAATGTCATTGGATCAATATCAACGAATACAGGCTTTGATCCTACCCTTGATATAGAACCTGCTGTGGCAAAAAAAGTAAATGGTGTTGTTATCACCTCATGATTAGCGTTCACATCCAATGCCATCATAGAAAGCAAAATTGCATCTGTTCCGGATGCAACTCCCACAGCAAACCTTCCACCGCAATAATCGGCAATTAATCGCTCAAATCTTTCAACGCTTTCTCCCAGTATAAATTGCTGCGACTCGAGGACATTATCAATTGCATTTTTTATCTCATCCCTTATCAATGAATACTGGAGTTTGAGATCAATAAACGGAACTTTCATCATAAATCCTCTTCATGTCGCATTAGAGATATTCTTCGAGGCCTTCTTCCTTCAACCTTTCAACAAGTTTTTTCACATCCTGGGCCCTCTCCTTATTACATAAAAGCAGGGCATCTTCTGTTTCTACAAGTATTAAATCTCTCACCCCTATTGTAGCTATAAGCTTTCTTGGGCTGTAAATTATACAACCTTCTGTATCGATTGAGATGTGCTTTGCCTTTATGATATTTCCCTTTTCCCGCTTTTCAATAATACCATCAAGGGCAGCCCAACTTCCAACATCACTCCAGCCAAAATCAACAGGCATTACAAGCAAATTGCCTGTCTTCTCCATTAAAGCTTTATCTATACTTATTTCAGGCCAGGATTCATAAATTTCATTGATGATCCTTTCTTCATTATCAGTTTCTGTAATACCCTCTATTTTAGCGATTCCCGAGTGAAGCTCCTTACAATATTTTTCTATTTCAGATAAAAAGGTCTGTATTTTACCGATAAATATACCAGAGTTCCAGAAATATACCTTTTCCCCTACTAATTTATCTGCTTCCTGTTTTGTTGGCTTCTCAATAAATCTATCTACTTTAAATACATCCCATCTTCCATCTTCAATAAATCTTTCTCCAATTTTTATATAACCGTATCCTGTTTCAGGAGTTGTGGCCGCTATACCAAAAGTAACTATGCAATTATAAGATTTAGCAGCAGATTCTGCTTTCTCAAGGGCCCTGATAAATTTTTCCTCATCCCTTATATAATGATCAGAGGGAAAGATAAACAAAACAGCATCAGGATTTATTTTCTTAAGTCTTATACATGAAAAAGCTATACAGGGCCCTGTATTCTTTCCTACAGGTTCAAGTATTATATTCTCCTGGGGGATCTCAGAAACACTCTCAGTAATTTCTCGATAATAATCTCTTGAAGTTACAACAAATATATTTTCTTCAGCTATGAAAGGTAAAATTCGCTTTATTGTATACCTTATCATTGGTTCGCTTCCAACTATGTCAAGGAGCTGCTTTGGCTTTTTCCTTCTGCTTCTTGGCCAGAATCGTGTTCCTTGGCCTCCTGCAAGGACCAGGGCCAATCTTTCCCTTTTCACCCTTCCATAGTAGTCATGAATCCTGATGACATCCTGCATATGAGGGGTGGATACCTCAAAGATTTCACAATCCTCGATAGCCTTCATCCTGTGTATCTGTTTTGGTAAAATTCTGAAACTGCTCCCGGGATGCATGGTCAGGATTTTAATGACTCCTGGATGCTCCTGTATTTCAAGCTCAAGGACTCCCTTTTTTACAAATATTGTTTCATCCTTGTATCTATGATATTGAAGACTGAGCCCCTCCCCTTTTTTTATGAAAAGGATTTTGCCAAGATAGTTTTCACTGCAAGCAAAAATGATCTCGAAACCCCACGGCTTCTCAATTTTTAATGGTTCACCCTTTTTAGATTCATCGCCCTCCATTATTAACTCCCCTTAAAGCCTGGATACCATTTTTATCCCGATATTATATACATTTTCAAAATTTTATCCAGCCATAACTGTTTTATAAATCACCTCAGGAAATATAATCGATCATAATATAAAAGCTCCGCCTAAATTCCTATGGATCCAATCCCTGTAAAATTGAAGAGTAAAATCGCCCTTGTTTCATGGGGTCTTTTCCTATTCTCAATACTCATTGTTACACTCCAGCATTTTTGATCCGATGTATATCCTATCGTATATATGGATTCAAGCATCTGATCAATTAAAAAACTATATCTTGTTTTCAAATCAATTGTTATTCTCTTACTAATTATGAATCCAGCACCAAATATTATGTTATTCATCCTTTCCCTTTCAATATCAAATGCTGAATAATCTGTTATTTCGATAAGTGATCTTGTATCTATTTTGAATGGTTTTGAGAATTGATAATCCAGATAAAGATTTACATCATCATTGAACTTTAAATTAAAATTGGTATTTAATCGCCTCATCCTTCCATTGTATGGATCGAAATAAAGGTTAGTATTTACATAAAAATCCTCAAATAAGGAAATTCTGAATTCACCGGCCAGATCAGAAAAGGGCTTTTCTCCAGCATTCAGATCGTAATTAAAATATAATCTTCCAAGTAAAAACTCGCTCCTTGGCAAATCTCCATCTTTTTTCTCAGGAATATAGAGGAAATTTGCAATGGAAAAGTTAATTAAATTTCTCTTTCTTATTCTGTCAATATTGTCAAAAGTAGGAAATATTTCTCTGTCTTCCTCGAAGCTAACTGATGAAAATTCAATTTTTATATCCGGTGATATAACATGCCTTATCTCATAATCCTTCCATGCTGGAATTCTAAAATATCTCTCAAGCTCGAATGAACCCTCAAAAGATGTCCATAAAATTTCTCTCCTCAAACTACTGTCTGTATTTTCGTTCAAAAAATAGTATGTTTCTCTTAAACCTGCAGATTGTGTTATATTTATAAAACTTATTCTCAATGGTAGAAAAATCTGAGGATTTAGATCAAGTCTCTGTCCCCTCACCCCCTCTTTCCTGTAGAAGTTTGTAATCTCACCCTGCGCGGTAAGTGAAAGTTGAGTATTAAATAGATAATCCTCATGTATGAAGAAAGTAAGGTTTGGATATCTCTGGAATATAAAATCATCATTTCCGTCGACGACAGAGTTATAATTTGTTGCTCTCAAAATGACAAAGTTATTTTTAAATTTCTTTGATAAAAAGGCAGAGCTTATAAGCTCCCGTGATGTTCTTGCTTTCAGGTCTTCTCCGAAATCCTTTATATAATCATCATCACTTATGAGATTAACATCGGCTTTTACATCAATCTCATAATCGGTTATTTTCTGATCATGTTTCCATAGAAAATCCCACCTGTTCCTTTTTATTTCTATATCCTTTATGAAATCGAAACTAATCCCCCCTTTTCCGCCAATAATTGCGTACCTATATTCAATACCAGGTTTTATTCCTCTCTTCGATCTGTATTCAAGATCAAAAGTCATATCCTGAGTTCTTGAAATGACCAGATAGAATGGAATTTTAGTTATAAATCCATACTTTGATGAGTTTGCGAATGTGGGTGTAAGAAACCCTGATTGTCTGATGATTTTAACAGGAAAAACACCATATGGAAGATAAAATATAGGCCTATTCCATATATAAATCCATAATCCCTTTATCCATGCCATCCCATTTACAGTAAGATCGGCCCTCTCTATGTAAAACACCCAGCCAGCATCTTTGATATCTTCACATTCACATGTAGTTAAATAACCATCTTCAACAATGAACGCTTCCTCTTCATATTTTTCGATCCTCTTTCCATGAACATAGTATTTTATCGGAGCCCTTTCCCTTTTTTTGATAAATCCTATCCCCTTTTCCTCATACTCCCTTTTCTTTTCCGGAAAGATACCCTTCCCATTATAGATTACGCCTCTTTTTTCATCTATTTGAAAAACAATCCTATCAGCATCAATGATGTTCTCTCCGTCTGTAAAAAATACATTTCCTTGAGCAATAACTTCTCTTTTGCTCTCGTTAAATGCAACCTCCTCTGCCCTTATTAACACATTTCCTCTTGTGATTGTCACGCTGCCCTTTGCCCAATATATTCTATTCTTCGCATCATATATAATCTCATCAGCAACAACATTGATTTCCTGATCACCTACATCTATTACCCTCATTGGGAATGTTTGAGAACAAACCTTTTTCTGAAAAAAGACAAAAAAAATAAATATTATTAAGATATATATTCCAAAAAAATAGATCCTGTTCATCTCAGATATTCTGGCAAAATTTTTCTCGCTTCCCCGACTACATAAATTGAACCGGTTATAAATATAAGATCATCACCATCTACTTCCTTTACAGCCAATTCAATTGAATCCCTTACCGATTGTGTAATAACTGTATTTTTATTAATATTCCTTGCGTAGTGTGCAAGTTCACCCGGAGAGGCTGCCCTTGGGATGTCAACCTTCGTAAATATTATCTTATAACAGTGAGGGGCAATCATTTTGATCATTGCTGGATAGTCCTTATCCTTCATCACACCCATTATTAAAAATATCCTTTTGAATCTAACCCTTGAAAGTATATATTCAATTGCATACCTAATTCCATGCGGATTGTGTGCACAGTCCATAATTATTTTTATATTACCTTCAATATATTCGAGCCTTCCCGGCCAGATTATCGATTCAAGCCCCTTTCTTATTGCACTCTCAGGCGTATAGAAAATATTTGAAGTGCATTCAAGTGCACATATTGCTAATGAAGCATTAATATACTGGTGGTATCCCTTTAATGAAATTTTCATATCGATTAAATCTTTCTCAATCCCAAAATAATTAAATCTCCTATCTGATACCTCTTCTGCTCTAAAATCTTTCTGCCATATATAATATCTATTTTTGGGCCTGAGCTCCTTTGTTATCAAATCGAGGACCTCTTGATCGATTTCTCCAAGGACAACAGGTATATTATCCTTTATAATGCCTGACTTTTCCTTGGCTATTGCCTTGATTGTTGATCCAAGATAATCCATATGATCAAGGGATATGTTTGTTATTATCGACACAATGGGATTTACTAAGTTTGTTGCATCAAGTCTGCCTCCCATCCCAACCTCAATGACTGCAGCATCAACATTTCTCTCACGAAAGTAAAGAAATGCAACAGCTGTTAAAAATTCAAAAAATGTTAATTTTATCGAAAACTTTTCAATCTTTTCTCTTACCCTGCATGCATATTCTACTAAATCATCACGTGATATCATTTCACCATTTATCTGGAACCTCTCTTCAAGCAGGGATAGATGGGGTGAAGTATAGAGTCCAACCCTGTAGCCTGCCTCCTTCAATATATTTGCAAGAATGGCAGAGGTGGAACCTTTGCCATTGGTTCCACCGATATGAAATGCCTTCAGGGATAGATGGGGATTTCCGAAATATGATAGTAATGTTGAAATCCTTTCAAGGGAAAAATCTATTCCGCGCCGCTCAAGCTTAAAAAGATAATCGACAATTTCTGGATAGGAATACATGAAGATTTTCAGCCCAAAAGAAGCCTCAGAATCTTACTGACAACAGATTTCATCTGTCTCCTCTCTACAATCATATCGATGAATCCATGCTCAAGTAAAAATTCTGCTCTCTGAAAACCTTCAGGAAGTTTTTGTTTTATTGTTTGTTCGATAACCCTTGGACCTGCAAATCCGATCAATGCTTTTGGCTCCGCAATTATAATATCACCAAGAAATGCAAAACTTGCTGCCACCCCTCCTGTTGTGGGGTCAGTCATAATTGAGATGTAAGGGATACCCTTTTTCTTCAACAGAGCTAAAGCAGCACTGGTTTTGGCCATCTGCATCAATGAGAGTATACTTTCCTGCATCCTTGCCCCACCTGATGATGAAACAATAATAAGGGGTTTATTCAACTCCAGGCTTCTCTCTATAAGTCTTGTAACCTTTTCTCCCACAACAGATCCCATGCTTCCACCCATGAAATCGAATTCAAGAATTCCGATAGAAACGGAAATGCCATCGATCTTCGCTTCTCCTGTTATCACCGCTTCGTTCATTTTTACCTTTTCCTTTGCTTCCCTCAACCTATCCTTATAATTCTTACTATCCCTGAAATTTAACGGATCTGCAGATTCAATATTCGCAAACAGCTCAACAAATGATCCAGCATCGCACAGGATATCAATCCATGCTTTTGATGGAATTCGAAAATGATAGTTACACTTTGGACATACATTAAGATTTCTCTCTATCTCCTTCTTAATTATAATCTCATTGCAATTATTGCATTTAGCCCAGAATCCTTCTGGTATCCTTATCTTTTTTTCTTTAGTTTCATCCTTTTTAAACCATCCCATATCTATTTCCTTTATTTTTTGTTAACCAATGCCATCTTCATTTCTCTTACAAATTTACCCACCTTAGCGAGCATATCCTTTTTTCCAAGATTCTCTTCTATTATCACAATTATAGCACTCCCCACAACAATACCATCTACAATAGGGGATAGCTCTCTTGCATGATCAGGTTTAGATATACCAAATCCCATTGCCACAGGTATGGAGGAAATTTGCCTTATCCTTTTTATGATGGAGAAACTCATCTTTGAAAGACTCTCCCTTTGTCCTGTAACTCCGGTTAGAGAAACACAATATAAAAATCCACCTGTCACGGAGCATACAAGCCTTATCCTTTCTTCACTGCTAGTAGGTGCAACAAGGAATATCATATCCATGTTGTTTCTTAAAAGGTAACCCCTGAGAACTTCCGCCTCCTCTGGAGGTAGATCTGGAACAATTATACCATCAACACCGCACTGCTTCGCATCCCTTGCAAATAATTCCTCACCGTATTTGAGAAAGTTATTATAATATCCCATCAGAACGATAGGGATTGAGGATCTCTGTCTAAGTTCAGAGACCATACTGAGTATCTTTCCCGGATGTACGCCGCGTGACAGCGCCCTCTGCGAGGCCTTCTGTATTACCGGTCCATCTGCTATCGGATCTGAAAAGGGGATCCCAACCTCAACGATATCAGCACCCTCATCTTCCATTGTAAGGATTAATTCCTTTGTCTTTTTTATCCCTGGATAACCCCCCGTTATATAAGTAATGAGAACCCCCGACCCTTTACTCCTGTTTTTCTCAAATATATCTTTTATTCTGCTCATTTTCTCTCCTTTAAGATCTGCTGCACAAGCTGAACATCTTTATCACCTCTGCCGGATAGATTTATTACCACAATTTTGTCTTCATTCCTCAGTTCTTTTATTGCGTATGCAACAGCATGTGCAGATTCAAGAGCAGGAATAATTCCCTCTTTCTCTGAAAGATACATAAATCCATTCAGTGCCTCTTGATCGGTCACCGATGTAACGCTAACTCTTCGCGTATCCTTTAAATAAGCAAGCTCAGGCCCTACCCCTGGATAATCAAGACCTGCAGCAACAGAATGTGTCGGCCATATCTGTCCATGGCTATCTTGAAGTATATAAGTTTTTGCTCCATGAAGGACTCCGACCTCTCCCCTGCATAATGAAGCCCCATGTTTTCCGGAATTAAGACCAAGACCCCCTGCTTCTACACCTATTAGTTCAACATTTTCACATTCTATGAATGGATAAAAAAGTCCCATAGAATTACTCCCCCCGCCAACACACGCTATCAGACAGTCCGGATATCTTCCTTCCTCCATCAAAATCTGCTCCTTCACCTCTCTACCTATTACAGATTGAAACTCCCTGACAATAACAGGATAAGGGTATGGACCAACAATAGAACCTATAACATAGTATGTCGTTTCAACATTTGTGACCCAATCCCTCAATGTTTCATTTATTGCGTCCTTAAGTGTTCTTGATCCTGATTTAACGGATCTTACTTCAGCCCCTAGCAATCTCATTCGAAAAACATTCAGGGCCTGCCTGCGAACATCTTCTTCTCCCATATAAACAACACATTCCATACCGAATAATGCAGCTGCTGTTGCTGTAGCAACACCATGTTGACCGGCGCCAGTTTCAGCTATTATCCTCTTTTTTCCCATCCTCCTTGCAAGAAGGACCTGGCCAATTGTATTGTTTATTTTATGAGAACCTGTATGGCATAGATCTTCTCTTTTAAGATAGACTTTTGGCCCTGATAGATCATTGCTCATTTTTTCAGCAAAATATAAAGGGGTTGGTCTCCCTGCATATTTTCTCAGATAGTATCTTAATTCTTCTTTAAATGTTTCATCATTTATTGCTTTTTTAAAATGGAACTCAAGCTCCTCAAGTGCACACATCAATGTTTCAGGCACATACCTTCCTCCATAAATGCCAAAATGTCCCCTCTCATCAGGAAATTTTTTCATTTCAATCATCTCCTCTCTCGGCTATTTTCTGAAATGCCTCCCTTGCTCTTTCAATAAATATCTTCATCTTATCTCTATCTTTTACCCCAGGTTTAATTTCAACTCCACTGCAAACATCAACTCCATAAGGTCTAATTTTTAATATAGCGTCCTCTACATTATCAACACCCAAACCACCAGCGAGGATCAGCCTCTGCCTCATCTCTATCTTTTTTATAAGAATTTCATTGAATCCCATCCCTGTGCCTCCATATTCCCCTTCTTTAAAGGAATCTACAAGGATAGCATTAACCCTGTAAAGGCTTATCTTTTCTACATCCCTTTCATCCCTCAGTCTGAATGCTTTTATTATCCTTTTCTCGAACTTCTCACAGTATTGTGGGCTTTCATCGCCATGAAATTGAATAATATCTATTCCACAGTAACTGCAAATATCTTTTACTGTTTCAATCTCTTCATTAACAAAAACACCAACTATACATATAAATGGTGGAATTTCATTTATTATTTTCCTTGCCTCTTCAGGAGAAATGTACCTTTTGCTTTTTCTATAAAAATTAAAGCCAATCGCATTCGCACCAAATTTTGCAGCATCAATTGCATCATCGATTCTTTTTATTCCGCATATCTTTATTGCCGACATTTATTTAAATACTCCAGCCTTGCAATACTTTCCTTTATCTTTTCTTCCGGATAAATGAAATCTTCCAGGGTCCCTGAAAGATACGCATCGTATGCTGATAGGTCAAAGAGACCATGCCCGCTAAGATTGAACAGTATCACTTTTTCCTTGCCCTCTTCATCTGCGAGACGGCATTCATCGATAACTGCTTTAATCGCATGAGAACTCTCAGGGGCTGGAATAATCCCTTCACTTCTAATAAATTTCATTGATGCGTCAAATATTTCTGTTTGTTGGTAAGCAACAGCCTCTATAATCCCTTCATTGTATAGTAAACTAACAAGGGGTGCATCACCATGATATCTCAAACCCCCAGCATATATTCCTGGCGGAATAAAATCATGCCCAACAGTATACATCTTTAAAAGCGGTGTCAACATCGATGTATCACCAAAATCATATGTGTAAACGCCCTTCGTGAGCGTCGGACACACTGTAGGTTCCGTTGCAATGATTCTCACGTTCCTTCCTGCAATCTTGTCAAAAATAAACGGAAAGCTTATCCCTGCAAGATTGCTTCCTCCCCCACAACATCCAATTATTATATCTGGATACTCTCCAATCATCTCCATCTGCTTCTTCGCTTCAAGACCAATAATCGTTTGATGAAGGAGAACGTGGTTAAGGACACTGCCAAGGCAATAGTTTGTATCATCTCGAGATATTGCTTCTTCAATAGCCTCACTGATTGCTATTCCAAGACTACCGGGTGAATCGGGGTCAGACTCGAGTATCGCCCTGCCTGATGCAGTATTTCTACTTGGACTGGGAATCACTTTTCCTCCCCATGTTTCCATAAGAAATCTTCTGTATGGCTTTTGATTATAACTTACCCGAACCATGTATACTGTTGCCTCGATACCAAAGAACATTGCACCAAGACAGAGAGCGCTCCCCCACTGTCCTGCTCCTGTTTCTGTTGTTAATCTCTTTATACCGGCCTTTTTATTATAGTATGCTTGAGCAATTGCAGTATTTGGCTTATGACTTCCTGCAGGGCTTAATCCTTCATATTTATAATATATCCTGCATTTTGTATTAAGCAGTGTTTCAAAATTCACTGCCCTGATCAATGGGGTTGGCCTCCATGAGAGATATATCTTTAGAACCTCCTCCGGAATAGGAATCCATCTTTCCAGACTTACCTCCTGCTCAATAAGGAATGGAGGAAATATAGCAAGAAGCTTTTCTGCCTTTACAAGTTCTCCTGTTTCCGGATCAAGTGGTGGATCGGGAAGTTTCGTAAGATCTGCCTGGATGTTATACCACATCTTTGGTATCTCCGAATCTGGAAGTATCACTTTTGCCCTCACGAAAAACCTCCTGATATAAATTCACTGACCTTTTTCTCAATATTATTTTCACGCATAAATGCTTCACCAATCAGGAATCCGTCAACTCCCAGTGATTTCAATCTTATTAAATCCTCCCTCGAGTTGATTCCGCTTTCGCTTATTACGATTTTATCATCAGGTATATATCTTATTAACTTCTCTGTAACTGATATATCAACCTTAAATGTGTTAAGATCCCTGTTATTAATACCTATAATTTCTGCTCCACAATCAAGACCTTTTTTCAGATCTTCTTCGGTGTGAACCTCAACAAGCGGCTCCATCCCGATTTTCCTTGCAATTTCTATGAACTCCTTTAATTTTTTTTCATCAAGAATATTACTCATGAGGAGGATCGTATCCGCCCCATATGCACGTGATTGATAAATCTGATATTTATCTATTATGAAGTCCTTCCTTAAAATAGGAATTGTTACAACCCCAGCTATCATTGAAAGGAGCTCAAGATTCCCGAGAAAAAATTCTTCCTCGGTAAGAACTGATATAGCACAGGCACCGGCCTTTTGATATATTCTTGCTATCTCCTCCGGATAAAAATCCTGCCTTATAATCCCCCTGGAAGGTGAGGCCCTCTTTATCTCAGCGATTATTTTTATCTCAGCCTTTGATTCGTATATAGCCTTCCTGAAATCCTCAGGACCATCAACTATTTCTATCCTCTTTAATAGATTATCGATCGTTTCCCTTTCCCTATCCCTTTCGAGGGACTTAATCTTTCTTCTAAGGATTTCATCAAGAAACATATTTATTTGTCATTTCTATAAGTTGATTTAATTTATTTAATGCAGCTCCGGAATCGATAACCTCTGCGGCAAGCTTTATTCCCTCCTCAATGCTCTTCACTTTTTCACCCACATAAAGAGCTGCCCCGGCATTGAGAATCGTAACATCCCTTCTCGGCCCTTTTTCTCCCCTCAGCAAAGAAATCATTATCTGCGCATTAACAGATGGATCTCCTCCTTTCAGTTCATCAATAGAACATCTTTTGAAGCCATAGTCCTCTGGCCTTATTTTGAAAGTTTTTACCTCTCCATCAATATATTCAGAAACTTTTGTTTCTCCACAGAGGGTTATCTCATCAAGTCCATCACCATGAACAACCATCGCTTTCCTGTTCCCCAGTTTTCCCAATACATGAGCAATTGTTTCTGTAAGCTCAGGACTGTAAACTCCAACAACCTGTGCATTCGTAAAGGCAGGGTTTGTTAATGGTCCAAGTATATTAAACACGGTTCTTATACCTATCTCTTTTCTTGGTCCAATAGCATATTTCATTGCTGTATGAAGATTTGGTGCAAACAAAAACGCAATACCAATCCTTTCAAGACATTCCTCAATAACTGGAAGTGGAGCTTCTATATTAACACCAAGTTCCTTCAATACATCAGCACTTCCGCATCTGCTTGAAACCGATCTATTTCCATGCTTTGCAACTGTTAATCCAGCTCCAACTGAAATCAAAGCAGCAAGAGTTGATATATTAAATGTATGAGTTCCATCACCACCCGTTCCACATGTATCTATAATAACAGGAGCACTGCATTTTACCCTGAGTGCCCTCTCTCTCATTATCCTTGCCGCACCCGTTATCTCTTCGACTGTCTCTCCCTTCATCCTCAGCGCTGTAATAAATGAGGCTATCTGAGCGGGTGTAGCTTTTCCATTCATAATGATGCCCATGGCATATGCCATCTCGGATTCGGTAAGGGACTGTTTGTCTGCTACCTTTGAAATAAATTCTTTTAACATTTCAATCACCTCATTTCGAGAAAATTCTTTAGTAATTTTTTCCCTGGTTTTGTTAATATGGATTCAGGATGGAACTGGACCCCCTCTACTGGATAATCTTTATGTCTGACGCCCATTATTTCGTCATCCTCTGATAGTGCAGTTATCTCAAGACAGGATGGTATAGTATCTCTTTCTATCACAAGAGAATGATATCTTGTTGCTGCAAATGGATTATCTATATCCCGAAATATCGTCTTTCCATCGTGGAATATCTGTGAGGTCTTTCCGTGCATTATCCTCTTAGCACCAATGATCCTTCCGCCAAATGCCTCACCTATCGCCTGATGACCAAGACAGACACCGAGTATTGGCACCCTTCCTTTAAATTTTTTAATTACCGCGATTGATATCCCTGCTTTTGATGGTGTGCATGGTCCGGGCGAAATAACAATTGCTGAGGGTCTGAGTTCCTCGATCTCATGCAGGGTTATCATATCATTTCTAAAAGTAAGGATATCCTCCCCCAATTCACCGAGATATTGAACAAGATTATATGTAAATGAATCATAATTATCTATTACAATAACAGGGGCTTTCTTCATCCAATCTCCCTCACTGCCATTTCTACAGCTTTTATCATTCCTGCTGCTTTGTTTACTGTCTCTTCATATTCTCTCTCTGGATTAGAATCTGCAACAATGCCTGCACCTGCCTGGATATAAATATTTTGGTCCTTAATAATTATTGTTCTAATAGTAATGCAGTGATCCATATTTCCTGAAAAGCTAAAATATCCAACCGATCCCGCATATATCCCCCTTTTCACATTTTCAAGTTCATCTATAATTTCCATTGCCCTTATCTTAGGGGCCCCCGTTACGGTACCTGCTGGAAAGCAAGACATCAACACATCAAAACAATCACTATCCCTTCTCATTAATCCTTTTATATGTGATACGAGATGCATTACATGTGAATATTTCTCTATGACCATGAGATCAGTAACCCTGACGCTTCCTATTTCAGCAACCCTTCCAACATCGTTTCTTCCAAGGTCAACAAGCATAATATGTTCTGCAAGTTCTTTGGGATCTTTCCGAAGCTCTTCCATTAAATAAGAATCCTCATCTTCATTCTTCCCCCTTGGCCTCGTTCCTGCTATAGGTCTTAATTCTATAACTCCATCTTCAACCCTTACGAGGATTTCAGGTGATGATCCTATTAAATAAAGATCATCAATTTTTAAAAAGAACATATAAGGAGAAGGATTGATTGTCCTCAAAGCCCTATAGACATTAAATGGATCTACATTTTCTTTTATCTCAAACCTCTGTGAAAGAACCACCTGGATGATATCACCTTCAAAGATATATCTTTTTGCCCTCTCAACAATTTCAATAAACTTTTCTTTTTTCATATTTGATGAATACCGGATGGACTTTTCCACCAATTGCTTGTTTCTTAATATCCTTACAGGTTCCCTTAATTTTTTTATTAATTCTTCTATCTTAAGTACTGCTTTTTTATAAGCATCTTCTGGATCTTCACTTTCATCAATAAATGCATTTGAAACAACCTTTATCTTCTGCTTTAAATTATCGAATATAAGAATCGTATCGGTAACGAGGAATACGCTATCGTTGAATTGCAGATCATCAGGAGGGGGATCAGGCAACTTCTCGAAAAATCTCACCATATCATATCCCATGTAACCAACAGCACCACCAAAAAATCTCGGTAAATCAGGAATTATAACAGGTTTATACCTTTTCAGAATGCTCCTTAATATTTTAAGGGGGTTCTCCGAATACATTGTTTCTACCTTATCACCATCTGTTATCTCCACCCTTTTGCCGTATGATTTGAATATTAATGAAGGATTTGAGCCGAGAAAACTATATCTGGCCCACTTTTCGCCACCTATTAAACTCTCGAGAAGAAATGAATATCTACCATCGTTGATCTTTATAAATGCTGTAACAGGGGTGTCAAAATCAGCAAGTATTTCTCTATATACGGGAATGAGATTACCCTCTTTTGATTTTTCAACAAATCCATTAAGATCGGGAATATACATGATTACTCCTCGATTGGAATAACTATAGCCTTTATCTTCAATTCTTTTTCAAGTTTTTTCGCTTCCTTGATGGCTTCGGCCTTACTTGAAAACTTTCCAAACCTCACCCTGTGCCAGATCTCATTACCTTTTATTTCAGCAGTTACAATATTGGCATCATATCCCCTGGATCTGAGTTGATTCCTCACTACAACAGCCTGTTTCTTGTTCTTAAAAGACCCAGCCTGCAATGCGTATTTATAACCGGGTTTCTCTCCTAAATTAACTGATAGTGATTTATTCTTTTCAAGTGTCTCATAAAAAGTTAACCGAGGATCCTTAGTGGAACCCCCTTCCTCCTTTTCAACACCTCCTTTTTCAGTAATATCCTTACTTATTTCAGAAGTCTCCTTGCTTTCCGAAGGGATCTTAACCCTCACACTCTGAACCTCAACCGCTTTCTCCCCGTATCTTTTTCCACTTATAAAACCCATAACAAAAATTAATAGACAAAATATAAGTCCAGCAGTAACTGAAAGGACAATCTGCATAATTGTCAATCTAATTTCAAATTTCTCAGATATCTTTCTATAGTCTCTCATACCATTACATTTTTTCAGGAGCGGAAACACCAATCAATTCAAGTGCATTTTTTAGAACTGCTTTGATTGATGTAACAAGAATCAATCTTGCCATTGTAACATCCGGATCCTCATTTATTACTCTGTATCTGTTATAAAATGAGTGAAACAAACCGCTTAATTCAATAAGATAGGTTGTTATCCTGTGAGGTTCGAGCGAGATGGCAGCTCCTTCGATGAGCTCCCTGTAAGAACAAACCTTTTTCAAAAGGTTAATTTCTTCATCCTCATTTAACAGCTCAAGATTCGCATCTTCAAGAGTTATTGTTGAAATACCCCTTTCTTTTGCTTCCCTCAGTATACTTGCGATACGTGCATGTGCATATTGTACATAATATACAGGATTGTCTTCACTCTGCTTCTTAGCGAGTTCAATATCAAAATCAAGATGACTGTCAGATCTCCTCATCAAAAAGAAAAATCTTGTGGCATCCCTACCAACCTCATCCATAACCTCCCTCAATGTAATAAATTCACCCGCCCTCGTTGACATCCCAACTGCCCTTCCTTCCCTTAACAACCTTACAAACTGCACAAGTACTATCCTTAATATATCATCACCCTTCCCGAGGGCCCTGCACAATGCCATAATCCTTGGAACATATCCATGATGGTCAGCTCCCCAGATATTTATAATAAGATTAAACCCCCTGTTAAACTTATTCATATGATATGCCATATCCGAGGCAAAATAGGTTTTCCTTCCATCCCTCCTGATCGCTACCCTGTCCTTTTCATCTCCAAAACGGGTGCTCAAAAACCAGTGTGCACCCTCCCTGATTTCGATTAGTCCCTTTTTCCTCATAGTTTCTATTGCCCTATCAACCTCACCACTTGAATATAGATCGCTCTCACTGAACCAAATGTCAAATTTTATATTAAAATCCTCAAGATCCTTCTTGATATTTTCAAGAATGCGATTCTTTGCAAAATCGATAAATATTTGAAGATTATCATTTTCACCAGCAGTGGAGTAGATATCTCCATAGATCCTGTAAAACTCATCTGCTATATTCTTAATGTATTCACCACGGTAGTAATCCTCCGGAATCGAAATTCCCTTCCCTGTTCTCTCCAGATAGCGCAAGAAAAGGGATTTCCCAAGCGTCTCCATCTGACTTCCCATATCGTTAATATAATATTCCCTCACCACACTTCCCCCAGCAGCTTCAATTAATCGTGCAATTGTATCACCAACAACAGCACATCTGCCATGGCCAACATGGAGGGGACCTGTTGGGTTAGCGCTGACAAATTCAATCTGAACCCTTTTGCCTGAATAAACGGATGATCTTCCAAACTCTTCAGGATTCTTTATTATCGAGGGAATAATAGATCTAAAATATTGATCTTTGATGAAGAAGTTTAAAAACCCTTTTTCAGCTACAACGATATCCTTGATTACTCCTTCTATGTCATCAAATTCGGATTTGATTGCATTAGCTAACACAACAGGCTCAATACCTGTTATGTGGGAAAGTAATATGGGAGCATTTGTTGCATAATCCCCATGCTGGGGTATCCTTGGAACCTCTATATCAAAGGGGATATTCTCTTCAGGTATAGGAAATCTCTTCCTTATATTCTCTAGGCTTTTCTGAATTCCTCTCTTTATGTAATTCTTCAGCATAATCATGTTAAAGATTATTCTAAAATAATATTCATTAATAAAAGGATAGTCAATAAATTAAGGATGTTATATCGGTATTAACTTGTTTTATTATATAAAATGCTTTTAATTTTTTAAAGGAAGGGTCTTGACAAAGATATAATAAATTGATATATTGAAAATGCCCCAAGTGGTTGAAGGTGAAAACCTGAAGAACCCAAGGAACCCGAAAGGGAACTGAGGGGAAGCCAAAGGGAATCGAAAGAGACCCGGAGGTTTCAGGAGGTAGCTGAAGGTCACTTGGGGCGTTTTTTATGGTAGGAGGATAACTTTTCCAAAATGGTTCCTATCTTCAAGGTAACGATGTGCATGAGCTGCTTCTGAAAGAGAAAAGGTCCGATCAACGATCGCTTTTAATAATCCTCTTTTATAAAATTCAAGGGATTCCATTAGATCCGCTTTCGTTCCCATATATGAACCAATTATGGACAACTGCCTGCTAAATAGATATCTTATATCCGTTTTACCCAGATGACCTGTTGTTGCTCCACAGGTAATCAACCTTCCCTTTATGGCAAGGCTCATTATACACTTCTCCCACACAGCTTCTCCTGCATGCTCGAATATAATATCAACTCCCCTCTTGTTTGTTATCCTCTTTACCTCCTCATAAATATCCTGTTTTGAATGGTTTATGAGATACTGTGCACCAAGGGATGCAGCCTTCTCGAGTTTCTCATCACTTCCCGCGGTTGCAATCACAATCCCTCCCAGGATTTTTGCAATCTGTATAGCTACACTTCCAACACCACTTCCTGCTCCTATAACGAGCACTAATTCTCCTGGCTTTATCTTCGCTTTTTTTACGAGCATATTCCATGCTGTTAACGAAACGAGAGGAATTGCTGCTGCCTCTTCATAGCTTATATTTTCCGGCTTATGGACAAGATTTCTTTCAGGCACACAAACATATTCAGCATAACCCCCGTCTATCATATAACCGAAAATTTTATAATCCCTGCATAGATTTTCTTCACCATTTACGCAGAAATAGCACCCACCGCAGCTTATGCCAGGGGATACAATAACAGGATCGCCTTTTCTAAAATCTTTTACAAGATTACCAGCCTCAGCGATCTCTCCAGAAATATCAGATCCCGGAATAATGGGCAGAGGTATGCGTACATTAGGCAATCCCTTTCTTGTCCATATATCGAGATGATTGAGGGCACACGCCTTTACCTTTACAAGAACTTCTGTGGCATTGGCCCTTGGCTCAGCAATCTCCTCAAGGACCAACTTTTCAGGACCTCCATGCTCATGGATTCTGATCGCCCTCATTTTGTGATCTCCTCCTTTCTGAGAGTTCTTCCATAAATTTTAGTAAATTCTCCGTTCCCTCAATTGCCTTAAAGACAAGATTTTGCGAAAGTGGCGGATAGGGTCCTGTGGGACTTACTATTTCATAATAAAAGGGGTTCAGGAAAATAGCAAGATCTGTCCAATCTCCGAAATCAGATTCTTTTTCTATACAAAGATTGAAAAGAAACTGGAGATCATGAATATCAGGATAGCTTCCCCCCATTGATGCAATAACGTATTTCAATGCCTTTTCTACCGCCTGATGACAGAAAAAGCAACAGTAATCCCAGTACACCTCATCTACTGAAAGATGCCTTGCAAGTTCCATGTCCTTTCTAGCCCTTTCGAATAATTCGATCATCCAAAATGTTGCCTCCCTGATAGAATCCCTTTTATAACTGGATCTCCTAATCTTACCCTTTCATTCAGTTCCTCCGGTGTAAGAACGATGATGCGCGCTGGAAAACACTTTTTCTCAACTATTCTGTAAACATCCCACATCCTTTCAATCCTGTTCTTTATCGTTCTCTTTATTATAAGGATTTGAACCTCCTCTTCCAGAACTTTTCCGCTTCCCTTTACATATATCTGTTCCGGTTCATATAGCTCCTCTATTTTCCTAAGAGCATCATCCAGATCCATAAGGTTATTCCTCACCTTTAAGCCCATTCTTCAAGATATCCCTTATATGTATAACCCTGTTTCTTCCCTTATGCTTTGCTTGATACATTGCCTCATCTGCTTTCTCAAGAAGTTCTTCCCTTTTTCTTCCATCACCAGGGAACGTTGATATGCCAATACTTACAGTAACTTTGATCTTTGAATCATTAAATGTGAATATGGAGCTTGAAACTTTGCCTCTTACCCTTTCAGCCACTTTTCTTGCGTTTTCCTCATCTGTATTTGGAAGTAAAAAAACAAATTCTTCACCCCCATATCTTGCACAAATATCCACGCTCCGCAAACTTTCAACAAGGATTCTGGAAATGTTTTTAAGTATTTCATCACCTACGAGATGGCCAAATGTATCGTTTATCTTTTTGAAGTTATCTATATCAACCATTCCTACAGAGAGATTTTCTCGATATCTATCTGCCCTCGCTAACTCCCTTATAAATGCTTCCTGGAACTGTCTGTGATTCATGAGGCCTGTTAGCCCATCGATTGTTGCAAGTTGCTCCATCCTTTCATAAAGCATAGAGTTGGAAATAAGAATAGATGCCTGATTACATAAAACCCAGAGTATCTTTATTTCGTATGGACTGAAGGCATTTGTATTTCTTGATGTTATAACAACCCCTCCCAGGGTCTCTCCCTTTAAAACAAATGGAATGCAGAGGAATGAACGGGCATATGGAATCGTTACATTTTTGGAAATTAATGGTTTCTTAAACTCCTTTAGCATAACGTCCGGATAATATAAATACTGTTTATTTAAAAGTGACCATCCAACGATACCTTCCCTTGAGGAAATCTCCAGACCCAAAACCTCACTGCTTATATCACCGAGAACGGACTTAATCATAATTCTTTCACCTTCCTTTATTAGTATAATGACTGACGATGCATCTATAATTCTTGCAATCGCCTCTGAAAAAAAGTTTAGAAGATCAGCCAGTTGAAGCTTATCACTCAGCTTTTTACTAACTTCAAAAAGACCCTGAAATTCCTTTGTGTCCTTCTGAATCTTCTGGATGGTTCTGATTGTTTCAATAATATCGATTATGTATTTTGATATGAGGGGAAGAAATTTAATATCATCGGAATTGAAGAATCCTTCCTTCGGACTATCAAGACAAAGGAGTCCCAGAACTTTATCATCTCTGATCAAGGGAAAGATAACTATGGATCCCTCCTTCAAACTATATTTATAATAAAAAAGCGTCTTTCTATCCCTTGAACTCTTTGAAAGATAAAGAGGCTTCTTGTTTTTATATACCCAGTTAAATATACTTTCTTCAAGATTTATGGAACTGTGAAAATCAACAACGTCCTCATCACAACAGGCTTCCCTCACCCTTAGTTTCCTGCCTTCGAAATCAGCCATTAATAGAACGCAACTATACGAATTTAATATATTTTTTATCTCTTCAAGAATGGAATAAAGCGTATAATCAAAAGCCATTATCATCCTATACCTGACCCTCTCATGGGATTCCTCACTGAGGTCCTCAGGTTCTCCGGTTGTGGATACTAACATTTTTGCATCTTCTTCAATTGTTTTTATCACATTTAGTGCACGTTCTTTTTTCTGCCTTTCGAGACGAAGAATCGTACCTATACAGATAGAAAAAATAAATAGATAGGTTATATGCGTTAATAGATCCGTTATATTTTCTGAATGAAGACCATTTTTTATAAAGGGAAGTGCTTCAAAAGATGCACTCACGAATATAAGTATGATACTCTCCGTAAAGGAACCAAAAGATGATAGGATTGATATCAGTGCATAGTTCAATGGGTAGAGAAAAGAATCAGAACCTCCAGTGACCTGAAGAATTATCCAGAGTGTAGCGGTGCTGATAAGGAAAAATTCCCAGCGGTCCTTAAAATCTGGAAGTTCAGTCTTTCCCAGGGATCTGAAAATTGCAGAAAATCTCCAGTATGTTGTCAGCAGGATAAGCAATATAAAAAGAAGGTGGGCTAAGTCAAAATTACCCCTTTTATTCAAAAATTCTGAATAGTAAATTAATCCATAAGCTATAAAGATAAATATGAAATAATACCTCTTCAGGAGAACCCATTTCAATTTACACTATTTCTCCTCTTTAAACTGATATACTATCTCCCCTTCTCTTATGAGGCCTAGTTCTTTTCTGGCAATCTCTTCAATATACTTTCTATTGTTTTTCAAAAGGTATAACTCCCTTATAAGCCTCTTATTTTCTTCACGGATTCTTTCATTGACTTCCTTCATTTCACGAAGTTCAAGGCCCATCCTGTGGAGAGAGAGAAGACCTTTTTCTCCGAAAATGATTATGAGTGTCCATGCAAACGCTATAAAGATAAGAACTACAATAAGCTTTTTCTCTGACGAACTTAAAGGAGATAGTAAAGACATCTTCTAAAAAGAATATACAAAAGAAGATTTCTTGTAAAGACAAACTTTGGTTATTTTTTAGATATACCCCTCAGTCCACGAAAAATTAATTTGAAAATTAATTTAAGACTCATCGCATCATAAAGGATTTCCTTATATGGAGCATCCCCTGTAAACATATTCCATAATATTCTCGATAACCGCCGATCCGGATCAGAGCCCTTCTGCTCCTTTTTCACCATGCTAAGATACACATGTGAAATAGCATCACTTGAGGAAGCTATATCATATAAACGAAATAGTATCCTTCCGCACAAATTATCAAATTCAAATATTCTCATGCATTCCCTGTAATAATACTTTTCGAAATCGTTTGAGGATATCCCTCTCATTAATGCAGTTTTTGCCGCAAACTTTGATGTATAAAAAGCACTCTCAATGCCATTTTTTAAAAATCTGGAAATACAAGCATCTCCAACAACTACAAATCTATCAGCATATGGTCTCTTTGCTGATGATACTGGCAACTGAGGGTGGCAGTGACATGTGATCTTCCAATCAGCAGGAAGGTACATTCTTATCTCCGGATTTGTCCTCATCTCATTTTCCATATCCTTGATCTTAACATGCTCACCTATACTTGTTACCGTAAGGAATTCTCCCTTAGGTGTTATAGCAGAAAATTTAATTAAAGGGTTATTTGTAAGAAAAACATGAATAAATTTACTATGCTTGCGAGTATAAAAATCCTCGCTTACCCTGATCTCTCCCTGACAGGAATGCCATGTTTTCGGTGGAACATAACCATATTTGATCTTTTTTACAATAGCCGTATTTACACCGAATGCACCAACAACGAGATCGGCTTGGAAGTATTCGTGCTCACCCTTTATTTTCACCCTTATTTTTTCACCGCTCCCGGGCTCTGGAAAGAATATATCCTCAACAAGCTCATTTTTAAATCTCGCGCCAAGATTGATAGCTGTATCAAGCAGATATTGATCAAAGGCATATTTTCTCACCTCTGAGGCACATGGTCCAGCCCCCCTGAACACCGTATAAATCTTCATCCCTGGCTCTGTCTTTATATATGAATAACCAATTCTGCCATGAAGTGAGTATCCATCAACCTCCTGACGCACAACCGATTCTGGAAGAGGTATATTCATTTCATTTAGCTTTTTTACAAGATTATTGCCAATAGCCCCTGCGCACATATTGCATCCAGGAGGACCATGCTCCGTAAAGAATTTTCTGTCAAACATAATGACATTTATCCTGATCCCCATTTTTTTCGCCAGCATCAAAAGGTGAATTGCAAAGAAACTCCCGGCTGGGCCTGCACCTATTATTACTACGGTATCATTATCCTTAAGGGTAAGGGGACGGTTCATCTTTTATCTTTTATACGAGTTGATATGGCAACCCTTTTAAAACCAGCCTTTTTAATCTCATCCAGGATCTCCACCACAAAACCATGCTCTACTGCTGCATCAGCCCTGAGTATTATTATGGTATCACTATAAGGTGAGGCCTTCTTCAGGTGGGGGCCGATAGATTTAAGGGAAACAGGTGTAGTGTCGAGATAAATTTCTTTTAAATGAGTGACGGTCACTGTCACCTGGTTCGGAGCGGAGCTTACTTCTTCTGATGATGATGCGGGAAGGTTGACCTTTATACCCGGCGTTACTATAAAGTTAAGAGATAGGGCAAAGAAAATCATGAGATTAAATACTGTATCAACAAGCGGTGTAATATCCAAGCTCACCCCTCGTCTCCTTCTCTTTCCAAAACGCATCTTTTTACTCCCTATTCTTACATAAAATTTCAAGGACGTGGTTTGAAAACTCCTCCATCTCCTTTATAAGAATATCCACTCTGCTTGTGAGAAACCTATAACCAACAATCGTAGGAATTGCAACGGCGAGACCTGCAGCCGTTGTATACAGCGCTTCTGAAATACCCCCTGCGAGACTTGGAGGATTTACAGCTGCCTGATGAGATATTACGGAAAATATCTTTATCATTCCTGATATAGTTCCGAGTAATCCAAGAAGTGTACTCACACTTGCTATCGTTGACATTGTCTCTATATATTTTTCAAGCTGGAAAGATTCCCTCCTTCCAGTCTCCTCCATCACTTCCTTCAAAGAATCCCTTTTTCTCGACGCACTTCTCAAGCCTGCCTCTATAATTCTTGCGATGGGTGAGTCGTTCCGTCTGCAGAACAATATGGCATCATCAATCTTATCTTTTAATAAGAACTCCTCAAGCTGTATAAGAAATTTCCCAGGGATAACCCTTCCCTTCCTTAAAGACCACATCCTTTCGAGAAAAATAGCCAGTGATACTACAGAACAGAGGATTATCGGATACATGAATATGCCACCCTTCACTATAAATTCGATCATGATCAATCTCCTTTCACTGGTTTTAAGAGCATATTTAACATATCATTTTTTATTATACAAAATAATCCTTTGGCATTATAATTTCTATAAAGATTTGAGTTTTTATAATTACCATGATATCTTTTCCTAAACCTGGAGGGAAGATACTCGATATTCTTGAAAAAACCTATCCTGATGCAAGACTTTTACTCAATTTCAACAGTCCCCTTGAGCTACTTATAGCAACCATGCTCGCTGCCCAGTGCACAGATGAAAGGGTAAACGAGGTCACAAAAACCCTATTTACAAAATATAGAAGCGCCAGTGACTTCGCAAATGCCCCCCTTTCAGAGCTCGAGAAGGATATCAAACCCACTGGATTTTACAAGAACAAGGCGAAAAATATAATTGCATGTTGCAGGGAAATAATCAGTAGATACAATGGAAATGTACCTTCGAGTTTCGATGAGCTTATAAAATTACCTGGTGTTGGCAGGAAAACAGCAAATGTTGTTCTTAGCAATGTTTTTAAGATCCCATCAATCGCAGTGGATACACATGTTGCCAGAGTTACAAAAAGAATAGGGCTTGTTTCATCTAATGATCCTGATAAAATAGAAGAGGAGTTAAAAAATATAATTCCGAAACAGAAATGGACAAGGGCAACGCATCTGATTAGCTTTCATGGAAGGAAGATTTGTGTGGCAAGAAAACCCAAATGCAGTATATGTCCCATAGAAAAATATTGTGAAAAGAACCTTTGATGTATATATTAAAACTTTGAAGGAGGATTATTATGTTCGTTGGTAAGAAAATGAGCAAAAATTTAATAACGATCGGACCTGATGATAGCCTTGAAAAGGCTATGGATCTCATGAAGAAACATAGAATCAGAAGGCTTCCAGTTATGGATGGGGATAGGCTTGTGGGAATAGTAACTGATAGAGATGTAAGGGAAGCATGGGCATCGGATGCAACAACACTCTCTGTTTATGAGCTTAAGTATCTGCTTGATAGGGTGAAAATAAAAGAGATCATGACAAAGCAGGTAATAACAATTACTCCCCGCCACACCATAGAGGAGGCTGCTAAGCTTATGTATGAGTGGAAGATAAGTGGGCTTCCAGTGCTTGAGAAAGGTAAACTTGTAGGTATTATCACAGAATCAGATATTTTTAAAATCTTTCTTGAAGTTATGGGATGGGGTGAAAAGGGCACAAGGATTGAAATCCTTGTTGAAGACAAGCCAGGAGTCCTTGCAAAGGTCTCCGGTATAATAAAGGAATTTAATATTAACATAGTTAGTATCGTTACAGCTAAAGCTGAGGAGCCAGAAAAAAGAATACTTATTATGAGAATAAAAACGGATAATCCTGAGCCTGTAATTAACGAAATTCAAAGCAGAGGTTATCAAGTGCTTTCTGTAGTTAAGGGTTGAAAGAGAGGGCGCTTATCTATTAATCCTGAGGGAAATGTCTATTCTTTTTGGATCATCGCATCCTTTAAGAGATGACACCATAGCCTTTATAACTTTTGTAAAAAAAGATTTGATAAAAGGATTCATCTCCACTGATTCACCATTAACAAAGAGGGATATCTGGTCCTCTTTCTTAAAATCCTCCATTGATCTGATTATAAATTCAGCAACCCCATTAGCATTATCGTGAGAGAACTGTGGCACATCTATCTCAAGCTTTACATCTGTAACAATTGCAACGAGACCATCTTCCTTTGAACAAAGTGGTATATTTGATACATCACTGCGAAAAATTTCGATCTTTGGAAAAGGGCTCCTTTTATATCCTTCGGTAATAACAAGGTCATATTCAGAAAGATATTTAGTCACAATGTCGGAAAGCAACATTTCCTTTTCCAGATCCTTTATCATTCCTATCTTTTGTGAAGATGCTACAATAACACAATCTGAACCTGCCTTTTTGTGTCTCCAGCTATCCTTACCTTCCCTGTCCATCTCAAAACCGTGTACATCATGTTTAACAGTGGCAATCTTTACACCCCTTACTTTCAATAAAGGAATTAGTTTCTCTATAAATGTTGTCTTTCCGACATCACTCTTTCCAACAATACAATATATGGGTAGCATATCGCCTCCAGCCATGTTAAAATGATGACTCAAAATCTCATATAATAGCAGTGCATCCTTATCTCACATTATACGAAAGGAGATATGAAATATGGAATGGGATTTTTCAGATGATATTTGGAAGAAGAGACTCGATGTTTATTCACCTTATGCAACCTATCTTGGTGCGAAAACAGTTATGGTAAAAAAGGGATATGCCCTCATTGAGCTTCCCTTTAATAATAATTTTAAGCAACTTAAGGGTCTCATGCACGGTGGATGTATTGCATCCCTTGCCGATATTGCGATGAGCACCGCCATGGGAAGCTGCTTTAATGAGCCAGTGGATTTTGTCACCCTTGAATACAAGATAAACTATATCTCCCCTATTGTTGGAGGAAAGGCTCTTGGGGAGGCTCAGGTAATCTTCCTCCGTAAGAGAATTGCCTTCCTCGAGTTCAGAATATTAAATGAGAAGAATGAGATCTCAGCCTCCGGGATGGGCACATTTTTCATCAGGGTCAAGGAAAAGGAATCAGCTAAAATTTTATGACTCCATGAGATATTTTTCTATTTCCTTCGTTATTTCTTCACTTGTCCAGTCTCTTGCCCCTATAATCTTCATCACAACCTTACCCTTCTTATCTATGATAATGGTTTCAGGAACACCTGTAATCCCATATAGATTGTAAGAAACCTTCCCATCTCTATCATGCAATATTATAAAATTTATTCCAAACTCTCGAGAAAAGCTTCTGATCTTTTCAGGCTCATCTCTGTCAATACTGATCCCCATCATTATGAAGGAGTCACCCTTTAGCTTCTCATTGAGCATATTCAGGGATGGAATTTCACTTCTGCATGGGGGGCACCATGTGGCCCAGAAATTAAGGAAAACCACCTTTCCTCTGAATTCGGAGAGCCTGTATTCCTTGCCATCAAGATCCCTCAATGTAAAGTCCGGTGCAGGCATACCAATCGTGGCTATCCTGCCAGGCCTTGAAGAATAGAAGAATATCAATAGAAAAACAAAAAAGACCAGTGCAACTGTAAACCATTTCTTCATCTATTTTACCTCAAATATTGATTCTGGAATGCCCGCCTTCTTTGCCCTCTCCCTGAGTTCAGTAAGCTGTCTTTCCAGATCCTCAATCCTCTTCTCTTGTTCTGGAACCTCCTTTTTATACTTTTCGTAAAGTTCAGCATCCTCATCTGAAACTATCCTGTTGGGGATATAAAAGGCCATATTCCTTCTCCTCTCAACTTCCCTCATGAATGCTTTCTTTCTCTCTACCTCTTCCCTTCCTGCCCTGATCTCCCGGGATAATCTTTCAATTGCCGATTTCCAGTCCTCTTCACTCATGGCGCGTGATTTCTGATTGATCTCTATCTTTTTCTCGAGGGGTTCAATTTCTGAGGATTGATAGTGCACTCCTGCCTCCCTTTTCTCCTCGGGGATGATTTTCTTTTCTACCTTTTTCCGGTATTCTAAGGGGATCTTATTTATATCATCGGTAAAGTGTATTACACCCTCCTCATCAACCCATTTATAGATATCAGCCAATGATTTACAAGGTATGAGAAGCATTATTAGTATGATAAAAATGCATAGCAAATAGTATCGATTTCCCATCGCGTAAACCCCTTAAAAATTTACCGTCACACTTCCCGTCGAGGTTGATGATGAACTTCCTCCCCCACCTCCACCGCCTCCTGATAGTGCCATGGCTCCTGCTGCAATCACAATAATGCCAATAAGCACAATAAACCACACGCTTTTATAGAATGGCTTCTCCTCTTCCACCCCGGCAGGTTCATAAACCTCCTTCCGGGATAAACTATCAACAAGCTCCTTAATATATTTTACCCTTTCCTCCATCAAAAAACTAACATTTGCTTCTTTGAGTATCTTCTTTTTAGAGCTATCAATTACAAGAATATCCACTCTGAAATTCTCCTCTTTCTTTCCAAGAACAGCGAGAAGAATTTTTTCAATATTTAGTAACAGTGAGATCCTTTCCATTGAGGATAGGGTAGTATTCATATCACCTTTTGTGATAGCATTTTTTATCCGGACAATCATGCCCGAGATCTCATCCTCTGTCATCTCCTTTATAACCCTTATTGTTTCACCTCCTGCGAGGTATACATACTCGCTCACCTGGCTGTATCCTCGGAGCATAAGGGTCACCTCATATCTCCCTGCACTCAAATCCCTTATTATAAGCGGCGTCTTTCCATAATATTTCCCATTTATTCTTACATCAGCAGCAACAGGCACTGTTTCCACAATTAGCGTTGATGATGAGGGTATTTCAAGGACCTCCCTTTGTCTTGCCATCTCCTCCCTTATAAAAGGCGGATAGATAAGTGGATCAGGATTGAAATTCCTGTCAATAAGGATAACCCTCCTTATGTAGTTCGTTCCCTCCTCCCTTTTCCCAAGGGCTATATGTGACATGGATAGATACATAAACAGATGCTTTAATAACTCGCTGCTCTCTTTAAGTTCAAAGGATCTTTCAAGAAATGGGATAGCCTTTTTAAACTCATCAACTGCCTCCGTGAGCTCGAGCCCCTCATAAAGCATTTTTCCTTTTTCAAAAAATGACCGACCCTTTGAAAATGCTTCTTCCTTCTCTTCCTCTTTCTTACCAGAAACTAAAATAAAATCCCCCTTTCTGATAATTTCTTCTTCCATCAGTTTAAATATCTGCTGACCCTCATCTTCACTGATATCCTGTGAATATATCTTGATAAAAAACACCCTTTCCCCCATGGATGCATATCCGTAAGATCTTCCAATGGGGTAGAGTAGTTGACAGAATACCAGATAAATAAATATCCAGTCAGTAACAGCCTTCCTCAAAGCCATATCCTTACCTCGATGATTTTCAAAGCAAAAATACCGCTTTTAAAATAATTATGTCAATAAATAAATAGCATTTTGTTACATATGTATCCTGATCAAGCTATTATTGAAACGAGCTAATCTGTTGATTAAAATTTTATCAGACGATCCGTGGAGGTAATTCATGAAGACTAAAATTGATAAGGGCTGTGCCCTTATTATTGTTGATGTGCAGAGGGACTTTTGCCCCGGGGGTTCCCTGGCTGTTCCTGATGGAGATAAAATCATACCGGTTCTGAATCTATATATAGAAGCTTTCAAAAGAAGATCTGCTCCTGTATTCCTTTCAAGGGACTGGCATCCTGAAAATCATAAATCCTTTAAGGAGTTTGGGGGGCAGTGGCCGATCCATTGTGTAAGAAATAGCAAGGGATCCCAGTTCCATCCCGACCTTAAAATTCCGGAGGATGCCATTGTGATCTCAAAGGCAACAGAACCAGACAGAGAGGCATATTCAGCTTTCGAGGGGACTGATCTTAAAGAAATACTTAAAGATAAGGGGATAAATACCCTATTTATTGGAGGACTTGCAACTGACTACTGCGTGAAAAGCACCATTCTGGACGCACTCAAAGAAGGCTTTAAGGTTTATTTTATGAAGGATGCATCAAAGGGTGTTGATCTGCATCCCGGTGATAGTGAAAGGGCAGTAGCAGAGATGATTAGCAGGGGTGCAATGGAAATCGAATTCTCACAGATTGAATAAAAAGCCTCTATCCTGACAGCAGTTTTACGATCTCCATTCCAAAGTTCCTTGCCACATGAGGTCCGCTCGCGCTAACAATCCTCCCATCTACTACTACATCCTTTTTTATATAAATTGAACCACCCTTTTCCATTTCCAAAAGGGACTCTTTTGTTGGGTATACTGTTGCCCTAACTCCCTTAAGAATACCTGCCTTTGCAAGGACAGCGCCGGAAAGGCATATTGCACCGATAACCCTGCTCTCCTCAAAGGATCTTTTGATCAGTCTATGAAGCTCCTCATTATTCCATAGATATGTGGGTGAACCCATTCCACCAACAATAACTACTGCATCAAACGGCTCACTGACGAGCTCGTAAATTGTTGAAAGGACCTCCGCCTTTCCACCGAGCATACCTTTCGCAATTCCCTTTTTTGTTGAAGCTAGAACCACTGATGCCCCTTCCTTTTCAAAGATTTCCTTTGGCTGAAAGAGTTCCTCATCCCTGAACTGATCTGGTGCAATAACCATAAGGATTTTCTTTCCCGATAACCTTCCCATTTTAACCCCCTTTCCTGAATCTGATAATCCGCGGAATGAACCGCGGGATACTTCTAATATAATCCCTGTATCCTTCTCCAAAATATCGAGACAGTAACATCTCCTCCTCCCTTGCCCTTAAATGGAGGGCAGGAAGGATTATAAAAAGGGTTAAAAATAGATGAATAAGATTCCTTAGGCTTAATGCAATCCCCATATTCATTATTATAAAGGATGAATACATGGGATGCCTGATATATCTGTAGGGCCCAGCACAAATGAACTCTTGTGTTTCTCTAACTTCAACCTGGAAGGAAAAACTATATTTCAGGGTAATAGCGCTCCATATCCAAAGAGCAATAGAAATAACATATAGTGAAAGGCCAATAAATGAACAGACCGCATTTCCCATCATCCCTATGTCAATACTCCCCACCTCCTTGATTGATAGATAAAGTGAGACCATCCATGGTAAACCTACTGCCACGGTCAGATATGGATGCTGGACCCATCGGCTCCCTCTCTCTATAATCTTTCCCCTTGCTCTGCTTTGAAGAATGAGAAATTTAACAAACCCTGCTAATCCCACTATAAGGATACCGGAGATTATAACTACATGAGCGGGATCTTTAACCACAGGTTGCATCAATCACTAATGCCCTTTATGCCCCATCCCACCCTCTCCACATTCCATCTGCATCATGGAATGCATACGGGCGCAATGGGAGATCATCTCCTTCAGTAGACTGTCCTGTATCTTGATGTGCTTTTTAATTTCGGAAATAAGGGCCTCTTTCTCGGTTGCGGACTCAACAAGTTTCTCATGCTCTTCCATCTCCTTTAGCAATGCTGACATCCTCTCATGATGCTCCTTCATCTCCTTCATCATACCATAATCATCCATTTTGGTTCCCATCATCCCCTTCATTGGGCATGCATATGCTCTTGAGCTGATTAAAATAACGATTGCAGCTACAAGAACTATTGATAAAACAAGAGAAAATCCACCCGCCATCACTGCAAATCTTGTACGAAAATCCTGAATTCTCTTCATTTCTACCTCCTTAATAATTATTTTCTATTCAGAGGCAACCTGCATCGATGGCATCACCTCCCATCTCCACTTCCATACGGTATAGATTGCAGGATATATTAACAACTCAAGGATTGCAGATGTTATTACGCCTCCTATCATTGGTGCAGCTATTCTTTTCATCACATCTGCACCCGTTCCATGGCTGAACATGATAGGGATCAGACCTGCCGGAATCACACTGACTGTCATAATCTTTGGACGAATTCTCTTAACAGCCCCATGTATAACAGCATCCTCAAGATCTACGAGATTCCTCATCATACCCTTGGATTTCCATTCCTTATAGGCAAGATCAAGGTATAGAAGCATGACAACTCCAGTTTCTGCATCAAGACCGGCAAGAGCAATTATACCAACCCATACTGCAATACTCATATTATAACCGAGTATATAAAGGAGCCAGAATGCACCAACCAGAGAAAACGGAACAGCGAGAAGAACAATTACTGTTTCTATAATAGATTTTGTATTTATGTATATAAGTACAAATATGATCATTGCTGTAAGGGGAATAACATACTTTAATTTTTCCTTAACCCTCTGCATAAACTCATACTGACCACTCCACTCAATAAAATATCCAGATGGTATTTTAACCTTCTCAGATACCACCCTTTTTGCTTCGCTTACATATCCACCGATATCCCTTCCCCCAACATCAACATAAACATATGCAACAAGCATCCCTTCCTCACTCTTTATTGAAGGTGGCCCCTTAACAACATCCATCTCCACAAGTTGATCAAGCGGAATCTGAGCACCATCAGATGTTCCCACAAGTATCCTCTTTATCATTTCAGGCTCATCCCTCAGCTCCCTCATATATCGCACATTGACAGGATACCTTTCTCTTCCCTCAACAGTTGTTGTTAGTCTCATCCCCCCAAGGGCGGTTTGTATAACTTCATTAACATCCTCAACAGTCAGTCCATATCTTGCAATTTCATCCCTTTTTATTACGAGATCATAAAAATAACCCCCTGTTACCCTCTCTGCATATATGTTTCTTGTTCCTTTCACATCCATGAGTGCCTTTTCTATATCAAGACCTATCTTCTCGATTACTGAAAGATCTCTTCCGAATATCTTTATCCCTACAGGTGTCCTTATGCCTGTTGTTAACATATCGATGCGTGCTTTAACAGGCATTGTCCAGGCATTGGAAACACCGGGAAACCTCATTACATTATCAAGTTCTCCGACAAGTTTTTCTGGTGTCATTCCCGGTCTCCACTTGCTTTCATCCTTGAGATTGATCACTGTTTCCATCATTTCAAGGGGTGCAGGATCGGTTGCGCTTTCTGCCCTTCCCGCCTTACCGAATACCTGTTCTACCTCCGGAAATGATTTCAGAATCTTATCCTGTATCTGCAGAAGCTGTCCTGCCTGGGTTATGGATATTGAAGGAACTGTAACGGGCATATAAAGAAGTGTTCCTTCATACAGGGGTGGCATGAATTCGCTCCCAAGCATAAGAAAAGCAGGTATAGTCAGCAGTATCAGAGCAAAAGCGCCTATGATTACCGCCCATCTGAATTTTAATACCAGCAAACATACGGGCTGATAAATCCTCATAAGGAATCTTGAAACGGGATTCTTCTCCTCCGGTCTTATCTTTCCCCTTATAAAAATTGTCATCAGTACAGGTGTAAGGGTTATAGCGAGAAATGAGGCAAAAAACATGGAAAAGGTTTTTGTATAGGCAAGGGGTTTAAACAGCCTTCCTTCCTGGGCTTCAAGTGCAAATATGGGCAGAAATCCGACCGTTATGACAAGCAGTGCGAAGAATAAGGATGGCCCAACCTCCTTTGCCGCATCTATAATTACATCAATCCTGCTTCCTTGCCTCCCCTCCTCTTCCCACTTCTCCAGCTTTTTATGTGCATTCTCAACCATTATTATGGAGGCATCAACCATTGCCCCAATGGCTATTGCTATACCGCCGAGAGACATGATATTTGATGTAATCTTAAGATAATACATGCATATAAAAGATATAATGATTGCAACAGGCAGTGTGAGTATAATGACAAAAGCACTTGGAAGATGATATAAGAAAACAATACAAACAATACCTACTGCAACTGAAAGTTTTATTATCTCATCTCTGAGTGTTTCTATTGATCTGTATATAAGGTCAGATCTATCATAGGTAACAACTATCTTGACTCCCTTGGGAAGAGATGGTTCAATCTCTTTTATCTTTTCCTTTACCCTGTTTATTACATTGAGAACATTTTCCCCAAATCTTATAACAACAATCCCTGCAACAACTTCTCCTTTCCCATCAAGATCCGCAATTCCCCTTCTTATTTCAGGACCGAGCTGAACAGTAGCAATATCCTTGAGAAAGACAGGTGTTCCATGTTCATTTTTTGCAACAACAACATTTTCCAGATCCGTCACATTCTTTATATATCCTCTCCCTCTCACCATGTATTCCCTTCCACTAAATTCCAGCAGTCTTCCCTCCACATCCCTGTTACTCCTCGATACGGCTTCTATCACCCTGTTAATAGGGATTCTGTAACTAAGGAGCTTAACCGGATCAATGTTTACCTGGTACTGTTTTACAAATCCACCGAGGCTTGCTACCTCTGCAACACCAGGAACACTCTCGATGGCATATTTGAGAAACCAATCCTGAATGCTTCTTAATTCCTGGAGATCATGTTTTCCGCTCTCATCAACAACAGCATAGGAAAAACCCCATCCAACACCTGTTGCATCAGGGCCAAGCTTTGGTGTTACACCGGGTGGTAGTTTACCGAGAACCTGCTGAAGGTATTCAAGGACCCTGCTCCTGGCCCAGTATATATCAGTGCCATCTTCGAAAATTATATAGATGAATGAATAGCCAAAAAAGGAAAAACCTCTAACAGTCTGAACCTTTGGAGCTGAAAGCATTGTTGTAACAATGGGATAGGTTATTTGATCCTCAACAAGATCGGGACTCCTTCCTGGCCATTCAGTAAAAACAATAACTTGAACATCTGAAAGGTCGGGAATCGCATCAAGAGGAGTCTTTTTAATAGCCCATATACCCCAGGAAATAAGAAAAATAGTAAGAAGAAAAATGAGAAATTTATTTTTTATTGAAAACTCAATCATCCTCGCAATCATTTGCTACCTCCATGTTCATGCATCATCCCACCCATTGCCTCTTTCAGTCGACTTTCGGAATCTATAAGGAAGTTTGCAGAACTAACAACCCTCTCTCCCTCTTTCAGGCCTGAAATTATCTCATAGTAATCCTTTGCCTTTATCCCTGTTTTTACCTCCCTCGGTTCAAAGTGCCCATTTCCCAGATCAACAAAAACTATTTTCCGTTCACCCGAATCCAGAACAGCTGTTTCACTAACGGAAAGTTTTCTTCCAAGATCAATCCTTATTTCAATATTTGCATACATCTGTGGCTTTAATCTCAGATCCTTATTGGGAAATTCAAACCTTACTTTAACTGTTCTTGTTTTTTCATCAAGATATGGATATACGTAAATAACCCTCCCTCTAAATGTCTCCTGGGGATAATAGGAAAGATTAATGATTGCCTCCTGTCCTGTTCGTATCAATGGCATTTCGTATTCATAGATATCAGCATATACCCATACAGTTGAAAGATCTGCAACAGTATAGAGGTTTGTTTCCGGAGTAACATACATACCTTCGAATCCATTTCGTTCCAGAACGAATCCATTTATGGGAGAGTAAAGTGTCAATGATTTCTGAACAACCCCTTTTTCCTCAAGTCTCTTTATCTGATCCTCAGATATATCCCATAGAAGGAGCCTTTTTCTTGTAGCCTCGATTAAAGAATCAGCGCTTGATGAGATTTCAGAGTAGGGAGCTCCAGAAATATATTTTTTAGCTCTAAGGGCAAGAAGATATTCCTCCTGAGTTGACACAAGCTCGGGACTGTATATTGATATAAGGGGCTGGCCTCTGGCTACAAGTTTTCCTGTAAAGTTAACAAATACCTTTTCTATCCACCCGGGTATCTTTGTATGTATTTTTGCAATCCTTCTTTCGTCATAATCAACTATTCCAACAGTTCTTATGTCACGGTGCAATCTTCTCGTCTGGACGACTTCAGCCTTTATACCTATAAGTTGTTGTTTTTCAGGACTAATCATAACAGTTCCGGGCTTCATTGGAATTTCGGCAGTCTTCGCCTCCTTCATCTCATGCCCTTCGTGTTTCATTTCAGCATGCCCCTCATGTTTCATTTCTTTATGTGTGTGCTCTTCGTGTTTCATCTCCTCATACGATTGAGGTTTTATCTTCTCATCAATTCCCCTCTGACATCCATATAGAATAATAGATATAGAAAATATTATGAAAAGAACAAGATTTTTTCTCATAATTAATCTCCCTTAAGCTTATACCCTTTTCTTATCTTATAATTTCACTATCTGTTATCTCCTCTATACGAGCAAGGTTCTCTTGATAATTCACAATTTCACGATAATATGAAAGTTCATCATTTAAAAGCCTCGTAAGCGCTTCCAGTGGTGTAAGAAAATCAACTTTCCCAACCTCATATGCCTTTATTGCCGACTCCAGGGAGATCACTGCTTGTGGAATGATTGCTTTTTCATACAGGGTTATTACTTTTTGTGATGTAATGGCATTAACATAAAAATCCTTCAAGCGGAATGCAATAGATTGTTTTAAAGACTCCTCTTTTTTCAATGCCTCTGAAAGGAAATTCGCTTTCTCTTCTACTCCCTTTCTCTGTTTCCAGTAAAAATAGATTGGAATACTCATTCCAAGCATTGCATCATAACCTGTAATGCTTCCATCCATCTGCCTCATCGCTACCTTTGCAGTGAAGTCAGGTAAATACTCCCTTCTTGCAAGTTCAAGGTCTGTCCTGTTTTTTTCCACATCTATCCTCACTGAAAAAAGCTCGGGTGATCGCCTTAATGCAATTTCAAGGAGTTGATCGAAATTGAATTCCAATGGGCTTTTCTTTATTTCCTCATGAACCCCAACTGGAGAATCTGGAGGCCTATTAAGTATGCTTCTTATCAAAGCTTTAATACTCTCTTTTCTACCATTAAGTATTTCCAGTGTTTCATATAATCGTGAAATTTCAACCTGCGCCTTTACAATATCCTGCTGAATCCCCTTCCCAACAATGTATCTTGCTTGGGCTGTTTTCTCCAGCTTCTTGAGTATATCGAGATTCTTATTTGTTATCTCTATGGATTTATTGATGAAGTAAAGGTCATAGTAAGCAATTTTCAATTCGGCTAAAACCTTGAGCACTGTCGTCCTGTACTCCGCTGTAAATTTTTCGACATCCCACTGTGCCATCTTCCCCTTAAGACCAAGCTTTCCAGGAAATGGAAAACTCTGTGAAATACTGTATATCTTTTCCGCTTCACTTATACTTATATTGTCCTCCGGTATCTTCTCTATTGAAACAGCAATTTCAGGATCCGGCCAGGAGCTTACCTGAGGTGGAACAGCCTTCATCGCCTCAAGCGTATATCTCGCTGCGATTATTCTTGGATTATTCTCCAGAGCTTCCTTAGCAAGTTCTCTCAAGGTTACCCTCTTTTCTTCTGTCTGCTGGGCATAACCAGGGCTATAGATAAAGATCAGAGAACTGAGGATTAAAGTCAGTAATATATAATTTTTAGTGAACATAATTATCCTTTCACTTTGAATTTCAGGATTTTATTGGTTCAAACTATCTTAAAAAATCTTTACTTATTTACTTTTTCTTCTTTTTAGAAAATGTTTTTATATAGTTAACAAGGTGCCACCTATCCTCTTCCTTTAAATCCTTAAATGAGCTCATACCTGTATTTTTTACACCTTCAGTTATAACCATAAATATTTCGCCATCGCTTGAACCATGCTTCCATACATCATCGGTAAAATCAGCGGCCGGTGGGTTCAAGGCTTTGCCTGCTGGTCCATCACCCTTTCCACTGACTCCATGACATATAGCGCACCTCTCCTCATAAATCTTCTTCCCTCTTGCTATGGATTTTGCATCAGCTTTCACCGGATTCTTCATCTTGCTATGATCCGGATGGGTATGGATCACTTGTCCATGACCCTCATGGGTCTTCTCAGCAGCTTCCATCTTCATTGCCGGAAACACAATAAGGATCACTAAAGCAATAAAGATCCATCTTTTTTTCATGGTTCACCCCCTCAATAGTTTTTAACCGTTTCTTTGAATAATCTTAAAAAAAACGTATATCAATATTGCAAGAATTACAAGAATAATGAATGCCATTAATACCCCGCCAATAATCTATCGTGCATAACTTGTGCCAAGGTAGCATGATACCCTAATAATGGAATAATTCGAAGGAGATAAGGCTTTATTGAGATTTTGGGGAGGAATTACTGAAGATTCTGTATAATATTCTTCACCATGATGTTTAATATTATTCACCCTTCCATACCGGCTTCCTCTTCTCAATAAATGCAGCGAGACCCTCATTAGCATCATGCGTGTTCATGAGCTCATTTAAATAAAGTTCCTCAACAGGCGGGATAGCAGAAAGAAAATCTTTCCCGGCTCCAACAGAGACAGCCCTTTTTGTAAATTTAAATCCAACAGCACTTAGATTCTTCAGTGTCTCAATAAACTTTCTAAACTCCTCATCATAACCTGCAAGCGGATAGACCCTGTTTACAAGTCCAAGGTTCTTTGCCTCATCAGCATGAATAATCTCACCTGTAAGCAAAATTTCCATTGCCCTTTTCGGTGATATAATTCTCGGAAGGAGTATACATGCAACTGGAGGGAAAAGTGATAATTTTATTTCGGGCTGACCAAATTTTGCATTATCTGCGGCAATTATCATGTCACAGAACATGACAAGTTCAAAACCACCCCCAAGCGCATAACCCTTAACAGATGCAACAGTCACTGCATCAAGCTCATACATATTGCGAAATATATTGTGGAATACACTTATCATTTTATGCATTTTTTCCCTGGTATGATCAGCAATATCAACTCCTGTTGAAAATGCCTTCTCTCCTGATCCATTAAAAATTACTATTGCAGCATTATTCTTCCTTGCATCAATTAAAGCCACGTTTATCTCCTCCATCGTCTCGATGTTTAGAATGTTATTTGGCGGTCTGTTTATTGTTATAGTTGCGATATTATTAGAAACATCCAGGATTATATTTTTATATACTGACATTTTCATACCTCCTTATTTACATATTAATCAAAAACGATGATCGATCTCAGGGTTTCACCTTTTCTTAACGTATCAAAAGCCCTGTTTATCTCCTCAAGCTTGAATCTGTGTGTTATAAGTGGCTCTATCTTAATCTTTCCTGTTCTTACCATCTCTATGAGCGGTGGATAATCCACAGGTCTGCAGCCAAGAGATCCCATTATTTCGATTTCCCTGTACATAAGTCTACCGGCATTTATGGATACATTTTCATGCGTATAACCAATCTGAACAAGTCTTCCTCCTGGTCTCAGACAGTTATATGCAAGCTCGATCGTTTTTGGATTACCTATCGCCTCAAAGGCAATATCAGGAAGCATTCCAAATGTATTCCTTATAGCCCTGATTATCTCCTTTTCCACCATTCCAGAGGTATTAAGTGTTGCTACCGCTCCCATTTTTTTTGAAAAATCAAGCTTGTAATCGACAATGTCTATTGCGAGAACCGAAGCACCCACAGCAGATGCAATCTGAACAACATTAATTCCAACCCCTCCGCATCCAAACACAACCACATAATCACCTGGCTTCACCTGGGCCCTGTTTTTTACAGCATGATATGGTGTTGAAACAGCATCAGCAATTATACTTGCGGCATCTACTGGTATCTCATCTGGAAGATGACTGCAATCCTTTGCAGGAACCTTTACATATTCAGCATATGCCCCGTCAATATTATTTCCCAGCATCTGCATCTCATCACATATGTTTTCCCTACCAGCTCTGCAGTTCCTGCACGATCCGCATGTAAAAACAGCAGGGATGAGTACCTTGTCTCCTTCCCTGAATTTTTTTACACCATTTCCCACTCTAACAACAAATCCTGATGCCTCATGTCCAAGAATAAGGGGTGGTTTCTTGAATGTAGGAACACCATGATCAATATAATGCAAATCCGTATGGCATACGCCACATGCTGCAACCTTGACAAGAATCTCACTATTAGCTATTTCTGGAATCGGCAAATTCTCTACCCTTAATTCCTGACCTCCGCCGTAGAAAACCGCAGCCCTCATAGTTGATCCCATTGTTACACCTCCTTACCATTCTATCGTTTTATAAATTCATTCCAATTTCTTGCCGCATACTCCACAGTATGTAAATTCTTCCGGTATTCCCTTTGCTCCGCAGGTATTGCAATTCTTTGAAGGAGGACCCCATATGAACTCGCTTGACTTACCCTCCGCTGCTTTCCTTCTAATTAATTCATAATCCACCTTACGTTTCTCCACAAAAGCTGTCATACCCTCCCATGGCTCCCAGGATGAAAAATGGATGCTCAACCAGTCTCTTGCATGCCCCACTGTGAGATGCCAGACAAGATCCTTCCAGAAATTAAGTTGCTGCCTTGTATACCTTGTACACTCGGGAAACTTCTCCCTGAATTTATCACACCATCTTCTTACCTCCTCATCCAGGAGGGATAGATCGATCGAATAACCATCAACACCCTTTATTGCCTTTTCCGCCTCAGCCCATGTATGATCCTCGAGAAACTTTCCATCTTTTTTAACCGAAGGAACAACCCTATTTACAAGCCCCCAATGAAGTGCTGTCTTTGCATCAATCCAGTCGTTTGTAAGGAGAATCTCCCTTGCCCTTCTATCTCCAACCATTATGGGGAGTATCTGGGTGGAACCTCCTGCTGCTACACTTCCCACACTTGTTCCCACCTGGCGGATCCTTACATGTGAGGCTGCGATTGCAATATCAGCCTCTATATTCCACTCATTCCCTCCCCCTACTGTCATACCGTTGAGCCTCGCTATCGTTGGCTTTCCTATGTTTCTGAAAAGTTCATGAGCCATATTAAAAAGACCCATCCACTTCCAGAAATCCCTTGGTCTTTTTGTATAATTTTCCTGGTACTCCTTTACATCACCACCTGTGCAAAACGAAATGTATCCTGCTCCAGTGAGAACAACAGCATGTATTCCATCATCCCATGATGCATCCCTGAATGCAACGATCATCTCTTCAAGGGCGAGTGTTGAGTATGCATTATATACCTCCGGTCTGTTAATAGTTATTGTAGCCACACCATCCTTTTTTTCATATATTATGTCACTGAATGAAAAGCTTTCGACAGGCTTTCCCCTGAAGTATTTAAAATAATCCCTCTCCATCATAAACCCCCTCTATAGATATTTTAAAGGATTTCCTCTTTTTCTCGTGTATATTATCCTGTATTTCCTCAATTCTTCAGGTTTCTCAAAGCAGACAAGGCACTTTATTTCGGGATCTTCTGGATCAACTTCCGCCAGGTGTACTTCATAGCCAGCTGCCTCATAAATTTCCACTGCCTCTTCCAGTCTCGGACTGCACGCAATAAACCTCTTTTCCCACCCTTCTGATTCGAGTGTTGCACTATCCTTTATATCCCGCATATAAGCAGAATTATTCTACCTCAGAATAAATCGTCAAGCTCTTCGTCCGCACCAGGAATTTTACCATGTTTCTGGATATACCATTGGATCAGTTCACTTTCTCTTTGAGTGAACATTTTATATTCTTCATATGAGAAGTATCTTCCATTCTTCAAGCTGAGTTCTCTGAGAAATTTTCTCATATCAGCCGACCCCTTAATATAGATGATATCACCATCTGCATTGTATATTATAACAACACCTTCACTTTCAGGAACTGATAATATATTTCTTTCATTTAGTTCAAGGTACTTTTTCAGAGGAGGATACTTTATTGGAGAAAAAGAATATCTCACATCACATCTGAGACATCTTGCTGCCTCCGCCAATGCCTTATCATAGCTGTAGCCCCGTTTCACCTCGTTGAAATTTTTTATTCTATCCTCCGGAGCTATAATCTCTTCTTCATCTCTCTCATTGTGTGCAAAACCTTCTATCTGCCTTCCATAAGGCTCTGCTCTCGGACCATCGTATATCATCTCAATTACATTTCCATCCCCTCCCAAAAATCTATCTATTGATGATGCGGCCTTTATCCCGTCTGCAACAGCTTCGACAATAGATGAAGAGCCCCTTAAAAGATCACCACCGGCAAAGACCCCTTTTATGTCTGTTTCAAGTGTCTCAGGATCTATGTTCTTCAGTCCAAAAATCTCCATACCTTCGGGATCCTGCCCGATGGCGAATATAATATTATCAACAGTTAGTGAAAAATCATCCTCTCCTGATGGTAAAGGGACTCTCCTGCCTGTTATATCAGGTTCACCCAGTTTCATGGGCATAAATATAATTTTCAATGACTCCCCTGATGCCTCAATCGCCTTTGGGGATGCAAGGAAAACAAACTTTATCCCTTCCTTTATACACTGATCGATCTCCTCTCTGAAAGCAGGCATCTCATTGATTGTCCTTCTGTACACAATTGTAACATCATCAGCACCAAGCCTTATGACTGATCTCGCAACATCTATTGCAACATTTCCTCCTCCAATAACAACTACCCTCTTCCCAAGCTTTACTTCATCTCCAGAGTTTATCCTTCTCAGTAATTCAATCCCCTCAATAACTCCTGGAACATTTATTCCGGGAATTGATATCCTTCTTGGTCTATTTGCTCCAGTTGCAATATAAACTGCACTGTACCCATCTGAAAAAATCGTAGAGATGTCTTCAATTCTCCTGTTCGTGAAAATATTTACTCCCAGTCCCCTTAGTATCCCTATTTCCCTCTCCAGTACTTCCTCAGGAAGTCTGAATTTAGGTATGCCAAATCTCATCATACCTCCAGGATACGGAAGCGCCTCAAAAACATCCACACTATAACCTTTCCTGCAAAGATAGTATGCAGCTGTAAGCCCTGATGGCCCTGAACCGATCACCGCAACCCTGGTGCCTTTTGAAACAGGTTTCCTAAGTTTCATTAACCAGTAGCCCGTGTCCATGTCCGAAACAAACCTTTTTAGTGCCCTTATGGAAACAGGGCTGTTGAGAAATCTTCTCCTGCAGTCATCCTCACAGGGACTGTAGCATACCCTTCCAAGTACACCGGGAAATGGTATCCTTTCTCTCACCACGGCAAGGGCTTCATCGAATTTTCCCTGGGAGATCAGTCTTATGTATACGGGTGCCTCACATCCCGCAGGACAGGAAACCACACAGGGAGGCTTCCTCGCCCTTCTGATTCGATCTGATATCTCTTTATCGAGAAGTGCTCCAGTTGGACAGACCTCCACACAGGCTGTGCAGAATTGACAGTGGGAGTCCATAAGTGATGACGCATACCTTGTTCCAACAACAACCCTCCCATCAACAACAGTAAAACCCAGCGCCTTTGCACCTATTATTTCCTCACATACCAATACACACCGCAGGCATCCAATGCACAGGTTGTAATCCCTGATTATTAAAGGCTCATCTTTTATAATGGGGAGATTTAGCGTTTTATACTTTGGTGTATCTTCCTTTATTCCTATGAATTCGGATATCATCTGAAGTTCACAATTTCCAAATTTCGTGCAGCATCTTTCAGCAATAGACGCATTCAGGGTGCACAGTTCTCTTGTACATCCTTCCCTCTGAGGACATATCAGACATACATGAGGATGATCTGAGAGAATCTTGCTCAGCAAATTTTTTCTTATTTCCCTCACATTTTGTGAATCTATTACAATGCTGATCCCTTCAGATGGATAAGTCTCGCAGCTTTTCAGGATTTCTCCCGTCTCCTCATTCTCCACCACACAGAGCCCACACCCTTCATATACCTCTCCTGCTTTTCCTACCACCTTTCTTTCGCCCTGATAAATAGATGCATCGGAGCGTATTTTTAATGATGGGGGGAGATCAGGATGTGTGCACAGATGGGGAATGTAAAAGCCTTCCCTGAGGGCTGATTTCAGGATTGTTTCGCCACCTTTTGAGCTAACCTTCCTTCCATTTATAAAAAAATTAACCATCTTCATATTTTACCAGCTGTGGGTGATTGCCTTTGGATAACATGCCTCAATACAGGGAAGGCTAATCCATCCTTTTGCAGGTTTACATGGAGCACATTCATATTTGATCGATTTCCTGTATATCTCCTTTATTGCAACAACCTCATCATCATAATCATCAATGATCTTTTCAAACATACCTTTTGGACATGCTTGAATACACGGCTTATCTTTACATGCTGCACACTTGTCTGTATCAATGGAGATAAAAAACTCTCCGGATCCATCCATATAACCATAATTTGCAATCATATATTCTCCCCTTCAGGCAGCACTTCTTTCCTTCTTAACTATTGCAGTTGCAAAGAGTGCCGCACCTAATGCCCCTGCAATCTGACTATCATAATCAGTCTTCATCGCCTCAATTCCGAGCAGTTTCTCTATTCTCTTTACAACCCCTATATTTTTTGCAATTCCACCTGTTATAAAAAATTCCCTTTCAACTGTAACCCTCTCAAGGAGTGTAACAACCCTCTCAGCCATAGCCTGACAGTATGCAGCAAGGACCTTATTTTTACTCCACCCCTCCTTCATGAGAGCCATTGCTTCCGATTTTGCAAAAACCACGCACACATTGCTTACAGCAGGAACATCCTCATCAACTTCCAGTGATCTCTGCCCTATCTCTTCAATAGGAACGGCAAGGAGATCGGCAATAACCTCCATCCCCCTTCCTGTTCCGGCTGCACATTTATCGTTCATAAGGAAATTGATAACCTTGCCTTTTTCGTCGCATTTTATCGCCTTGCAATCCTGTCCACCCATATCAAGTATGGTCCTTACCTTTGGGCCTCCCATGTAGTTTGCACCCCTTGCATGGCATGCAATCTCAGTGATTGCTCTATTAGCAAAGGGGATGTTTACCCTTCCATAACCGGTTCCCACAATGTAATGTATGTTATCCATTGTAAGACCTGTTCCCTCAATGGCACGATCCATCGCCTTCTTTGCACTATCAGGGCTATTTGATCCCGTTCTTATGCTACTGTATGCATAGAGTTCTCCGTCAAGCATAATAACTGCCTGTGAACTCACTGACCCCACATCAATTCCAGCTGCAATAATTTCCGCTTTTCGCCAGTCCATGTCAGGATTTCTCCAGTTATACTCCTTCCATCTCCAGAATTCCCTATCACGCATCTCTGTTACTCCTCCCTGATTTTCCCTTCAGACCCTATTAGTGCAGCACCTATTGCACCAACAAAATCGGGGTCTTCGGGGATTATTATATTTTCAATCCCCAGCGATCTTTTCAACGATTGAACAAAACCTGGATTCTTTGCAACCCCACCAATAAAAGCAAGCTCCCTTTCCACACCAACCCTTCTAACCATTGCAGTAACCCTGCTTGCCATTGCATCATGCACAGCCTTTGATATATCCTCCTTGCTCGTTCCTGAATGGATAAGGGATACAACTTCCGATTCTGCAAAAACTGCACATTGTGCATTCATCGGTATTTCCTTATTAGATTTAAGTGATGCTGCAGCAAACTCGTCCAGTTCCATCTCAACTGCTCTTGCCATTGCCTCAACAAAGGAACCCGCTCCTGCAGCGCACTTTTCATTAACAGCGAAATCTATGACCCTTCCTGAAGCATCACATCTTATGGCCCTACCTTCTTCAGCTCCAACATCAATAACTGTTCTCACAGATGGATGTAAAAACACAGTGCCCTTCGCATCAGCTGTAACATCTGTTACACTGAATGTTGCTATATCAACAAGCTTTCTTCCCACACCCGTTGAAACAACTGCTCCAAGATCTTCAAATCCAGCAGACAGCTGATCCAGTGCCTTTCTCAATGCTTCCCTTGCACTTTCCTTTTCATCAAATCCGCCAGTGATTTTGCTCTTTGCCACAATATTCCCATCTTTTATCAGAATAACCTTTATCATCTTTGCTCCCATATCGATACCTGCAAAAATCATCACTTTCCTCCCTTGTTAAGCTATTTTTGAAAGCCCCAGTGTTTCCATAAAGGAGTCTATCCTTGCAATAACCCTTTTTTCGTCGAATTCGTTTTCATCACCCATATTGCCCTCGTAGGTCATAACAGGAATACCATGCTTGATGATTCCGAGCCGGTTTTCCATAATTCCTGTTGTAAGTCCTTCACACCCTCTGTTGAGATGAAGGATAACACCATCAACCTTCCATTCCTTTATGATCCTCAACATCATCTCTGTTTTTAATTTCGGATCATAGAAATGCTGCCATTCTGGCTTTGAAAGGTTCCAATCTGCATAGTAGCGGAGTGCCTCATCCCTGTTTCTCAATTTAATGCCGAGCTGTTCAGGTCTCTTTCTCGGTCCCCATGAACCATCTTCTTGATCAGCAAAGATACCCTGAAGCCCAAATGTATACAGGGATCCTACTGAAACAGCACCAAAACTTTCAAGGTACCTGTAGATCTTGAGGAACCCCCAGGGAGGCTGTGTATCCGTTATCAGGCGGCACCTTTCCGTTGCAACAGCTGCTATACCCCTTTCAACCCTGTCCTTAACCTCGTCCCTCAGCTCCCTGTAAAAAGAAGCTACCTCCTTTGATGCCTTGTCAAGGGTTGCAAGCACATATAGTGAATACATGCTTTTTTCATCAAGCGGTGCTGGAATAGCCTTATTAAGTGTGCATATCTCAGCCCAGAGTGACGTTACCTCAAATTCTGTATTTATTGCTTCTATGAGCTTTTCATCATCGAATTTTCTTCCCGTTACCTTCTCCAGCCATTCAATGGATTCATGCATTTGATTAACAACATACATCAATCTATTCTCATCAAGCTCATTGTATGGACCGACACTCACATCAAAAATAAAAAGGGGAACATTCTCATACTCTGCTATAGCCTGGTACCATTTCGAATGCGTGCAGCATATCTGAATCTGAAAACAAAAATCGGGTTTTGGAAATTCCCCTCCAAAAAGGTACCTGTTAAGATACATGGAGCCCAGATAGCTCCTCATATAAGCACAAAGATCGTGGGCCCACCCCCTTGCCTCCGCTGCTTGCTGGAATTCTTCGTTTAGCTTTCTTTCAAAGGCAATGGAGGCCCCGTAAGGCTCACTGGTAAGCACATATACATCATCGCCAAGCCCGTAGGGTATTGCGTGAAATGACCATGCAGAGCCTGAATATCGGATCCCTCCCCTCTTATGTGCTGTTGCATAATCCCTGTAGATCTTTGCCCTCAGCTCTTTTGCCCTGTTCCAGCATTTAAGAGGCTCTGATCTATATCTCCTGATTTCCATCTCCTTCCCCCTTTATAATTAATTAAAACAATCCTTCATCAAACAGATCTATACCCCCGAGTGTCTCAAGAAATGCCTCTACCCTTACCCTGAATGGTCCCAATGGATTTATAGAATCAAATTCAAGAAGGATGGACGGGATACCGTTTTCCTGAAGGAAATTCTTGAGCACTGGATTGTCCCCCTCATGAGGATCGCAGAATTTCTGCTGGATTATTATAGCCCCTTGAACATTGTAATCCTTTGCAAGTTTCAGTATGTGGTGAAACCTGTTTCTCGCTGGATAATCCTTTGTCGGACATGGGGGTCTGTCGATATATCTATCTGCAATTGATTGCATTATATCGTCAGAAATCGCCACCGGGTTCCAGAAATACCTGCTCCCTGCACATTGCTCATCAATAACAATCGTCGCACCAAGGGATTCTATCATTTTAAGAAATTCCGCATCGTCATTCTCGCTTCCAACAGTCATAAGCCTTATTCCCGTTTTTCTATCAACCCTCCTTTCCGGTAGAACCTTCAACACCTCCTCCAGGACCCTGTTGTGCTCCTCTTTGTCGATAAACTGGCTTGTTATTGCCATAAACATACATTCAAGCCCCGTAACAGGTGGCTGCTTCTCCTTTCTGAACTCATAGATCTTTCTTAAAAGATTGCGGTTTCTGTTTAAAAGCACGACGGCATCTCGGAGCCTATCCCTTTCTATTTCCATCCCCACTTCTTCCTCGATAAATCTTTTAAACCGCTTGAGCTCTCCCTTTAAATAGACCCTTGAAAATGGGGATTGAACCTCATTGGGCATGGGAAGGTAGTATGCATACTTTACTGGAATATGGGATTTCCATGTATTGAAGGTCTGCCGAAAATGCAAGCATGACTGGGCAATGACAATGCCGTCAAGATATTCATATTTCCCTTTAAGGCCCTGTGCAAGTGCATCCCTGCAAAAGGGACAGAACATTCCAAAGATAAAAGGCTCTGTGACATCCTGGATTTCATGACTCCCAAGGATGCGAACAGGAAGTATCCCGGCAGCATAAAGCAGCTCTTCTGGCACATAAGTGCAAAAGGTTCCAAATATGGGCCTTCCTGTCCTCTCCTTCCACCTTTTCGCATATTCATGCCGATTGTAGTACCACTCATGGAATATATCCATCACATCTGAATGAAATATACCCATTAAAGATCCTCCTTTAAATTTTCTCCCTTCCATTGATTTTATGCAAATTCTATTCCAGAATGGAAAATTGTTTTATTAAATAAAATCTTGAAGAATATTGTATCCTATTGATTTTTCAAAATTTTTCGGAACCTTGTTGATTTAAAATTTGATATCAGAGGATATATGATAAATTTTTATCATTTGAGGGATAAAAATTTTTCGCTCCTCAACCCATGCGCAACCTCTTTATGTGATAGCAAAGGTTGGCCCTGTTTATCCCAAGTATTCTTGCCGCAAGTGACTTATTCCCATTCGCCATCCTGAGTGCTTTCCTTATTGCACGAGCCATAACCTCATCAAGCAATGAATAAATGTTAATACCGCCTGTCAAATCTATCTCACCTATAAATATATCCTTACCCTTATGCTCCCCAAGCATCTCCTTCGGGAGGTTAGCAACATCTATATAATCTATATCCTCAAGAATCATTATCCTCTCTATAGTATTTCTCAGTTCCCTTACATTCCCCCTCCAGGGATAGCGGAGAAAAACCTCCTCGGCTTCTCTGGTAAGACCCTTTACTTTTCTATTAAACCTTTCGTTGAAAACCCCTATGAAATGCTTCGCAAGCGGAAGGATGTCTTCTTTTCTCTCCCTGAGTGGAGGAATATATATCGATATGACCTTTAGCCTGTAATACAGATCCTCTCTGAAGAGCCCCTCTTTTATTAGCTTTTCTAAATCCTTATTCGTTGCAGCGATAATTCTAACATCAAATGGAATGCTCTTAACACCGCCCACCCTTCTGAAGCTTTTCTCTTCAATCGCCCTTAACAACTTTGCCTGAAGCACCATATCCATGTCGCCAATCTCGTCAAGGAATATGGTTCCACCATCAGCCTCTTCGAAAAGCCCTCTTTTTGTTGTCTTTGCATCAGTAAATGCCCCCTTCTCGTATCCAAACAGCTCACTCTCAAGAAGATCCCTTGGAATCGCTGCACAGTTAATACTTACAAAGGATTTACCAGCCCTTGGGCTTTCATAATGCAGGGCTCTCGCTATCAATTCCTTTCCTGTACCACTCTCTCCACAGATAAGAACTGTAACGTCGGATTTAGGTGCAACCTTACTGATGATATCGAATATCTCTCTCATGGATGGGCTTTCGCCTATGATATTCGGAATTCCATATCTCCTGCTCTGCTCCTCAACAATCTTCTTCATCTCCCTGTGAAGAGATCGGGTTTCAAGGGCAAGCTTAACAATTAACGATATTTCATTTGCCTTAAACGGTTTGCTTATATAATCATATGCCCCGAGTTTTATCGCTTTAACCGCAGAACTCACTGTTCCATATGCCGTCATGATAATTATAAGAACATCGGGTTGCATCTCTTTAAAATCTTTTAACAGCTCAAGCCCATTCCCATCAGGGAGCCTAAGATCAAGAAGCACAAGACCAGGTGAATGAAGACTGAACTTTTCTCTCGCTTCATTTGCACTCCCTGCGAGATGAACTTCATATCCCTTCTTTTCGAGTAGCTGCTTTAGAGATGTTCTTATAAGCTCCTCATCATCAACAATAAGGATCCTTTCGCCCATAATTTACTCTGTTAATCAACTGTTTGCTTTTTCGTATGTTGGAAGATATATAGTAAATACACTTCCCTTGCCTTCTTCACTTTCAACATCTATCCATCCCCCATGTTCCTTTATAATTGAATGCGCTATGCTCAATCCAAGTCCTGTTCCACGCTGCTTGGTTGTGAAGAATGGATCGAATATCTGGTTTCTCATAAATGAAGGGATACCCTTCCCGGAATCCCTTATCTCAACAGCAATGAGATCATCTTTCCTGTAAGTCTTTATCTCAATTCTTGATCCAGGCTTACCTGCCTCCATTGCATTTATGCATAGATTAAATAGAACCTGTTTTATCCTGTCAGCATCAACATAAACATTAGTATTGTCATCGCTTTTTGTGATTATCATCATCTGCCCTTCCTTCTTTAACCTTTCCTCAAATATCTCAGCGAATTCTTCAATGATGGCATTAATATCCGAAGGCTTCCTCTCGGGCATAGAAGGTCTTGCAAAATCAAGAAGAGAATTCACTATTCCCTCAAGACGAATTATTTCATCAGATATTCTCTCTATTAATTTTGAAGACTCCTCATTCATTGGAATCTCATCCCTTATGATCTCAAGGGAAACACTTATCCCTGTGAGGGGATTTCTTATCTCATGAGCTATACCTGCTGCCAGATGACCCAGTGCTGCCAGGTGACTCATACGCCTTATCTGCTCATCCATTTTCATCTTCTCCGTCAGATCATGCAAAATTATAATAGCCCCTGAGGATTTTTCATTTTTATCCTTCATGGGGGCCATGGAAATTGAAAGATACATTTCCCCCTTTCCGGGAACATTCATTCTTGTTTCAAAATAATTAACTATTTGTGAATTATTTATCACCTCCCTGAATTTTTCTGAAAGTTCTTGATTATATTCAAAATATCTCAGGAACTGTTTTCCAGCATAATCCTTTCCATCAAAGCAGAAATTATCTTCCCATGATTTATTTCCTAATATTATATTTCCTAATGTATCAACTGCGACGATGGCATTGGGTGATGATTGAAGGATTGTTTTAACGAGATTTCTTTCCCTCTTTACTGTTTCAAGGAGACGATTCATTTCTATAACAAGACCTGCCTGATTTGCAAACATCTGCAGTAACTCGATATCCTCGGTTGTAATATCTGTTTTGCTGAAACTTCTATCAGCTGCTATGGTCCCTATGACCCTTTGCCTTGCAAGGACAGGAACATGAACACAACAACTTCTCTGTAAAGCAAGGTTTCTCTTTCTATCAAGTTCTGTCAGTAAATCATCATACAATCCATCCTTTATAAAATAAACCTTCCCTGTTTTTATAACTTTTGTTTCAACACAATCATCCTCAGGAATTCTGTATTTTATATTTTTGATACTCACTTTACATCCAATATTCATAACACCCTCAAGGGTCTTCCCATCTTCGCTCAGCAGATACAGAGCAACCCTGTCGTATTTAAGCCCATTTATAATACTTTCAAGAATACCGTTCAGAACCCCTTCTGGAGGCATCGGGCTTGCCATCAGGTTACTTATCCGGAGCAGGCTCGATAGAATTTCACGAACCTTCAAAAATTCTTTTCTTCCCACCTTCATAGCCTCCCTGCAAATAACCCTTATCCATATGATATAATAAACAAAAAAAGACGATATTTGAACTGGATATTTTAGAAATCAAAAATCCATCTCCTGAAGAATTCTCAACACTCTTAAAGCAATTAGCTGAGGTTTACTTCTCTGCCTATCAGGAGGAGAAGGGGGATTATTTCTGGCATACAAAGAAAAGGGCCCTTGCTTATTTAAAATGGTTATACAGGAAGGATTCATCGGGATTCTTTATAGCCTGGGAAAAAGGAGTAATCCAGGGCTTTGCATCTGTACATTATAACTGGATTGACCATGATGGAAGGGAAGTTGTTGAACTGCATGAGATCACTGTAAGGAAGGAGAGCCAGAGAAAAGGGATCGGCAGGGCGCTCATGATGAGGATATTTGAAGAAACGGTAAAAAGGGGGAGGGATTCCGTCGCCCTGTGGGTTGGTGAAGACAATTTAAACGCAATAAGATTTTATGAAAAACTGGGCTTTATTGCGGAAAGGAAGCTGGGGGTATGGATGAAGATGGTAAAGAGGATGATCGGGATGAAAGAAGGGCCCTGATCTCCCAATCTTCAAGTAATCTCATCCCTCCAGGTTTCAGGTTTCTCAGGGTAACGGGTCCAAAAGCGATCCTTTTTAATGATTTAACAGGGTGACCGAGGGTATAACACAATCTCCTTATCTCCCTCTTTTTTCCCTCAATCATTACGATTTCAAGGATTGACCAGGCCCTGCCCTTCTTCCTCACATAAACCTCTTTTACCCTTGCAGGACCATCATCCAGCCTTATCCCCTTCCTCATTCTTTCGAGAACATCCCTGGAGGGGCATCCCTCTACCTTCACAATGTATCTCTTTTCAATTCCAAATCGAGGATGTGTAATCCTCTCTGCAAAATTACCGTCGTTGGTTAAAATTACTAATCCTTCAGAATCCCTATCCAGTCTTCCCGCATGAAAAAGACGCCATGGAAGATTTCTCACAAAATCACCTATGCATCTTCTCTTAAAGGGATCCTCCATGGCTGTTATCACACCACGAGGTTTGTAAAAGGCAATATAAATTTTTTCTTTATGAAGCCTTATGGGCTTCCCATCAATCTTTATTATGGAAGTCAGAGGATTTACCCTTAGCGTAAGATCTCTTACAACTTTTCCATCAACATCAACTCTTCCCTCAAGGATAAGCCTTTCTGCTTTTCTTCTTGATGTAATACCTGCCATTGCAATGATCTTATGAAGCCTTTCAAAAATAACACTTTCTCCATTATCTCCTGCTATCATTGTTATCATTCCTTTCCGGAACAACCTGTTCCTTCTCTTCAATAAGAATCTCTGACTCGCCGTTAATTTCATCAAGATCCTTTAATGTCGGAAGGTCCTTTATATTGCTGAGACCAAATAACTCAAGAAATTCTCTTGTTGTGCCATATAGAAGGGGCCTTCCCGGAACGTCCTTTTTGCCAACAATCCTTATAAGTTTTCTCTCAAGAAGCGCCCTTAAAATTCCTCCCGAATCTACACCCCTTATATATTCTATCTCACTTCTTGTTATAGGTTGTCTGTAGGCAATTATAGCAAGGGTCTCCATTGCTGGCCTGCTTAATCTCGCAGGTTTCATCTGGAAAAAATTTTTTATGTACTCACTGAAGTCACTTTTTGTTCTCATCTGATAACCACCTGCCACCTCAACAATCTCTATACCTTTAGCGCTTGATTGATATTCTTCCATCATCTCATGAAGAGCATCCCTGATCTTTGATCTTTCTTCACCGATTACCTCTTTAAACTTATCGAGATCTATCGGTTTGCCCGAAACAAAAAGAAGCGCTTCAATTATTGATTTCAGGGTATCCCTCTCCAATTTCGTCTCCTATTTCAGAAATTATTTTCCTGCAAATTTCAGCACTAACGAGGAGAGTTATGTAAATAGGGCCGAAGAGCTCAAACTGATATATGCGAATGAGAGAAATCTTTGCAAGTTCGAGAATCGCTATGAAAGTTGCTATAATATGTTCCTTTGTATAGCTGCTATCAAAAAGCTCATCAAATTGTTTTTTACCATTCTCCAATTTCTGAACAATTGATAGCATTACCTCTTTTATGTTTATTTTTTCACTAACAAATTCATAAATCTCAGAGAACTTGGATCTCTCCATAATTCTTCTGAATGCATCAAGCAGATCAAAAAGCGAAACCTCAACATGCATTTCATCCTTGATTGCATTATATGCAGTTTCCCTTACAAAGACATCCCTGTTTACTAATTTCCTCTTTTCCAGAAGTTCTGCCAGATCCTTGAATTTTTTATATTCAAGCAATCGCTCTACGAGTTCCTTTCTTGGATCTTCGATCTCTTCCTCATCATCCTCCCTTTCTTCAGGAAGCAACATTCTTGATTTCAGATATAAAAGGGTGGATGCCATAACCAGAAATTCACCCGCAATTTCAAGATTGAGAAATCTCATTAATTCAAGATACTCCATATATTGCTTTGTTATCACTGCAACAGGAATATCTCTGATATCAACTTCATTCTTTTTTATTAAATGCAGGAGAAGATCAAGAGGACCTTCAAATATTTCAAGTTTAATCTTGGGAGCTGAATTCATCGTGCAGAACCAAAAACTGTTTCTCTGACTACTTCCATTGTTTTTTCTGCCACCTCTCTTGCCTTTCTGTTGCCCTCCTCAATAATCATAGGAATTTCATCAATGTGTTTTTCAATCTCAACTCTCCTCTCCCTTATCGGCTCGATAAATCTTATAACATTGTTAATTAAAACAGATTTACAATCAACACAGCCTATGGAAGCTGTTCTACAACCACTGGCGAGATCTTGTCTTTTTTCATCATCTGTGAATATTTTATGCAACCAGAAGACAGGGCAGACTTCTGGCTCACCTGGATCAAGTCTCCTTTTTCTGTTCGGATCAGTAATCATGTGGAGTATCTTCTTTTTTATCTCTTCGTCAGAATCTGTAAGGTATATTGCATTTCCATAGCTCTTGCTCATTTTTCTTCCATCCGTTCCTGGTACCTTAGGAACTTCTGTAAGAAGGGCATGGGGTTCCTTAAAAACATTACCGTATAGGTAATTAAATCTTCTTGCTATCTCCCTGGCAAGTTCTATATGTGGAACCTGATCAACACCAACAGGAACATAATCAGCATTGTATATTAATATATCAGCGGTCTGAAGAAGAGGATAACCAAGAAATCCATATGTGTTGAGATCTCTATCCTTCAGTTCCTGCTGGATTTCTTTGTAGCTTGGAACCCTTTCGAGCCATCCCAGCGGAGTTATCATTGAAAGTAAAATATGGAGCTCGGCATGCTGTTTTACTTCTGATTGTATAAAGATTACACTCTTTTCCGGATCTATCCCAGCACTAAACCAGTCAATAAACATCTCAAAGGTATTTTTCTTTATCGTCTCAGGATTTGCATATTCGGTTGTCAGTGCATGCCAGTCTGCAGCAAAAAAGAAACATCTATAACTTTCCTGTAGTTTGACCCAGTTATCGAGTGCACCGAAAAGATGGCCAAGATGAAGCCTTCCTGTTGGTCTGTTTCCGCTGAGAACAACTTTCTTCATCTCTTTCCTCCTGAAGGTATAAAATCTCCTAATACCAGAGGAGCAATTTTCTAAATAAATCTATCGCTGGCCAGAATAATCTATTTATAATCCCCAGTGGATTGAATATAAGGATCGAAGCAATTAATATTATACCTATAGGTTCAACCTGTTCCAGAAGACGTGAGTATCTTTCCGGAAGGAGACCAACAAGAACCCTCCCTCCATCGACAGGTGGAATTGGAATAAGGTTAAAGAATGCGAGCAAGATATTTATTTCTACGGAGACAACCATCATCAATAAAAGCGGTACAAGAAAAAAGTCGATCCATCCGCCCTTATAATAAAGCATTCCTGGATGATTAACGAAGTGAATAAGCTCGGGATATAAATATGTAATAATATGAAACAAAAATGCGCTTAGCAGTGCCAGCATAATGTTCGTTGCAGGACCTGCTCCTGAAACCCAAATCATATCCCTCTTTGGATTTCTGAGATTATAAAAATTAACAGGAACAGGCTTTGCATAACCAAAAACCACTCTGCCACCAGAAATGTAGTAAAGAAAAAATGGAAGGAGTATGGTGCCAAATATATCAATGTGATGTAATGGATTAAGTGTGAGTCTGCCCATCATCTTTGCAGTGGGATCACCAAGGATATAGGCAATATATCCGTGTGCCACTTCATGGAGCGTTATTGCGAGAAGAACAGGAACAATTGCTATTAATATTTCCTGAAGCATGCTTTGCATATTCCATTTTTTCTATCAGAGGTTATTTTAACTGTCAACCCCGTAATATCTCCTTACATAATTCTCCTCATCACTTCTTGATAGGATCTCACAATTTAATCTGGCCTCGAGAAGCTCCCTCAATATCCTTCCAATAACCGGCCCCTCCCTGAATCCCATCCTTATCAGGTCCTTTCCTGTAAGCTCAGTCTTCAAATCCTTTAATCTTGTAAAGAAGTAGGATATAGCCCTTCTCACCTTTTCCTCTTTTGTCTTAGCAAGAATGAACAGTTGCCCCTCAAGACTAAGTGGCATCATAGCATTATATATCTCGCTCCCACTGATCTCCCTCATTCCTTCAAGCTGGATCCTTTTCTCTTCAGCAGCGAGTTTCTCATCAAACAAATTTCTTCTTATACTACCCATAACTTCCAGACAATCAAGCATTTCCTTCAAATTCTCCACATCAAGAAAATCTGTAAGTGCATAAAACCGAATCTTTGATTTATTTACAACTTCTTTTCTGTAAAGAAGTTCATACCATGAAATTACATTTTCTATTGATTCAAACAACCTTTCCACCTCTTCATTAAATCTTAATTCCCTGTGAAGGAATCGAAGTGCGTCAATCTGGTGCAATCTTCTTATACACTCAACATATCCATCTTCTTCAAGGATATGAAAAAGTTCCTGAAATAACCTTTTACCGGATACTTTATCGAGAAGTTCGAGTTTTATAGCGTTTTTCATTAGATTCAGCGTATGTTTACTTATCTGGAAACCAAGTCTTTCCGAAAGCCTTATTGCTCTGAATATACGTGTAGGATCCTCAACAAAACTGAGATTGTGTAATACTCTTATAACCCTTTCTTTAAGATCCTTTTGACCGCCAAAGAAATCTATTATATTTCCCCATCCCTCGGGGTTCAACTTGATTGCAAGTGTATTGATTGTGAAATCCCTTCTGTAAAGATCAAGCTTTATTGAACCCCTCTCGATTGTAGGAAGTGCACCTGGTGATTGATAATATTCAAGACGAGCTGTTGCAACATCCAGTGAAAAACCATCGGGCCAGATAACACGAGCTGTGCCGAATTTCATATGTGGCTTCATCCTCGCTCCGTAAGATTCTGCAAGATTTCTGGCAAAGGCAATCCCTTCTCCCTCGACAACTATATCAATATCAAGGTTTTCAACCCCGAGTAAAAGATCTCTTACAAATCCACCAACAACATATGCAGTAAAAGACATGGATTCTGCAATTGATCCTGCTCTTTTTAAAAGCTCAAGAATTCGAGGTGATAAAACCTTTTCAAGGGTCTGTGAAAGATCCCTTTTTAACTCCTGGGATTCAGAATCAACATTGTTAAGGATCTCCATTTCTCCGTAAAATCTTAAAAGATCCGTCCTTGTTATAGCACCAACAATCTTGTTATCTTTCAGTACAGGCAAGAAACGTTGATTATTTTTTATGATTATTCTCGTGATCTCCTCAATAGATGAGTCAGGAGATACAGTTTCAAATTCTGTAATCATATAATCCCTTACAGGAAGATTTTCCAGCCCGTGATGCCTTGCCCTTTCTATAATCTGTCTTGAAATAATCCCGACCACCTTATCGCCATCAACAACGGCAGTCGCATTTATATTGTATCTTGAAAGTATTTCGGACGCCTCATGAACTGTTGCTCTGTAATCAACAGTTTTAACAGGAAAAAACATCATATCCCTTGCCTTTTTCCCAGCTCCTGTAAATTCCCTTAAATATCCAAGCAACCTTTCCTTTATCTCTTCAACATGCGCTGATTTTACTGAAGCAGAACCTGCTGTTGGATGACCACCTCCGCCTATGGTGTTCATAAGCTCACCTATATTTACCCCCTTTTCTCTGCTTCTTCCAACAACAACAACCCTGTCTCCCATTCTTGCGATTGCAAGAAGCACCTTTAAGTCTTCCATTGCCATCATCTTTTGAACAATTACAGCAAAGTCAGGAATAAACTCGTCGGAGAAACATTCAGCAACAGTGACCTCTATACCTCCGAAATTATACTTCTCCATACTTTTAATCAACTGGTGCAGTAGATCTATCTGCACTGATGTAATCTCCTTTGCTAACATGCTTGAGACCACCGATAAATTTGCACCTTTTGAGAGTAAGTATGCAGCAGCTGTAAAATCTTCCTCCGTTGTGGATGGAAATAGTAGCGAGCCAGTGTCTTCGTATATACCAAGCATAAAAACTGTTGCCTCATCAGGTGTGATCTCAATACCCCTCTCTTTAAGGATATGGGTAAGTATGGTTGTTGTTGAGCCAACAGGTTTTACCACTTCAAAATCACCTTTTATATCATCATCGGTTGATGGATGATGATCATAGATATGTATTTCAACACCTCCCCTATCCACAAGCTCTGAAAAAATGCCTATTCTGCTTTTTTGTCTCACATCCACAAGAATAAGCCTTTTAACTTTTTTAAGGTCTATGTTCTTTGCCTTTTCCAGATCTATCATATATCCAGCACTCTTTATTATGAAATCTCTCAGAGTCCTGTCCTGTGATCCAGGAAATACAATCTTTGCATCAGGATAGAGCTTTTTTGCAGCGAGCATTGAGGCGAGGGTGTCGAAGTCAGCATTTATATGTGTTGTAATAATCTGCATTGAGAACTCTATGATCTTGGATGATATCTTCTATGGATTTCCCTGAGTCTTTCCATTGTAATATGTGTGTAGATCTGGGTGGTTGATATATCAGTGTGACCGAGCATCATCTGAACAGATCTAAGATCCGCCCCTCCCTGCAGGAGGTGTGTGGCAAAGGAATGTCTTATCATATGGGGTGTAATTCTCCTGCTTATTCCAGCCCTTCTTGCATACATTTTTAATCTCATCCAGAAGGATTGCCTTGTTATTTTCCTCCCCCTTGATGTAATGAACAAGTAGGATGATTTTTTCCCGTTAAGGATTTTTCCCCTGAAATTTTGAATATAGTGCCTAATTTTCTCCAGCGCTTCATCCCCTATTGGAACTATCCTTTCCTTCGCCCCCTTTCCCATAATCCTTATATACCCCAATTCCAAGTCTATCTGATCCATTGTGAGTGTTACAAGCTCAGTTACCCTTAGACCTGATGCATACATCAGCTCGATCATTGCTGCATCCCTCGACCCAAGTGGAGAGGATATATCAGGAGAAGCAAGAATCCGTAAGACCTCGTCATAGGTAAGAACATCAGGGAGGTCCCTTTTAATCTTTGGAGAATCCACAACCACTGATGGATCATTTTCCGAGAATCCCTCCTTTAACATATACCTGTGGAAATTTCTTATTACCGAAAGCTTCCTTGCAATTGATTGCTGCTCGATGCCGCATCTGTTAAGTTCCATAAGATAGGATCGGATAATAAAGTGGTCAATTTTATCAGGTTTCCTGATCCCTTGATCTTTCAAGAAACTGATGTACTGCCATACATCAGATGAATATGCTGTAATTGTATTTCTGGAAAGTCCCTTTTCGACAAGAAGATATTGGATATATCTTTCATATATCTCTTCAAAATCCATCAATTACCTTATATAACTCCTTCTTTATATCCTCTATTCTTCCCTGATCCATAATCTTCCATCCAAATTTATCCCTCACATAAAAAACATCTGCCACCTGATCAACTTTTGTAGATATCTTTGCCACAAATATGTATAGTCCCAGTTTTGCCATAGTGCTTGTAATATCATATAACAAACCAACCCTGTCAACTGTATAAATATCGATCACCGTATATGCATCTGAGACAGTATTATCTATCTCTATCCTGGTTGGCGTCTTCGGTGGCACCCTATCTTTAACAGATGAGGGTTTTCTTTTACGGGCGAGGAGTTCTTCAATCTTTATTCTTCCTTCAAGCGTGTCCAGAAGATCCTTTTCAAGAACCTTCCATTTCCTTTCATCTATAATTGCTTCCTTCAATGGACTGTTAACCTGAAAAACATCTATTACCCGTCCATCCTTTCCAGTATAAATCTGTGCACCAAGGATATTGATTGAATTGGCTGCCATACATCCAGTGATAATTGAAAAAAGCCCCATTCGGTCATCGGTTGAAATTATAACCTCCGAATATCCTTTATCTGGAAATGATTCTACTTCGGTGAGCAGTGGATTGGAGCCCCTTTTTTTATCAGCAAGAAAATGTTTGCATATGGAGGAAGGACTTGTTGAGATAAGATAAGAAGGAGACATGTTATCAAGAAATTCGTCAATTTCTTCAATAGAGTAGGGAGGAGAAAGCAGTCTTTCAACCTCCCTTCTTGTCTCGAGACCCTTTTCTTCAAGCCTCTTCAATATATCCTCGCCGCTTTCGAGAATCTCATAAGCTTTAAGATACAGCTCCTGGATCAACATACCCTTCCATTCATTCCATACCCTCGGCCCGACCGCCCTGAGATCTGAAAAGGTGAGGAGGTAGAGATATTTTAATCTTTCCACATCGCCTATGGCCTTTGAAAACTGAAGTACAAGCTTTGGATCGTGAAGGTCTCTTCTCTGCGCAATCTCAGACATGTAAAGATGTTTTCTCACAAGAAATTCAAGAAGTTCCGCTCTTTCTTCCGACATATTCCATCTCTTTGCAAGATTCCTGACTATCATGGCTCCCTTTTCAGAATGGTTGTTACCTTCACCTTTTCCTATATCATGCAACAGGCAGGAAAGAATAAGAACATCCTTCCATCTTATCTCCTTTCCTATCTGGGTTAACAGTGGAAATTCTTCTTCATATTTTCCATCAAGAACTTTTTTAATTTCACAAACAGTATAAATTGAATGTGTATCAATTGTATATACATGATAAAGATCATACTGAGCTTTGCAAAAAAGCTTTCCAAATTCCGGAATCATCGCCTGAAGTATACCAAGTTTATTCATTTCGGAGAGAATTTTGCCTGGATTCTTACCGTTGATTATTTTAAAGAAAATATCCCTCGCACTGCTGGAATTTATTACATCCTCTTTAAAGAGATGAACCCTCTCTCTGATTATGTCAAGAGATTTACTTGATATAGGAATTCCATGAGAATCAGAAATATAGAAAGCATGAATCATAATAAGTGGATCTTTATTAACATGTTCGTTAGAGATATGTATTTCATTATCAATTAAAAAGATCCCCCTGCCCAAAATCTTTTTGCTGGAGCAGAGGCGCTTTTTTTCCTCATGTCTGTTTTCCTTTAGACATCTTTCTATAATTCTTCCCGTTATATAATGGATGTTGGATGCGTGCCTGTAGTAATCACTTATGAATTTTTCCACAGCTTTTGTTTTTTCATCATCAAAATAGCCGAGATTTCTGGCGATCTTCTCCTGGAATTCAAATATAAGCTGGTCATTTTTCCTCCCGCTGAGATAGTGAATCTCGCATCGTAATTTCCTCATGAATTCCCATGCTTCCTCCAGTTCCCTCCTCTCCCTATTAAGCAGAAGGCCGGCCCTCTGAAGGTGCTGGGGCTTATCAGCATCATGTGTAAGTCTCGAAATCCAGATTGCGGCATGTATATCCCTGAGACCCCCCTTCCCATCTTTTATATGAGGTTCGAGAATATAAACTGTGTCGCCATATTTTCTGTGGCGCATTTCCATTGCTTTTATCTTATCTTCGATGAAAGCCCTCAGCCTCTTTCGATATACGGCACTCATTACATCATCCTCAAATTTCCTATAAAGATCCCTATCACCTGCAAGGTATCTTGAATCAAGTAAGCTTGTCCTCACGGTAAAATCGGTGCTGCACTGTTTTATGCAGTTGCTTATTGTTTTTATGCTATATCCAACATCAAGTCCCGAATCCCAGAGGATATAAAGGATGTCTTTTGCAATCCTCTCCAGGGTAGTATTGATCCTTTTTCTATGGATAAAAAGCAGATCAATGTCCGAATGAGGGTAAAGCTCACCTCTTCCATACCCCCCTGTGGCTATTAGAGTAATACCCTCTGCTGAAGATCCGGTTGATTCGCAATTATCCATGCAGGATTTTTCGAAGATCCTTTTTATTGCACGATCAACAAGATAGGTATGTGCCATTACGGTATCTGATCCGGATCCACCCAAACGATGGCGTGTATGTATCAGCTCATATCCCTTTCTCAGGTACTCTTTTACACTGGAAAGGAGCTCTCCCCCCTTTCCTCCAATAATTGATATTAATCCATCTATATCCTTTCTTAGCTCAAAAGAAGCATACATTTCTAATAAATTCCTGAGGATCTATCTAATTTCTATTATACGCCATCTCTGTATGCTCTATATAATTTTTGATCCCCTCTAATATCCCCCTTGCAATCTTTCTCCTGTATTCCCTGCTCTCCAATCTTTTTCCCTCGATGGGATTACTTATAAATGATACTTCAACGAGAACTGAAGGCATTTTTGCCCCTATGAGAACATAAAAGGGTGCCTGCTTCACACCAAGATCATTTACATCTGAATATCTTCCATTGAGATTGAGTATTATTGATTTTTGAATATATGAAGCAAGCGTGCTGCTTTCCTTTATCTTTGAATTAAACATAAGATCATTCAAAATAAGCTGCAAATCATCAAGTTTCTTTAAAGAAATAGCATTCTCCCTTGCTGCAACACGCATGGCTTCGGGATCCTTTGTAAGGCTCAGAAAATATGTTTCAACACCCTTCGTGTTTCTCTTTGGGCTTGAATTGGCATGAATTGAAATGAAAATATCAGCATTTTGAATATTTGCTATTGCTGTTCTCTCTTCAAGCGATAGATATCTATCATCATCTCTTGTCAGGATAGCTGAAATACCCAGCTCCTTTTCTATCATTTCTTTAAGCATTAACGATATATCAAGGACAAGATCTTTCTCCATCAATCCATTAACCCCTATCGCACCTGAATCCTTACCACCATGCCCTGGATCGATAACGATTTTTTTGATAACTGCTGATAGATCATCTGCATTACCTTTTCCTTTTTCTTTGACCTCTTTTTCTTCCTTCTCAATAATTTCTTTTATCTCTTCCCCACTCTTTTCACTCCTATATACATCTATAATAATTCTTAAAGGTTCTTCGAGTGCAAATATTCTATAATTGTCTATCCTCTCAATATCCAGAACAATTCTCACAACTTCAGATGTATGCTGTGCGGCCCTTATCCTCTTTAACAGATTATTTTCGATCAGAATTGGTTCCCTGATCGATGAGCTTATCCTTGCATTAATGAGATCAATATAAAGACGTGGCGGTAAATCAATACTTTTGTCTCTCTTCAGCAATCTGTATCTAAATTCCAATCTTCCATCGATATCAACAACAACCCTTGTATAATTCTTATCAGACCAGAATCTTATTTCCTTTACTAAACATCTTTCCTTTTTTGCCTTTACTGCGATGTTTTTTTCTTTTAGTTCTTTTTCCAGCTTGTTTCCCAGATAGGTTTTTGAATTAACATCTATGGCAGTCGTAATAATTATTAAAACTAAATAAAGGAGCTTCCTAAGCTCTAAATTTAAGATCCTCATCTTTTCCATAATAATCCATTGATAGCTTTGTTATGGCACAATTAAATTCTAATTTGTTGATCTCTCCTTTTGTAACTCTTCAAGTTCTTTTATTCTTCTCTCTTTCCTTTTTATTTCTATCCTGCCCTTTATCATAGCTGATAATGAACAGATAATTCCTGTTATGACCCCGATCAGAAAAGATGTAATGATTACAATATAAAGAGGAATTTCTCCTGTTTCTATTCCAAAATAATAAACTATCTTTACAGGCTGATTATTTTTTATGGAAAATGTTATTATGAAAATGGTAAGGATAACAATCAGGATATTCCTGAGGATTTTTAACATTTTAACTTATCAAAATGAGGCTTTAGTCTCCCATATGTAACCTCAAGGAATTCAGGCATCACCTTGACATCCGCTAATACAGGCATGAAATTCGTGTCTCCGCTCCACCTTGGAACAATGTGAAAGTGAAGATGATTTTCAACACCAGCACCAGCTACCCTTCCCAGATTCATCCCTATATTAAAACCATCTGGATGGAGTTCCTTTTTTAAAATGATAATACACTCCCTTATCATCTCGAAAAGCTCCCTCATCTCTTCCGCCTCAAGGCACTCAAGACTACCTTCGTGTCTAATGGGTGATACCATAAGATGACCATTTGTGTATGGATATCTGTTCATAATAACAAAAACTTTATTTCCTCTATAGAGAATAAGGCTTTTCCTGTCATCTCCTTCACCAGGAAGCAGACAGAAAATGCACTCCCTTTTTCTCTCATCGAGGATATATTCCATTCTCCATGGAGCCCAGAGAATCTGCATATTTATCACATCATCTTTTCAATTATTATAGATCCAGCGGGCGAAATTGCAAGAAGTTTGTATTTATAAATGATCGTTGTCAAAGTTACTAAATTTGTGATAAATTATCTATTAGTTAGAAAGGAGGAGTAATATGAAGGAAAAAATCCCAAAGAAGAAATTGATATCAGACTTCGGAAAAATCCTGTTTGAAAGGAGGAAGGAGCTCGGTCTCACCCAGAAAGATGTTGCTGAAAAGGTAGGTGTGAAAGCTAACTATATAAGCTATCTGGAGAAGAATCTCCGCAGACCCAGTCCCAAGATTATAAAATCGCTCGCGGAATGCCTTAAGGTTCATCCAGGTTACCTATACATTGCAGCTTATCCATTTGTAAGGGAGATTCTGCCTATAAATGAAAAAGCGCTCAAGAAACCAAAGGCAGTAAAAAAATAGCTACACTTTCCTGAATGTTTTTACCTGAGGTATCTATCGCTGCCGTTGATAAAATCCCTTCGGGGCGGGCAGAATACATCAAGCGCAATAAGACCCTCATCAAGAACCTTTAACCCGTGAGGCTTATTCGCTGGTATATAAACAACATCACCCTCTTTCAGCTCCCTTTCAATCCCGTCGAGGTTGATCAAAGCCCTTCCCTTCAAAATCATGGTATACTGCTCGTTCTTGTGAGCATGCGTTCTAATCTCGACATGGGGGTCAATAATAAATCTACATATCATTGCCTTCTCACCCCACAGCATCTGCCTTTCAATCCCCTTCGATAGTTTCTCCCTTGGAATTTCATGCCAGCTATAAAATTTCATAATCCTAACCGTTCATCTTGCTTTAAATTGTCTTGGATTCATAAATGAACGAAAACCAGACTCAAACTTTTGAAGGCTATTCAGATTGGATAGTCTTCTGCTCTTAGAGAATCCTGATCCTCCAGTTATCCGACTTCCTGAAAAATTTTTCGATTCTAAGAATCCTCCGGGGCTTTTATCCCTTATAACCGGATTTTGCCATTTCCTTTTAGTATCGTTTCCGTAATGATTACTGGGGTTTATCGGATATTTTACGTTTCTTTCAAACCTTCTATTTTCAATGTTCCCTTTATAGGGATCCTGCCTTATGGGAAACCTATCTTTTACTAAAGACTCGCCCCTTTCCTTTGTCCATGTTATGCTTGGTTGCTTTTGCCCTTCGAAATTCATTTCTACCCTCTTTAGTGAATTACCCCTGAAATCATCTCGCCTGTGGACCTTAACCTCTTCATTTCTTTTATCATTCTGATGGGGAGGTGGCGGTTGAACTATCCTGCCCCTCTTCAATGGATCATCGGCTAATTTGATGGGTTTAACTACAATCTTGTTTTTAATAACTGCATGTTTCTCCACCACTACTACTCCCCCTGGAAATCCACAATTTATAGGCTTCGCAATATTAATTCTACCCCATAGAAAAAACTCCCCTGGAGCAAGGGGCCCCCATGCTATCCATCCTGGCCCATATATCCAGTATACTGCACCAGGTATCCATAAACCCCATCCAGTTCCAGGAACCCAGCACCACCCCCATGCGGGCATATAAATCCACCGTCCATAATGATAAGGTAACCAACCCCATTGCTCATAGGAGATCCATATCCATCCTGCACTCGCACGCCAGAGCCAGTATCCATTAACATATGGTGCCCACCCCCAGTAAGTATAAGGTCTCCAGATGTATCCATAAACAGGCACATATATCCATCTTCCATATGTTTCCAGCTCATATTGTCCAAATTGTGCTGAGGAATCTATATAATCTGCTGATCTAACCTCCCTTTCATTAAATTCAGTTATCCATCCACCATGAACAATCCCCACCGCAGTGTTTATTCTATTATCTCTTATAACTGCTGTCATTCCATCCTTAAGTAACTTTATTCCCCAGTTGCCTTCAACACTGATATCACCACTTTTAACCGATATTTCTACAACCTTCTCCTCATCCCTCAAATGAAACAGGGCTGGCCCCTTTGATATAACCCTGTAGTTTGAACCATCAATTACGAGTTGAAGATTGCCCGTGGTTCTCATACCAATTTTTCCTGAAATCAACCGTATGATAGGCAGGGAATACTCCTCCAGTGGTGCATTCATGATGAATGAGGTTCTGGATGATGCCCTTATCCTTGTCCCATCAGCCATCTCAATCTCAACCCTGCTCATCTCTCCTGTGTTAACAAGATCGCCCGGTAGAATCGGCATGTTAACCATTACCTTTACCGCTTCTTCAAGATCTTCTGCCTTTACTTCAACATTACCTTCAACATATGAAACCCTTCCAAGACTATTTGTTGGGAGTGGCTCTGAAAACGCATATCTGATATTAAGGGGAATGGACAAAGATAATATTATTATTAATGGCAGTCGTTTTAAACCTTCTTTAATCATCTCTGAACCCTCCTTAGCCATTAGACGATACAAGGAGGGTTTAAATTTTAGCTATTTATCATCTCCTTTAATTCCTTGCCCACCTTAAAAAAGGGGATTCTCTTCTCGGGTATCTTTACAATTTCGCCCGTCTTCGGATTCCTTCCCTCCTTTGGAGCCCTCTTTTTTATCCTGAAAGAGCCAAAGCCCCTTATTTCAATCTTTTCTCCCCTCATGAGTGCTTCCTTCATCGAATCGAAAATGAGGTTTACGATCATTTCGCTATCCTTTTTTTGAAGATGTGGCATCCTCTGGATTAGTCTTTCAATTAATTCACTTTTTGTCATATCCAACCCCCTTTAACGTATGCCGAATGGACGGCTAAGATAATACACATTTATAAATCCTGTTATCCCTGAATCCTTTAAATAATCACTAAAAGATGATTTTCTGAAGAATAGATCCAGTATTGAAAATTTCCTTGATGGGTATATAATGTACGGCTCACCCTTTATTCCCGCAAGGGAGCTGGCGATCTTTATTGCATCATTAAGATCCCCCAGTTCATCAATCAGCCCGATCTCTTTTGCCCTCCTTCCCGAAAAAAACCTTCCGTCAGCTATTTCAATAACCTTTTCAAGCTCAATTTTTCTCGATTCAGAAACTGCAGTAACAAACTGGGAGTGGATATCATCAATGACCTCCTGAACAAGCTTCCTTTCATCTTCGGACATGCTTCTGAAGGGGGAACCAACATCCTTGTATCTTCCGCTTTTTATCACATAACCCTTGAGACCAAGTTTGCTAAGAAGTTCTTCAAAATTTATAAATTGTGCAATTACACCTATACTTCCCGTTATAGTTCCAGGATTTGCAACAATTCTATCTGAAGCACATGCAATGTAATAACCCCCGGATGCTGCAACAGCGCCCATGGATGTAACAACCTTCTTATTTTTTTCCTTTAGTTTGAGGACGGCATTATAAATCTCCTGAGCTGCCGCAACCCCGCCACCAGGAGACTCAATTCTCAATACGATTGCCTTAACATAAGGATCGGATCCATACCTCTCCAGTTCCTTCATAATCTCCCTTGACGAAGCGATAATACCACTTATTTCTACAACAGCAACCCTGTCACGAAAAGTCGATAATCCACCGATGGTGAAAAATGTTATTATGAAAACAAGGATTAAGAATGAAAGGAGGACACCTAACATTATAAAAAATGCATTTTTAAAAAATCTATATCTTTCCTCAACCATTTTCATCAGCTTTTTCTTTTCTGTCTGGCTTTAATCAAATCACCAATCGTTATCTTTGGAAATTCCTGAGATCTCAAAAATTCCTCTATCTCCTCTCTCGTTATCTTCTCTTCAAGCGCCCTTATGCTTAAAGATATCTTCCTCTCCCTCTCATTAACAGATGTCACCACTGCTGCAATCTCATCATCAACCTTTAAAACATTTTCCTTCTGCGAGCCCTTTGCTTTTCCGAACTCAGAAACATGAACAAGGCCTTCAACTCCTGGTTCTAATTCAACAAATGCACCAAATTCTGTTATACTTCTTACCCTTCCCCTAACCACAGAGCTTACAGGATACCTTTCCCTTATATTCTCCCAGGGATTTTTTTCAAGTTGCTTAATACCGAGTGATATCTTTTCACTTTCCCTTTCTATCTGGAGGACAACAGCCTCAACAACCTCTCCCTTTTTAAATATTTCTGACGGATGTTTGATCCTCTGGGTCCATGAAATATCAGATATATGAACGAGACCATCGATCCCTTCCTCGATTTCGACAAATATACCAAAATCGGTGATCTTTCTGATCCTTCCTTTTATTTTTGAACCTGGCGGATATTTCTTCATTATTCTTATCCAGGGATCCGGCTGCGTTTGCTTTAATCCCAGGATCATTTTCTTTGACTCCCTGTTTATATCCATGATAACAGGATTAATGATTTCACCCATTGATACTATCTGGTATGGATATTTCACCTTTTTTGTCCACGTTAAATCACTGATATGAATTTTTCCCTCAATACCAGGCTCAATCTCAACGATTGCTGAATCATCACTGAAACCGATAACCTTTGCCTTTACCTGCATACCAACCCTGTACTTACTGTCAACACTTTCCCAGGGATCCTGCATAAGCTGCTTCATGCCCAGTGAAACCCTTCCCGATTTTCTATCATACTTTGTTACAATAACTTTAACACAATCCCCTATGGAAAGAATATCCGATGGATGGGAGATTCTACCCCATGAAATATCGCTGATGTGTAGAAGGCCGTCCACCCCCCCGATATCAATAAATGCCCCATAGTCCGTTATGTTCTTCACAATTCCATCAACAATAAGCCCTTCCCTCAAGCTTTCAATTGTCCTTTTTCTTATTCTGTCTCTTTCTTCTTCAAGCAATGCCTTTCTTGAAACAATAATATTTGTTTTCTTTCTGTTTGCCTTGAGTATTTTGAATTGAAAGCTTTTCCCAACCAGTGAATCGAAATCTTTAATTGGTTTTATGTCTGCTTGTGAACCAGGCAGAAATGCTTTCGCACCAATATCAACAATGAATCCACCCTTTACGCGTTCTACAATCTTCCCTTCTATTGAACCATTCTCTTTAATAACTTTTTCAATAGTTTCCCATATCTTAAATTTGCTTGCTTTTTGCTTTGAAAGAAGAACATATCCATCCTCTGTTTCCTTCCTTTCCACAAACACATCGATTTTATCGCCCTCTTTTATCTGAATCTTTCCATCTTGATCAATAAATTCAAAGACAGGTATCTGACCTTCACATTTATATCCGATATCTACAACCACATACTCTGGATTTATCTTGATTACCGTTCCTCTTAGAATCTCGCCTTCCTCAACCCTTTTTATACTCTTTGAAAAAAGCTCCTCAAAGGATTCCTCCTCAACCTCATTATAAATATCATGTTTTTCCTCATTCTTTGATCTATCAACCATCACACAACTCCTATTGAATTATTACTGTATCACCAAAACATTTTATCCTTTCAACCACTTCGTCTATTATCCAATCAGGCGTTGATGCACCTGCAGTGATACCAACGCTTTTAACATTATAAAACCATTCCATTCTTAATTCATCTGCGATTTCAATATGATATGTATTTGGGTTAATCTCTTGGCACATCTGTGCGATTCTCCTTGTATTGGCGCTGTTATAACCACCAACAACAATCATACAGTCAACATTCGATGCAATCCTGCATGAATTCTGCTGATTAATTAATGTTGCATTGCAAAGCGTATTCATATATCTCAATTCTTTAACCTTGTCAACCAATCTTAACACAATTTCTTTAACTCTCTCAGGTGATTGTGTTGTCTGTGCAACAACTCCCACTCTATCCTTCTTTGTAAATTTATTTAAAAGACTCTCATCCGCTATAGCAATTCGACCAGGATAACCATAACTCATTATGCTTTTTACTTCGGGATGATCCTCATCACCAACCACAACGACGAAGTAACCCTCCCTTGAAAAAAGGGATGTATATTCTTGAACCCTTTTCACAAAAGGGCATGTTGCATCTATAATCTTTAAACCTTTATCCTGGGCCTTCTTAAGTTCGGGATAGGTTATACCATGTGATCTTATAATAATCCTGCCTTCATCAATCTCATCAACGGAGGCGATGCTCTTGAGACCCATTTCTTCCATTCTCTTTACCATTTGGGGATTATGTATTATGTCACCCAGGCTGAAAATTGGTGATAAATCCTCCTCGATAGCTTTATAGGCTATGCTGATGGCCCTTTTTACACCAAAACAAAAACCGGCACTTTGAACAATGTATATCTCCATTTATCATTTTCCTCCAGTATGGGAAAGAAGCGGTTTTATATATTGTAACATCAATTCCACAACCTCGTCTATACTCATATAGGTAGAATCTATACGGATACTATCAGAAGGCGCACGAAGTGGAGAGAGCTTCCTTGTACTATCATAGGCATCCCTCTTTAATACCTCTCCCTCAACAACCTTCCTTTCAATCACCACCCCCTTTTCCTTAAGTTGCAACCACCTTCTTCGACTTCTCTCTTCGAGACTCGCATCAAGATAAAATTTTATTTCTGCATCAGGAACAACCTCGCTTCCCGTATCCCTCCCTTCCAAAACCACCCCCCCTCTCTCTGAAAGCTTTCTCTGCATTTTTGTAAGAACAACTCTTACCTTTTCAAATCCGGACACCTTTGAAGTTATCATATCTATTTCTGGATCCCTTATTCTGTCAGTTACATCCTCACCATTACAGAGAACCCTTGTATCTTTCCCTTTTTGTATGAAATCTATCTCCACATGATCCATAAATCTCTCTACTTCCTTCTCGTCTTCGAGATTGATGCCGCTCTTATATATGGAGTAAGCCACTGCCCGATACATGGCGCCTGTATCTATATAGTTATACCCCAACCTCTCTGCAAGGATTCTGCCTGCAGAGCTTTTCCCTGCCCCTGATGGGCCATCGATAGTAATCACAATCCCATCTTCCCTCATGAATTTCCGAAAATAATAGTATTCCTCAGGAGTTCAAAAAAAGAAGGGAATGAGGTCCTGATACACTCAGTCCCCCTTACCTCTGACTCACCCTCAGCAACAAGGGAGGCTATTATAAGGGCCATTGCAACACGGTGATCACCATGACTGTCAAAAACCGCACTATCAATTCTCCCCTTTCCCTGAATGACCATACCATCCTCGAGTTCCTCAACATCTACACCCATCTTCCTTAATTCGCTGCACATCGAGTTAATTCTGTCAGACTCCTTTACCCTCAGCTCAGTGGCATCCCTTATCTCCGTCTCTCCCTCCGCCATTGCAGCTGCAACACATAATACAGGTATTTCATCTATGAGCCTTGGAATCAGAGGACCTGATATTTTAACTCCTTTGAGTCTACTTGCTTTCACATACAGATCGGCAACATCTTCCTCACAGATTTTTCTTAAATTCATTATTTCAATATTTCCACCCATCTGTTTCAGGACATCGATTATTCCACTTCTTGTGTAATTCACTCCAACATTTTTAACCAATAGTTCACTATTGTTAAGTAAAAGAGCTGCAACAATAAAAAATGATGCTGATGAAAGATCGCCTGGTATAAAAATCTCCCTCGCTTCCGGCTGCTGATGACCTCTAATACTTATCTTCAAATTATTTCTTGAGAGATTTACACCAAAATACGAAAGCATCCTTTCGGTATGATCTCTTGATTGAACAGGTTCCTCTATTTCTGTAATTCCATCAGCATAAAGTCCAGCAAAGAGGATGCATGACTTAACCTGAGCACTGGCGACATTCATCCTGTATGATATAGACTTTAGTCTTCCTCCTTTTATCACAAGAGGTGCAAAGCCACCTTTTCGTGAAAATACTTCTGCACCCATTAATCTCAATGGTTCCAATATTCTACCCATCGGTCTCCTTCTAAGAGATTCATCACCCGTAATTACAGAAAGGAAATTCTGCCCGCTGAGAATCCCTGATATCAACCGCATGGTTGTCCCTGAATTTCCCGCATCAATTACATCGGAGGGCTCATTGAGACCGAAAAGTTCTGTCCCTTTTATTATCAGATCACAATTTCTTTGCTCTGCATTCACTCCCATCATCTCGAATGCCTTCAATGTCCTGATGTTATCTTCACCCTTTAAATAGCCGTGAATGCAGCTAACCCCCTTTGAAACTGATGAGATCATTATTGCCCTGTGTGTTATAGATTTGTCACCGGGAGGAATAATTTCTCCTTCAATCCTCCTCGCTCTCCCAAGCCTTAAACTCTCCATTTATTAAACCTCTAATGGTTGCATCCCTTGCCTTCTTTGAGGCTGCAAATGTTTTTCTCAGCAGCTCCCTATTACCCTCTCTTATAGCCTTTTTCATATTCTCCAATTCCTTTTCAAAAGATTCTATTGCATAAAGGATATTGTCCCTGTTAAGGATACATATATCCCTCCACATTATAGGATCGCTTGATGCGATCCTTGTAAAATCCCTGAAGCCCGCCCCTGTAAACCGGAAAAGTTCCCCACAGTATTCCTCTGAATTGGCAACTGTATTTACTATCGTATATGCAAGAACATGTGGAAGATGGCTGACCATTGCAAATATCCTGTCATGTTCAACTGGATCCATCTCAACAACAGAGCTTCCAAGCCTCTTCCACATCTCCTTTACTATATTCAATGCATCAGGATTCGTTTTTTCAGTTGGTGTAAGCACACAGATCTTTCCATCAAACAGTGTGGAAAAGGATGCATCAAAGCCTGAAAATTCTGTTCCTGCCAGCGGGTGCCCACCGATAAAACTTACATTGGACGAAATTTCGCATTCAACCTCCTCTACAATCCTTCTTTTTATGCTTCCAACATCGGTCAATACAAATCCAGCAGTTGTTTTTCTTAAAATTTCCTTTGCAACCTTTGTTATCTGTTCAGGAGGTGTTGATAGAATCAGTAAATCTGTTTCATCAATTACATCAAAAATATTATTTGTAACCTTTTCCGCAATTCCTACCTCTTCTATCTTCTTTAATGTCTCCCTGTTTATATCAACTGCGAATATTCTTCTGAAAATCTTTCTTTCGCTTGCAGCCTTTGCAATTGAACCTCCTATCAAGCCAAGTCCAACAATCGTAGCTGTATCAACAATAAATTCATCCATTAAAGATCCCTTCCAACAACCTTTGCAATCTTCTTAATGGCCTTCATAAGCTCCAGGAATCTATCAGGTTTAAGTGCTTGGGGTCCATCACATAAAGCCTTTTCGGGTTGATTATGAACCTCAACCATCACACCATCAGCACCTGCTGCAATTGCAGCCATAGTCATCGGCTCTATCAGGTCCCACCTTCCAACCCCATGGCTTGGATCCACAAATATTGGAAGGTGGCTCAATTGTTTAACGACAGGGATAGCGCTTAGATCAAGTGTATTTCTTGTTGCTGTTTCAAAGGTTCTTATCCCTCTTTCACAGAGAATTACATTGTTATTTCCCTGAGAAACGATATACTCTGCGGACATAAGCCATTCTTGAATTGTTGCACTTAATCCTCTCTTAAGCATTACTGGCATTTTCGTAAGACCGATCTCTTTCAGAAGCCTGAAGTTCTGCATATTCCTTGCCCCAATCTGAACTATATCTGCATATTCACAGACATCTTCTATATCCCTTGGATCCATTACCTCTGTAATAACAGGCATACCTGTAAGCCTTTTTGCCTCACGGAGATATTTGAGCCCTTCAACGCCAAGCCCCTGAAAGCTGTAAGGCGATGTTCTTGGTTTAAAAGCACCGCCCCTCAATATTGTTGCACCTGCTTTTTTGACATACTTTGCAATCTCCACAATCATCTCTTTGTTTTCGACCGCGCAGGGACCTGCAATTACATGGACCTTTTTTGAACCAATTTTTAACCCATTGACCCTTATCACAGTGGGCTCTGATTTAAATTCCCTGCTTACGAGCTTGAATGGCTTAAGGATGGGAAGAACCTTTTCTACACCAGGCATCACCTCAAGGGGCTCACCCTGCAAAATAGCTTCGTCCCCGACAGCCCCAATTATTGTCCTGAATTTCCCCTTTGAAATATGAGCTTTTAAACCAAGGCTTTCCAGTCGCTCAACTATCCTTTTTAGATCATCTTTTGTTGCGTCAGGTTTTAAAACAATTATCATTTTATTATCCCCTATTTTTGTTTTATGTTATTTGATCTCAGATAAAACTTTTTTCAATGCCTTTATAAACTTCTCATTCTCTGCGGCCAATCCCACTGTAACCCTTATAAATTCCTTCAAACCAAATCCCCCCATAGGTCTTACAATAACTCCTTCCTTCTGAAGCATCTTATATACAAGATGACCATCTGCTTTAACATTTATCAGGAAAAAATTTGCCTGGGTCCTTATATATTCAATACCCATCTTATCCAGCTCGGAATAAAGATATTCAAGCCCTTTTCTATTAACTTCCTGTGATAAAAGAACATGCTCATCATCATCGAGTGCATAAAATGCACCTATCTGAGCAAGAGAATTAACATTAAAGGGCTGTCTTACCCTGTTCATATATTCAATTATCTCCGGTTTAGCAATCCCATAACCAATTCTCAATCCAGCAAGTCCGTAAATTTTTGAAAATGTTCTGAGTGTAATGAGATTTCTCTTCCCATTCTGGTAACGCAAAGAATCAGGGAATTCTGAATCAGTTACATATTCAGCATATGCTTCATCGATAACAGTTATGATGTCTTCGGGAACCGATGAAAGAAATCTTTCGAACTCCTTCTTTCTAAAAATGGTTCCCGTTGGATTGTTAGGATTTGCAAGGAATATAATCCTGGTTTTGTCGGTCACTGCCCCAAGTATTCCATCAAGATCTATACAAAAGTTCTTTAAAGGAACAGGCACTGAAATGCCATTTGCCGCCTTAACAATGAGTTTATAAACAACAAATGAAGGATCAGCCATAATAACTTGATCATCCTTCTTCATAAAGGTTCTAACAATTAGTTCTATTATTTCATTTGAACCGTTTCCAAAGATTATATTCTCCTCTTTAAATCCCAGCTTAGCTGCAAGCTTCTTCTTAAGATAATAGCAACCCCCATCAGGATATCTGTTCAATTTATGGAGCTCTTTGATTATGCCCTCAATTGCTTTTCTTGAGGGTCCGACAGGATTTTCATTTGAAGCCAGTTTAACAGTTCCGCTTATTCCAAGCTCACGCTCCAGCTCCTCTATTGGTTTCCCGGGTTGATATGGAACCAATTCCTCGATATTCTTTTCAACTAGTTTTTTCATTTAAACGCCCCCCTTAATCAGATTACATAACCCTTGGATATGAACCGAGTATCTTTAAAAATGTGCACCTTTCTTTCAGTTCATCAACTGCCCTTTTAACTGCTTCATCTTCAATATGTCCCTCAAGATCTAAAAAGAAAACATAATCCCAGGCTTTTGTCTTGTTTGGCCTTGATTCTATCTTTGTAAGATTTATGTTATTCTTTGCAAATGGCTCGAGCATTCTGTAAAGTGCTCCCACTTCATCCTTAACAGAAAAAAGTATCGATGTTTTATCCTTTCCTGTTCTTTCAGGGATCTTTTTTCCAATCACCAGAAATCTTGTAAAATTGTTTATATTGTCTTCTATCTTTCTGTAAACAACGCGTAAATCATATAAAAGACCGGCAAATTCACTTGCTATTGCAGCGCTCTTCGGATCCTCGGATGCCATCTGTGCAGCTGCTGCAGTTGAAGCAACATCAATAACAGGTATATCAGGCATGTTGGTCTCAAGCCATTTCCTGCATTGAGCAATCGCATGTGGATGAGAATATATTCTTTTTATATCCTGTGCTCTGCCTGTTTTCGAAAGTAAATCATGAGAGACTTCAAGAAGAATCTCACCACATATATTAATATTAGATTCAAGAAACATATCAAGTGTGTGGTTAACAACACCTTCTGTTGAATTTTCAACAGGAACAACACCAAAATCAGCACCACCCCTTTCCACAACATCAAATACTTCAGGAATCCCTCTTGCCATTATATATTCAGCAGAGAGGCCAAACCTATTTATGCAGGCAACATGTGTGAATGTAGCCTTTGGTCCCAGGAATGCGATTCTTAGCGGCTTCTCAAGTGCAAGTGATGCAGAAAGGATCTCCCTGTAAACAGATTTTAACGCCTCGCTTGGAAATGGTCCTGTATTCTTATTCATAAGCCTTTCGTATATCTCCTGTTCCCTTGCCGGAACATAAAACTCCTGATTGTAATTTGTTTTTATCCTTCCGATCTCGATAACGATTTCAGCTCTTTTATTAAGAAGATCGAGAATTGAATCATCAATCTCATCAATTTTTTTTCTCAATCTTTTTATCTCCTCATCTATCTGTATTTCCTTCATAGAATGCCCCCATTGCTTTGTATTTTTTGTATCTCAGAAGTGGAAGCTCATCAAAAGGAATTTCCATCAATTCGTTCAAATGTTTTTCGATTGCCTTCTTTAGATTCCTTGTAGCATCTTCAGGATTTGAATGCGCTCCACCAAGTGGTTCCTTCACAATCTCATCAATAACACCAAGCTCCATGAGATCATGTGCTGTAATCTTCATTGCGCTTGCAGCCTCCGGTGCCCTGGCAGCATCCCTCCATAAAATTGATGCACATCCCTCAGGCGAAATAACAGAATAGATCGCATACTCCATCATGAGAATCCTGTCACCAACCCCTATTGCAAGCGCACCTCCGCTGCCCCCCTCACCTATTACAGCTATAATGATAGGAACCTTGAGTGAGGCCATCTCCCTTAGATTAACCGCAATGGCCTCTGCTTGTCCCCTCTCCTCAGCCCCTATGCCTGGATAAGCGCCAGGTGTATCGATAAATGAAATAATGGGTTTCCTGAAGCTTTCCGCCAGCTTCATCAATCTTAATGCCTTTCTATATCCCTCAGGATGAGCCATACCGAAATTTCTATGCAACTTTTCTTTTGTTGTTCTTCCCTTCTGATGCCCTACCACCATAACTGTCTGACCGTTAAACCTTGCAAGACCACCGATAATTGCAGGATCATCCCTGAAGAGTCTATCACCATGAAGTTCAACAAATTCCTCAAAGAGCATCGCTATATAATCCATTGTATAGGGCCTGTTCGGATGCCTGGAAAGCAGGGTTTTCTGCCACGGAGTAAGATTGGAGAAGATCTCCTCCTGAAGCCTTACCATCTTCTTTCGAAGCTTTTCTACCTCCTTCCTTATCTGCTCTTCATTCTCTGAGGAAAACTGCCTCAATTCATCTATTTTTCTTTCAATTTCCTCGATGGGCTTTTCAAATTCAAGATAAACCCTCACACAAACCCCCTTTCATCAATGCCATAAGGCATCAATATTTTTTATAACCTCATCCTTCTCATCAGGATAGAGAAACCATTTTATTTCCGGATCCCTCCTGAACCAGGTAAGCTGTCTCTTTGCATACCTTTTTGTATCCCTTTTAATCAATCTTACCGCCTCATCCAAGTCCAACTCACCCATAAGACGAAGATAAAGATGCCTGTAGCCTATCGCCCTCATAGAATTATATGAAGGATTAAGACCTTTCTGAACAAGACCTTTTACTTCTTCAAGAAACCCCATCTCCATCATCCTATCCACCCTCTCCTCAATCCTTTTATAAAGCAGGGATCTTTCCATGAGAAGACCAAATTTTACATATGGGAAAGGGAATGGATCCTCTGATGGTACTAAAAATAACTCGCTTGCAGGCAATCCAGCAGTATAGTAGATTTCCAAAGCCCTTATAATCCTCTGTTTATCATTCTTGTGGATGCGCGATGCTGAAACAGGATCAATCTTCGTCAGCTTTTCATAGATGGAATGTGGGTCATTTTTCCAGATATCATTAAGTTCTGTTCTCAATGCTGGTTTCCCCTGAGGGCATGGCGAGAGGCCTTCAAGCAATGCCTTCATATATAATCCGCATCCACAAACAACAATAACCTTTTTCCCTCTATCAACAATATCCTTTACAGCTTCCCTTGCCATTGATGCGAATTTACCCGCATTGAAATCCTCATCAGGAGGAACAACATCTATGAGATGATGTCTAACAGCCTCCCTTTCCCTTTTAGAGGGCTTTGCGCTCCCTATATCCATAAATTTGTAAACCTGTTGAGAATCACAATTAACAATTTCAGCATTAAACCTGATTGCAACCTCCATTGCAAGTTCCGATTTTCCAGTTGCAGTAGGGGCTATCAGGAAAATTACTGGCTGGCTGCTTCCATAAAATGGAAAACCTTGATTTTTCCCCATATTCTGATTAATTATCTTATGAGATTATCAAAAAATCCTTCTGTTTTCAACTTAGTGAATGACTATGCACCTTTTCCACAGGATAATTCCGATACTTATGTCGATCCTTTCCATACCTTTTTTAATACTCTGGGCAGCTGGATCAATCCTTTCTCGCTTCTTCACAAATCCCTTCCCTCCTAAACTTATAGCTGTAAAGCAACCCATAGCTCCGAAAAAGTCAGAAAAAACAATGGAAGAGGTAATGGGTCTGCTCGAAAATATACCTTTAAAACCCCTTCCCATCCCCGGGATATTAAGCACAGCATTAAAGCATCTGCCCGACCTTATTCCATTTCTCATTTCAACAAAAAGATCTGTCTCCACATTTCTATATCCTTATCCCAGGCAATTCAGGCATTTACTCCTTAAGGGTGAAGATGGATATCCCTTTTCTTCGCTCTGCGCTCTCTATCCAGACAATATAAAAAGGCCGGCACTATTAATACTCCATGGGCTTCTTTGCACAAAAAATTTTCAATATGTAAGGGATATAGCACTGAGGGCATTCTATAATTGGGGATTTCACGTCATGGTTATCGATCTCAGGGATTTTGGCGATACCTTAAGGGTAAATACAAAACCAAGCAGTGTGGGACTAATGGAAAAAGGAGATATTGAGAGGGCTGCATCATTCCTCCTTGATACAGGCAAGGTAAGTTATGTCTGCCTTTTGGGCTTCAGCCTTGGCGGTCTTTATGTGTTAAATGCATCCAGAAACGGAGAGCTTTTCAAGGGAGGGGTTATTGCCTTAAGCCCCCCGCTTGATGTAAGGAGATCCATTGAAAGAATCTCTACTAAACCCCCATGGTTTGACGGGTTTATATTTGCCTACTACCTTTACAGGATGGCCTTCAGATCAAAGATGAAAAGTGATGGAATATACCCGCCTTATGATAATTTCAGGGACTACATCTTGAAACGAAGCTGTGCGCAATATTCCATATCCTTCGATGAGCTTATAAAGAAGGCGGATCCTTTCCATTTTATTGATGAGATAAAGGCACCTGTGCTTATTCTTCACAGCAAAGATGACCCGATAATCCCTGCTGAGCAGGCATCCACTTTCAGAAACAGTGTCGGAAAAAATCCCATGATAAGGGTCTGGATCACAGAGAAGGGAGGACACTGCGCATTTTCAGTGGTTGCTCGCAAGTGGTTCTATAATGTTCTGCTTCAATTTTACAGCTACTGGACCTCATGAATGGATACTATGGTGTTTCAACTGTAAATTCAGGAATATCCATCCAGAATCCACTTTTTGTGATGCTATCAATTTCTGCTCTAATTAATCTGTAATGCCCATCCTCTATCTGTGCAAGTTTCTCAAAGGCATCCTTAAGATTTGGATCTTTTGTCTTTTTTGACTCGCCAAGATAGAATTCTCTTGAATTTTCTTCAAGCTTCAAAGCAAGATTTAATGCATCAAGATCCGTTATCTTTGACTTCTCACTCTTCGAAACTTCAGAGATTTTGGGAAAAAGCCTTTCTACAATTGATGACGATATCTCGTGCGACGAGAACTTCCTGTATTCTATATATTTTTCCTTCAGTCCTTTTAGCAACAAATAGTGATCCAGTTCATCATTTGCAAGTATAATAAACATATTTTTACCGGAAATATTTTCGGTTTCCCTTGCAAATCTGATATAATTTTTGAGACCTGTTATCTCGAGATTCATTGCTGTTTCAAAAAGATCGACCACTTTTTTATTAACCTCCTTCTTTCTTCCTATTCCCATCCCCACACCTCCATAGGATATTCATATTGTGAAGCATGCTACTGTCTCCCTATTCCTGTCTTCCAAATATATATATCGCTTCTCCTGGAGAAAAACAAGCCTAAATCATCCTTAATCGATTCATATCCATTTTTTCCACATAATGCATAAGTGTAAGTTTTAATCTGTTCAACTGCTGGCTGGTCGAAAGGATTTATATGGAGAAGCCTTCCAGTAAGCATGGTTACAAATTCCATAAGATAGATCATCATCCCTATGCTGAATGAATTGATTGATGAGAGCGTTATCGTGATATTTGGAACGCCTGCCCTTGTTAGAGAAATCTCTGTTGCTTTCCTTTCATAATTGATCAGTTCACCCAGACTTTTCCCCCTGAGGTATTTTACCTCCTCATCATTAAAGGATTCGGGTAAATTTATATCAACCGGATAATTTTCAATTGCAAAGAAAAGAACCACCTTATTCTTAGGTCCTTCTAAATAGAGCTGCAGCTGAGAATGTTGATCCACAGTTCCTACTGCACGGATGGGTGTTTGACCCGTTCTTACCTCATCCCCCTTCTCATCAAACCTTTTCCCCAGACTTTCTGCCCATAGTTGTCTGAACCAATCTACAAACCCGATCAATGACTCACTATAAGTCATACAGATAAGGATGTTTTTGCTTTTTCTGGTTCCCAGAAGGTAAAGGAGCACAGAAAGAAGAAGCGCTGGGTTATCCATGAACTCTTTTTTCCAGCAGAAACCATCCATAAAGGCAGAGCCCTCAAGCAACTCCTCAACGGGTATACCCATCATCATCGCAGGCAGAAGCCCAACAGGAGTCAGCACGGAGAATCTTCCTCCAACATTCTCAGGGATTTCAAGCATCCGCAAATTTTCTTCCGCTGCCTTCTTTCTCAGAAAACCCCTTTCGGGATCGGTTGTTATTATTACCCTCTGCCTCCATCCCTCGCCCAGATGTTTTTCAAGCAATTCCCTTATTATCATAAATTGGGCAAGCGTTTCCGTTGTTGCTCCAGATTTACTTATCACATTTACCGCAGCCTTTTCCCACCTGATCATTCTTAATCGGGAGGAAAATGTCCAGGGATCTATATTATCAAGGAAGTATACCTTTTTGCCCTGACCAGATGATTCCGTAGAGATTGAATACTCTCTCATGGCATTCCACAGTGCAATCCCTCCAAGAGCTGATCCTCCTGTTCCAAGAACAACAAAATCATCTATATCAGCCCAGAGAGAAAGGGCAACATCCCTTACTTCATCAACAACTCCCCTGTTGAAGGGTAGAGACAGAAAACCTATGTTTCCCTTTTCCCTTTTTATCCCTTCAAGGATTGACAATGATATATCTCCCAGTTGATGAAGCTCACTTTCCGTAATTCCATTATCATCACCTAAAAATCTTGCCATCGCAAAATTATAATCGATGCTCAGTTCATCCCTCACATTATTCATCCTTATGCCCTTTTACAGATCTCTTCACTTCATACATTAACTTCGGCAGGATTTCACCGGCCTTTCCTCTGAGAAAATAATCGGTTATAGAATCGGTCAAACCTGTTTTTTCAGGATTTATCTCTATTATCCTTGCACCCTTTGCCTTTACAGCATATGGTATAGTGCATGCGGGAAGAACAGATGCCGAGGTTCCAATTACAAATAAAAGATCGCACTTTGATATCTCCATCTCAGCCATCTTCAATGCCTCATAAGGGATATCCTCCCCAAAAAATACAACATCCGGTTTTAATATCCCACCGCAATGACATCGAGGTGGTATATTATCAAGATCTATCTCATAGAGTGAAAACAATCTCTTGCATGAAAAGCAGACAATCCTTCTTCCATTTCCATGAAATTCGATAACATTTTTGCTTCCAGCCAGGTGATGAAGTCCATCCACGTTCTGTGTTATTATAAAGTGAAGAAAACCCATCTTCTCAAGCTCAGCAAGGCAATAATGGGCAGGATTTGGCTTTGCCTCGATGAGCTGTTTACTCATATCTCTAAGCATGGTCCACACTTTTTCGGGATTGAAAATAAAGGCATCGATTGTTGCATACTCATCAGGATCATATTTTTCCCACAAGCCCTGTGATCCCCTGAATGCAGGGATACCACTTTCAACAGATATTCCTGCACCTGTTAAAGCACCGCACCTTTCTGAATTAATAATAAGTGATGCAACCCTGGCTATAATCTCATCAGGAAAATAATCCATAGCCTTCAGGCTATTATCCTTTTCTCTTTGAATCGGGTGATTTCAGTATCACTGAATCCCAGTTCCATCATTACTGATTCCGTATCAGAGTAAGGACTGCAGGGCTTAATTTGATCACCATTCTCACAGGGAATAAATCTCAACGGAATCCTTAGAAATTTCTTCCCTTCTGATTCCTCTATTATTTCCCCAAAATTTGCTTTTATAAATTTGTATGCTTCATCCATAGAAAGAACAGGCTCCATACATGCGTCCACATCACGGAATATATCCTCCCATTCTTTCCTCGTTTTTGTTGAGATAATCTGAGAAATTATGGTTTTTAACCCCTGCTGATCCTCACAGTACTGGGCATCGATCAGATCCTCCCTCCCTACTGTCTTGCAAAAGTTATACCAGAATTTCCTTTCAAGGGATCCCATAGATATAAATTTACCGTCTTTTGTTTTGTATATATTGTAACATGCAAGCCCACCTGACAGTGGAATTCCTTCCTTTGGAGACCATCCATAATTCAGAAATGCATAATAATAATTCTGCATAATGTAGAGGATGGAACCATACATTGATAGGTCTATATACCTTCCCTTTCCGGATATCCTAGATTCCAGAAGGGATGCAAGAATAGCTATCGATGCCCAGAATCCCGCTGCAAGGTCAGCCATCTGAATCGGAGGAGGCATCTCTTTATCAAAGGTTGAAAGAAAGAGATACAGCGTTCCAGAAAGTCCCATATAATTTATATCATGACCACCCCTCATTGAGTAATTTCCACCTTGTCCATATCCTGTAATGGAGCAGTAAACAAGGGCTGGATTCAAATCCTTCACCCTCTCATAATCAAACTCAAGTCTCTCCATAACACCTGGTCTGAACTGTTCAACAAGCACAGAGGCAGTTTTTATCAGCCTTATAAATATCTCCTTCCCTTCTCTTTCCTTGAGATTGAGCCCGATGCTCCTCTTCCCCCTGTTCAGCGCACTGTATAGTGTATCATCGCCGTGATAAACCGGATTTATAAACTGCGAGATCTCTGTCCCGCCTATCTGCTCAACCCTTATAATATCAGCTCCAAGGTCTGAAAGAATCATTGTACAGAATGGACCAGGAATATATCTGGTAAGATCTATTATCTTTATTCCATGGAGAAGTTTCTCTTTCATCAACTCACTCCTTCATTGCAGAGATTATTTTTAATGCAAGAAGGACATCGCCCTCCACAATCAATTTCCCGTTGAAAAATGCACTTTTATAGGAAAGTTCCCCTTTCAAGATCTTCTCAAGATCTCCTGAATCAATACTGATTGTTACATCAGCATTATCAGCCTTATTCTTATATATTGCTGTATCCTCTCCATCTATTGAGATGGTAAATGAGTTCGCATTCTCGCCTGTGATCATTATCTGGATCACCGCCTTGAGCTCTTTTATCAAATCGCCCTTTTCCTTTAATCTTTCCATCATCATTTTTTTTAATATATTGTATGTATCCTTCTCCTCCATTGTCCATTCCTTAAAAATTTTAAATTATCCCCGATATTAGACCATAATATCTCATGATTGGCAATTTGAAAAAATCAGCAAAATTGATAAAATTATAATTAAAAATAATCCTGTTTTATTTTAATGGCAAAATTATTGCCCTTTTCTGTAAAAAGTATAAGGTTCAAGGTCCTCTCTTCTGTAGTAATTGTGCTTACGATCGTAATGGGGATTATATTTTCCATACAGTACTATCAGTATCGCAAGGAACTTATAGAAAGGCTCGGCCTTTCATCCACACCGCTCAGTGATGTTATAAAGGGAAGTCTCAAGCATGCAATGCAAACAAGGAATATGGAGGCCCTGGAGCAGATTATAAAAAATGTAAGTATACAAAAAGGGGTTGAAAAGGTATTCATATTTGACAAAAAAGGCGTGATAAAGGTCTCCCCTGATGAGCAGGACATAGGTAAAAGGGTTGAGATTAATGATAGAACTTGCCAGATCTGCCACAGGTATGAGCCTGATAATAGAGACAAGACTGTTATCTTTACGGTCTCAAAAAATAAAAGGATATTCAGAAATGTAAACCCTATCCTAAATGAACAGGAATGTCATCGCTGCCACAATCCCCTTGATAAAATAAATGGTGTTCTCATCAGTGATTTCTCAATGGCTGAAGTGGACAAGGAACTTTCCAGCAAAATGAGGCAGATGATCATCTCCCTCATAATAACGCTGACATTAACGATAATAACAATTACCTTTCTGATGAACAGAATGGTAATTAACAAGCTCGAGAAGGTTGTCTTAGCAACAAAATTACTCAGCAAAGGAAATCTTGAATTAAAGGTTGATATGAAGAGTGAAGATGAGATAGGGGAACTTGCGGATTCATTCAATCAGATGGTTGAAAATATTAAGAAAATGAAAGAACTCAGAGAGAGAAAGGAATTGCTTGAAAATGTTTTATCAAATATAAAGGAGTCAATAATTATAATTGACCATGAAGGAAGGATTATTTCTATGAGCAAGACTGCTGAATCGATGTTTGGCTACAGATCAGAGAATATTCTTGGATCTCATTATACAGAACTCGGGGAAGAAAGGATGAGGGCGTGGGCGAAGGCCTCAAGAAAAATAACAGTTTGCGAAGAGATCCAGATGAAAGCAGGGGAAAGATTCTTTCCCGTATCTTTTACCCTTACACCGCTTATGGATGAGCAAAACGAAATAGTGGGATTTATTGAAATAACCAGGGATCTTACAGAAGAAAAAACAAAAGAACTTCTTCAGAAACAGTTGATACATTCCGAGAGACTTGCTGCTATGGGAAGACTTGCCGCAGGTGTTGCTCATGAATTGAATAATCCACTGGGTAATGCACTTTTATATGCGAGGATTCTTCTTGAAGAAATTACGCCTGAAAGTCCATATTACAGAAATGCACAGAAGATTGTTGATAATATCATGAGATGTAAAAAGATAGTTTCAAACCTTCTTGATTATACACGCCAATCCGAAGTTCATATGGAATTGAACGATATAAACGGTATTATCAAAAAGACTGTGAAAATGCTTTCCAATGAGCTTTCCATAAATAATATTGAATATGAACTTGTCCTTTCGGAAGATCTACCGCCAGTGCTTTGTGACAGAAACCAGATTCAGCAGGTCTTCATAAACCTGATACAGAATGCAATTGAAGCCGTAGGAAATGATGGAAAAATAAAGATTTTCTCGGCAACCTCCGACAATGATAGCAAAACATTGCTATTTGGTGTATGGGACAATGGGCCAGGGATCGATCCCGATATCATTATAAGAATTTTTGAGCCTTTTTATACAACAAAGGAAAAGGGAACAGGGCTTGGTCTATCAATATGCGAAGGAATAATCAAAAGGCATGGAGGAAAGATCTGGGCTGAAAGTCCTCCTTCTAAAAACCCGTTCCGGAATGGGATTATCCCTTCAGAAGGAACACTTTTCGTTGTGGAGCTTCCCTATGTAAGACATAATATGGTTTACTAAATATGAATTAGAATAAACAAGGAGGGAAGGATTGTCAGAGATCTTTCAGGGAAGAAAAATTCTAATTGTTGATGATGAAGAGGATACACTCGAGGCATGTTCCCATATACTGGGAAAACTCGGAATTCAGGTGCAGACTGCAAATAATGCCACTCAGGCACTACGACTGATTCGCGAAAATTCCTTTGACATTGTAATTGCTGACATAAAGATGCCTGGAATGGATGGTATTGAGCTTTTGAGAAATCTTAAAAAAATCGACCCATTAACAAGGGTCATAATGATAACTGGATACGCCACTATTGAAAGTGCAGTTGAATCAATGAAGGCAGGTGCATTTGATTATATTTCCAAACCATTTACAACAGATCAGCTAAGGGCTGCTGTAAAAAGGGCACTGGAGAATCTTGATCTTATTACTGAGAACAGGGAGTTAAGGGAGAGACTCAGAGGGGTGGAAAGAGAGATAACCTTTATTGCTTTCAGTGAATCAATGAAAAGGATTCAGGAGATCATAAAAAAGGTTGCAGATACAGATTCAACAGTTCTCATACTTGGAGAAACGGGAACGGGGAAGGATCTCGTTGCAAAGCAGATTCATCGAATGAGCAACCGGGCAAATGAGCCCTTTATTACTGTCAACTGTGCAGCAATCCCGGCAACACTTCTTGAAAGTGAGCTGTTCGGACATGAAAAGGGTGCTTTTACAGGCGCGAACAGAAAGAAAAAGGGACTTTTTGAGCTTGCTGATGGGGGGACCATCTTCCTCGATGAGATAGGGGATCTCAGTATTGACCTTCAGGGAAAACTTCTCAGGGCTATTGAGGAAAAGGCCATCATGCCCCTTGGAAGCGAAAGAAAAATATATATCGATGTGAGGATAATTGCAGCAACAAACAGAAACCTTATTGATGCAATCAAGCAATCAAAATTCAGGGAGGATCTCTATTATCGACTCAATGTTTTTCCTATATACCTGCCTCCATTGAGGGAAAGAAGGGAGGACATAATACCTCTGGCCTCACATTTCCTTGAGAGATATAACCGAAAGCATGGCAAGCAGATACATGGGTTTAAGAAGGAAGCCCAGGAAGTTTTACTCTCATATAGCTGGCCAGGAAATGTAAGGGAGCTTGAAAACTTTATTGAAAGGGCTGTTATACTTGAAGAGTCTGAAACAATAGGTCTTGATTCGCTCGGCGATATTACAAGATATATATCTTCCTCAAACTCGCCCTATCCACTTTCATACAGGGAAAGGGATATGGAGGAGTGGCCTTCCCTCGATCATCTTGAAAAAACCTATATACTTGAGGTCCTCAAGGCAACAAAGTGGAACAGGAAGAAGGCCTCAAGGATCCTTGGTGTAAGCACTGTAACCCTCTGGAGAAAGATCAGGGATAAAAAATAATTTCATTTTGCAATTAATCCTTCTTAATGATCCCTTTCATAATGTAATCTAAAGGGGATCAATCATTGAAACCCTAAAGACCTGCATAAAATTTTCCCAGATAGTTCAACAGATTAACATTCCAATTCTCATAAAAACCCATGGCATGAAGATTGCGATTCTTTCTGGTAAAACCCCTTTTTATTGGATGCTCGTAAATATGAAAGTATTTGGAAGAAGGATAATGATTGTTGAGGATGTAGCGGAAAGAAGGGAATTCATCTGCAGATTCTTTACTTCCCACGGCTATGAGGTATACCCCACAGATAACGTTGTAAAAGCATTGATGGCATTCCTGGAAGAGCCTTTTGACATCATTGTTATCAAGGGAGACCTTCCACTTCTCTCCGGCCCGGAGGCTGCCTTAATCATGAGAAAACTCCATCCAATGGCGAAAATTTTTCTAACGATGGATGAGAATTCCGAAAAAAGTCTCGTTGTTAAAAAGGAGGAGATCGAATACTTTCCATATGTCCCTGAACCCGTGGACATGAATTCTCTATCATGCATTCTTGATGAAATTTAGGGGGAAAAGAAAAGGAGAAACCTATGAAGAAAGGAATAATGTTAGCAATAGCAATTATTCTTGCGTTACTATATACTTCGTCATCTTCTGCCGGTAATAATTCATCGACTATTCCTGAATTCACAAATAGTTATGAATGCGGAAAATGTCATGCTGACATTTATAAAAACTGGACTGTTTCCATGCATGCACTATCTTCACAGAATCCTATCTTCAGGCTCGCATATCAGGAGGCCTATACAAAGACATCGGGAAAAGCAAAATTCCTGTGCCTTGGATGCCATTCACCAACAGTTCCTATAACCGGTGATTTTGAACTGGTCAATGAGATAAGCAGAGAAGGGGTTACATGCGATTTCTGTCATTCAATAAAGAATTATATAGGTAAAAAGAAGAGATATGTCGTTGAGCCAGGACCTGTCAAAAAGGCATCCGTGAGAAGGTCGTCTCCTGTATCTCATAAGGTTGAGTTTTCTCCGCTTCACAGTTCGTCAGAAATATGTGCGGGATGCCACGATGGAAAAAATTTAAAAGGCCTCCCTGTAAGAACTACTTATACTGAATGGCTTAAATCCAGATATTCTAAAGACGGAATAACATGCCAGGACTGCCACATGAAGCGAACAATAGTTAAGAATAGAACTGCCTTAGATAGCAGATCTGCCGCAAAGGCAATAAAAAGTCATTATTTCCTGAGAACAATTGATGATATCAAGAGAGCTGCGATTGTAGAGATAAAAAATATAGAAAGGAAAGACAATAAGATGATTGTTTCAATTTCAATCGCAAACATAGGGGCCGGACATTTCATTCCAACAGGAAGCCCTTCAAAGAAACTGATCCTGAGGGTCTCAGCAAAAAATCAGATGAATTATTACACCATCCAGGAAAAAACTTTCGGCATCAAGATAATCGATGAAAAGGGGGTGGAGCTCCATACAGAACCGGAGATTATGTTGAGAGGGTCGGCCATAAAATTTGATGAGAGAATACCTCCGCAAGGAAAAGTTACTGAACTGCTGGAATTCGATTTTCCAAAGGATCAACATGCTGTTGTCAATGCTCAGCTTATATATCTGTACAGACCACTGATACTGGATGAAACTTCAATGAGGGTAGAAATCGCATCTGACCAAAAAATTTCTCCTGCAAGGTAAACAGATGAAAAAAACAAAAAGATATGCAATGCTTATCGATCTCAGAAGGTGTATCGGCTGCCACAGCTGCTCAGTCTCGTGCAAGGCAGAAAATCAGGTTCCATTAGGTGTATGGAGAACATGGGTAAAACAGGTCGAAAAGGGAATCTATCCAAATGTAATCAGAATATTTCTTCCACTCCTATGTAATAATTGTGAACGTCCTGTTTGCAAAACTGTTTGCCCCGTAAAGGCAACATATCAAAGGAAAGATGGCATTGTAATGATAGATCCTCATCGATGTATTGGGTGTAAATATTGTATGGCAGCTTGTCCATATAATGTCAGATATGTTGATCCTATTAAAAAAATTGTTCAAAAGTGCACATGGTGCTATAGAAGGGTGGATGCTGGTGATCTCCCTGCATGCGCAAAGACATGTATTGGAGGCGCGAGAATATTTGGTGACATAAATGATCCTGATAGCGAAATATTCAGGCTTATCTCAACAAACCCAGTTCAGGTAATAAAGCCCGAGAAAGGAACATCACCCATGGTCTTCTACATAGATCTCGACATTACTGCAGTAGAGGCGAGGGAGAATATATGAATGAAGCAGTAAGAGTTGTATACAATATTCATCATGAAATTCCCCTTGGAGCTTTGATAGCAAACTATTTTTATTTCACCGGGTTGAGTGCCGGATCTTTTATTCTCTCAACACTTGCATATGTATTCGGTGTAAATAAATACAAGCCTATAGCAAAAACAAGTGTAATACTTGCAACTTTACTCCTTATTCTTGCACCAATAAATCTCCTCATTGACCTTGAACAGCCATACAGGTTCTGGACACTCTTTTATTACATAAATCCGACATCGGCAATATCATGGGGTTCATTTTTACTAACCCTTTATCCACTGAATTGCATCATTTACGGATATTTCATGTTCAAGGGAAATGAAAAGATGACAAAATTGTTTGGTATACTTGGAATACCTCTCGCTATCTCCGTTCACGGATACACAGGATTTATACTTGCCCTTGCCAGAGCAAGAGATCTCTGGCACACACCTCTTATGCCAGTTCTTTTTCTTGTTTCGGCGATGGTTTCAGGAATAGCGCTTACTATCCTCGTCATCTATATTAAGGACAGATTCTTTAGCCCATTAATGAAAGCTAATGAAGAATTAATCGTGGACCTTGGAAAGATACTTGCTTTTTCGATAATCCTTGATCTTTCCCTTGTGTTTGCAGACATTATTGTTATGTTTAATTCAAATCCTGAGGCGTTACAAATTGTTGATAGGGTTCTTTTCGGTAAATTTAAAAATCTATTTCTCGGCGTCGAAATTGCTCTTGGATCGCTGATACCACTTCTCATACTTCTTTCACCATTAAGAAAAAATATAACGCTTGTAATAATTTCTTCGCTCCTCGTTATGATAGGAATATTTGCCATGAGATATGTTGTTGTGGTTGGAGGACAGATCATTCCACAGATATAAAGGAGGTAAAAAATGAATGGATCAAAAAGTATTTTTTATGATTTTCAAATTAAGAAAACAAATCTCGGAACATTTCGAGGAAACCCCATTTCCATAGTTATTTTGATTGTCTGCATCAGTTTGAGCATTTTAACAGCTTTAAATTATAAATTCATACTTTCGTCAGCTTTTATAGTCATTGGTATACTTTCTCTTCTTAGTATCAAAATAGCAGCACACTGGGAAAGGGCTGTTGTATTAAGGCTCGGCAGATTTATCGGATTCAGGGGACCGGGTATTTTCTTCCTCATCCCCTTCATCGATACGATTCCATACTGGATTGATCTGAGGATTATAGCAACACCCTTTAAGGCAGAACAAACTTTAACCAAGGATAATGTTCCTGTTGATGTTGATGCGGTATGTTTCTGGAAGGTTGTGAATCCTGAAAAAGCGGCTCTCGAGGTTGCAGACTACCATGAAGTTATAAGCTGGGCTTCTCAAACTGCATTGAGGGATGTTATAGGTAAAAGTCTTCTTTCGGAAATGCTTGTTGGCAGAGAAATGATCGATCTACAGCTAAAAGATTTGATAAAGGAGAGAACAGAAATGTGGGGAATTTATGTTGATTCTGTTGAAATAAGGGATGTGAATATCCCTACACCTCTTCAGGATGCCATGTCTATACAGGCACAGGCTGAAAGGGAAAGGCAGGCAAGGCTTATCCTCGGTGAATCTGAAACACAGATTGCCCAGAAATTTGCAGAGGCTGCGAAGGCTTATATAAATAATCCCACAGCATTGCATCTCAGGGCAATGAATATGCTTTACGAAGGTTTCAAAGATAAAGGAACACTTGTTATCGTTCCAAGTACAGCCGTTGAAACAATGGGATTGGGTGCGATCCTTGGGGCCTCATCACTTACGAAAATATCGATGCCATCTTCGGACACAGAACCTGTCTCAAAGGGTTCTTAGTAATAAATGGAGTGTAATAACATGGCTGATATCACTCGAAGGGATTTTATTAAAGCTGGTTTGATTTTCCTCTCCACATCAGCTCTAATTCCTCCCGTTTTTGCTCGTGCAACTGATAGTAAAAATTCAGACACAAACAAAGACAGCGGAGTCTTGTTTGACACAGCAATACCCACAACCTGCCTTATATGCGGAGCAGGTTGCGGAATCATAGCATATAAAAGGCATGGGAGGGTTGTAAAGATAGATGGAAACCCCCTGCATCCCACGAATAGAGGAAAGATATGTGGTAAGGGACAGGCGGGGCTTAATATACTTTATGATCCTGAAAGGGTTCTTTCCCCGCTCATGAGAAAAGGACCAAGGGGATCCGGTAACTGGGAGGTCTGCACATGGAACGAAATAATGGATGTTATATGCAAAAGGATTCAATCAGCATTCAAAAATGGCAATGAGATTCTGCTCCTTCAAGGATCGGACAGAATGGGAAACCTTGTGGAAGATATATGCAGAAAACTTGGTAGAATTAAATTCCTTACATCAAAAGAACAAAGGGGTATTAACAAAAGGATAGCATATCTGGCCACTTTTGATACAGATATTGTTATACCTGATATTGAGCAGAGTACCTTTATCCTGAACTTTGGCGCAAATCCATTTGAGGCAAACTATATGACACCTCTGGCACAAAGAATTATCAATGCAAAAATAGAAAGAGGTGCAAGATTAATAACAATTGATCCGAGACTCTCAAACACAGCAGCAAAAAGTGATCTCTGGATTCCCATAAAACCCGGCACTGATGGAATTGTTTCTCTCTCAATGTCGTTTATTATCATAAATAATGGTCTTCACGACCGTGAATTTATAAGGAATTACACTAATTGCGATGAAAAGCATTTGCTTGCACATCTTTCTAAATACACACCAGAATTAGCTGAAAAGGTTTCTGGCGTTGATAGAAATCTAATAAGAAAAATCGCATTTCAATTTGCAACTTCTGAATCACCAATTGCTATTTCAGGAAGAGGAGTTTATCAACATTTAAATGGTATTGAGGCTGAAAGATCAATCCTTCTTCTCAATATAATCTGTGGAAGAATAAATAAAAAAGGAGGACTGTTTTTTATAGAAAGGAGCAGCAATGATAGAGAAAATATTTTTAGTAAAGAAGATTCTGCCGGGAATGAATCCTTTCTGGATATTATAAGGGATGCCAGAGGAAAAGGAAAAAAATATCCTGTTGTTATAATCCATCACTCTAATCCGGTTTATTCCCAAAATGAGATAGATTTAATTTCGGAAACACTCAGGGATGAGAAAATCTTCCCTTTCATCATCGTATCCGACACCCATATAACGGAAACAGCCATGTTTGCCGATGTAGTATTGCCTGATACATCATATCTTGAATGTTGGGGCATAACGGAGCGTCCTGTATTTGATAAAGATCCATATATCTCATTATCACAGCCAGTTACTAATTCTCTGGGGGAGGCTATTCCATTTGAGGATATTCTCATTCAGATTGCAAACAGGGTTGGTATCAGCACTGATTTTAAAGACTCCAGAGAATTTATCAATAGAAAAATAAAGATGCTACTTAGAAATGAAAAAGGAAAGTCTGAATTGTTTGAAAATGGATTTCTTTACTTAGCGAATAGGGAGAATCTGCGGGAAACTTCAACTGTTTCGAAAAAAATAAAGATCCATTCAGAGAAAATGAAGGAGTTTGGTCTTGAACCATTTCCTTCATTTAAACCACCTTCTGAAAAAAAACTGGGATGGTTTTACCTTATTACCTATAAAATAAACACACATTCACATTCAAGAACGCAAAATTGTAAATGGTTATCTGAGATATTTCATACAAATCCGCTGCTTATTAACCCATTGACCGCTGAGAAACTCGGCATAAAAGAAGGAGATACGGTTAAATTGAAAACAGAATTGGGTTCTGTATCAGTAAAAGTACAGTTTACAGAGGGTATCCATCCCGATGCCCTTGCCATTGCAATGCATGCAGGTCACTGGGCCTATGGAAGGGTCGCAAGGGCAATACCCTTCAAAAGTAACGACCCGGATACCATGCTGATCTGGTGGACAACAAAAGGAAATGGGATAAATCCAAATAAAATACTGCTTTCAACGCATCCATCGGGTGGTGAACATCCCTTCCTTGATGCGCTTGTTTATCTGGATGCATCCAGTGGAGGATAGAATGAGAAGGATCTTTGCTATACCAATCGAGATACTCCTTATGATATTTGTAGCCGGAATAGTAGTAGGATTCTACCCTTTTCTTGGATTAATAAAATATTCAACATCCTCTTCCGCGCAGTGCATGAAATGTCACGAAAGCGGATACCTCAGTATTCCCTCTCAATCAAATATCCATTCCGACTCAGCAGATTGCATTTCATGTCATGGAACAAAAAATTCCCTCATACCACTTGATTTTCCGAAGGCCTTTTCCGCTGAAAAAAATATTGTTAGCAAAAATTGTATGAAATGCCACAGAAATTCTCCAGCCTTTATCAAGAAAAAAGAGAATGGAATACTTCTGAAAATACCTCACAAAAAACATATTGAGTTTAGCGATGGACAATGCATCCTTTGCCATCGCAGGATTGCACACAAATGGTCAGAAAAGCAAACACATCGTCCCGAAATGGAAGACTGTTTCTCATGTCATTCGCGAAATGAAGACTGTACAACCTGCCATCCCGAAGGATAATAGATCAGGATCCTCTTATCTTAAACCGCTGATCAAGTTTTTTTATCTTCTCCACTATACCCCCATATTCCAGTTCGCTGAATGGGAGCATTGATGGTCCTGAAAAGCCCTGTTTTCTCATCTCGATCGCTTTTTCAGCAACCTTCATTCTTATATAATCCCAGAAAGGCTGATCGAAACAATCAGCAGGCTCGGAGAGCTTACCATTATGGACACAGAATGCAAGACAACTTACCACAGGAGGACCATCAAAATATGAAACAGAACTTTCTATTTTAACAGGCATAAGAGGTCCTGTATGACTCCCCCTCATAAATCCTGCAACATAATGACCTATTGCAAAGGGTGAAAGCACTTCACCTGTTGCTGGAAAAATACCCTGTGTCCTTACAATCATAACGGGGTCATCCTTACCAACATATTTACCAGCGATATTCCTCAGCCTCGTTGTGCTGACTGCAACAGCTGGCTCCTTTCCATCTTTTGTATATATCGCTTCTATAACATATCTCTCATTATCCCTGATAAGTGCAGCAATATCATAGAGCTCTTCAGGTGCATAGAGTTCTATTATTCTATCACCTTCGGTATGTTCAACATCCATTATTACGAATTTATAGCCATCTGTTTTCGGATTTAGAATCAATCCAGAGCTAAACATTGGATCTGCAAATCCAAGATACAGTGGGAGATTGTATGCGCCCGGATCGGTTTTGTCCGCGGCAAACAGTAGAAAAGGCTCACTCGGTCTTTCCACAAATTCCATTTCAGCAACTGCTGGCCCCATCCCTTTTATATTTCCTGAAAAGGCATCCTTCAGTAAATCCTGGCCCGCACCATAAAGTCCTTCCTCTTTTGCAGTCTCTGTTGCCTCGCGAAATGCAAACCATGCGAGTTCATGAACTCTTTCACTACCTGTGCCATTAGTATGGGAAAAAAGGATGCAGATATCATCACCTGTAAAGGTAACAAAATAATCCATGATTATCCCGCGCGATGCTGATTGAATGTAATTTTCCACCCTCTTTAAAACCTTCTTACTCGGTTTTATATGACCTCCTATGCTTCCTATATCAGCCTTGATAACACTTAATGTTGTCTTCATATACACCTCCTCTTCCTTAAGAATGATATATTTCATTATACCACTTAATGAACCTGTTTAAACCTTCTTCAATTGAAACTCTGGGTTTAAACCCTACAAGTCTTTCGGCCTTCCTTATATCTGCATAGGTTATCTTCATATCTCCTCTCTGTTCAGGGTAATTAATAACCTTTGCCTTTTTTCCCAGTGCCTCCTCTATATATCTTATAAGATCAATTAATTTAACGGGGTGTGAATTCCCGATATTTAAAATATTAACGCCACCCCCTATCTTATCAATACATGACAAAACCCCTTCAACAACATCATCAATGTATGTATAGTCCCTCATGCTATTACCATCACCATATACAGGAACATCTTTCCCTTCATCTATGAGACGGGTAAATTTGTGTATGGCCATCTCCGGTCTCTGCCTTGGTCCATAAACAGTGAAGAACCTCAGGATGATAATGTCAAGTCCATATAATTTATTATAAAGTGAGCATATTATCTCTCCTGAAAGTTTTGTACATCCATATGGAGATACAGGAAGAAGATTTTTTTCTTCCTCAGAAAATGGAAGCGCCGCATTCTCACCGTATACCGAGGATGAGGATGCAAATATGAATTTTTCAACGTTACTTTTTCTCGCGATCTCAAGTAAGTTTATCGTTCCTCCTACATTCACATCAGCATAAAGTGATGGGTTTTCAATAGAGGGTCTAACACCAGCCTTTGCTGCCATATGTATGACGTGCCTAATAGGGTATGTTTTAAATATCTCCTGAAGTATCTTCTGATCCCTTATATCTGCCTCGATAAAAAGGAAGTTTCTCCTGGAAATTGCGCACCGAATATTTTCAAGCTTTATATGCTTTGGATAATAGGGATCGAGGTTATCAATACATATAACCTTTTCACCTCTGTCCAGCAATGCATCCACTATCTTTGATCCGATGAATCCGGCACCACCTGTAACTAAAAACATCCCGTACCCTCCTGCAGTTATAATTCCTGGCTATTATATAAAATTCGATATCTGATGGAAAGAAAAATGGAACATATTAGGGCATGGAATAATATTTCTCTTTGACAAAATCTTTTAAATTTTTTAATATTTAATATCAGGCGGGAGTAGTTCAGGGGTAGAACACCACCTTGCCAAGGTGGGAGTCGCGGGTTCAAATCCCGTCTCCCGCTCTATTTTTTTACCCCTCCAGATTATGGCGGCATAGCCAAGCGGAAAGGCAGAGGTCTGCAAAACCTCCATTCCCCGGTTCGAATCCGGGTGCCGCCTTTCCCTTTATAAATTTACTCAAAACCTACGATCTGGATCAGGCTTTCTCATTGACGCACAATCCAGAGGCCCTCTATCATATACTATGCTTCAAAAGAAATTTACAGCGCTGATTAATAACCGTTTGTTGAATGGAGGGGTATATGGCCAGGCTGCAATTTCGCATAAAGCATACAAAGGATAGCAGAAAACCATCCATAGCATTCATGGGAACGCTGATATTAATCATCATAATTTTATCTAACAGGGGTACCCTTGCTGAAGAAAAACTCATTTTCCCTCCGCTTTCCGTTTCTCTCAAGGAATGTATCATATATGCGATGGAAAACAATTTTGATCTCAAAGCCTTCTCGTTTGATCCTAAGATTGCAAGGCATGAAATAAGGAAATCCCTGGGCATCTTCGATCCCATATTTTTTTCAGACCTATCAACAAACAGATCGGTGCTTCCTAATGCCTTTTCACTTTCCGGTGTTACGGAGATAATTGATGAGTCAAGAAAACTTAATTCGGGATTGAAAAAAAGATTTATAACGGGAACAGACGCAGAGCTTAGTATCTCAATCAACAGACTGGAAACAAATTCGCGTATTCAAATCTTCTCAAGTCAGTATACGGATAACATCAATTTTATCTTAAAACAGGATCTTCTTCGTAATGCAGGTCTTGAAATAAATAAGATTCCGGAGCTTCTTGCAAAAAATAACTACCAGATTTCAAAATTCGAATTTGAAAGAAAGCTCATGGATCTGATGATCGAGATCCAGAAAACATACTGGGAGCTTGTAAAAAGTATAAAATCACTGCAGGTCAATAAGGAATCACTTAAACTTGCTGAAGATCTTCTACATCAAATTGAAATCCAGGTGAGGGTTGGAACACTACCTCCTATTGAGCTTATTCAGGCAGAAGCAGAGGTAGCATCAAGAAAGGAGGCTATTATTTCAGCAGAAGCACAGGTTAAAAATCTTGAAGACCAATTAAAAAGACTGATAAACATCGATGATCCCATATTCTGGGAGAGGACAATAATTCCCTCTGATGAACCATCCATTACGAAATTCACGGTAGCTGAAGATGAAAGCATAGCTACCGCATTACAGAGAAGACCTGAATATTTAACTGCAAAGATGGATGCGGAATCAAAGGGACTTATCCTCAAGTTAACAAAAAACAGTAGATATCCCCTTCTTGATCTAAAAGGCACATTCTCCCTTAACGGCCTTTCTGGAAAGATAAACCCCTATCTTATTACAATATCCGGGCCCTTTTCATCCCCATTTGAAGGGGATCTTTATGACTCCATCGATACCCTCTCTTCGGGAAATTACTATAGCTGGCAGATCGGGATCTACTTTGAATATCCCATTGGAAATAGACAGGCAGATGCAGCATACAAACAAAGTATCCTTGAAAGGGAAAAAGCGCTCATAAATATAAAAAATTCAGAACAGAAAATATTCGTTGAGGTCAGGCAGACCATAAGGGATATAAATACAAATATGGAAAGGATCGAGGCTGCCAGAAAATCAAGGATACTCGCTGAGGAGAGATTAAGAGCTGAAGAAAAGAAATTCGCTGTTGGTCTTTCAACATCTTACAATGTTTTTCAGATGCAGAGGGATCTTATAGCAGCAAAGACCGAGGAGATAAAAGCAATAATCGATTATAATCTTTCTATATCAAGATGGAAAAGGGCAACAGGGTTAATCATGGAAGAATTAAATGCATTAAATTTTCTCAATTAAAAATTTCCAGTAATCATTCAGACGAAAGCATCTCCATCGGTAATTCATTCTTTTACATAAGCGTGGGAGTGTATGCTTTGCGGAAACATCATCATCTGTAATTACTGCAAGTATCATTCCACCCTCCAATCCCTTGATCTCATCTATAACTTCCTTTTCAGGAAGTGGGCTAAAACTCCCCCTGAGATCCAGCGTTTTATCCCCTCCCCTCAGTGCTGTCTTCTCTATCATTATCCTCCATAATCCCCATCCTTCACTCATTATTTCATATTTAAGACCCCTTCTTTCGCACAGATGGGGGAGGGTTTTATTTACGGATACCGGGTCATCAGCGAGAATCTCGAGAACCTCCCAATCCTTCATGACTTTGAGATATCTTTTCACTTCCAGTTCTACTTCAGGGCTATATTTTCCTAATAAATTTAGAAATCTATCGGATTTCTTAAATTCGTCCATTCTAATTCCGTCCCTTCCAAAATTGTGGAAATGTTTATTAATAAAAATTATAATAAAAAATAACTAACCTGTCATAATATTTTTGCCTGGGTGGCGGAATAGGCAGACGCAAGGGACTTAAAATCCCTTGGAGGTTTCCTCCGTGCGGGTTCGATTCCCGCCCCAGGCATAAAAAATTTTAAAACAGGTTACATCTAATCACCCTTCCAGGGTTACTTAATGTTCATCTTCTACTTTCGCCCTCCTGATGAATACAAGAAGGGGAAGAGTTAAAATCATAAATACACTTAACATATAAAACACATCATTAAATGCAAGCATGGATCCCTGTCTCACTAATTCCCTATAAATTGCACTAAGACCTGCATAGCCTGAACTGAAACTATCCCACCCTCTAAGAAATAGATACCGTGCAGCCTGTGATGCCGCTTGCTGGTATTCATGATCAAATGGGGACATGTGCTCAACCAGGTGAAGATGATGCATCTGTGCACGCCTTGAGATCATAGTTGTAGCGATTGCCACACCGAAACTACCTCCAAGATTCCTCAATGTATTGAATATGGCTGTTGCATTACCCATCTCTTCCTTTCTGATGTTTGAAAGGGTTAATGTCATCAATGGAATAACAGTGAAACCCATGCCGAATCCAAGAACTATCCTCGGCCATGCAATAGAAACAAAATCTGCCTGAAGATTGAAACCCGACATAAGATATGTTGAATAGGAACATACGAGTATCCCGAGGGCGAGAATTAATTTTGGACTGACAATGTTAACAAACCTTCCAACCACGGGCATTGTAATCATTGTTGCTACACCACCAGGGGCGAGAACAAGTCCTGCAAGGGTTGCAGTATAACCCATCAGTGTTTGCACATAAATAGGAAGAAGGGTAATGCTTCCAAAGAGATTAAAAAACGTAAAGAACATCACTATGTTTCCCATTGTGAATGAGATTTTTTTGAAGAGTGTAAGATTAACAACAGGGTGTTCCGCAAAAAGTAATTCAACAACAACAAAAAATGTTAGAGCAGTTAAGCTAACAATCGCGAGCCAGAAAATCAGATCAGATTCAAACCAGTCATGCCTTTCTCCCCTGTCGAGAATAAACTGCAGGCACCCAATACCGATAGCAAGTAGAAGAATTCCCATAAAATCTATCTTCATCCTCACGGCCCTCATATAGCCAGGATCGATAATGAAAAACATCGCCATAATTATTGATACTATCCCGATCGGTATATTTATATAAAAGATCCATGGCCATGACCAGTTATCCGTGATCCATCCTCCAAGAAGTGGTCCTATTATGGGTCCGAACATTATACCTATCCCGTAGATAGCCATTGCAATCCCATGCTGTTCAACAGGAAAGGTTTCCAGAAGTATTGCCTGAGCAAGAGGTTGCAGACCTCCTCCTGCGATACCCTGGAGAATTCTAAAAAAGATGAGTATATTCAAGGTTCTTGATGAGCCACACATAAAGGAACTTATTGTAAAAAGAGCTACCGATGAAATAAGGTATCTTTTTCTTCCTATCAACCTGCTTAACCATCCGGACATCGGTATTATTACTGCATTCGACACAAGATATGATGTTATTATCCATGTTGATTCATCAACCCCGGCTGATAGACTTCCTCTTATATGACCGAGAGATACAATAACAATGGACATATCAATTATTTCAATAAGTGTCGGTAACATCACAGTAAGTGCAACAAGCCATTTATTGACAGGCATTTCGTTAATCCTCAATAATAATTGTTGGAATAACAGACATACCTATCCTCAGAATGTATTTCTGGTCTGGCTCCTGATCAAATACGATCTTTACCGGAACTCTCTGGACAACCTTTACGTATGTTCCGGTTGCATTTTCGGGGGGAAATAGGGAGAAAACAGAGCCTGTTCCTGCCATAATACTTTCAACCCTTCCACTGAATACTTTCCCCGGATATGTATCGACCCTTATCTGAACTCTCTGACCAGGTCTTACCCTCTCAAGCTGAGTTTCCTTGTAGTTCGCAACAACCCATATTTCATCAAGAGGTACTATCGCCATTATAGGCTGTCCCGCATGAACATAATTTCCTTTCTCAACCGCTTTGCGTGTTATATATCCATTTGATGGGGCATAAATGTTTGTATAGCTTCTGTTTAACTCAGCCTCCTTAAGAAAAGCCTCCTTAAATTTTATCAACGCCTTCTGCGATTCAACGGTAACTTCTGCCTGCTTTGTATTTACAATCTGTGTGCTTATGGATGCCTCTATTTGCTTTATCTGTTCCTCTGTAGCCTTTACCTGGGCAACTGCTATGTCATAGGCAGTCTTCGCCCTGTCATATTTCTCCCTTGGAATTACTTCCTCCCTGAGAAGTCCCTCCGCTCTTTCCAGATCTATCTTTGTCTGCCTCATATTTGCTTCTTGAAGTTCAAGATTAGCCTTCGCTGCCCTGAGTGCTGCCATGAGCTCTTCCAGCTTCTTCCGGGAAGATTCGAGATTATAATTTAATTCCAATAACCTCTTCCTCTCTGCTTCCAGCCCGGCCATGGCCTTTTTTACCTCCACATCAAAATCATCCCGCTCTATTTCAACTAATAGATCCCCTTTCTTTACAAATTGATTATCCTCTACATGGACCGACATAACCGTACCCGATATCTTTGGACTGATCCTATAGATTCGACCCTCTATAAAGGCATCATCTGTGGTAATATGGGTAGCCCTGTATCTAAGATAGAAGAAAATGCTTATAAATCCGATAAGGAATAAAAAGACAAGCGCTGATACTACAACTATCTTCCTTTTTTTATTTTTCTGAATCTCCATATAATCTTACCCCTCTCATCAACTATGTATTCCTCAATAAAATGTTATTTTAATTGAATCGCCAGATTCATGCAAAGAACATGTCTAATTACAATCAAAAAACAGGAATTTCAAAGAGGATCATCAGGCTGATGGTATTTTCGGATAAACTGTAAAAATTTCACCATTTCCCTCTGGCTTTTGATATAGTAATCTGCAAATGTTTGTTTTGATCTTCGCACGCAAACAGTTATTCCTCTATTGCGAAGCGCGCTGAAGGCACTCTCATCTGTTATATCATCACCTATGTATATGGGGAAAAACCCACCACTTAATTTGGAAAGAAGCCAGAGGGCTGCTCTACCCTTATTCCATGATGAGGTAGGAAATATTTCCAGAACACTTTTCCCTTTTATTATATCCAATCCATATTCCTTGATCAGTTTACCAGCTGTTCTATAAAATAAACTCAATATGGACGAAACTTTCTCCCTTCCTGCAGCTCTGTAATGTATGGTCAGTGAATATTTTTTATCTTCAATAAACACACCATCGATACCTCTGAATTTTGCATCAAGCTCTCTTTTAATACGCTTTAAAATTTGTCTCGCCCTTTCAGCATCAGGATGTGTGAATCTTATATCTGGTCCCCAGATATCTACCCCATGATTTCCTCCGTAATAAATATTTTTAATCCCAACCCTTCTTTTGATATCTGAAAGCGATCTTCCTGTTAAAATTGTGATTCGAATGCTGGGGAAACAAAGGAGTGCGTTCAGCTCTCTTTTTATACTATCAGTCAGATAGCATAAGCCGGGCTCTTTTCTTATCGGGACAAGGGTACCATCAAAATCCAGGAATAGTGCTATCTTTCCAATCCTACCAATTCTTTGCCGGTGGTTTTCATGGAAGAAATATAGTGCCATCTCCAGCGATTGATTCCCTTTGCAAAAATAATCATGAAATACGCAACCTTACCAACGTCTCTATCAGTTTACCTGCCCAGCGGTATATATTATGTTCTCTGAGAACCATCCTCATCCTCTTCATCCTTTCCCTCCTCTCTTCAATATCCATGGTAAGGGCAATCTTGATAGCATCTGCCATCTCCTCGATATTATATGGATTAACAATGAGAGCATCCCTCAACTCCCGCGCAGCACCAGTAAACTGACTCAAAATCAGCACTCCATCCTCATCAACACGTGTTGCCACAAACTCCTTTGCAACAAGATTCATCCCATCATGAAGGGATGTCACCATGCATAGATCTGCTATTCTGTAAAATTTGTAGATTTCATCATGACTGTGATGTCCCTTAAGAAATATTATGGGTTTCCATACCTTCGACTGAAAGCGCCAGTTGATCCTGTCTACCATCTCCTCAACCTCTGTGATAAGTTCACGGTAACGCCTTATGTGTATCCTGCTTGGTGCGCCAAGCTCTATGAATGTAAAGTTCCCTATATACTCCGGATATTTCTCAAAAAAACGCTCAATAGTGCGGAATCTTTCAGGGATCCCCTTTGTATAGTCAATTCGATCAACGCCGACACCGATATATTTTGAATGAACATTCATCTCTTTTAGTAGCATTTCCCTGAGCTCCTTTATATCAGAAAATGTGATCATATCGCTCGATAAATCTTCAAAACTAACACTTATGGGAAATGGTCTTATCAACGTGGAATGCCCTCCCCTTTCTATAAGAAAATGCTCCCAATCGATACGCGATTCAAGAAATCTATTAATAGTATCCATAAAATTGTTGCAGAAGAACTGTATGTGAAACCCAATAAGATCAGCTCCAAGCATTCCTATAAGGATCTCCTCCCTCCACGGACATATTCCGAACGATTCAGGGTTTGGCCATGGTATATGCCAGAAGAGCGCAATCCTCGCATCTGGTCGTCTTTTTTTGATCAAGAAAGGAAGAAGCGCAAAATGATAATCCTGAATAAGAACAATGGGTGATTCCTCACTGGCAATCTCCTTAAGTACTGCCTCCGCAAACTTCTCATTTACCTTTTGATATTGAACCCAATCCTCCAGTCGAAATATGGGGCGAGTGTGGGTAATATGACATAAGGGCCATAGTCCCTCATTGGAAAATCCATAATAGTAGCCGTTCTCTTCCTCCTTTGTAAGCCATATCCTCTTCAGTGTATAGGATTCTTCATTGGGTGGAACCCTTATCTTATCATCTCCATCAACCATCTCTCTATCAGCATCTCCGCTTCCGTGTGCTATCCATACGCCATCACAAACGCGCATGACCGGATCGAGAGCTGTTACAAGCCCACCCGCAGGGATGATACATCTGATGGTCCTTCCATCCCTCACATGCATATAAGGTTCTTTGTTTGATATAAGATAGAGTTTCTTATCGCCAAGCTGGGCTTTCATATATTCCTTCAGTCGCGAGGCTGTCCAGAGTGTTTCCATCTGCAGACGGAGCATAGCCTCTTCTTCCGCTCTTGTTCGAGCCATGGAAAGACTTTTTGCGAGATGTGTTACCTCCGATACAAGGGGTGAGAGGACATTGCCCCTTAAATTCTCAGGCTCCATTATGCTCCTCTTGCCCATACGGAGCTCCCTTACCCATTCCGCTATCTGAGCAATGGGACCCGTGATACTCCAGCGGATTACAAATACTGTTACAATCATGATAAGCACCGATAAGATAAGGAAACGGATGAAGTTGTATTTCCATATACTGAGAAGCCTTACATCGATATATGAGGCATCCTGAAAGAGTGCAATGGTCCCTATGAACTCCTCCTCTCTTCTAATGGGAAGTATATATATGTAGAGCTTTTTATCATCAAAATTCACAAACTCGCCCTTTGGCTTTTTCTCGGTGATGGAATCCACAATATGGGCATAGATTTTATCAATCCCTTTCCTGAGTTCTGATGTTGCAGCTATTATATTTCCACTTCTATCATAAACAGCTATTCCCTTTAGCCTTTCACGATTTCCAAATTTTTCAACAAATCTGGTCAACCGCTGAATCGAACCGGAACCTATCAGTGCAACAACAGACTCCTGAAGACTTTCACCAAGTATTATGCTTCTGCGTTCGAGCTCACCGATAAGATGGGCCTTCTCTTCTCTTACTCCATAGAGTGAAAAGGCAAGAGCAGAAAGACCAACGATAAGGATAAGTGATATGACCAGATGCAGTGTTATCTTCATCTTTTAAACCACAAAATTTATTAGTTTCAGAAACAGTTAAAGAAAAAGGATATCAGAAAATAAAATAATTCCGACAAAGATAAGGGGATTTTTTGTTATTATAGCAAAGATTAAAGAAAAATTTCATCAGAATTGTGGTAAAGGAATATAAACAGGAGCAGATAGTCCTTCAAGTGTCGAGTAATTAAGAAGTTCTGTCGAACATGCTCTTTTCCATTCTTACCAAGGAATAAGGCATACTCAGGATTCCCCAGGAGAAGTTTTATCGCATAGGCTGCACCCTCAATACTGTAACACAGCAGACCCGTAATCCTGTTCTTTACCTGAAGAGGTATACCACCCACAGCAGATGCAACAACAGGTTTCCCCTTCCAGAGTGCTTCCGTTACTGTAAGACCAAATCCTTCTCTTATTGATTTCTGAACAATAATCGTGGATGCCCTCTGAAGGGCATTGATCTCTATGTCGCTGTCCGGTGGAAGTAGCAACACATGTATATCGGGATTAGAAGAGGCCCTCTCCTTAACCTCTTTTAGAACCTTTTCAGATTCTGGATCATCTGCAGCAGGTCCTCCGGCAAGGACAAGCTGACAATTTATACTCTTCCTCACCATCTCAAATGCCTTGATAACCCCTATTGGGTCCTTTAGGTAGTCAAAACGCGATATCTGGATAATTATAGGTCTTTCTCTGTCTATACCAAATCTTCTTAAGACCGAATCGATGATTTCGTCAGAAAGCTCCATATTTTTGCTGCTTAATGGGTCAATAGAGGGTGAAATCATGAACTGTCTTATAGGAAGCTCCTGAGCAAAATTTGGTGCTGAAAAAACGGCAGCATCATAATTAACAACAAATCTTCTCAAAAAATCCCATACCTTCCTGTCGGGATTTGATACATCTATATGGCATCTCCAGACCCATTTTTTACCAATCTCCCTCCTTTTTTCTATAAGTGCAACCGGTTGAGGATCATGAATGAAAAAGATATCACCCTGAAAGTTGATCTCTTTCATATTCCTTTTGTTCACCTCCAGGAATAGATCAAATTCCTCAGGAGCAATCTCTTCCTTCCTTCCATGCAATGCGTTATGAATTTTTTTTGTTAAATTAAAAAACTCCTCGCTTCCGGTAATTGTAGTCCATCTCGCATCAACCCCGAGCTGTCTCAACAGTGGAATCATTCGCCTCAGTATTTCAGCAACGCCTCCTCCTGTATATGTGGAATTAATATTCTGAACGATCTTTCCGGATAACTTCTCAGCAAGCATCATTAACTCCTCGATGGTGCTTCTCCCCACAATAGGCATATAATCCTGAATTCTGGGTGATGATTGATAATAAAAATCCCCTTTCATTTCTTCCTCACGCAATGTAAGGTTCGATAATCTTAATTATGACTGACCTCAATCCCTCGAGCGTGTAGCTGTAAGGATCAAGATAGGCAATCTTTTCTGCAAGTTCTTTCTCTTTAAGAGAATCCTCAATCCAGATGGAAAAATCATTAACTAATTTGTGAAGCCTTAATCTTGATTCAAATATGTGAAAATAGAGCGAATGAACACTGATCTTTTTCAGACACTCCACAAACTCCCTCAGATCATGAGCAACATATGGAGTGGGCATGATCACACTCACAGATTTTATAAAGTGGAATTCTCTTCCAGGAGGTGCATCCCTTCCATTTCCGTGGGTGGATAATTCCTCATTTAAAACAGCTATAATTCGTTCCCTCAATTCACCAATTGTGGAAAATTCGAAAGTATCTATGCTGGAAAGCCTTTCAGCAAGAACCTCATTTCCGAGTACATCACCAATCCAGAGGGCAAAATCGTTGGGAGGCTGGGGTGTTAGATAGTGATGTTCTTCCACAAACCTGTGGGTATGGTAATAAATTACTGATTCAGGAGCCTCCTTCAAGATATTCACAAGCTCCGATAAGTTTTTTGCTCTCAATCCCGTAAGCTCTTTTAAATGAAGTCTTGTATAGAAACGGAAAGGCTGCTCTGCTTTTTTAAGTGATTTCCTGTAAATTGTAACAGTTGATCTGCAAAATTTGCTATTAGGTACAATGAGTATCATACCAGTAGGAGATTTGATCTCAGTTTTCCTCAGCATGATTTGGGTAACATATCCTTCTTCACCCGATTCAAGTTTTATATAATCGCCTGTTCTTATCGACCGGGTTCGGGCAACATCAAGACCTGAAAAAACATTCTGAAGTTCTTCACGAAAAATAAGAATAACAGCAACAAAGCCTGCCCCAAGGAAAAAAATAAGGGGAGTTATTGAAATCCCCAGAACGCTGAGCAAAAAAAGAGCCCCTGTAACGCCGATAACAATTTTGAGGGTATTAGTGATAACGTATGGTGAAAATAATGGAGTAAACTTGAGTCTTTCTCTGTAGATATTGAGCAATCTTTCAGAAAGTGTTATGGATGTCCATGTAATCGATATGATAAAAAGGGCTAAAACAACCCTTCCCACCATTAACTTAGTCTGCGATGGTAAATTTATAAATTGAATAGCCATATAGACGCCAAATATCAGCGACCAGTGAAAAATAGGCTCGGATATGGTCTGGGAAATTATGTGCCATCCTTTCCATCCGCTATTCGCAGATAGGGCTTCAAGATACCCAGGCAACTTCTTCCTTACCCAAAGGCCAATAATAAAAAAGGAGAAAAATAACGAAGCAGGAACAATGATATGGAACCAGTTTTGTATATGCCACTCAACCATCACGGTTTAAACCTCTAAATTTGTTCAGAAAATATAAAAGCTCCTTTTATTTGGACCAAATGCATTTTTGCTTATATTATTAAACATAAAAATACCATCAATGGCAATTCAGATGTATATTATTGAACCCTTTATAGAAATCGGATGGGAAAGACGATTGAGGTTGCTTAAAAAAGCGTGGCGTATTGGAAAAAGGATTGTGATTCTCCCACAAAACTCTACATACAAGCCCCATCCCTTTGATATCCTGATAAAAATAGATCCAGGAAGCATATTTGGAACAGGGGGGCATGCAACAACAATCGGATGCCTCATATACCTTGAGGGAGCTATTAAGGGAGGAGAGAGGGTACTTGATCTGGGAACAGGGACAGGGATTCTCGGGATCGCTGCATGCAAGCTCGGTGCAGCAAAAGTCTTAGGTATAGACATAGACTACAGGGCATCAGCTGTTGCCTTATCCAATGCCAAAAGAAATGGTGTCGAGGAGAAGATGAAGGTTCTCTGCGGGGATATCGAATGTGTAAGAGGGACATTTGACATAATAGTGGTAAATATACGTACTGAAGTCCTTGCTGGGTTATTGGGAAAAATCACACCACTTCTTTCCCCATCAGGAGTCATGATCCTTTCAGGGATTCTGGAAGGGGAAGAACCTGGATTCTCCCTCCTCTTGAAAAATCACCACTTTTCAATCCTGAATATAATCACTAAAGAGGGATGGGCTACCCTTCTTTGCTCGAGGGGTCTTGACACCTGAACATTGTTCAGTATAATAATTATAGATGAAGGATCTCACTCTTAGACAGAGGGCAATCCTGGAGTTCATTGTGGAAAAAATCAGCAAGGAAGGTATTGCACCCACATTCAGGGAGATAGGAAGGAGATTTGGCATAAGCTCCACCAATGGTGTAAAGGCACATCTTGAGGCACTTGAAAGAAAAGGTTATATAAAGGTCTCTTTCAGAAGGGGTATTGAGCTGGGAGAAGGGTATATAAAAAGAGGTATTCCTGTCCTGGGAAGGGTCCCTGCAGGCATCCCCATCATGGAAGAGGAGTGTATCGAAGGGTATCTTGACTTGAAAGAACTTTTTGGAGAAAAAGGGGTTTTTGCCCTCCGGGTAAAAGGAGAAAGCATGAAAGGGGCAGGCATTGAGGATGGAGATTATGTAATTGTCCGACACCAGGAAATACTTGCGCCTGGAGAAATAGGTGTATTCTTTGTTAATGAAGAGGCGACCATAAAAAGGTTTTTCATAAAGGGAGAAAAGGTTATCCTTCTTCCGGAAAATCCGTCAATGGAGCCTTTATCAATAGAAAAAAACCATCCGTCCTTTCGGATAGGGGGGAAGGTAGTTGGTGTTATCAAAAAACTTTCTGAATGAGCTGACTTACCCGAGGGAAAGGGAGTTACTCCATCTCTATATACTTAAAGCATCCCTTATGTATACTCTTCCAGTGATAATTATTGACGGAGGAGGCTATTTCGATCCCTATACCCTTTCTCTCCTGTGCAGAAAAGCAGGGCTGGGACCCCAAGGCGTGCTTGAATCCCTTATAGTATCCAGGGCATTTACATGCCATCAGATGCATACCCTTATCAAGGAAGAGCTCCCGTTGATAATAGAAAAAACCGGTGCAGGAAGAGTATTTATCCTTGGACTTCTGAATACCTTCTACGATGAGGCGATCAGTGAAAAAGAGGCCCTGGAGCTTTTGAATGATACTGTTGCTGCTATGAAAAAAACACTAAAAAGAAGGATCAGGGTCCATATTCATATTATTGAGGAGGCGTACTCAGGAAAAAGGTCCTACTTCTTTAACATTCTGAGAAAAAGCAGGTGCGGGTTTATAAAACTTCATAAAGAACAGGGTTCTTACCACATCACCGATCTTTAATTTCTTAACAGTAACAAGGGAGGGCGTATGGGAAGAACTGTTGCCACTTTTACACAGCTTATATATGAAGAAATGGAAAGATGGAAAAAGTTCAGAAGGGCCCTCCGTAAAGAAGACCAGCAGGTGCTGGATGAACTCTTCTCATATGCAAGATACCACTCTCAGGCAGGATCATACATGAGTGGGGCCATCCCTTTTGAATCCATTGTGATCTCCATTCTTATTGAGGAACACAAAAGATTGAAGGAGCTGGAGAAGAAAATAGAAGAGATGGAGAAGAGGGATGAGAAAAGAGAAACTGAAGGGGTGGCTTTTTGATCACTACCCCTTCAAAGAGGGAATGGTGCTCTGGATTCTAACCCGTGAGGGAACCATCCAGAGACTCCTGCACCAGTGGAGCCCCTCCTTCTATGTCCATGGAAAAAGGGAGATTCTTAAAAAGGTTTGCTCGTTTCTGGAAAGGCTTCCCATCCCTTCAAAAATCCGCATAGCAGAAAAGCAGGAATTCTTCACAAACAGATACATCGAGGTCCTGGAAATTACCCCTCTTTCCCCCTTGAATCTTCCCCGCATCTTCCGCAATCTTATGTCCACATTCAGGGATCTTACCTTTTTCAATACTGACATCTCACCTGTCCAGCTTTACTGTTTTGAGAAAACCCTATTTCCTATGGGTCTGTGCTCTGTGGAGTGGGAGGATGGGTGGATAAGGAACATCTCTCCTGAAGAAAGTGCCCTTGCCATCGACTACGAGATACCACCCATAAAAAGCATATTTTTAAGACTTGAGGGGTGTAACTGGAATCCATCTCATGGAAAAAGGGGGAGACTGGAGGTAACTATTGAAGAAGAAGATCATATTCTCGAAGGAACCGATAGTGCTGTTATAAAGAGGTTAGCAGGAATTCTCAGAACCTATGATCCAGATATAATCTTCACCCAGTGGGGAGACACAGTGATTCTCCCTGAACTGGAAAAACTCTCCTTGAGATCCGGAATACCTCTCCCCCTTAACAGGGAGAAGGGATCATGCATGGAAAAGAGGTCCTCACGCTCCTATTTTTCCTACGGGAGGATTATCTATGCACCTGGCTCCATCACACTTAAGGGGAGATGGCACATTGATGTAGAAAATTCGTTCATATTCTCAGAAAGTGGACTGGATGGACTCATTGAACTTGCAAGACTGTCCAGAATACCTGTCCAGAGACTTGCACGACAGAGTCCTGGAACTGCAATAAGTTCCATGCAGCTCCTCGCTGCCTACAGAAAGGGCTACCTTATCCCGTGGAGGAAAACAAAGCCAGAGAACTTCAAAACCGCCAGCACACTCATAATTACGGACAAAGGGGGACTTACCTACATTCCTCCTGTGGGATTCTTTGAAAATGTGGCCGAGCTGGACTTCTCTTCCATGTATCCTGCCATAATGTTTAAATATAACATATCTCCGGAAACAGTAAACTGCACATGCTGTCAGCACAACAGGGTTCCGGAAATTGGGTATCACATCTGCAATGTAAGAAAAGGAATTGTCCCTGAGGTGCTTTCTGATGTGCTCAAAAAAAGGGAGATCTACAAGAAAAAGAGGGATAGAGCTGAGGAGAAAGAAAAGGAGGTCTATGAGAGCAAACAGAGGGCCTTAAAATGGATTCTTGTTACATGCTTTGGTTATCTTGGATACAAAAATGCACGGTTTGGAAGGATAGAGGCACATGAGACAGTTACTGCGATAAGCAGGGAGATCTTGCTCAAGGCAAAGGAGATCGCTGAGGAAAGGGGTTTTCACCTACTCCATGCGATTGTGGATTCGATGTGGCTTAAAAAGGATGGAGCAGGAAGGGATGATTACATCGATCTCTGCAGGGAGATTTCTGAAAAGACCGGTCTTACAATAGCACTTGAGGGGATCTACAGGTGGATATGCTTTCTTCCGTCCCGCACAAATCCATCCGTTTCCGTTCACAATAGATTCTACGGTGTATTTACAGATGGTAAGCTGAAGATAAGGGGTATTGAAATGAGAAGGCACGATACCCCTCCCCTCATCGCCGCATGCCAGAGGGAGATAATTGAGATAATGAAAAGGGCATGTACCGTTGAAGAACTGAAGAAACTTATACCCCAGATAACCGAGATTGTAAGAAGTTACCTTATCTACCTCAAAGAAGGAAGGGCAAAGCCTGAGGAGCTGGTCGTAAGGAAAAGGCTCTCACTGGATCCGGAAAACTATAAGGTCTCAAATCTGAATGCCATTGTATCCAGAAAGCTCATTTCAGGTGGTGTCAGACTTCATCCGGGAGAGGAAATAGAATATATAATAACTAAAAGTGATTCAAAGGTTAAGGAAGAGAGAGCCCAACCCTTTGGTTTTTTAAACGAACCATTTACCTATGATACGGAAAAATACTCTGAAATGCTGGAAAAGTCTGTTGAAAACCTCCTCGGACAACTTATATCTTCCCCCATCTATTTATAACCAAGTGTCCTGTAGTATGCTTCTCCTCCAATATGACCGGTAATTCCATCCGAATCGTCAGAAGAAAGAAAAACAACCAGTTTTGCTATCTTTTCTGGACTCTTAAGCAACCCTTTCTCTTTTAATTCAACAAATTTCGTGTGCAGTTCACCACCAAGCACATCCGGACCGAGGTTTCTCAATTGCTCCTGCATGGATGTGTCCATAACACCAGGATCAACCGCATTCACCTGGATATTATAATTTTTTAGTTCTTCTGCCATTATTCTTGTTAGATGTGAAACAGCTGCCTTTGATACAGAATAAACACCAAACCCTGGCATAACCATACTTCCTAATCCTGATGTAATGTTTATTATCTTTCCCCTCTTATTTTTAATCATAACTGGTATGACATTTTTCGAAAAAAGAAACACTCCCTTAAGGTTTATGTCCATTACACAATCCCAATCATTTTCCCCTAAATGAAATATTTCCGTAACAGGACCTACTATTGCAGCATTGTTAACCAGGATATCAATATGGCCGAACTCTGACGCGGCTCTCTCAACAATAATTCTTACATCTTTTTCAGATGATACATCAACCCTTTCAGAAATAACCCTTCTTCCCATTCCCTTTACTCTTTCAGCAACAGCCTTAACTTCATCATAGCTTCTGCTAAGAACAACAACATCAGCTCCCTCCTCTGCCATCCCAAGTGCTACTGCCTTTCCAAGACCTCTTCCCGATCCTGTCACTATTGCCACCCTTCCGGCAAGTTTCATCTTCTATTCTCCAATAATCTTTACAAGGACCCTCTTTCTCCGTCTTCCATCGAATTCTCCATAGAAGATCTGTTCCCACGGACCAAAATCCAGCTTACCTCCTGTTATTGCAACAACCACTTCCCTTCCCATAATTGTCCTTTTAAGGTGCGCATCCGCATTGTCCTCCCCATTATTATGATCATACTGGGAAACAGGTTCATGAGGAGCAAGCTTCTCAAGCCACCTCTCAAAATCACGATGAAGTCCAGGTTCATCATCATTAATAAAAACCGAGGCAGTGATATGCATCGCATTGACGAGAACAAGACCCTCCCTTATTCCACTCTCCCTTACACACTCTTCGATGAGAGGCGTTATATTTATAAATGCCATGCGTGTGGGAACCTCGAAGTAAAGTTCCTTCCTGTAACTCTTCATAAGCACCTCCCTGAATTCATTGAGGATTCTTCACAATTGCAATTTTTAATATTAGCATGATAATATATTTAAAAACAGAAGGGAGGTATTATGACATTTATAACACTTGCAAAGGTAACTCCACAAGGCTGGAAGGAATTGGAAAAGGGGCTTCCACAGGAATGCTATAAAGCTATAAAAAGCGCATACGTTGTGTATGGTAGATTCGATCTTGTTATTATATGGGATGCACCAAGTATTGAAGAAGCAAACAGGATAATAAAGCATTTTGTAAATGTTGGCGCATTCACATCAGAAACACTTATCGTTGCATCTTCTCTCGAAGATTTCAAGAAGTATTGATTAAGAGTTAATCCTAATCGATATCGAATATGCTTCCCTGTGCTATAAAGTCTGATGTGGGAAACTCTACTGGGTAATCACCCCTGAAGCATGCATAACAGAATTCGTTATCAACATCCTTTACAGCCTGACGCAATCCTTCTATGCTGAGATAACCAAGTGAGTCAGCCGTGAGATATTTACATATCTCCTCAATAGTGTGGGATGATGCAATAAGCTCCCTGCGCGTGGGTGTGTCTATTCCATAATAGCATGGATAATGGATAGGCGGGGAACTTATGCGCACATGCACCTCTTTTGCACCTGCATTTCTCACCATTTTAACTATCTTTCTCCCTGTCGTTCCTCTTACAATGGAATCATCAATTAGAACAATCCTCTTGCCACCTATTATTTCTTTCACAGCATTCAGTTTAACTTTAACACCAAAATGCCTTATTGATTGCTCCGGTTCGATGAATGTTCTTCCTACGTAGTGGTTCCTAATTATGCCCATCTGGAATGGTATACCCGATTCCTCACAATAACCTATTGCAGCAGGAACCCCGGAATCTGGAACAGGAACAATAATATCAGCATCAGCTGGTTGTTCTCTCGCAAGTTGTTTACCCAGTTCTTTTCTAACAAGATATATATTTTTGCCGAATACAACACTATCGGGTCTTGAGAAATATATGTATTCAAATATGCACTGGGTCTTCTTGATTACTTTGAAAGGTTTGTAAAATTGGATTCCATTTTTATCCAACACCACTATCTCCCCTGGATCCACTTCTCTTATGAATGATGCTTCAATCAGATCAAAGGCGCATGTTTCTGATGCTATCACATAAGCGTTCCTCAGTTTTCCAATTGCAAGGGGTCTGAATCCATGGGGATCCCTGACAGCAATAAGCTTATTCTCTGTAAGGAAAAGAAGGGAATATGCGCCCTTTATGTGAAGAAGGGCGTCAATGATTCTGTTAATAAAACCCTTGGCTCTTGATGTAGCAAACAGGTGAACTATAACTTCTGTATCCATTGTCGATTGAAAAATGGATCCCCTTGATTCCAGCCTGACCCTTAACTCATGTGCATTAACAAGATTTCCATTATGAGCAATTGCCATTGAACCCCTTGTGTAATTAACAAGAAGCGGTTGTGCATTTTCCAGTGTACTGGTCCCTGTTGTCGAGTACCTAACATGTCCTATTGCGCTTGTTCCTGGAAGACCTTCGAGTATGTGTTTGTTAAACACATCAGCAACGAGACCCATCTGCTTATGTATATAGAGTTGTTTTCCATCCGATGAAACAATCCCTGCGCTCTCCTGACCTCTGTGCTGGAGTGCATATAGCCCAAGATATGTTATTTTTGATGCCTCAGGATGACCGTATATACCAAATATGCCACACGCTTCCCTTAATCTATCTTTCATAAATCCCCTTAAGGCTATCTTCAAGCGACCTTCCCCATACCCTCTTAAGCGGGCCTATTTCCATCTCAAGAAATCCCTTTATCCTGAGAAATCCTTTTATAACCCTGCCAATGGGTATTATTGGACATCTGTTTTTCTCTGCAATCCGCTTTATCATATGATAATTCATATCCCTTACAGAAATAATGATCCGGGATGCACCCTCCCCAAAAAGTAGCATATCCCCCCTTCCTTCATAATTCAACTCCACTTCTGCACCCATCTCCTCCTCTCCAAAACAGCACTCTGCAAGTGCCACAGCGAGCCCTCCCTCGGAGCAATCGTGCGCAGATTCAATAAGGCCCTTTCTTATTCCCTCAAGGCATGTGCTCTGGACAGCTTTCTCCATCCTGTAGTCTATCTCTGGAACAGGCCCCCTTTCTATCGAATGAATTGCAAAAAGATATTCGCTTCCACCAATCTCTCCACTCATGGGACCGAGCAGAAGGATAAGATCCCCCTCCCTCCTGAAAAACTGGTTCCTGGATGCACTTACATCCTCAATTAAACCGACCATCCCGATTGCTGGTGAGGGATAGATGGAAACCCCCGATGTTTCATTATAAAAGCTTACATTTCCGCTCACAACAGGTATCTTCAATCCAATACATGCTTCTCTGATTCCTTCAATACACTCCCTGAACTCCCACATGACTTCAGGATTCTCCGGATTCCCAAAGTTGAGGCAATCAGTTATTGCAAGGGGTTTTCCACCCGAACATATTATATTCCTTGATCCCTCACATACAGTGTGCGCAGCTCCCCTTCTTGGATTGAGATAACAGTATCTTGAATTGGAATCCACAGTAAGTGCAATCCCTTTCTTTGTTCCCTTTATCCTCATAACAGCAGCATCTGATCCAGGTAGAATAACGGTATTTGTTCCTACCATGTGATCATATTGCGTATAGATCCATCTTTTGCTTGAAAGATTCGGGGAGGTAATTAACCTATAAAGTATATCTCCGTAATCCCTTATTTCCGGTATTTCGGAGATATCAATATCCTGCAATTCCGATAATCTCTGAGGTCTCTTAATTGGTCTTCTATATGTTGGTGCGTCTTTTGTAATTGCATCAATGGGAATTGTGGCAATATTCTCACCATGAAGTTTCAACTTTAACATCTTATCAGATGTTACTTTCCCAATTGCAACAGCATCAAGATCCCACTTCTTAAATACCTCTTTAACCCTTTCTTCCTTACCTTCCTCCACTATAAAAAGCATCCTCTCCTGGGATTCAGAAAGCATAATCTCATAGGGTGTCATACCCTCCTCCCTGCATGGAACAAGGGATAACTCAAGCTCCACACCACATCCACCCCTTCCCGCCATCTCACAACTGGAACTTGTTAATCCAGCTGCTCCCATGTCCTGCACAGCAAGGACTGCACCTGTGTTCATCGCTTCAAGGGAAGCTTCGAGCAGAAGTTTTTCAGTAAATGGGTCACCTACCTGGACAGTTGGTCTCCTCTCTTCTGATTTCTCATCGAATGCATCTGATGCCATAGTGGCTCCATGTATTCCATCCCTTCCAGTTTTCGAGCCAACATATAGAACTATACTTCCTGGTTTATTGGCAATACCCCTAAATATTCTCTCCTTCTTCGCTACCCCCACACACATTACATTAACAAGTATGTTCCTGTTATATGAGGGATGGAAATAAGTTTCACCACCTACAGTAGGAACACCTATGCAGTTGCCGTACCATGATATTCCGGAAACAACACCTTCAAATAGATACTTCATCCTGGGTTCATTAAGACTTCCAAATTTTAATGAATCAAGAAGGGCAATAGGGCGTGCACCCATTGTGAATATATCCCTCAATATTCCTCCTACACCTGTTGCAGCTCCCTGAAAAGGCTCTATAAAGGAGGGATGATTATGACTCTCCATCTTCAATACAACAGCAAGGCCATCCCCTATATCGACAACACCTGCATTTTCCCCCGGTCCCTGTATCACATGTGGAGCTTTTGTAGGTAGCCTTTTCAGATGTATCCGTGAACTCTTGTAACTGCAGTGTTCACTCCACATAACAGAGAAAATACCAAGCTCCAGTAAATTTGGTTCTCTCCCTAAGATCTTGAGTATTCTTTTATATTCAGAAGATGTTATGTTATGTTCATCGAGTATTTTTTTGTTTATGTTTCCCATGATGATTAACCATTGACTCAAAAATTAAGATGCCATCACAACTTCCCATAATATCTTCTGCGGCCCTTTCAGGATGGGGCATCATTCCAAGCACATTACCATTCCTGCTTATTATCCCGGCTATATTATTCCATGAACCATTTGGATTTGATTCCTCTGTTATTTCTCCATTAGAACCACAGTATCTGAATACAACAAGACCTTCGGATTCAAGTTTTTCAATTGTTTTACTATCGGCATAATAACAGCCATGAGCATGGGCAATGGGGAGTGATAATACTCTTCCGTGTGTGATGAGGTTTGTGAATGGGGTTTTTGAATTCTCAACTCTGATATATACCTTCTTACAGATAAATTTAAGGGACCTGTTTCTCAAGAGTGCTCCTGGAAGAAGTCCAGCCTCAATAAGTATCTGAAAACCATTACATATTCCCAGAATCAGGCCTCCATTTTCAGAGAATCTTCTTAGTGACTTAACAATAGGGGAATAGCTTGCAATTGCACCCGGTCTCAGATAATCACCATAAGAAAAACCACCAGGAAGGATGATTGCATCAAAATCTTCGAGTCTCTCTTCCCGAAACCAGATAAATTCAACTTCCTGTTTAAGAACATTCTTTATAACATAGTAGCAATCATGATCACAATTGGATCCAGGAAAAACTATGACACCAAATTTCATCTTATTTCTCGATCTCAAAACTATAGTCTTCCATGACAGGATTTGAAAGCACACGCTCACACATTTCTTTCAAAAGATCCTCAATACTTCTTCCCGAAACAGAGCTCAGTTTTATCTCTATATACTTTCCCTGGCGAACATCATCAACCTCTTTATATCCCAGAGTATGAAGCGCATTCTTTATTGCTTTACCTTCCGGATCAAGAATACCTGACTTAAGTGTAATCCTTATCTTTGCTTTCATGTAACCTCCAGAGATAAATGCCTCATCTGTTCTCAATGGTCCCGGTAACCCTCTCATATACTTTCATATAGGATTCTTCGATCCTCCCTAGATCCCTTCTGAATCTATCCTTGTCAAGCTTTTCTCTTGTTCCTTCCTCCCATAGCCTGCATCCATCCGGAGAGATCTCATCAGCAAGAATTATCTTTCCCGATGAATCTCTTCCAAACTCAAGTTTAAAATCAACAAGCACAATTCCACGATTTCTGAAAAAATCTACAAGGAGTTCATTCACTCGAAAGGCTTTGTTTTTTATTTCTTCAATTTCTGATAATGTGGCAAGATTGAGTGCTTTTATATGGTATTCATTAATCATTGGATCTCCAAGCTTATCATTCTTGTAATAAAACTCAAGGATTGGTTCTGATAGGTTTCCACCCTCTTCCATTCCAAATCTTTTTGCAAGACTTCCTGCAATTATGTTTCTCATCACTACCTCAACAGGTATTATCTGAACCTTTCTGATAAGCATCTCCCTGTCACTCAGAAGCTTTACAAAATGTGTTTCTATTCCTTTCTCTTCGAGATATTTGAAAATGTATGCAGAAATTTTGTTGTTATATATACCTTTATTCTCTATGATACCTCTTTTTTTTCCATCAAAAGCTGTTGCCTCATCCTTAAAATATTGGATTATCAAATCAGAATCCTCTGTTGCAAACAATATTTTTGCTTTCCCCTCGTAAATCTTTTCCCTTTTCTCCATATATACCTCCTTGAGAATCCTCTACTGCTCAAAAATCCTTTTGAATATATAATCTGTAAATCTTAGTGTGTGATTAAGATCAAAACACTCTTCTATCTCCTTATCACTCAAATATTTCGTTATCCTCTCATCATTTTTTACAAGTGATCTGAACTCCTCATTTTTACTCCATGCTTCCATTGCGATATCCTGTATAACTTCATATGCTTCAATTCTTGTTATTCTTTTTTCGACGAGACGAAGAAGAAGGGTTTCCGAAAAGATCATTCCACCTGTTTTCTCTATATTTTCCCGCATCCTTTCAGGGTAAACAATCATACCGCTAACAATGGATTCCATTCTCTGGAGCATAAAATCAAGGAGTGTCGTTGCATCAGGTGCAATAACCCTTTCAACCGATGAGTGACTTATGTCCCTTTCATGCCATAGTGCAATATTCTCAAGGGATGCTATGCAGTAGGCCCTGACAAGTCTGGCGAGACCACATATGTTCTCAGATGCAACAGGATTTCTTTTATGTGGCATTGCTGAAGAACCTTTCTGACCCGGAGTGAAAGGTTCTTCCACTTCAAGAACCTCCGTTTTTTGTAAATGCCTTATTTCCGTTGCAAACTTCTCAAGGGTTGATGCAATAATAGATAGGGTTGTAAAATACTCCGCATGATGATCTCGTGGGATGATCTGATTTGAAACAGGAGCAGCTTTCAATCCCAGCTTTTCACATACATATTCTTCTATAAATGGATTTAAATGGCTGTAAGTGCCAACAGCACCAGAAATCTTTCCATAGCTTATGTTTTCTTTTGCATTCCCTATCCGAATACGATTCCTCTTCATCTCCTCATACCACATAGCCATTTTTAAACCAAAAGTAATTGGCTCCGCATGAACTCCATGTGTTCTTCCAATCATGGGAGTATTCTTGTAAAGAAATGCCTTTTGTTTTATAGCCTCCATCAGTTTATCAATACCTTCAATTATAAAATCTGCCGCCTCCCTCAAAAGAAGGGCAAATGCTGTATCAATTACATCAGAAGAAGTCATTCCCATATGTATGTATTTAGCCTCTGGACCGACAAACTCCGATACAGACTGAATAAATGCTATCACCTCATGTTTCACAACCGCCTCTATCTCTTCTATCCTCTCGATTGAAAAGTTTGCTTTTTTCTTTATTTTTTCAAGTGCTTCATCAGGGATAACACCAATTTTGTTCCAGGCCTCGCACGCAAGAATTTCAATATCAAGCCACTTTTGAAATCTATTTTTTGGAGACCACAGCTCCGCCATTCTTCTTGTTGTATATCTCTCAATCATTCACTCCTCCCGATGATTAAAAAACAAAAATCTTTTCAAGGTCCTTTTCTCTGATCTTTCCGATCGCAGCAATTGATAGGTTCTCCGATTTTAGTATTTCGCGAGAGAATTTTAGAATTTCCTCAGAAGTGATTTTATCTATATTTTCATTGATTTCATCAATGCTTATTGATCTTCCAAAGTAGATCTCATTTTTTCCAAGTTTTGTCATTATGTTTTCACTGCTTTCAAGGCCCAGCAGAAGATGTCCTTTCAACTGATTCTTAGCAGATTCGATCTCATCTTCATCAACATGCTCATCCTTAAGCCTTTTAAATTCACCTGCCATAATCTCGAGAACCTTCGTTATCAGGTCAGAACTTGTGCATGCATAAACCCCAAATACACCAGTATCTGAATAACATGAAATAAAGGAGTAAACAGAATATGCATATCCCTTCTCTTCTCTTATTTTCTGGAAGAGTCTTGAGCTCATTCCTCCACCAACAACGGTGTTTAGAATATAGGCTGCATATCTCATCGGATCACTTTGAGAAACAGATCTGAATCCCAGACAGATGTGAACCTGTCCAAGTCTCTTTCTTTTGAAAAGCTGTTTATTTCCTGTCTTATGAATAATGTTTGTTCTTTGTTTTTCCTCACCAAGAGTGACCCTGAATTTATCATTTATTGCATTTTCCAATTCTTTATGATCCAGATTACCTGATGCAGATATAATTACAGGACGTCTATGATAATTATCATAAAAAAACTTTATAACCTGGTCCCTTGTTATCTGGGATATTGTATCAATATAGCCAAGGATGGGATTCCCAAGTGAGCTCCCTTCCCACATTATCTGATAGAGCAGATCATGTATATATTCCTCAGGCTCATCATTAACCATTTTTATTTCATGCAGAACAACCTTCTTTTCCTTGTCTATCTCCTCTTCATCAAAAAGTGGGTTTATATAGATATCAGAAAGAATATCAAGTGCATTTATTAAATCCTTTTTGAGAATCTTCGTATAGATGCAAGTATATTCGCGCGTTGTGAATGCATCCGAGATACCACCAATCCTGTCAAATTCCTTTGCAATCTCTGCTGCCTTTCTGCTTTTTGTTCCTTTGAATAAGAGATGTTCTATGAAGTGCGTTATCCCTGCCTCCTTTCTCTCCTCATCCCTTGAGCCCCTGGGAATCCAGATCCCGATTGCTATAGCAGGTGAATGCGGAATCGACTCAGTTATAAGGGTAAAACCACTATCAAGTTTGCTTTTTTCTGCCATTTATCTGTCTCCCCGAAAACCCTTTCTTCTCTCAAACCTGTGACCTTCAGCATCATTAAGGGCTTCCTTTCTGCTAAGCTTTATTTTTCCCTGTGAATCAATTTCAATTACTTTCACAAGTATTTCATCGCCCTCTCTCACCACCTCCTTAACATCATTTATCCTCCTTCTATCAAGCTGGGAAATATGAACAAGACCATCTGTGCCCGGAAAAATCTCCACAAAAGCTCCAAAATCAACAATCCTCTTAACTTTTCCAAGATAGACTTTCCCTACTTCAACTTCCTGTGTTAGTGTTTTGATCATCTCGAGTGCCTTCTCTGCCATCTTTGCATTGGATGAATATATCCTGACCAGACCGGAGTCTTCCACATTTATCTTTACACCCGTCTGATCAATTATCCCTTTTATGTTTTTACCGCCAGGACCAATAAGATCCTTAATCTTTTCTGTTTTTATCTGCGTTGTGATAATTCTTGGTGCATATATGGAAAGTTCTTCCCTCGTTCTCTCTATGGTCTCGCGCATCTTTTCAATTATGAAGAGTCTACCATCCCTTGCCTGTAGCATAGCAGCCATAAGAATATCTTTTGTAACACCTGGGATCTTAACATCCATCTGGAGCGCTGTTATACCATCCACAGTTCCAGCAACCTTAAAATCCATATCGCCAAGATGATCCTCATCGCCAAGTATATCGCTCAAGACAATGACCCTCCCCCCTTCCCTCATCAAACCCATTGCTATTCCTGCAACATGTTTTTTTATAGGAACACCAGCATCCATAAGGGAAAGCGTTGCACCACATACTGTTGCCATTGAGGATGAACCATTGGATTCAAGAACCTCTGATACAACCCTTATTGTATATGGAAAATCATTTTCTGCAGGTAAAACTGCACGGATTGCCCTCTCTGCAAGTGCGCCATGACCAACCTCCCTTCTGCCCGGGGCCCTTAAAAATCTTATCTCTCCCACACAGAAAGGGGGGAAATTATAGTGAAGCATAAAGGATTTGCTGCTCTCCCCATAAAGGGCATCTATAATCTGCTCATCCTCTGCTGTTCCAAGTGTTGTAACAGTAAGAACCTGCGTTTCTCCCCTTTTAAAGAGAGCTGAGCCATGGGTCCTTGGAAGAACACCAACTTCGCATCTTATCTCTCTTATGTCTCTGGGTCCCCTTCCATCAATTCTTCTGCCCTCTTTAAGAACCATTTCCCTCAATATCTTGTTCTCTACTTTTGCAAATGCCCTTTCAATAAACCACAACTTATCCTGGTAATCTGAAGAAAACTTTTCAATCACCTGTTTTCTTAATTCATCAAGGCAAGCCCTTCTCTCAGTTTTTTTTGTTATTCTCAGCGCTTTTGATATCTCTGTTGAGAAAAGTTCCTCAATCATTCCGGCAAGAGACTCATCTTCTTCCCACAAGGGTTTGATCTTTTGCACCGGCGATTCTTTTGTAATTTCCTCCTGAACTTCAAATAAGGGCATACATTCTCTATATGCAAGATCAAGTGCATCAAGCACAACTTCCTCGGAAACCTCTTTTGCACTCCCTTCAACCATTATTATTCCATCCCTGTTACATGAGATAACAAAATCAATATCACTCTTGTTTCTTTCACTAATGGATGGATTGATTATGTATCTCCCATCAACCCTTCCCACTCTTACACCAGCAACAGGCCCTCTGAATGGAATTTGAGATTTCATAAGTGCAACGGATGCTCCAGTAATTGAAATAATTTCAGGATCATTTACATCATCAGCTGAAAGAACTGTTGCTATCACCTGAATTTCTCGGAACAGTAAATCGGGAAAAAGTGGACGGATTGATCTGTCAATAAGCCTGGATGTAAGGATCTCCTTTTCCGTTGGTTTTCCTTCCCTTTTGAAGAATCCACCAGGGATCTTTCCAGCAGCAAAACTTTTCTCTTGATAGTCCACAATAAGGGGTAAAAAATTGAGCTCGTTATTCTCTTCCCTGGAAATAACTGCGGTTACAAGTACAACTGTATCACCATATTGAATCCATGCAGCTCCATCAGCCTGACCTGCGACTTTATCGGTCTCAATACTTAGTGGTCTTCCTCCAAATTGAATAATTTTTTTCATCTTTGATCCTCTTCCTATTCTTTTATCTACTTTCTGAGATCGAGGGCGTCAATAAGTCGTCTATATCTTTCCATATTCTTATTTTTTAGATATTCTATAAGTCTTTTTCTTTTACCCACCATAATGAGAAGTCCCCTTCTTGAATGGAAATCCTTTTTATGTCTCCTCAAATGCTCGGTGAGATTGTTTATCCTTTCCGTAAGTATTGCAATCTGCACTTCCGGTGAACCTGTATCCTTTTCATGAATTCTAAATTTTTCAATCAGCTGTTGCTTTTTATCAGGCTGCAATGTCATCCTCCCATCCTCCTTTTTCCATAATTAATATAGGTGAAACCTTCTTAAAATCTTAATACCCCGTCCACCATTCTTATGACTACTGCATACAACACCCACTCCGCTCAGTATCCCTTCCTTTGTTATTAATTTAATTCTCTCTCCCTCCTCAGGAAAGGGTCCTTCAAAATCCTTCAGATCTCCTTCTTTAAGCATCATTCCTTTTAGAACCTTTTCTTCCCCCGATTCATTTATATAAAATTCTCTCAAAAATCCCAATACCTTCTCTACAGGGATTATCCTTGATGAAAGAACTCCGGGTTTTATAGCATCATCTATAGAAATGGCATCTTCAATAGTAAACATCCCGCTCCTTAATCTCCGTAGCTCCTTAAGGCAACCACCGCATCCCAGCTCCCTTCCTATATCTGAGACAAGTACTCTTATGTATGTGCCCTTTGAACAGTGTATCTGGAAAGTGAGCTCTGGTAAATCAATCTTCTCAACCTTAATATCGAAAATGTAAATTTCCCTCGGTGGTCTCTCAACATCAATGCCTTTTCTTGCAAGTTTATACAAAGGTGTGCCCTTTACCTTTATTGCTGAATACATCGGTGGTATCTGCTTAATACTACCTCGAAATTTCTCTATGACTCCCAGGACATCCTCACATGAGGGAATATAGGTAGACCTCCTCAAAATTTTTCCTGTTATATCCAGTGTATCAGTATCAATGCCAAAGATCATCTTTCCTCTGTAAACTTTATCCTCATCAGATAAAAACTGAATTGCCTTGGTAGCCTCACCAATAAAAATTGGAAGAACACCACTTGCTAAAGGATCGAGTGTTCCTCCGTGACCAATCCTTTTTACCTTAATGAATCTCCTTAACCTCAATATCACATCATGCGATGTGATACCCTGGGGTTTATCAATAACAATGACACCATTCATAATTTTGATTCCATATACCTCTTTAGTATTTCATAAACGATTGATTTAACTTCGCCCAACGAACCTTTTATATTACAGCCAGCAGCACCATGATGACCGCCGCCACCAAAGATCTCGCATATTTCAGCCACATTCACCCTTCCTTTTGATCTGAAACTTACCTTGTATAGATTTTCTCCCTCTTCCCGGAAGAGAACTGCCACCTCGATATTTTCAATTGATCTTGGGTAGTTTATTAAATCTTCTGTTGTTTCAATAGTGGATCCTGTTCTCTCGAGCATTTCTCTCGTTATAACAATTGATGCAACCCTTCCATCAATAACTATTTCGAGTGTTCCCAGAGTAAGGGCAAGAAGTCTTAATCTCTCCAGAGGCTGTGTTTCATATATCTTTTCGGATATATACCATGGATCAACCCCACTTTCAAGCAACTCAGCAGCTATCCTCATAGATGATGGAGTTGTATTGCTGTATCGGAATGAACCTGTATCAACAAAGATTGCTGTGTATAAATTCGTTGCAATCTCCTTATTTATTTTTATCTTCATCCTTTTAATGATTTCATATACAAGCTCTCCTGTTGCAGAAGCAGAGCTATCAACATAGCTAATGTGTGCAAAAGGAAGAGCTGTTAGGTGATGATCAATATTTACTATCAGCTCTGCTCTCTTTATCAGTTCCCCAACAGAACCTGTTCTATCAATACTTGAACAGTCAAGCACAAATGCAGCATCAAATTTTTCACTATTTGTGTATTCTGTTTTTACCCTATCGGACCATGGGAGAAAACGATATCTTGATGGGACTGGATCATGGTTTATTACTGATACATTTTTACCAATCGATGAAAGGGCTATTCCGAGTGCAAGCTCAGAACCTATCGCATCACCCTCCGGATTAATATGAGTGGTGATCAAAAAATCGTGGTTTTTTCTTATCACATTTAGAATTTTATTGATTTCCTTTTTCAATTTCCTTTATCTCCTTTAGAAGACCATCTATTTTTTCGCCATAATCAAATGATGTATCGTAAAAGAATTCAACTTCCGGTATATATTTTAAATAAAGCTTTTTACCAAGTTCCCTCCTGATAAAACTTCTTGCACTCTTTAATCCCTCCAGGCTCCTCTCCCTTTCAAACTTATTTCCATGAACGGTAAAAAATACCATCGCCTTTCTCAGATCCTTAGACAGCTTAACATGTGTTATAGTAACAAGGCCGATGCGCGGATCCTTAAGTCCCTTAATGAGCATCTGTGATATCTCTTCCCTTATCAATTCACTAACCCTTTCTCCTCTTTCTTTCATCTCGGAAATCCTTCCATTTTCCAACTATGGTTTAAAGCTCCATATATCGGAGTGGCGCGATATGATCTCGAGCACCCGCATCTGTTCTATATATTCAACGACCGCATTTATTACAGAATCTATATAGTTTTTATCATTGCCTACAACGGTAAAACCGATTTTTGCCCTCTGCCAGAGATCGTTATCTCCAACTTCCGCTATAGAAATATTGAATCGGCTCTTTGTCCTGTCAAATATCCCTCTAAGCACTTTTCTCTTCTCTTTAAGGGAATGGTTTCCATGTATAATAACATCAAGATAACAGATACCTATGATCATATATGATTAGATCATATGGTGGGGGATGTTTTTTCTAATGTAAATAATTCAAGTATATCCCCTGCCTTAACCTGATTGAAATTTTCAATCAGGATTCCACACTCATATCCCGCAGCGACTTCTTTGACATCCTCCTTGAATCTCTTCAATGATGCAACCCTTCCCTCATGAATAACAGCCCCATCCCTTATGACCCTCACGCTTGCATTCCTCACAACCTTTCCCTCAAGCACATAGCTGCCTGCAACTACTCCAACTTTAGAAATATTGAAAGTTTCCCTTACCTCTGCCCTTCCAATATAAACCTCCTTCACAACAGGCTCAAGTAATCCTACGAGTGCCTTTTTAATGTCCGATATCGCATCGTAAATAACGCTATAAATCCTGATATCAACCTTCTCCTGTGAAGCTATGGACTGTGCCTTCGGATCGATCTTTACATTGAATCCTATTATAATTGCATCAGAAGCCACTGCAAGCATAACATCCGATTCAGAAATTGCTCCTACGGAACTGTGTATTATGTTGACCCTTGCTTCCTCTGTAGTCAATTTCTTCAGAGCCTCTGCAATTGCCTCAATTGATCCCTGTGCATCTGCTTTCATTATCAGATTCATCTCCTTAGTAACACCTTCTTTTATCCTTCTGTAGAATTCTTCCAGGGTTATCCTTGCTGATTTAGCAAGCTCCCTCTCCCTCTGCTTTATCTGTCTCAAATATGCTATCTCCTTCGCCCTTCTCTCATCCTTAACAACCACAAAAGGATCCCCTGCTGATGGTATACCATTAAATCCTATAACTTCAACAGGACAGGATGGATATGCTGATTCAATCCTGCCTCCCTTATCATTAATCATTGCCCTTACCTTCCCATACTGAAGTCCTGCAACAAATACATCTCCAACTCTGAGTGTTCCTTCCTGAACAAGAACTGTTGCAACAGGCCCTCTCCCCCTGTCAAGCTTTGCCTCTATAATTGTTCCTCTTGCTGGTTTGTCTGGATTTGCCTTCAGCTCAAGAATATCCGCCTGAAGAAGGATAATCTCAAGGAGCTCTTTTATCCCCTTCTTCATTTTTGCACTAACTTCTGCATAAAGTGTATCTCCACCCCATTCTTCAGGAACAAGCCCGTATTCGGAGAGAACCCTTTTTACCTTTTCCGGATTTGCATTCGGCTTATCTATCTTATTTATTGCAACAACAATCGGCACCTTTGCCGCTCGTGCATGATTTATAGCCTCTATCGTTTGAGGCATAACTCCATCATCCGCTGCAACAACAAGAACAACGATATCAGTTACCTTTGCACCTCTCGCCCTCATAGCGGTAAAAGCCTCATGTCCCGGTGTATCAAGAAAAACGACCTCCCTCCCATCATCAAGTTTCACAAGATATGCCCCAATGTGCTGAGTTATACCACCAGCCTCCTGTGCTATAATATTTGTTTTTCTTATAGCATCAAGAAGTGATGTTTTCCCATGATCGACATGACCCATAACGGTGACGACAGGACTCCTTGGTTTAAGATCTTCCTCCCTATCAAACTTTGCTTCATATATATCCTCTATTTCAATACTTGTTCTTTCAACATCGTAACCAAATTCGGATGCAATAAGTGTTGCTGTATCGGTATCAAGTGGCTGGTTTATCGTTGCCATAAGACCCATTGACATGAGTCTTTTTATAATATCACCAACTTTTACACCCATGCTTTTTGACAACTCACCAACTGTTATTGTCTGATCTATCCTTATAACCCTTTTTGTGGGTCTAATAGGAATTGCTTCCTGTTTTTTTGATGGCTCAATTGCTGTTTTCTTTTTTTTCAGTGGAACAAAGAAGCTTTCTTCTTTTCCTGTATCTTCAACTAATTCCTCTTTTTTATCTTCTAAATGATCAACAAGCTCCTCAAAAATATTCTCCTTAACCCTTCCCTCTTTCTTTTTAACAAATACTTTCTTTTTTCCCTTGAATAACTCTTCCTTTTCTTTTGTTTCTATAACAACCCTTTTCTTGCGAGCAATTTTTTCCTCTTCCTTTTCTATCTCAACATGAACATCGCCCGGTATGATAATCTTTTCACCTGATTCAGCAACCGGAGCTGTAATTATATGTTCCTCAATCTTTTCTTCTGTTTCTTTTATCTCTTCATCACGGAATATTTCCTCCCATTCTTTTTCAACAACTGATGGTTTCTCATCCTCAATTTCCACTCTGACCTTTTTAGATTCAGCAATCTGCTCCTCAACATGCTCCTGTTGCTCCGCAGGCTTTCTCTGCTCTACCTTCATCTCCTGTACCTGAACTTCTGGTGCTTCCTCCTTTCGGAAATCCTGCTCCACTGCTGGAATCTCTGCATCCTTTACAGGCTCTACCTTCCGCTCCTCTATGACCCTTCTCCTGATCACCCTTGAACTTACTCTGGATTCTATAACTTGACTATGCTGTTGCTGGCTTTTCTCTTTATCCACCACCATCTTTATCTGCTCTATTTGCTTCTCATCAAGAACAGATGCAGGACTTTTTACCTCAATACCAGCTCTTTTTGCGATCGAAATCAATTCATTGTTTGTTACATTCAATTTTTTGGCAAGTTCATAAACCTTCATCTTATCTTTCCTCTATCAAGGCGCAACTTCTCTTTATAAGCTCCATCACCCTTGCTGGAATGTTTCTGCCTTTTAACTGATCCAGCGCATTCGCAACAATCTTTTTCAGTTCCTCAACCGTATTCGGTCTTACACCCTTTTTCAATCTCCATGAAAATGGATTCTTTTTCTTTTTAGAGACATTAGCGAAACATTCAGGGCTTGGGCATAGATAAGCACCCCTTCCTTCCATTCTATGGAGAAGGTCCACCACAAGTTCCCCTGATTCCGACGAAACAAATCTTATCATCTCAAATTTTCCCCTTTTTGCATTACATCCAGCACAGGTCCTAAAGGTCTGCCTCTCTCTTCTGTCCACCTGAAGCCGATACCTCTTTTGCCCTTTCTATTATCTGCTGCGCTTCCTCCTCAGAAAGCCCGGTCAGATCCTGAAGTTCTTTTATTGACAATTTTGCAACATCCGCTGGCGTTTTATATCCTTCCTGAAAGAGAATCTGCGCAATCATATCCCCAACCCCGGGAATCACCTTTAATGCCTGCCTTCCCTCCTGATATATCCTCTCAACCCTTGATTCGCTCTTAACATCTATTTTCCATCCTGTAAGCTTTGCAGCTAATCGAACATTTATGCCCCTCTTTCCAATTGCAAGGGAAAGTTGATCATCTGGCACCACAAGCTCCATTGTCCTTTCTTCTTCATCCACTATCCCCTTATAGATCTGGGCCGGAGCAAGTGCATTGCAGACAAACTCATAAGCATTATTACTCCATTTCACTATATCAAGCTTCTCCCCTTTCAGTTCCTGAACAATTGCCTGAACCCTTGTACCCTTCATGCCCACGCATGCCCCTACAGGGTCTATCTTTGGATCCCTTGAATAAACAGCAATCTTAGATCTTATCCCCGGCTCCCGCGCTACCCCCTTTATTTCCACTATCCCTTCTTCAATCTCCGGCACTTCCTGTTCAAACAACTTTACAAGGAAATTTGGGTGCGTTCTTGAAATCACAATCTGTGGATCATACCCTTCCTTATGAACCTCAATTATAATACCCTTTATTCTATCCCCCTGTCTATAACTCTCCCTTGGAACCTGCTCCCTGTGGGGTAAAATCGCCTCTGCCCTACCGAGATTCACTATTATGTCCCCCTTGTCAAATCGATGAACAATTCCCGAAACTATTGTGCCTTTCCTATCCTTATACTCAGAGAATACAACCTCCCTTTCGGCATCCCTTACCTTCTGTATAATTATCTGCTTTGCAGTCTGGGCAGCTATTCTCCCTAAACCTGATATATCAAGCTTCACCCCAAGGCTGTCACCAATCGTGCACTCCGGGTCATATTTCCTTGCTTCTTCGAGGCTCATTTCAAGATCCGGATCCTCAACCTGCTCAACAACAGTGAAAAATTGAAATACTTCGATCTCCCCTGTTTCCTCATTATAATGTGCTTCAATCTCCTTGTTTGCCCCAAATTTCTTTTTTGAGGCAGCAGCCACTGCTTCTTCAAGGGCACTGATGATTTTGATCTTTCCGATGCCCTTTTCCTTTCCAACTATCTCAATGGTTTTACTCAATTCTGAATTCATAATGCTTCCCCGTTATTTTTTCACTATTTTAAATGCCTTCTTATATTTCGATGACGAGCCTTGCCTTATTTATGTTATCAATCTTGATCTGATGATATTTTCCATCTTCCTCAATAATTACTGCCCCATTTATGACTGCAATAAGTTTACCTTTAAAATTCCTCCTACCCGATAAAGGCTCTTTTGTTCTTATCCTTATCTCCCTTCCGATATTTCTGTTAAAATCTTTCTCATTCACAAGAGGTCTGTCAAGTCCAGGGGATGAGACCTCAAGATTATACTGATGTGGTATGAGGTTTTTCACATCGAGGACAACGCTCAACTGCTCACTAATTGTAGCACAATCATCCACAGTCACACCACCTTCCCTATCAATATAAAATCTCAGAACCCATGAGCCCCGTTCGGTTCTGAACTCAACATCAACCAGCTCCATCCCTTCGGACTCTACTATTGGCAGTGCGATCTCCCTTGCCTCTTTAACTATTAACTCAATATCCCTTGACATAAAAATTACCCCTAAAATAAAAGAGCAGGCAGAGCCCGCTCCCATCTATTAAATATTACACATTTTTAATCCTTTTTTCAATATAAAATCCGCTTAAATTTTCAGCGAACCCACTAATTCTCTTATACTTCCCATTTTATTTTCAATCAAATAACCCCTTATCCCTTCGATAATCTCAACAGGTGTCATCGGGTTTAAAAAATTTGCAGTTCCAACCTGAATGGCAGCTGCTCCTACTACAAAAAATTCGAGGGCATCCGATGCATTCATAATACCGCCCACTCCAATAATGGGAAGTCTGGATACCTGAAAAGCCTCCCACACCATTCTCAGTGCGATAGGTTTTAAAGCTGGACCTGAAAGACCACCCGTCACAGTTGAAATCAGGGGCTTCCTTCTCTTTATATCAACAGCCATTGCAGGGATAGTATTCATAATAGTAAATGCATCTATACCGCTTTCCTGCAATATTCTTATGAACCCCTTTACATCTCCCAATACAGGAGGGAGCTTTACAAATAAAGGAAGCCTTGTTTCCTTTCTTATATGTTCAATGAGTTCCGAGGCAGTAATGGGATCGTTTCCAAAATGTATACCTCCTTTTTCAATATTGGGGCATGAAATATTCACTTCCAGTGCAGATATTCCTTCAACTCCGTTAAGCCTTTTCGCAACCTCCGCATATTCATTTTTTGTTTTTCCAAATATGCTAACAACGATAGGAACAGAAAATCTTTTCAAGCGAGGCATTTTCTCTTTTAAAAATCTTTCCACACCGATATTCTGAAGACCTATAGAATTTATCATTCCACATGGAACCTCGCATATCCTCGGCTGGGGATTTCCTTCCATGGGATAAAGGGATATGCTCTTTACAACAACTGCACCAAGCACGCTAACATCGTAAAACTCATCCATACAATCCCCATATCCAAAAGTCCCCGAGGCTACCATGACAGGGTTTTTCATCCTTATTCCTGCAATTTCAATAGAAAGATCAGGCCTCATAGATTATCTCATTCCCCCTGAAGACCGGGCCATCCTTGCATACCCTTTTTATCACTATATCTCCATCCTCCTTGACTCTTATTGCGCATCCGAGACATATACCAAGCCCGCATGCAAGATTCCTTTCAAGTGAGACCTGCGAATAAAGTGACTTCTCTTTTGCAAATGAACAAAAAATCCTTATCATCTCCCAAGGACCACAGACATAGAAATAGGAATCCCTCCCTATCTCCCTATCTATTAAGCTGTTAAGCAGATCAAGCACAGTTCCATAAAATGGAGAGGAACCGTCCTCTGAGGATATAAATACCTTTGCACCGAGATTCTTGAAATCATCAGCCCATGGAATATCAGTAATACCCTTTCCTCCTAACAGAACAATAGCCCTTCCACCCTGTTTTTTAATCTCCTCACAAAGGGCATATAGGGAAGCAGCACCAACCCCGCCACCAATCAGAACTTGTGAAACTCCCAGATCCTCTATGGTAAAACCATTTCCAAGGGGACCAAGGATATTTAATATTGAACCGGGTTTCTTGTCTTTTAAACGAAGTGTTCCTTTCCCAACTACTTTGTAAACTATTTCAATAATGCCATTCCTTATGCGATATATGGAAAATGGTCTTCGGAGAAAGGGATCAAAACATGCCTCTATCCTTAACATGATGAACTGCCCAGGTGTAAAGGGCTTCAGCTTTTCTCCGTCCTCCAAGCCAAGGAGATAGTAACCAGGAGATAACTCCCTGTTGTATGCTACAGTTGTATCAAATATTCTCAACTCCCATTAGCTCCTTTTCCATTATCAGTGCGTCTTCCCCTGTGTCTGCATAATATCCCTTTCTTAAACCAATAACCTTGAATCCCAGTTTCTCATAAAATCTGATCGCAGCTTTATTCTTTACCCTTACTTCAAGAAATATGTATCTACTACCTCTCTCGTACCCCTTCTTAATAATCTCCTTAATCATAAGGCCTGCAACCCCTTTTCTTCTGTACGATGGATGAACAGCAATATTAAGTATATGAATTTCATCAAGTATAAAAGATGAACAGACAAAACCGATGATTTTACCATTTTCCCCGCTTCCAGATTCATCCGGCATCCTGGCAACAAGACATACAGAATGACGACTTCCCAGTTCCTCTATAAACATCCCGCGTGTCCATGGTGTAATAAATGATGCCTTTTCAATAATCATAACCTCATCCAGATCCTCCATCCTCATCTGTTCAATACGGACTTTTTCTATTAATTCGGAGGGATCAATCACTGCCAAGGTCCATCTTTATTTTGAAAAGATTCATGATATCCGTTCTCGATATAATACCAATAAGCTCAGACTCCTCCATTACAAGAAATCTACCTACATTTTTCATAACCATCTGCTCAAGAACATCAAAAGCCTCATCCTTTGAGGATCTTATCATATCATCCTTTATGGGCTTCATAATATCCCTTATGAGCTTAAATGGCCACATCTCTTTCTGCACTGCCCTCACATCATTGAGTGTAACTACTCCAACAACCTTCCTCTCCTTAAAGACCGGGAAGAAAACATATCGGTATTTCAGAAAATAATCCTCCACCAGGCGATCAAGGGTGAGATCCTCCTCCACATGAACAATATCCCTTGTCATAATATCACTTACTTTCACACCCGAGAGTGCCCTTCTTATCAGGGTGTGTCTGAGTCCTGCCTCAGCTGCATTGTAAAGGAAAAATCCTATAAATATAAGCCAGGCTCCACCAACTATATTTCCGCTAACTATAAGGAAAAACCCATAAAAGATCATGAAAAACGCAAAAACTTTTCCAAATTGGGTTGAGATCTCTGTTGACTTCCTGAGGTTACCTGAATTCATCCACCACAGTGCCCTTAAAATCCTTCCACCATCCAGGGGAAACCCCGGTATCATGTTAAACCCAAAAAGCATAAGGTTAATAAACGCCACATATCCAAATATTGCCTTGGCCATCCCTTCAGTCATACCTTCAAGCAGGTAAAAGGCACCTGCAAGGATCACACTGCATAAAGGACCTGCCACAGCAACTCTCAACTCCACATATGGGTTTTGAGGCTCCTCGTTAAGGTGGGCGATACCGCCAAAGATAAAAAGGCTGATCCTGTGTACCCTGAGACCTGATCTGTTAGCAACCAATGTATGCGATAACTCATGAAGGAGAACAGAAATGAATAATAAAATCGATGATATAATCCCCATGATCCAGTAATGGTAGGTTGACTTTTCAGGATAAAAGGTAGGAAAATACCCACTCGAAAGGCTCCATGCCACCAATCCGAAAACTATAAACCATGAATAATGTATTGATATCTGAATCCCGAAGATTCGTCCAAGGTTTATGGATTTATCCATCATACTTTTAGCCTTCAAGATCCAATGCTGCCTTTAATACCTCATCAATGGTATCAACCAAAATGATCTCCATATCATCAAGCCTTCCACTTCTCATTATCTCCTCTATCTCTCCAGTATTTCTCTTAGGAAGGATAACCCTTTTTATGCCAGACCTCTTCGCAGCGAGTACCTTTTCCTTTATTCCACCAACTGGAAGAACAAGCCCCGAAAGGGTTATCTCCCCGCTCATTGCTATATCCTTCTTTACGGGTTTTTCCTTGAGCAAAGAAACGATTGCTGTTGCCATTGTGATCCCTGCAGAAGGGCCATCCTTGGGAATGGCGCCTGATGGGACATGAAGGTGTATATCATATTTTTCAAAGAAATCTTCCTCAATGCCGAGCTCCTTCGCCTTCGATCTTATATAACTAAGTGCTGCTTTTGCTGACTCCTGCATAACTTCGCCAAGGTGTCCCGTAAGGAAGAAACCTCTCTTGCCAGGCATCTTTGCTGCCTCTACAAATATTACATCTCCACCCCATTCCGTCCATGCAAGTCCTGTGGCCACACCCGGCTTTGATGTCCTGAATTCAATCTCCGGATAGATCCTTTCCGGACCAAGGAATTCTGCCAGATTTTGCGGTTTTATGATCAAGGGCTTATTGAGCCTTCCTGCTGCCTTTTCAAAGGCTGCCTTTCTGAATATCCTTGCTATCTGCCTTTCCATCTCCCTAACACCTGCTTCCCTTGTATAGGAAAGTATAATCTTCAGAATGGCATCATCCTCAACAATAATCTCGTCAGGCGAAAGTGCATGCTCCTTTAGTTGACGCGGTATGAGATGGCTCTTTGCTATTCCAAGCTTCTCATCTTCTGTATAGCCAGGAATCCTTATAATCTCCATTCTATCCAGAAGGGGTTTCTGAATGGTTTGTGCTGTATTTGCAGTTGTTATGAACAGTATCTCCGATAGATCAAAGGGCAGACCCAGATAGTGATCCATGAAGGCATTATTCTGCTCCGGATCAAGAACCTCAAGAAGGGCTGAAGAGGGATCGCCCCTGAAGTCTGAACCAATCTTATCTATCTCATCCATCATAAATACAGGGTTTTTGGTGCCTGCAACCTTCAAAGACTGGATAATCTTTCCTGGAAGCGCTCCCACATATGTCCTTCTATGCCCCCTTATTTCCGCCTCATCCCTTATTCCTCCGAGGGATATCCTCACAAACTTCCTCCTCAGTGCACGTGCAATAGACTTTCCAAGGGATGTCTTCCCCACACCAGGTGGTCCCACAAAGCAAAGTATGGGGGCTTTTGATTCTGGTCTTAATTTTCTTATTGCAAGGAACTCAAGTATCCTCTCTTTTACCTCTTCAAGATCGTGATGATCCTCATCAAGGATCATCTTTGCACGTTCAAGATCAAGGTTATCTTCCGTTTTTACATTCCATGGAAGATCAAGGACCCAGTCTATGTAGTTTCTTATAACAGTGTATTCTGGTGATGCAGGTGCAATTCTCTCAAGTCTTCTTATCTCTCGCTCAGCCTCAACCCTCACCTCCTCCGGCAAATCCATCGAGGAGAGCCTCTCAAGAAGCTGCTGAACCTCTGCCTCACGATCATCTATTTCACCGAGCTCCTGCTTTATTGCCTTGAGCTGCTGTCTGAGAAAGAACTCCCTGTTTATCTTTTCCATCTCCTTCTGGGCCTCTGACTGGATGCGATTGCCAAGCTCAAGGAGGTCAATCTCTCTTGTTAGATGCATATTGAGTTTCTTAAGTTTCTCTTCAAGGGAATCAACCTCAAGGATTTCCTGTTTTTCATCTATCCTGACCCTTATGAGGGATGTGAGCATATATACTGTTCTTAAGGGGTCGTCAATGTTAAGTAAAATTTCATGGATCTCGTCGGGTATATAAGGGGTGAGTGATATAAATTTCTGGGCAAGATTCAGTGTATTCCTCAATAGGGCTTCTGTTGTTTTTGTAAGTTCGACCTTTTCCGGAGCGCTTTCGACCTTAGCTATAAAAAAGGGGTTGGTTGATAGGAATTCCACTATCCTGATCCTGTACAATCCTTGTAGTATAAGTCTTGCGGTCCCATCAGGAAGCTTCATCATTCTATGAATAATTGCTGCAACACCCATATGGTATAAATCATCAGGATCAACCTCCGCTTTCTTAACATCTTTAATGAGAAAAACACCAAGAAGTCTCTGATGATTATTTATGGCGTGATTGATGAGACTGATGATCCTTTCACCGGATATACTTATCGGAAGAAGTGTGCCAGGAAAGATGATCATCTCCCTGAGCGGGAATATGCACAATTCCGATACTGATTCATATGATAAATCCTTCCTCTCCTCCATGCGATCAATATGGCCGTCCTCTCGCTTTTCCATGTTTATTCACTTTCTAATGAGGATAACTTCTTTTTTATAATATCATTGATGACTTTGCCCTTCAAGGAAGGTTGTTCAGATAATTCCGTGCATCATTTGCAGCTTTACCGGAGGGGTTAAGCTTTATACATTTTTCAAATGCCTCCCTGGATTCAACTGTCTTTTCGAGTTTCATAAGTGTTATCCCATAGTGAAGATATATCTCCGAAAGAACTTCGTCTCTCTCAGATCTCGCCTCATTAATTATATTCCTGAGAAGTTTTTCCGCATCTTCGTATTCCCCCTTTTTTATATAGATGAGAGCAAGGGTATCAAGGTATAAGTATGGCTTCTCTGGCTTCATTTTCAGCGATTCATTTATAAGTGATTCAGCCCTGTTTAGATCACCTCCTGTTAACACAATTACGTATGCAAGGTTATTTAAAAGGCGTACATCCCTATAGCCAAGTTCAAATGCCTTCTCATAGTTTTTCTTTGCCTCATCGAAATTACCTTTTATATAATGAATATCCCCCATTCTTAAAAAGGGATCCGGCTTATTTTTTTCCTTAATTGAAGCATCCAGGTAATGTTTTAATGCAAGATCCATATTGCCCATTCTTTCATAAACTGAAGCAAGCTCCATATGCTCCTCATAACTAAAGGGATCAGCCGTAAAGCTGATCCTCGAAGAAGTGCATGAATAAAAGCTACCTGCTATCAGCAGGAGCAACAAGAAGAATAAGGTTTCCCATTTTCTTCCATATTCTGATGAATTCTTCCCTTTCATACTCCTGCTCCCTGTTTCTTCCAGAATTAACAATTATCATGTTCTTCTCGCTATCATATCCCACCACTACGGCAAAATGAGGTCTCGAATAGAAAAACCACCCTATGTCAAGAAGCACTATAAGTGGTTGACCACTTTCTATTTTACTTTTGATTATCTCCATATCTCCCTCGATTATTTCTCCTCTAAAACCCATCTTTCTCGCAAAAAGCATCAGATCAAGGGCAATCGATCCGCCAAGATCCCTTTTGAAAACCTCTTTTGCTATCTCATGCTGGGAAATGTTTCTCCCATAAAATTGCATTACACTTGCAAGCGATGAGGGTCCACAATAATAATCCTCCTGAGGGTTGAAGGGGACAGGCAAAATTATCCTTTTTCCAGATCCATATGCATTTTCTATAAATCCTGTGAAGATCAGAATCGAAAAAAGGACAATAATGCCATTCCTCATTTCGTAATTATGACCTTGTGTCCAGTTATGTAAATCATAAGAAGAATTGTAAGCAGGATTACAAGAATAACAAGAACAGCAACGCCCCCATCACCTGCTGGTTTAATACCTTCAAGATGGTTTGCGAGAAAATGAAGATCATCATCTGTTAAAAGTGAAATCCTCTCCTTTATCTCATCTATTGAGTAGCCAAGATCCTGAAGCCTCTTTTTAACAATCTCTGTCTCAAGAAATTTCTGCATCTTCTTGAGATCCTCGATTCTTTCTGGCAGAGAATTCCCATAGTTGCTGCCTATCCATATTGCTGAGGCACTCCTTGGGATCATCCCTATAAAAAGCATAGCGCCAATAAGATACCATGCAATCAATCCCTTCCTTTTCATTCTTCCAATCATTGTTTCCTCCTTTTAAGTTTTTTTAATAATTCTCTTTTTAAAATATTCTATCGTTTCCCTCAATCCTTCTTCTAATGAGGTCTCCGGTTTGTATCCAATAATCTTCTCTGCCCTTTCGATGCTCGCCATTGAATGTCTTACATCACCTTCTCTCGGAGGCTTGAAATCAGGGATTACATAATTACCTGTTATCTCACATATCTTTTTGAAAAGTTCATTTATACTTGTGCTTATTCCTGTTCCTATATTCATAACAAAACATCCATCCTGTTTACACTCCATGGCAAGTATATTTGCTTTTACAACATCATCTACATATGTAAAATCTCTTGTTTGTTCACCATCACCATATATGACGGGAGGCTTTTTCCTTAATATGGCATCTATAAATTTTGGAATCACTGCAGAATAAGGAGATGATTCATCCTGCTTCGGTCCATATACATTGAAATACCTGAGCACTATAACATTAATTCCGGCTGACTCAGCAAATAATCCAAGTTTTTGCTCGCCCATCAGTTTGCTCAGTGCATAAGGTGAAATAGGTTTCGGTTGCATATCCTCGTTTTTTGGGAGGATAGGAGTATCTCCATAGACTGATGATGATGATGCATATATAATTTTCTTAACGCCAGATTTTGAGGCAGCAATAATGAGCTTCAATGTTCCCATGGAGTTAACATCAAAAGTATAAATCGGATCATCCCACGATCTTGATACGGATGTCACCGCCGCCTGATGAAATATACAATTAACACCATCAAGTGCTCTCATCAGGGTCTCATAATCCCTTATATCGCCTTCTATGAGTTCTATTCTGTCGATTACAGAGAAAAGATTCTCCCTCTTTCCTGTTGTAAAATTATCAAGAACCCTCACCGCATATCCCCCGCTAATAAGATACTCCACAATATGTGAACCAATGAATCCCGCTCCACCTGTCACAAGATATAAACTATTTCTCATAACTTTACTATATTATCTCCCTTAAATCCTTTAAGAGCATTTCTCGCATCAAATATAAGTGATGAATTCTCAAAGATCATTTTGTAATCAAAAAGTGAATGATCGGTAACAATAATAACGCAGTCCATTTTTCTGAGATACTTTGCACTGATTTCAACAGATTGATATAATCTATCACCAATTTTTATCACACTATTATAGGGATCTGAGAAACTTATTTCCGCACCCTTTTCTTCAAGCATTGCCATTATATCGAGTGCAGGAGACTCCCTCGTATCGCTAACATCCTTTTTATATGATACACCTATTATAAGTATTTTTGATCCCTTTACAGGCTTTCCCCTATTATTCAATGCATCCATTATTCTTGCTACAACATATGCAGGCATATTCGAATTAATATAACCAGCAATCTCTATAAACCTTGGTTCAAAACCGATAGATCTTGCCTTCCATACAAGATAATAGGGATCTACGGGGATACAATGTCCGCCGAGACCTGGCCCCGGATAAAAGGGCATGAATCCAAAAGGCTTTGTTGCTGCAGCCTCTATAACCTCCCAGACATCAATACCCATCTTATTGCACATTAAAGCAAGCTCATTGACAAGCGCAATATTAACACTCCTGAATGTATTTTCAAGAAGTTTCACCATCTCAGCAACCTTTGCTGATGAAACAGGAAATACATCATCTATGAACTTTTTATAAAAAAATGATGCTACCTCAGTGCAAGATGAAGTTACACCTCCAACAACTTTTGGTATATTCTTTGTTTTGAATATTTTATTACCAGGATCAACCCTCTCCGGAGAAAATGCAAGAAAGAAATCTTTACCCGCATGAAGACCAGAATCCTCAAGTGATGGAAGAAATAGTTCATCTGTGGTGCCAGGATAGGATGTGCTTTCAAGGACAATAAGTTGGCCTTTTCTTATCCTCTTTGATACCTCCTCGATTGCAGAAAGTATGAAAGAGATATCAGGATCCTTTGTTTTTCTGAGTGGTGTAGGAACACATATACACACACAATCTACTTCTGAAAGAACATTATAGGAGGATACCGCACGTAATTTATTTTTTCTCACACATTCCTTTATATCATCTTCTGAAACATCCATTATATATGGAGCCCCTTCATTAAGCATCTCCACCCTTTTGTCATCCACATCTATGCCTGTTACATCAAAGCCAGCCTTTGCCATCTCCACTGCGAGCGGAAGGCCAACATATCCGAGACCAATTACAGCGACCTTAGCTTTCAGTGAATCTATCTTTTCAATCAATGCCAATTTTATCTCCACAGCATCCTCCATCAGATAATATTATATCTCCTCATTGCACAATTCAGAATCTCGTTAACCATTTCTTCATAGCTCAACCCAGCCGTTCTTGCTGCTTTTGAAAAACATGAATTACATCTGGGATCAGGAATAATCCCAGGAAGTGGATTGAGTTCAAGCACGTTTGGCTCATCATTTTCATCAAGCCTTATATCTATCCTGCACCAATCCCTGCATCTCAATGCCTTAAATGCCTTAATAGATACATCCATTATTTTCTTTTCAAGGGAGGGTTCAAGCCTTGCAGGACATTCAAATATATTAAGAGGCCATTCCTTTGTATCCCATATCCATTTTGCCTCATAGGAATATATGGGGTTTGAACCTTCTGGTAACTCATCAAACTTTATCTCTATGATTGGAAGAACCCTTATATGATCATCGTTGCCTATCAATGATACGGTGAATTCCCTCCCTTTGAGAAACTTCTCAACAAGAACAGGTTCATTATAAACTTCGAAAATCCTTCTGCACTCCCTCAAGAATTCATCTTCTGTGAAGACTAAGGAGCTATTTCTTATTCCCTTACTTGATCCTTCCCTTAATGGTTTCAGTATAAGGGGGTATTCAGGCAGCACTGGCGTATAATTCATATCATATATAACAGCGAATGCTGGCGTTGGTATACCATGGTGGGAGAGAATCTCTTTGCATCTTGCCTTATCAAGACACTCAGCAAGTGTCAGGGGATCTGAGCCTGTATATGGAATACCAAGGAGTTCCAGTATAGCAGGAATATGGGATTCTCTATACAGCCCTCTTATACCCTCTGCGATATTGAAGACGATGTCAGGTCTCTCCTTTCTCAATCTGTTATATGCATTTTCATCCGCTTCGATAAAGACCACTTCATATCTTGAAGACAATGCTGATCCAATTGCCATAATGGTTTCAAGATCATCAAATTCAGCATAGTAATCCTCAATCCCGGTTGTATTGTCTCTCACTTTAATGTTATAGGTTATTGCTACCTTCATCTTAATCCTCAAATGAGTTCATATCTTTTCAATGCATGATAGAGAATCCTGTTTATAAGCTCTTCATAACTCATTCCAGCCGCCCTTGCAGATTTAGGAAACCAGTATGAGGGATCAAGTCCGGCTATGGGATTCAGCTCAAGGATGTGTGGCACTCCATTTCTGTTTAACCTTATTTCAACTCGACACCAGTCCCTGCACTCCATCGCCCTGAATGCTTTCACAGCAAGTGATTCCAGCTCCTGCCTCAGCTCTTCATCAACAGAAGCAGGACATATGGATGCATTATCCCACTCAATAATATTTAAATTGCTCCCGTATATCTGTTTAAGAAGAGGGTAAGTGGATCTGTCCGGTGTAAAGAGGTTTATGGGTGGATCAGTCTCATATACAATTTCAATTATGGGAAGTAACTCAAGTTTTTCGTTACCAAGGATAGGAACGGTAAACTCCCTCCCTGGGAGAAATTCCTCAACAAGGACAGGCTCGCCGTATGTTCTTAGAAGATATTCAACCTTCTTTCTTAATGCTTCTTCTGTATAAACAACAGAATCAGGCGCAAGACCCATACTCGATCCCTCGTGAAGCAGCTTAACAATCAGTGGATATTTGAGCCGTTCATCAAGATCTTCATTACTTGATCTTACAACCTGAAACTTAGCCGTAGGTATCCCATAATATGTAAGGATCTGCTTTGTTCTTGCCTTATTCAAGCATAATGCAAGTGTAAGTGGACCGGAGCCAGTATATGGGATACCGAGCATCTCAAGGATACATGGGACATATGCCTCCCTTGCTTCTCCACCTTTACCCTCTGCTATATTAAAGACTATATCAGGCTTTACCTTTTTCAGTTCATCAAAGATATTTTCATCCGCTTCAACAAGGTAAACATGATGCCCACCTGTCTCAAGCGCCATTTTTATTGCATTTACCGTTTCCTCACTGTCATATTCTGATATAACATCGATAGGCCTATTTATCAGCATCTCGATCTTGATTGGATTGTAAACAAGTGCAATCCTGAATGATCTCATTTAATACTCCTTATCTATTAATTTTCGGGAAGAACGCAATCCTCCTCTCTTCAACAGGCCATCTGGATGGCTCTACATATTCAAAGATCTTTCCCTCATAATTCTTCAGGATTATTTTACCTTTCGTTTTATAAACCACATAATCAGGTCCGATGGGTATCTTGCCCCCACCACCGGGAGCATCAATAACATATGTGGGAACAGCATAGCCGCTTGTAAATCCACGGAGCTTTTCCATTATCCTTATTCCTGTTGAGACAGGTGTTCTGAAGTGTTCAGCACCAAAAACAAGATCACACTGGTATATGTAATAGGGTCTAACTCTTATCTTTAGAAGCTCGTGCATAAGCTTCTTCATTACAGAAACCCTATCGTTTATACCTCTTAAAAGAACAGTTTGACTGCCAAGAGGTATTCCTGCATCTGCGAGCATCTCACATGCCCTTTTCACTTCAGATGTTATTTCCTTTGGATGCGAAAAATGGATGCTCATATACAGGGGGTGGTATTTTTTGAGGATAGATACAAGATTTTCTGTAATTCTTTGAGGAAGTGTCACAGGAACCCTTGTCCCGATTCGCAGGATCTCCACATGGGGTATTCTTCTGAATCTTGAAAGGACCGCCTCTATTTTTTCATCACTCATGATGAGAGGATCCCCACCTGAAAAGAGAACGTCTCTGATTTTTCTATTTTTCAATATGTATTCGTAGCATTTTTCAAGATTGTCCCATGTCAGTGAGAGACACCCTCCTGAAACTATTCTTTTTCTTGTGCAGTATCTACAATATATTGAACATCTATCTATCAGTATAATAAGCACCCTGTCGGGATATCTGTGAACAAGTCCTGGGACAGGAGAATGTGTATCCTCACCACAGGGATCCCGCATATCATAATCTGACACAATAAATTCATCCATCGTGGGAACTACCTGTTTCCTGATCGGACAATTTGGGTCCTGTGGATCAATAAGCGTGGAAAAGTATGGTGTTATTGCCATTGGAAATTTTGTTAATGAAAATTCAACAGCTTTTTCCTCTTCCGGGGTTAAGTGAATGATTTCCTTAAGTTGTCTTGCCGTTGTTATTCTGTTCCTCATCTGCCATTTCCAGTCATTCCAGTCTCTCTCCGATACACCAGCCCATCTCCTCAATTCGTGAAAATCATCACTGCTCACTTTTTACCTCCTGTTTTTAATTTTAACAATAAAAAAGCGGTGAGAAAAACTCACCGCCTCTGGATAGAAGAAAAGTTCAGCGAAGCTTTCCTTCTTTTTCGATTTTATTCCGTGTGGTATTCCACCAGAAGAACCAAGGGGCTGCAATTTTGTGTTATTCCCCTCTATATAATAAATACAGCTGCTGCTATAACAGTAGTATAACCATTTTTAACAATTGCCGACTGAGTTATATTTGTGCTCTTTACAATTTTTCCACTCAATTTCCAGACCTCTCTTCTCTTGTCCCAGCTCCTCTCCTCATCGAACTCGATCCCGAGGGTGGATGCAAGCATGGCAGCAGCCATGTCCTCAGCATACTCACCGGCAATCTCTTCTGTTTGTCCAAATGCATGATGCTCGCTGAGGTATCCATAACTCTTTTTGTCAGCCGGAATAGCACATCCAACAGAAGCAGCAAGAAGCCTTCTTGGTTCGTTGCTACTACATTTGCTCAACACACAGAAAACTATCTGCCCTGGAATCAGCTGACCGAGCCCTTCATTGCGCGAGATAATTTTACATCCTGGTGGAAGAATGCTACTGACCCTCACAATATTGAATTTCTCCAAACCTGCATCTCTCAATGCAAGCTCGAAAGACTGCAGCTCTTCCTTATGATGCCCCACTCCCTTCGTGAAAAATATTTTTCTGGGGACAAGTGGCCACTCCATTTTGATCACCCCCTTTACTCTTAGAAGATTTGTCTATATATGTCATAATTTTATAAATTAGCTTTGCTGCAAAGAAATCAGGTGCAACGAAACCTGGTAGGGGACAAAGCTCCGTAATATCAAATGCAACAATATTCTTTTCCTGGATGAGTATCTCCAGCAGTGATGTTACATCATACCACCCCACCCCCCCTGGCTCTGGTGTACCAACAGATGGCATTATGGATGGATCAAATACATCAAGATCTATGGAAAGGTATACAAAATCGGATTTAAGCGAGGATAGTATTAATTCCTTGCTGAAATCCTTCTTCATCATATCTTTTGCAGAATATAATATTATACCGGACTTTTCAAGAAAACTTTTTTCATCGCGACTTATGCTCCTTACACCCACTATCACAAGGGGACATATCTCCGAAATCCTCCTTGCCACACATGCATGGCTGTATGGTGAATCCATGTATGTATTCCTCAGATCTGCATGGGCATCAAGCTGAAGAACAACCATTTCAGGATAAAATTCTTTCATAGCCCTGACAGCACCAATTGTAATTGTGTGTTCACCACCAATAATTACAGGAAATAACCCATTTCGAGCAACCTCCTTTACTTTCATATAAACCCTGTCGATCATTTCTTCAGGACCCGAAGCTGTAACATCAAGTGGTTTAAACGTAAATATACCGCTCCTGAAAGCCTCATGATCCATCTCTTCGTCATAGTATTCCAGTTGAAAGGATGCCTCTATTATTGCCTGAGGACCCCTCCTTGTCCCGGGAATATATGATGTGGTGAGATCGTATGGGACAGGTATAACTGCAAATTTTGCTTTTTTTATCGATGTGTATTCTTCTGGAAGATTGCAGAAGTTAAATGAGATAGGCTCAGGCTCCTTCATCAATTGCTAATGATTAGCCCCCTATTTATTATTATATGCAAGAACAATTCTCCACAGATCAAACCTGCTTTTCCTGTACTCCGATATAATCTGAAGATCTGTTGCCTTTACAAGATCCTCAAGTGCAAGATCGGATCTCCAGCCAATCCTGCAACATATTGGGGATACCATCTCCTCTATCTTTGCAAATATCCTGTTTTCACTCTGAAAATGATTGATAATTATGATTTTCCCATCTTTCTTACAAACCCTCTTCATTTCCTTAATCACCCTTACAGGATCAGGGACAACCGTCACAACAAAGGCTGCCATCACATAATCAAAACTGTTGTCCGGAAATGCAAGGTCGTGCGCATCCATTTGAAGCAGAAAACTGTTTTTAATATCCAGATTCTGTATCCTTTCCTTCGCCTTTTTTAGCATATCCATAGAAAGGTCTATACCTATAACTTTGCAGTGGGAAGGATAAAGTGGTAAAGCGAGACCCGTTCCAACCCCAACTTCAAGAATCTTCTCTCCAGGCATAATATTTAGTCCCTGGATCGCTCTGGATATTCTCGGATGAACAATCTTTTTAAAAAACATATCGTAAAAATTCGACCATACATCATAAACCTTTCTGACATAATCTATGCTCACCATTGAACCATCCCCCGCAATCACAGTCCAAAGAGAAATAATTAATCACAAGAATAAATTTTGTCAAATAAAATTAATTTATGTTATCTCTTCCAAAATATCAACCGATCCATGTGGGATTATTTCTTTCAGCTTTATCTCAATTTTTGTTTCACCATTCCATCGCCTCTTCTGTGGTATAAAAAGGGCATCCACTATATTATCTTTAAAGGGATAAAGCTGTGCCATCTCAAAACCTATGCCATCCAATACCCTTCCTGAGCCCCTGAGATATATCTTCAAATGATTTTCTCCTACAACCCGAATCCCTTCTACCTGCAGACCCCTTGTAGCAAAAAGGGGCTCTCTATTCCCGGGACCAAATGGTCCGAGGCATTCTATTTCATCGATCAATCTCAAATCAATATGCGAAAAATCAAGAATCATGTCAACATATAATCGATTCTCAACAGCCAGATCCTTGAAGTGCTCCCTTGCAATTTCTTCAAATCTCTCTCGAAATCCGTTTATCCATTCCTCGCTTATTGTAAAGCCACATGCAATCTCATGGCCTCCAAATTTAATAAGGTATGATGAAGACCTTCTGAGGGCATCAATGAGGGAAAATCCTTCCTGGGCCCTGGCTGATCCCCTTCCACATCCATTGCTCAGGGAGATAACAGCCGCCGGCTTTGAATATATATCGACAAGTTTTGATGCTATGATACCTATTACACCTATATGCCATCCCTCCTTTGCAAGCACAATGCTTTTTCTCTCGATTGATTCCGGGTCATTTTCCACCATCCATTTTGCCTCCTTCAACATCACCTCCTCAATCCTTGATCTCTCTCTGTTTTCCCTTTCGAGCTCAACAGCAATCTTCAATGCCTTCTGTTGATCTTCTTCCACAAGGAGTTCGAAGGCCTTAACAGGACTGCCCACCCTTCCCGATGCATTGATCCTCGGTGCAATTCTATAACTAATAATATATGGATTTATTTCAACATCCTGAAGTCCTGATATCTCTTTCAACGCCCATATACCCGTTCTGCTGCCTCGTGTTAATTCACTGAGTCCGAATTTTGTTAGAATCCTGTTCTCATCTATTAAAGGAACAATATCTGCAACGGTTCCTATGGCAACAAGATCAAGGAATCCCCGGAGATTGGGTCCATCCTGGTAGGAAAGATATCCACGCTCCCTAAGCCTTACCCTTACAGCCATTGCAAGGTTAAATGCAACCCCTGCTCCCGCAAGTTCCTTAAATGGAAAAAGACATTCTTTCTGTTTTGGATTGATAATAGCGATTGCTTCTGGAACCTGGAATGGAACATCATGATGATCAGTAATGATTACATCGATACCATTTTCTCTTGCAAACTTTACTTCCTCGATACATGAAATCCCACAATCAACAGTAATTATTAGCTTAACACCTCTTTCCAGAAGCACCCTGATCCCTTCTATACTTAACCCGTAACCTTCTTCAAGTCTGTTGGAAAGATAAAAGTCTACATCCGCACCGAGCTTCTTAAAAAATAGATAAAGGAGAGCAGTTCCTGTTATACCGTCAGCATCATAATCGCCATAGATCCCAATCTTTTCTCTGTTTCCCAGGGCGCGCAGGATCCTTTCTATGGCTTTATCCATATCCTTCATTAAAAATGGGTCATGAAGATTTCTCAATGATGGGTTAAGAAATCTCCATGCATCTTCCGGCTCTCTTATACCTCTATTTATTAGAAGATTTGAAATGATGGGAGAGATGCTAAGTTCTTTTGAAAGTTTTTTAATCAGTTCTGTAGAATTTCTTCTTATACACCAGATCTTCTTTTTCAAATCTCCCTACCGTTTCTCCACTATCTGAAGTTTTTAAAAATCTAATCTTTCGTTGCAATTCTGTCAATAATTATTTCACTATTATTTTGTCTTTTTCGATGGAATGTATTTACTCCAGAAAATAACAATAGGTGCTGCTATATATATTGAGGAATAGGTTCCTGCTGCAAATCCTACCATTAGTGAAAATGCAAATCCATTTATAACCGGACCACCAAGGAGATAAAGTATTACAACAACCAGCATCACTGTCAAAACCGTAAGAATCGTCCTGCTCAGAGTTTCATTTATGCTTTTGTTTATAAGTTGCTCTATCGGCATCCCCCTATATTTCTGTTTATTCTCCCTTATTCTGTCAGAAATAATTATAGTATCGTTTACAGAATAGCCTACAACCGTGAGAAGCGCTGCCACAATGGTGAGATCAAGCTCTCTTCCTGTTAGCATAAGTGCCCCAAGGGTTACAAGGACATCATGGATAAGGGCAACGATTGCCCCCAGACCAAAACTGAAATCAAACCTCCAGCTTATGTATATGAGCATGAGGATTATTGAATAGATAACAGCAAGGATCCCTTTTTTCCTTAACTCTTTGCCAACCTTAGGACCAACAACTTCTGCCCTCCTTACCTCGAAGCCATTCCTTCCCGAGAATTTTTCAAAAGCTTTTTCCAGCATCGAGGAGACTTCTTCTGTTCCCATTTTAAAACCTGGAACCCTTATTAGAAATTCATTTTCGCTTTCACTTCCAACACTCTGTATCGTTTCTTCTGCCATACCGAGTGCTTTAAGTGAAGACCTTATCTGATCCGTTGAGATGTGATTTTTAAATCTGACCTGGACGAGGAGACCCCCTGCAAAATCAACACCATAAAGTGGCCCCTTTAATATAAGCATCAAGATTACAATTATGTTTATCAGCAGAGAGATGGAGACAGCTATCTTTCTCTTCCCGACAAAATCAATATTTGTTCCAGGCTTTATAAATTCCATCCTATGTCTCTATTAGATACTTATCCTTTTTACCTTTTTTACAATATAAAGGTAATCAAAAATGGTTCTTGTAACAAATATTGCAGTAAACATACTTACTATTATCCCGATTGTTAATGTAACTCCAAAACCCTTTACTGGTCCTGTTCCAAATTGAAAAAGGATAATGGCTGCAAAAACTGTTGTAAGGTTTGAATCAAGTATCGTTATAAATGCCTTTGAATATCCGGCATCAAGAGCGGCCTTCGGTGTTTTTCCTGATCTCAGTTCATCCCTTGTTCTCTCAAATATGAGAACATTTGCATCAACTGCCATACCCATTGTAAGCACAATTCCTGCAATTCCCGGAAGTGTGAGTGTTGCATTGAATGCTGCAAGCGTCGCCATTATAAAAAGGAGATTAAGAATAAGTGCCATGTCAGCAATTATTCCTGAAGCCTTGTAATAAACAGCCATGAAGATAAATACCAGTGCACCCCCAACAATGATAGAGAGGATTCCCTTTTTTATGGAATCGATTCCAAGCGAGGGGCCAACGGTTCTTTTTTCAAGAATCTTTACAGGGGCAGGTAATGCCCCTGCCCTCAGGACTATGGCAAGGTCCTGTGCCTCCCGCAAATCAAAATTGCCAGTTATGCTAGCCCTTCCACCGGAAATTCTTTCTTTTATAACGGGTGCAGAGTATACAGTATTGTCAAGAATGATGGCAAGCCTTCTTCCAACATTTTCAGAGGTAATCTTATCAAAAATCTTTGCACCCCTTTCGTTAAACTCTATAGCAACATAGGGTTCATTTGTTGTTGAATCCATGCTTACCTGAGCCTTTTTGAGAAATTCCCCTGTAAGGAGGGTCCTCTTTTTCAGAAGAATTGGTGTTTTAAAGGTTCTCCCTGTTGCTCTGTCAACAGTTTTCATGTATAAAATTTCAGCATCCTCAGGTTTTTCTCCTTTAAGGGCAGCTTCTACACTTCTTTCTTCATCTACAAGTTTAAATTCGAGCTGTGCTGTTTTTCCTATAAGCTCTATTGCGCGTTGAGGGTCCTTAATACCAGGAAATTGAACGATAATCATATCTTCACCATGTTTCTGAATCGTGGGTTCTGTTACTCCAAACTGATCAATTCTGTTTCTTATTATTTCAACTGCCTGTTCAATAGAAAGACTCCTGATCCTGTTCATTTCTGAATCTTTTAATCTAAGTTGCGCTGATAAGATATTTCCATTTCTATTGATTGACACTTCTTCAAGCTCATTAAAGGTCTTCTCAAGAAGCCTTCTCAACTTCTCTTCTGCTTCAGCGCCTATTATCTCAATTGTAAAGTAGTTCTCCTTTATATCTCCTTCAATCCTCACTGGAAGCCCCTCCTGTTTTAACGAATCCATGAAATCAGCTGAAACCCTCTCAATGTTATTTCGGATTGCTTTATCTGTATCAACACCAAGTACAAGATGCATACCGCCCTGCAGATCAAGTCCCAGACGAATCTTCTCAAAGGGAAGATATTTCTTAATTGTGCTGTTAGAAAAAATTGTTGGTAGAAGCATCAGAACTGAGAGCACCACACACAACCCGATAATAATAAATCGCCATTTAAGTGGGATCTGCATTTTCAGCTCCTAAAGAAGTTTTACACCATTTATAAGAAGTCCAAATTTACATTTAAGAAACTCTGCTGATCTTTTACACATTAGTATTCTTGTCAGAAATATTTCAAAATATTCCATTACCTGTGAAATATTAACATCAATCTTCAGTTTTAGAATTATCGACATATTGTCTTTATCAACACTTAGATCCGATTCTGTTACAGCATAATTTACCCTATCGTGTATATCAGTTGCAATAAAGTCTGTCTGCCTTACCCTTGATCTATGAACATCAGTTTTATCCCCGAGAATTAAAGCAGCAACAACCTCATCTGTTATCGAACCACTCTCCTCCTCATGATTGCTTATTGCTCCCATCACTGTAAGTATCTCCTCAATATCAAGTCCTACTTCCACAAGTATGTCTTTGCTGAGGAGCGCGCCTGCCATTCCATGACCATTCCTCCCGAGAAAGTTACCTGTATCATGGAGGTATCCCACAATCCATGCGAGCTCTGATAACCTGGATGGGTACTCGAGTGATGATAGAACCATCCTTGCTCTTTCCGCAGCAATTCCAGCATGTCTTAATCCATGCTCTGTATAACCTATCCCCTCCAGGTACTTATCAGCTTTTCTAAGTAGTGTATGAACCTTTCTGTTATTTCTTACCCTTTCAATTAGCAAATCGTTCAAGTTTCAGACCTCCTGATCAAGTTGACCTCTCGATGCACCAACAATATGATTTTTAGATACCTTTATCCTCACCTTATCTGCTATCTCAAGGGTTACCACAGAATCGGTTATTCCTGTTATCCTTCCATGTATACCTCCTGAAGTTACTACCTCATCTCCCTTTTTCAGATTTTCAAGAAATTTTCTGTGTTCTTTCAACTTTTTCTGCTGGGGCCTTATAAGAAGCACATAAAAGATTACGAATATAAGAATCAATGGAATGAGCCCGAATAGATCAAATCCACCTGTATTTCCGCTGCTCCCCATTGCATATGCTGGATAAGAAAAAATCATTTCTCGCCCTCCCTTTTTTCAAAAAATTCTTTTTCGAACTCAATAAATCTTCCAGCCTTTATTGCCCTTCTCATTTCCCCCATAAGGTTTGAATAGTAAAAAAGGTTGTGGATTGTGGCAAGTCTCTGTCCGAGCATCTCTCTGGCCCAGAAAAGATGTCTGAGATAGCCCTTTGAAAAATATCTGCAGGTATAGCAGACGCAACTGGGATCAACAGGTTCCTCATCCATTGAAAACTTTGAGTTCCTTATGTTAATTTTCCCCCTGGATGTAAAGAGCTGTCCATTTCTTGCATTTCTCGTTGGAAGAACACAATCAAACATATCTATTCCAAAGGATACGCATCTTACAAGATCCTCTGGAGTGCCCACGCCCATTAAATATCTGGGCTTATCCTCAGGAAGGAGTGAAGCAGAAAAAGAGGAAACCTCATACATAAGCGCCTTCTCTTCACCAACGCTCAAACCTCCTATAGCATATCCAGTAAAATCCATTTCTATCAACCTTTCTGCACTTTCTTTTCTTAAATCCTTAAATACAGATCCATGCATTATACCAAAAACTGCTTGATTTTCCAGATTCCTTATTTTTTGTGATCTCTCAGCCCATCTCAGGCTCAGCCTCATAGACTTTTTTGCATCTTCATAGGATATTGGGTATGGAGGCACATCATCAAGAATCATTATTATATCAGATCCAAGGACTTTCTGTATCTCGATTGCATATTCGGGTGTTATAAGATGTTCAGATCCATCTATAATTGAGCGAAATTTTACCCCGCTTTCATCAACCCTTGTCATTCCTTTTAGACTGAACACCTGAAAACCTCCACTATCAGTAAGTATAGCGCCACCCCATCCCATAAATCTATGGAGGCCACCCATCTTTTCTATTACCTTATGACCCGGTCTCAAGTAAAGGTGATATGTATTGCAAAGAATCATATCGAACCCCATGTCAGATAATTCCCATGGAGCTATTGTTTTTACTGATCCGCTTGTTGCTACAGGAAGGAAGAGCGGGGTTTCTAAGATTCCATGTGGTGTTCTTATTTCGCAAACCCGCGATGATGTCTGCCTGTCCTTAGCAAGAATTTTGAAACCGATGTTGTCTTTCCTCATCAGCAATTCCTCATATAATCAACATACAATCTCCATAGCTGTAAAACATATAGCCTTCATCTATTGCTATTTTGTATGCCTTTATCATTGTCTCTTCACCACAGAATGCTGAAACAAGCATCAAGTTGGTTGAAAAAGGAAGGTGGAAATTTGTAAGAAGTGCATCCACAACCTTGAATTCAAAGGGGTGTCGAATTATAAGATCTGTGTATCCATTCAATATCTTCCAATCTTTCATTGCTGCATACTCGAGTGCCCTTACCACTGTTGTGCCAACAGCGATCACTCTTCTCTCATCCTCCTTTGCCTTTGATATAATCCTTGCACATTCGGGGGAGATTTCATAATACTCTGGACAAATATCTGTATCACGTTTATATTTTACAGGCAGAAATGTGAGAGGTCCGATATGAAGGGTAATATAAAGGATCTCTATCCCTTTGTTTATTAATTTATTGAGTATAGGCCATGTAAAATGAAGAGAGGCTGTTGGTGCTGCAATTGATCCTTCTTTCTTTGCAAAGCAACTCTGGTATCTTTCATAGTCTTCATGGGTTAACTTCTTCCGTTTTATATATGGTGGTAAAGGAAGTTCTCCTTCCTTCTCCATAAGTTCCCTCAAAGGAACAGGAGAGCTGAAATTAACAATACTGAATGCTCCGTCCCTTTCGAGAATCCGTGCATTTGTATCGAGAGGAAGTTCTATACTTTTTCCGACAACCTTCCTTTTTGATGGTCTTACAAGACATCGCCATCTCTCCTCATAGAAACCTTCCCTATATTCTGAAAAAAGCTGGCTCACAAGTAAAAACTCAACATTTCCTCCAGAGGAAGATTTTCCCTTTATCCTTGCCTTAATCACCTTCGTATCATTGAGCACGAGGATATCACCGCTCTTTAAGATTTCAACAACATCCCTGAAATTCAGATGCTCTATCCTTCCCTCCCTCCTTAAAACAACCATCATCCTTGACATATCCCTTTGGGGTCTTGGATACTGTGCAATAAGCATTTTTGGAACATCGAAAGGAAGCAAACACTCCATCCTTACTCCCCTTTTTCATCAAGAACCTCTATCCTGCTTCCAGGATAATAAAACTGCAGAATTTCTCTGTAATTATATCCCATCTCCGCCATCTTTTTTGCACCCCACTGACATAAACCAACACCATGCCCGGAGCCCTTCCCTTTGAATATAATATCTCCTCTATTAAAGGAAACTGAGAAATTTGTGCTTTTTAGATTCTCATATCCTACTGTTTTCCTGAGAGCAGAGCCACTTATACGATGATTGCTATTCCCTGTTCTTATGATTAATTTCTTTACTCTACCGGTTGATGTCCTCTCCACGATATCTATGCCAACAATACCTTTTATCCCTGTTAAATTTTCCAGATCACCCAAACTTATTTTATATACCCACGAATAATTTGGAGAATCAATACAGAAATCACATTTAACACCTTTTAAAGAAGGATGATAAAAACCCCATACTTCTTTCGATGACTCTGTATGTCCACCACATGTTGAATGATAAAAAGCCGGCAATATTTTACCATCATTTACAAGAATCTCACCTTTTGTTGAAAATACCGCTATAGCTGAAGCAACATCTTCCACATTACCACCCTCATAAACCTGATCCATCACACTTGATTCAAGGTGATACAACTCCTCTTTTTTCATTTCCTTCCTGTAAAGAGCATAAGTTCTTGCAACAACTGCCTGCGCCTTGAGAACCTCCATATGCCATTTTGATGATATCTCCATGTTTATAAGACCAACGAGATAATCATCCAGTGAAAGAACATTTACAATTATAATTTCTTGACCCCCATATAATTCAAGATTTCCCCTGAATGCCTTCTTGTTCATTACAATAAATGACTTTGGCGATGTTATAAGAATGGATCTTGAACCGAGTTCTTTTCCATTGAAAAACATTTTTCCATTGGAGATATTAAATCTTGCCGAAAAAAATCCATCCTTTGAAGCAATTATTTCATTTCTATCCATATCAATAATGAGCGGATCTATTAAAAAAATATCGACCTTATTCCCCTTGAAAACAACAACACGAATCTTATCAATGCCTTCGGATATAGATGATGCGATTACTACAAGAGTAAATATACCTATAAAAATCCACAGTAATCCCTCATGATATATAGACTTTCCATTCCTCATGTCATCCTGTTATTACTTTTTCTGATCGCTCATGAAAGGTTTGAATAGCTCTAAAGGAATTGGAAATATTGTTGTTGAGTTACTTTCAGTTGCAATCTCAGTCAGTGTTTGCAGATATCTTAATTGAAGGGCAACAGGAAATTCTGAAATTATATGTGCCGCTTGAGAAAGCCTCGTAGCAGCTTGATACTCTCCTTCCGCGTTTATAACCTTTGCCCTTCTCTCTCTCTCTGCCTCTGCCTGTTTTGCCATTGCCCTCTTCATCTCCTCAGGGAGATCTATGTGTTTAACTTCAACTGTTGAAACTTTAACACCCCAGGGATCCGTATGTTTATCAAGTATTTCCTGGAGTTGCGAATTTATATGTTCTCTTTCCGAGAGAAGCTGATCAAGTTCTGCCTGACCACAAACACTTCTGAGAGTTGTCTGAGCAAGCTGCGATGTTGCATACATGTAATTTTCTACCTCAACAACCGCCTTTGTTGGATCCATAACCCTGAAATAAACAACCGCATTCACCTTTACAGATACATTATCTCTCGTAATAACATCCTGAGGAGGAACATCCATTGTTACAGTCCTTAAATCCACCTTTATCATCCTGTCAACTATTGGTATAAGAAGGATCAGCCCCGGACCTTTTGTCCCAATAACCCTTCCCAGTCTGAATATAACACCCCTTTCATATTCGTTAAGAATCTTAACAGCCATTGAAAGAAAAAGGATCAAAAAAGCAATTACTGTTATTGTTCCTATGGAAATCATCTTTACCTCCTTTAATATAAGCTAATTATTAAAAACCTCTACCTCAAGTTTCATGTCTTTTATACCTTTTACTTTTATCCTACTTCCCTTTTTTATCGGTGTGTTGCTGAATGCATTCCAGTATTCTCCATGAACAAATACCTTACCCTCGGGCTGTATATCTGTATGTGCAATACCTATCTCACCAATAAGTCCTTCCATCCCAGTAACAGGTTTCTTCATCTGTGCCTTAATTGCATATCCAAGGGCAAATATAAAGAAACCTGCCGTCATCAGAACAGAAGGAATTATAACTGCAAGTGATACCTTCATATAGGGTGCTGAGGAATGAAACAATAACAGTGATCCAAGGATCATTGAAATAATACCACCGAGTGTTAACAATCCATGGCTTGCTACTTTAATCTCAGCAATAAAGAGAATTATTGCAAGTATTATAAGCAAAACTCCGGCATAATTAACAGGCAGTGTCTGGAGGGCATAAAATGCAAGTATAAGGCATATAGCCCCTATTACACCAGGAAATACGGCACCTGGACTTGCAAGCTCGAAAAACAGACCATAGAATCCAAGGAGAAGAAGTATATATGCAATATTTGGATCACTCAGTGCGTTTAGAATTCTATGTCTAAGTCCCATTTCAACATATCTTATTTCAACACCCGATGTTGATATTCTTATCTTGCCCTTCGTTGTTGAAACAATTTTTCCATCGATCTTATTCATAAGATCCTTTATGTCTGTAGCTATCATGTCAATTACATATTGATTAAGTGCCTCTTCGGCAGTTGCGGAAATGCTGTTTCTTACAGTATTCTCTGCCCAATCCGCATTTCTCCCCCTCTTCTGTGCAAGTGATCTTATATATGAAACAGCTGCATTGACAGCCTTCTTTGCCATTTCTTTATCCATAGATGAACCTATTGCAACAGGGTGTGCTGCTCCTATACTCGTTCCAGGCGCCATTGCAGCGATATGTGCAGCCATAGTTACAAATACACCTGCTGAAAATGCCCTTGCTCCGGAAGGCGCTACATATACTACAATCGGAAGCGGAGAATTCATTATGTCTTTAACCATATCTTCCATAGATGATTGCAATCCTCCAGGGGTATCAAGCTGTATTATTATGGCAGAAGCACCCTCTTCATCGGATTTCTTGATGCTGTATTTAAGAAATTCAGCAGATGCGGGATTGATAATACCCTGAATTTTTACAACATTCACGAATGAGGCATGGACATGCTGGTTTAGAATAAGGATCAATATAATTGCTGTGATAAAAATAGATGTAAATCTTATAACCCTCATGTTAATAACCCTACTTTCTTAAAAGTAAAAAATTTAAGATAGAGAGTTTCCGGCATAGAAATAATATATGGATGATCACTTGACTGTATCCTGATATCGAGAAGTTGCATAATACATCCAGCATCAGCACTTGCTGAGCCTATTACCCCCAGAAAATCCTCTATGCTCACTGAATTTGAACAAGTCCCTGTCATTAAATATCCTCCCTCCCTTAAAAGTTTCATTGCGATCATATTTATATCTCTATATCCGCTCAGGCCTCTACTCTTCGAACTCTTTTCACGAACAAATGGTGGGGGGTCAAGTATTATACAATCAAACCTTTCACCCCTCCTCAGTCTTGTTCTGAGATCCTCAAAGACATCTCCTATTTGCACCTCAATAATTCTTTCGAAACCATTTATTCTTATATTCTCGGAAAGGATTCCTAAAGCCTTTCCTGAATCCTCAACTGCAACACATCTCTTTGCACCTGAAGCTGCTGCATATATAGCAAAACCACCTGTATAAGAAAAACAATCAAGAACCTCTTTCCCTTCAACATATCTTGAGATCACCTTCCTGTTATCTCTCTGATCAAGATAGAAACCGGTTTTATGACCATCCTCAAGATCCACAATGAATGTAAAGCCATCCCATTTGCATTCTATCTTGTTTTCAACACTACCTGACAGCAAACCCTTTCGCAGAGGAAGTCCTTCCTTCATGCGCACTTGAACATCGCTCCTTTCAAAGATCGCGTCTGGATTAAAAAGATCCTTTAAAATCTCAATAATCTCATTCCTCATCCGCTCCATCCCCGCTGTCAATATTTGAATCGACAATACATTGTTGTATTTATCAATGATCAATCCTGGAAGAAAATCCCCCTCACTGAATACAATGCGAAACGATTCATCAGGTTTAAATCCAAGTGACATCCTTTCTTTCCATGCCTTCTCTATCCTCATTTTTATGAATTTTTTATCAATAATCTCCTCACCAATTGATAATATCCTTATAGCGATTGTTGATGCCGGATTTATATACCCTGTTGCTATCCTTTTTCCTTGTGGTGAAACAACATAAATTATATCACCAGGTGATATAGGGGATTTTACGGATTTTATCTCATCTTTGAAAACCCATTGATAACCTTTTTTCAGAGACCTTACTGCTTTTTCAGATATTACGACTTCTGGATAACTTTTCATACTCCTCCCTGAGTTTTTTCAAATCATGCCATGCTTCCCTCTTTTTACTGGGATTCCTCAAAAGAAAGGCAGGATGATAACTTGGCAACACTTTAATGCCAGCGATATCATAAAACTTTCCTCTCAGCTCCGATATCCTTGAATCAGTATTTAGAAGCGTTTGTGCTGAAATATTTCCAAGTGCTAATATGATCTTTGGTTTTATGCATCTTATCTGTTCCCATAAGAATTCAATACAACTGTTCACTTCTTCTCTCAGTGGATTCCTGTTTCTGGGCGGTCTGCATTTAACTATGTTCGTTATATATACCTCCTCCCTTTTTATATTTATTGACTCAAGCATCCTTGTTAGCAACTGACCAGCACTTCCCACAAACGGTTCCCCTTTCTCATCCTCTTCTTCCCCCGGAGCTTCTCCTATTATCATAAGCAGGGCTCTTTCATCTCCCTTACCAAATACTATGTTTTTTCTGTTTCTGGAAAGTACACATTTCTTACACCCGTTTATCTTTCTCTGGATAAATGAAAGAGTCAGATCTATTGGAAATGAATCTATACCGAGATACTGAAGATATACGATGTAGGTCCTGAGATCCCTTATTAATTTTTGTATCTCTTCAAACCTGTCCAGTTTTTTACTTTCCATGTTTTTTTAATTCCACAATCTTATCAAAAATTTTTGATGCAACTTCCTCTTTTGGCATAAGCGGAAGATCATCTATTTTTCCTTTGGAATCGATAATATAAACCTTATTGGTATCAGCTCCGAATCCTGCAGTTGGGGAAGATACATCGTTAACAACGATGAAGTCCAGGTTCTTCTTCCTTATTTTTTCCATCGCATTCTCAAGTAAATTTTCTGTTTCAGCAGCAAAACCAACAAGAATCCTTCCCTCCTTTATGCTCCCAAGCTCTTCAAGGATGTCTGGATTAAGCCTCAATCTTATTCTAATTCCATCCTTATCCTTCTTTATCTTTTCTCTGGAAACCTCGTCAGGCCTGAAATCACTAACAGCAGCAGCCTTTATTACTACGCTGCATGTATAGTAGTGTTTTAACACAATATCGCGCATTTCAATCGCTGACGTCACAAAATATGTTTCAACCCCTCTTGGTGCTTTAAGTGTAACAGGGCCGGAGATAAGAATTACATCTGCTCCTCTCCTTTTAGCAACCCTTGCCAATGCAAAACCCATTTTCCCAGTTGATGGATTTGATATGAACCTGACGGGATCTATTGCTTCCCTTGTTGGTCCTGCAGTTACAAGGATCTTCTCTCCCAGCAGGTCCTTTTTCGTGAGAACGGATATAATCTCCTCGATAATATCATCGGTAGCAGCAAGTCTCCCCTTTCCATAAATGCCGCAAGCAAGCTCTCCCACCTCAGGTTCAACAATTCTATATCCTGCATCTTTCAACGCACGGATATTTCTCTTCAAAAAAGGACTTTCCCACATATTTTCATTCATTGCCGGTGCGATAACCTTTGGTGCCTTACATGCCATAACCATCGTGGAGAGCATATCATCGGCAATTCCCGAGGCAATCTTACCTATAATATTAGCAGTTGCAGGTGCAATTACAAAAGCATCTGCCCTCTCCGTAATGGAGATATGCCCAATCCGCCAATCATCATCGTTCTGAAAGATATCGGTAAGCACGGGATGCTGTGAAAGCGTTTGAAAGGTAATCGGACCAACAAATCTTGTAGCATTTTCTGTCATTGTAACGTAAACCTCAGCACCCCGATTAACCAGCTCTCTGAGAAGTTCAACAGCCTTATAGGCTGCAATCCCTCCAGTTACCCCAAGTATTATCCTTTTGCCCGATAGCATTGAAACTTCTCCCCTCAATATTTTATCTAAATTATACCATCTATCCCCTTCTATCTGTGAGAAAATTCAGGATTATAAAAAGATGGATTTTGCTGATTCAAGGAGACTATTGAGAAGCGTTTCAGAATACGATTCCACATATATCCTCACTACAGGTTCAGTTCCTGAAGCACGGATAAGAACCCAGCTGTTATCTTCCAGTATGAATTTTATCCCATCCAGATTAACAATCCTTTCGATTCTCTTCCCGGCGATTGATGAAGGTGGGGAAGTAGCTATCTCCTTCATCTTTACCATCGATCCCATGCTAATATTTATATCTTCCCTTTTTGTCCTGAACGTGCCCACAGTCCTGTATAATGATTGAAGCATCTCCGTAATCGTTTCCCCTCTTGCAGCAACCATTTCCGCAACAAGAAGGCACGCAATGATCCCATCCTTCTCCGGAATATGCCCTCTTATTGACAACCCTCCGCTTTCCTCACCACCAAGAATAATCCTGTCTTCGGCAATGAGTTTCCCTATGTATTTAAAACCAACAGGGGTCTCATAAACCTTCAAATTGTATCTCTTCGCAATCGCATCAATAATATGGGTTGTTGCAACACTTCTTGCAACCCCTTCTGCCTTAATACCTTTACTCAAAAGATAATCAAGCAGGAGTGCAATGATGTAGTTTGGTTGAATAAAATGACCACCTCTATCAACAATTCCGAACCTGTCAGCATCGCCATCCAGGGATAGCCCCAGGAAAATATCCTTTTCCCTACTCATTATCCTGCAGAGTTCCCTCAGACTTTGCTCATCTGTGTCCGGATTTGAACCACCAAAAAAGGGGTCCTTCCAGAAGTGAATGGATCTGAATCCAATCCCCTTATCGGAAAATATCCCCTCTATATAACCCCTTCCCGCACCGAATCTCGGATCAATTATCATACTGATGCCTGCCCTCTTTATCAAATCCAGGTCTATTTTTGAACAGATATCGTTGATATAGCTATCCTTTGGATCAACCTCCTCTATCATACCATGATCAAATGCCCTCTCCTCTTTCATAATGCGATATTTTTTGCCCTCCACCAACAGATTTATTCTTCGCTCAATCTCCTCTGTATCTTCGGGTAACGCAGGACCTCCCCATGATGGTGAAAATTTCAATCCACTGTAAATAGGAGGATTATGACTTGCTGTGATATTAATCCCTCCATCAAGTCCATTCTTTCTTATAAAATGGGAAATTACCGGTGTAGGAACCTCACTTTTTGATAACAGGACCTTTATCCCATTTGCTGCGAATACTTTTGATGCCTCCAAAGCAAACTCCCTTCCCAAAAACCTTGAGTCATATCCGACGATGATCCTTCTGGGAGAGGGGTCTTTGTTGAGATACTCAGAGATTGCCTGGGAAACAATCCTTACATTTTCAAAGGTAAAGTCATCAGCTATAATACCTCTCCATCCCGACGTTCCAAATCTAATTGCTGCCACCCTCTTCTTCCTCCTTCCACCTGATGAGCTTTCCCCTGAATTCCTCGATAAGCTGGGCAGCCCTCTCAATGGTTGATGCCTCTGCAAAGATATTAAAGAAAGACTGATCCTGAGATGGAAGAACGAGAATCCAGTCCTTATTGAAGAATATCTTCACACCATCTATAAGCTGAACATTCATCTTTTTTGTCTCCTCGATCAGTCTTCTGATAAGCTTTCCTCTCATCTCCCAGGGACATGGAAGTTTTTCGTGGACTATATGGAATGGTGGAATCTCACGGATAGCTTCATGGATACCCATTGAGACTTTAGCCATCATCTCAAGAAGTTTCACTGATGCATACATCCCATCAAATGCGGGATGAAACTCCGGAAATATAAATCCACCGAGCTGTTCACCTGCAAAAACGATCTCCTTTTCAGCAGCAAGCTCCATAATCGATCTGGAGCTCGTTTTTGTCCTTTTTACAGAAAAATTATATACTGCTGCCATTTCATCGATCACCCTTGATGCTGTAACAGGTATCGCTATTGTCCCAGACCCATATGTTCTCATAACATATAGGGACATAACTGCAAGGGTTGTATCTCCATTGAGAATTTCTCCCGTCTCATCGGAAATAAAAATCTTTTCACCTCCGGCATCAAGCATAATACCCACATCCGCTTTTAGCGATCTTACGATGTTACTCAAATTCTGCAGGCATCTCTGAAATTCTTCCGAGGTTTTTGTTATTTTTGACGGATCAAGATTTGCATTAAGTGAAATAACGTCGCAGCCAAGCTTACCAAGGATTTCGGGAAATATCCTTGCACAGCTCCCAAAACCATAATCTATAATTATTTTAAATTTTTTTTCTTTTATCGCCTTAACATCAACATTTTTGAAGAAACTGTCCTGATAATATTCTATTCCATGTATGGGAAAGCTTATCTCACCCGTTTCATCCATGGTTGCTCTTGTGAAATCTTCTCTGAAAAAGAGTCTCTCTATTGTTTTTTCCTTATTGGGATGGATGTCCATACCGCGATTGTCAAAAATTTTTATATCAATAAGTTCTGGATCAAAAGGTGATTTTCTTACATGAATTGCACCAGCATCACCCATTGTTCCTGCAAGGAATCTTACAAGCGGAATGGGGGCAACGCCAAGATCATGAACATGAACTCCAGTGGAGAGTATACCTGTCATAATTGCCCTGTTTATCATCCTGCTCGTTTTATGGCTGTCCCTGCTCGTGTAAACAATAGAATTTTTACCAACAGATGCTCCAAAGGCTGCGCCCAGTTTTGCCGCAAATTCCGGGGATATCTCTATGTTTGCAATTCCTGTAACTCCATAAGGCCCAAATATAAATCTGCTCCATTTCTCACCCCAGATTAGACTGCTTGCAAGCGTTGCATCATCTTCCACCTCCTTATATGGCCATACCTTTACATTTGCCTTTAGAAAGCTTCTTGCACCTATCCTGCAATGTTCTGAAACAACAGTACCAACACTCAAATAGGCCTTATCGCCAATTGTTACATTAGAACATACAATTGATTCATGTATCTCGGCTCTTTCTCCAATCTTAACACCATCCCAGATTATGGAATCCTCAATTAAAGCATCCTCTCGAATCTCACAGTTATTTCCAATAATACTATTAGAAATCTTTACATTTCCACCAATAACACATCCTTCACCGATTATAACCCCTCCCTTGAGACGTGCCGTAAGTTCCACTCTTGATCTATTTCCGAGCCATACCCTTTTTCCTCTTATCTTATATCCTGATAGATTTATATCTATGAGACCGGAGAGCACATCCCTGTGGGCAGCCCTGTATTCTTCGATATTCCCTATATCCCTCCAGTAACCGGATGATATATACCCGTAAATGGGAAGACCCTTTTCAAGCAGTATGGGGAAAAGGTTACGGGAAAAATCAAATTCCTTCCTTTCAGGGATGAATTCAAGTACATCGGGTTCAAGGATATATATACCTGAATTTATCGTATCACTGAAAACCTCACCCCATGTAGGTTTTTCCAGAAACTTTACAACTCTTCCATCATCATCTGTAATAACAATGCCGAATGGAAGAGGATTTGTCACCCTTGTGAGCACTATTGTTACAAGTGCCCTCTTTGATAAATGAAAATCTATTGCCTTTTCAAGATCTATATCAGTCACTATGTCACCACTCATAACAAGGAATGTCCTGTCAAAATCTTTTGCAGCAAATCTTACAGAACCTGCTGTTTCAAGATCCTCGCGCGGATTCTCATATTTAAGGGTAACGCCAAATCTTGATCCATCCCCAAAATATCCCTTTATCTTTTCAGGGAAAAAATAAAGGAGAACCGAGATCTCCTTTATACTAAACTTCTTCAAAAGCGAAAGGATATGTTGCATAAGAGGGATGTTTGCCAGTGGAACCATAGGTTTTGGAAGGGCGATAGTGATAGGCCTTAGTCTTGTTCCAAAGCCTCCCGCCATGAGAACTGCACGCATAATTAAAACCTCTGTTTTTCATTTTATGATATCAATAGTCAGTAAAATCAGTCAAGGAAGGTAAACAAAATGGCTTTGATCATATCTTTCATATATGGTATAGATAATTTGGGGGAGAAAGATGGAAGATTTTATATTAACAGATGAAGAAAAAAGGGATCTTCTCAGGATTGCAAGAAAAACTATAGAGGAATATCTTGATAAGGGCACAATTAGTGATATTCAGATAAAGAGCGATGCTCTTCGTGAAAAAAGAGGCGTTTTTGTCTCACTTCACCGAAAGGGCCAGCTCAGGGGTTGTATAGGGAACCTCGTTTCAGAAAAACCATTGTTTCAAACTGTTATGGATATGGCAATCGCGTCCTCCTTCGAAGATCCAAGGTTCCCACCCCTGACAAAGAAAGAACTTCCAGAAATAGATATAGAGATATCTGTTCTTGGCCCACTGAAGAAAATTAAAAGTGTGGAAGAAATAAGGATTGGAAAGCACGGATTATACATCGTTCGTGGTCCTTTCCGTGGAGTTCTTCTACCTCAGGTGGCTACTGAATATGGATGGAACGCTGAGACCTTCCTTGATCATACCTGTATGAAGGCAGGCTTGGAGCCCGGATGCTGGAAGAAACCGGGCACGGAGATATATCTCTTCGAAGCTGAGGTTTTTGAAGAAAAAGATTTTATCTGATGATCAGCGCTAAGTAAGTTTCCTTAGTGCATCTTCGATACGATCGATGCCCTCCCTTATCGTTTCCATGGATGTGGCATAGGAAAGCCTTATATTCTCATCTGCACCAAATGCGATACCTGGAACAACGGCGACTTTTGCATGCTCAAGAAGATACTCCGCAAAATCCGATGAGCCATTTATAACCTTTCCATTAAATGATTTTCCGTAATAGTAGGATACATTTGGAAAGACATAGAAGGCGCCTGCAGGATTAAAACAACGAATACCTTTTATAGCATTAAGCCTCCTTACCATATAATCCCTTCTTTTTGAAAACTCCTCGACCATGGTTGCAACTGTGTCCTGTTGACCTCTCAATGCCTCTACACTTGCCTTCATGGCAAATGAAGTGGGATTGGATGTGCTCTGACTCTGGATGTCAGTCATTGCCTTGATAAGCCTCTCGGATCCTGCTGCATAACCTATACGCCATCCTGTCATTGAATATGCCTTTGAAACGCCATTTACAACAAGAGTGATATCTTTAATCTCTTTACCAAGTGATGCAATACTAACATGCTTAAAACCATCGTATACAAGTTTTTCATATATTTCATCGGATACGATAAAGACATTTTTTTCAAGTGCAATGGATGCAATCTTTTCTAACTCATCCTTTGTATATGCACTTCCTGTTGGATTGGAGGGCGAGTTTAATATAACTGCTTTTGTTTTCGATGTTATAGCTCCTTTAAAATCCTCCGGTAGCATCTTAAATCCATTCTCCTCCTCTGTCTTTACAATAACAGGTACACCCCCTGCAAGCGAGACAATTTCCGGATAGGAAACCCAGTATGGAGACGGTATTATCACCTCATCACCCTCATCGAGAAATGCCTGAGCGAAATTATATAGTGAATGTTTTGCGCCGCAGGAAACTAATATTTCGCTTTTTTTATACTCAATACCATTGTCTCTTTTTAATTTTTCAATTATGGCTTCTTTCAGATCATCCGTTCCTCCAACAGGACAGTATTTAGTAAAACCATCCTTTAATGCTCTTATTGCTGCCTCCTTTATGTTATCCGGTGTATCAAAATCGGGTTCCCCTGCCCCGAATCCTATTACATCAATCCCCATTGCCTTTATCGCCTTTGCCTTTGCATCCACGGCAAGTGTTGCTGATGGCTTAAGATTTGCAACCCTTCTTGAAAGTTTTAATTCCATCTTTATCCCCCTGCTTTTCAGTATTTTTTATCCTTCAGAGATTTGAATTTTTTATCGAGCATTTTCAAAACATTATCAGGAACAAGTCCCTTTACTGAGCCACCGAAACTCGCTATCTCTTTAATTATCTGCGAGCTTATATAAAAATATGATTCACTTGTCATCATAAAAAATGTTTCTATTTTAGGACTGAGTTTTCTATTTAACGAATCCATCTGAAATTCATAATCAAAGTCCGAAACTGCTCTGAGACCCCTTATTACAACATCGACACCTCTTTCCTCTAAAAAATTAACAAGGAGACCATCGAAACTCTCCACGATAATCTTTTTATTATGACTTAGTGCTTCCTTTATCATCTGGACCCTTTCTTCAATAGTAAACAGCGGTTTTTTACGTGGATTCTTTGCAACCGCTACTATTATTTGATCGAAGACACGCGAAGCTCTCTCGGCTATATCAATATGACCATTTGTGATTGGATCAAAAGAACCTGGATATACTGCTATCTTTTTCATAACAATTACCCGTATTTTTTAATAAAAAATGAAACAAGGCTTCTTCCATACCTTCGCTGATCGAAAAGAAACATTTGGCCATAGCTGGCATCGATGATTTCCTTTACACTATGTCTCAAGACAACCCATCCATCATCTCTAACTAATCCATTTTCGTCGAGCGCCTCCATTGTTTCGGAAGAAAGATTACCTTCGAATGGTGGATCAACAAATACCACATCAAATCTCTCATTTTTTGATCCAAGGTATGGAATAGCCCTGAGAGCATTCATCGGAAGGATTAATGCCTTTCCCCTGTATCTGCATGACTCCACATTTTTCCTCAATGCACTTAATGCAACCCTTTCCTTCTCAACGAAAATGACGGATTCAGCGCCACGACTCAGTGCTTCCAGTCCAAAGGAACCACAGCCTGCATAAAGGTCAAGAACCCTCTTCCCTTCCCAGCATTGGGGAAGTATCTGAAATATCGCCTCCCTTATCTTCGCAAGTGGAGGTCTCACGAGAAATCCGGAGGGAACAAAAATCCTCTTCCCCTTAAGTTGTCCGCCCGTAATCCTCATAATAAAATTCGAGACAATATAACATATGAAATTAACATCTTCAAGCAATTTGCCCTGGAAACATCTCTTTCAGCTTTCTATAAATATCTTCCGTATGCGAACCGCTCCAGTATATTTTACTGCAATTATTACACCTGTAAAAATATTCATTATTTAGAAAAACATATTCTGGAACCATTCCTTCAACTTCATTTTTTTTAATTAACTGTAACATACCGTTACACACAATACATCTTGAGAGGATTTTCTCATTATCTACCGTAATTCTTAATTTATCCATAAGCTCGGCAAGTTGATTCTGAATACTATTTTCCTTTAGATATACAATCCTGATATCTTTACCCTGTGCTTTTAGTTTCGTATCCCTTGTAACAATTATCCCTTTCTTCTTTTCTGCCATTACTATGATATCCTCATCACTCCAGAATGGATTATAAAGTGCCTCATATCCAATTATCCTTAGCCATTTTGATAGCTTTCCAAGCATTACATCCACTATAAAAATGTAATCCATTCCCTTAAACTATTCGATCAAAAGCGGTAGTATCTCTCCCGCTCTTCCCCTTAGGTTTACATCAACCCTATCCGAAAGTTCCGTAGGCTCAATATTAACTTCAATAGTAAATGCACCCGATGAGATAGCCTTCCAGGCAAGTGATGCAGCAGGCTGAACAACAGCAGATGTTCCGACAACAAGCATAACTTCACATCTTGAGACAGCCTCAAATGCTGTAGAGAGTACAGATGGCGATAATGGTTCGCCAAACCATACAACATCCGGTCTCAATAGCCCTTCACAGTTTGGACAGAGAGGTGGATATTTGACTGGAACATTTTTGTCCTCCCCTTTGTAATAACAAATAGTGCATTTAACGCGCCATATGTTACCATGCAATTCAACCATCTTCTTGCTGCCAGCAGCGGCGTGAAGTCCATCAACATTCTGTGTGATCAGTAAGAAATCAGGAAAGACATTCTCCATCTTTGCAATAGCATAATGACCCTCATTAGGAGATGCCCTTGATATAATTTCCCTTCTCCAGCTATACCACTCCCATACGAGCCTGGGGTTCTTCTCAAATGCATAGGGTGTTGCCAGCTCTTCTGCTCTGTAATTCTTCCAGAGCCCATCCTTCCCTCTGAATGTAGGTATTCCGCTTTCCGCTGATATACCTGCACCTGTTAAAACACAGATGGATCTCTTCCCTAAAAATCCTTCCCTTGCTTGAACTATCTTATCCTTCATCCTTGAAATACCCGTTCCGGGAGAGCAATCCGTCCTCCCTTGCCCTTTTTATTATCTCTACCGCAAAATCCCTCTTCTCCTTTTCAACCTGCACTCTCTTTTCAGAAAATGGTGCGATCTTCAAAGGATATGGCGTAATCGTCATATCCCTTATTAAGGCAATAATCCCGTTTTCCTTAAGTAGCGAAAGGAGAAAATTTGCCTCGATATCATTAAATGTGACATAAAGTTCCACAAGTTCCACAGGTATCGCCTCAGTTTCGTTTTCGAGAATAATCCTGCAGTCAGGACATATGATTATATCCTCTGGATATGATGCATTGCATTGCGGACAGATTCCCATCGCTTTTAATAGTAAAGTATATCAAATTAATGTCGATTTAAAAAATCTTTCCCTTCTTAGAAGCTTTTCTGATAAAATCAGAATCTGTCAAACTTATGGGTGAAGAACTTACCATAGGAAAAATTCCATACGCAAATTGTACCCCTATTTTTCATTTCCTGAAAAAACTATCTCACAGCAGAAGCTGGAGATACATAGAGGGCGTTCCTTCATACCTCAATGAGCTTCTCCTCATTGGAGATGTTGATGTGAGCCCCTCATCATCCATAGAATATGCAAGAAATGCAGAAAATTACATACTCCTTCCCGATCTCTCCATCAGCTCATTTCGTGAGGTAAAGAGCGTTCTCCTGTTTTCTAAAAGGGATCTATCGAAACTCTCGGGTAGTAAAATATTTATTACAGCGAGTTCCGCTACCTCTTATGTGCTCACGAGAATAATATTGGAGGAGTTCATTGGCATAAAACCCATTTACGAAAAAGGCATACTTCCTGCTGAATCCGCTATAAATAGATACGATGCCTCAATGATAATCGGTGATGAGGCGCTTAGATGTTCTCTTAAACACAGGGATGATTGCATCATATACGATCTGGGAAGTCTCTGGAGGAAATTTACAGGCCTTCCTGCTGTATTTGCCCTCTGGATAGTGAATAAAAAATCATGGCAGGTGAAGAAGTTATCAATCAGAACGCTCTGGAAAATCCTCCTGCATGCTAAAATCCTTTCATATGAGAGGGTATCAGAGGTTCTTGATGCCTCAGAGGAAAGAAAATGGTTCCCGGAAGAGATGCTTATAGAATACTGGAAGGGCATTTCCTATGATCTGGGTGTAGAGAATCTGAAGGGTCTTATGGAATTTTATAAACTCGCAGCTAAAATTAAGGATATAAAATCTATTCCGGAATTGACCTTTATTTAGGACAGAAGATGATCGATCTCCATATCCATACGAATGCATCGTCGGATGGTCAGCACACACCCGAAGAAATATTCCAGATGGCGCAAAAAATGGGGATAGAGGTCATCTCCTTTGCTGACCATAATTCTATCTCTTCCCTTGAAGAAGGCTTAAAGCTCTCAAAAATTTATTCCATTGATTTTATACCAGCAGTTGAGTTCAACAGCCTTTACAATGGAGAGGATATTCATATCCTTGGTTATTTCATACCATTTTCATCGGATGAATTCCGCAATTTCATTGAAGAAATGAGGAAAAGAAAGCTCATTCAGGCAAAGAAGCGTGTTGAAAGGTTTAAGAGCCTCGGCTTTTCCCTGGAATGGGAAGATGTTTATAGATTATCAAAGGGTGGCATACCAACAGGAATGACCTATTTAAAGGCACTCCTTATGAGGGAGGAGAATAGAGATCATGAGCTGCTTAAGCCCTATATAAATGGTCCAAAATCAAAATCACCTTACATAAATTTTTATAAGGATTTTCTAAGGGGTGGTGGCGTTGCATCCGTACCATTCTATTTTCCATCCACATTTGAGGTTATTAAAAAATTACGTGATTTTGGAAGCATCCCTGTGCTTGCACATCCATCAGATCTTCCGTCGGAATCTGTTGAAGAGATGGTTAAGGAAGGTCTTATGGGGATTGAATGTGGTTCATCCCATCACACCGAAGGACAGGAAAAAGGGTGGAGGGATTTTGCTGAAAAATATAACCTCATATTTACAGCCGGATCGGATTTTCATGGAGAACTCATAAAGCCGGGTATCAAACTCGGGGTTTCAAACCATTATACATGCGATATTGTTGAGAGACTTCGTAAAATGACCAGGAATAAGGGATACTGAAATCAGGGATCTTTCAAAAGATTCCTTTCAAGATATGCATAGGCACTGTGATTATGTATACTTTCAAAATTTTCAACCTCAACAGAAAACCATGCAATGTTATCGCTCTTCATAACTCTTCCGGCGATATCCCTTGCAACATCCTCAACAAACTTTGGATTGCTGTATGCCTTCTCCGTTACGAACTTCTCATCGCTTCTCTTTAGCAGTGCATATATATCAGAACTTGCGCATTCCTCAACTATTTCTATGAGATCCTCGATCCAGACAATTTTTTTATAATCCAGAAATTTTATCTTTAGCCTTGCCCTCCCCCTCTGACTGTGCGCTCCAAAACTGCTTATCTCTTTTGAACAAGGGCACACAGTTGTTATGGGAACCTCGATCGTTAGAAAGAATTCCTTCTTTTTTCCACTTATGCCGTGAAGTGTGCAAGTGTATTCCATCAATGACCTTGATTTGCTGATGGGGGCTTCCTTTTCTACGAAATATGGAAACTGTATTTCTATATGTGCGGATTCCGCATTGAGCCTTTCTTTTATCACTTCGAGCACTGATGGAAGATTTTTTACAGATATAGATCCACGGTGCTCATTCAATATCTCCACAAAACGACTCATATGTGTGCCCTTGAACTCGCGCGGTAGATTCACAAAAATGTTAATATTTGCAATGGTGTTCTGGAATCCGTTTCTCTTATCAAGAACAGTGATGGGATACTTTATATCCTTCACCCCAACTTTATCGATTTCAATATTTCTTGAATCATAACAATTCTGAATATCTTTCATCCTTTATCCTCGTAGTATGAGGCGCAGGAGCCCGGTGACTCCCAAACCCTTACCTTGCTTACCCTCACTCTGTTGGTGTTAATGATGTTGCTCAGTCGATTGTAAAGATACCTTGCTATATTCTCACAGGTTGGATTAACATTCTCAAAGGCAGGTATCTCATTCAGATTCGTATGATCAAGTTCCATCAAAATCTTCTCGGTCTTTTCCTTAAGCACCCTGAAATCTACTGCAATTCCAAGCTCATCAAGATCCTGTGAAGTAACAGTCACCTCGACCTTCCAGTTATGTCCGTGCAGATGCTCACAATCTCCTGGATAGCTTTTAATCCTGTGGGCTGCCGAAAAGGATGACTCTACAGTAAGTTCATACATTTCATTTTCCCAGCTATCTATATTAGAACATCATCATCTGAAGGGTCAACGCAAAAGCCTTAAATTTTCTGATGCCCTTTTTAAGAATTGAAGAGGTTCCTCCTCTCCCCTGTACTTTCTGAGGATCGATATGATATTTCTCAGGGTTAATCTATCCGATAAAAACTCCTCTAACTTATAAAGATCCCTGTAATAGAGGAGAAGACTGTAAATAAGGGCATTGTTCATTGATATATGCCCGATCCTTCTATGAAAATCGCTATCCCCTGAATATCCCTTAACCTCCTCCTTCCATTCCTCAAGGATCTCTTCCCTCACGGCGATTTTTTCCTCAAAACCGAGTTGACTTTCATAAAGATCCTCGAGCCTTTCCAGGAGTATTCCAAGTGCCTTTGAAAAAAGAAGAGTATGTTCCCAGGCTCTGAGGCTATCGATAAAGTCCTCCGAATCCTCCCCGGAGTAATCCCTGAAAAATTCAACCGTTCCCTTTGTCGCAACAAAATTCGCAAAGACTTCGTTGAATTCTGCCCTGTTTTTTATAAAGACGTTGCTGTGGAAGATTTCATGAATAACGGTATTCACCAGATCAACCCTGGAAAGCTCAAGATGATGGGGGAGGAGGGGATCATAAAACCATCCAAGGGTGCTATAGCCAGTGGTCTCCTTTAAATATACATCAAAACCTTCACGTCTATATCTTTCAGCCTCCCTCTCTGCATCCTTCTTGCTAAAAAATCCCCTGTAAGGAAGTAAACCGATTACGGGATAATTCCATTTCACCGGCTCAAGGGAATCCTTCCTGCACACTGTGAGTACATAAAGGCGAATACCCTTCCCCACAGAGCTGTAATGCGAATAATAACCCTTTACTTTTAGTCCGAGGGATTCTGCAGAAAACTGCCTCACCCTTAATACGAGGTGAAGCTTTCCCTTCACCTCATCAGTAAGGGATCCTTCATCAAGAAGCCTATCAATGGGGACCCTGTTCCAGAGGATGCTCGCCTCGGTCATCGATAGTTTCAGATAGTAAGGAAATGAACAGCCATATGAACCGATCAGTACAAATGCAACTGGAAGATATGCTATCAGAGCTATCCCTCGGGATGGAAGATACATAAAATCTTTTCCATTTTAAAAATTTCATATTTTAAAGACAAGCCATCCTCATGGAAGGTCAGAAATCTGTCAAATCTCAACTGGTAATATTTCTGGAGGCTGAGTGGGAATTTTAGAATCAAAAATGTTAGAGGAGGTGAAATTGTATGGAACAGAAAAAGGGTGCCGTTAATGAAGATTGGCTGGCTTTCTGGCTTGCCATTATGTTATTTGCCATTTCCCTTTTGAACTTTGCAGGTGTAAATACCTTTGGGTGGGTTGTCTCAACAAAGGAATGGATAGTGCTTAAAAATGCCATAGCACCTGTTTCCGCAAAGCTTGCGCCCCTCAGGGGAGAGATTACAAAGATAGAAGGTAACAGTATTACCGTGAAGAAGCCAGACGGAAAGGAAGAGACCATCACTGTTAAAGACACAACAGGTCTTACTGTTGGCGGAACCTATGAGAGAAAAGGTCTATCAGGATTTGCATCTCTTGTTTTGACCTATCTGTTTTTGCTTGTGGTTATGAGTATCGGTGCAAGCCTTCTCGGGGCAAATGTAGAAAGATTTATTATAGGGTTTTCTCTGGTATTCTGGATAAGCTATACCTGCTGGCTCATGGGTCATTATGCCTACATTGCAGCTACTGATCCAAAAAAGGCAGGTATTTCCTGGTCATTAAAGCTCACTGGGGAGGCAGGTTTCATTGTTGCACTTATGGTTGGTCTGTTTATAGGTAATTTCTTACCTGGATTTGCAAATTTTATAAAAGAGGCGGTCAGACCAGAGCTTTATATTAAGACAGCCATAGCCCTCATGGGTGCCCTTCTTGGACTTAAATCAGCTGAGGCATTCGGTCTTGCATCAGCAGTTCTCTTTAGAGGACTCTGTGCCGTAATAGAGGCATATCTTATTTACTGGGCAATGGTCTATATTGTTGCAAGAAAATACTTCAAGTTCAGCAGGGAATGGGCAGCTCCTCTTGCATCAGGAATTTCAATCTGCGGCGTCTCAGCAGCAATAGCAACCGGTGGTGCCATAAAGGCCAGACCGGTTGTACCAATCATGGTATCATCGCTGGTAGTGATATTTTCGGTGATCGAGCTTGTGATACTTCCATTTTTTGCCCAGGCCTTTCTATGGAAAGAACCCATGGTTGCGGGTGCATGGATGGGTCTTGCCGTTAAAACAGATGGTGCTGCCTTTGCAAGCGGTGCTGTTGTCGATGCGCTAATAAGGGCAAAGGCTGAGACAGTGGCAGGCATAAAATATGATGCCGGCTGGATGCTTATGACTGCATCAACAACAAAACTCTTCATAGATATATTTATCAGCATCTGGGCCTTTATACTCGCTGTTATCTGGTGCTCAAAGATAGAGTGCAGGCCAGGTGAAAGGTTTCAGACAGCAGAGATATGGAGAAGGTTCCCAAAGTTTATCCTTGGTTATGTCATTACATTTACAGTGATGCTCCTTATTACAATTCCACTTACTGCAAAGATTACCCCGGTAGAAAACGAGATTAAGAAGATAGAAAAAGAGATCGCCCGATTAGAAAAACAGTTTACTCAAGCATTCCCACAGGAGCAACAGGCCATTCAGAAAAAGATTGAAGCTCAAAAGGCAAAGATCTCTGAACTTAAGGATTCCATAAAAGCAGAGAAAAAGATCCATTCCGCTGCAAAAGATGCAACCAGCGGGACAAATGCACTCAGGGTTCTATTCTTCCTCATAACCTTCTTTAGTATAGGAGTTGTTTCTGACTTTAGAAAACTCTGGGAAGAGGGGATAGGAAAGCTTGCACTGGTTTATCTGATTTGCCTCTTTGGGTTCATAATCTGGATAGGTCTGTTTATCTCATGGATATTCTTCCATCGAGTAAAGCCACCTGTAATATCAGGATAAAAAAGACTCCACAGGAGGTGCCGAAATGCCTGAGGAGCCGAAACTGGCTGAAGAATTAAAGAAGATGGAATATGAGGAAATTCTTCCTGTTGAAAAAAAGCTTGTAGGATGGAGTATCGCCCTCGGGATTATACTGCTCGGAATTCTGATCTGGATAAGCTACACCTTTTTCCCTGCCCAGCCCTGAGGATCTCTTTTCCGCACCCATTGAGTTCCACAAAGGTTGTTGTAAATACATATGGGGCAGTTGTTTTTAATATCACTGCAGGCAACAAATGGCATATCAGGATCTACAATTTCTGAAAGAAGAGTTCTAACAGCCATCTCTACCCACCAGATCTCCTCTTCATAATTATCACTAAATGGTGATACCTCGATATTGCCTTCAACCGATGTTTTTCCAAGAAGAATGTATAAGCCCCTTAGCCTGTCAATTTTCTCACCTCTTTGCCTTGCATACAGAATAACATATAGGGGTATCTGCATGCTTCCAATCGCATCAGCCCATTTTTCCCTTTGATCCATCTTATCGAATCTAATCCTGTAGTTTCTCTCATTAGAGCCCGTTTTGTAATCGATTATATAAATAAGACCCGATCTTTTCTCTATCCTGTCAAGTCTGCATTCAAAGTGAAAGGAATCGAATTCCCGCTGTACTGTTTGTTCCAGTCCAAGAATTTCAACATCCTGATGGGTGATCAGTTTTCTATAATATATATCGATAACCTGCCTCATCCTCTTTATAACCTGTTGCATGAGTAAATAACGCTCTCCCATTATCTGATCACCAAATTTTTCATAAAATATTTCCCTCACAATACCTTCCATTTTATCCGGATTTAAATCACTATTGGTTAATTTTCTGCCTTTAATCGGCTCAAAGTATTTAAAAAGCGCTCTGTGAACGATGCTTCCTATCTCCTTCTTTTCAACCTTCTCTTCAAGCTCCCTCCTTTCAACAAGACCAAGCACATATGTGTAATAAAACTTTAGCGGACATCTTAAATATACATCAAGCATGGATGGACTGAATGTAATTGACTTAAGAAATTCTATAATCTCATCATTCTTCTCCACCCCCCTCGGTCTTGAAGTTTCAAGGTTTATCCGGTATCTAACTGGCTCCTCGCTTAAACCTCGTTCAATACCCACCTTCTGCATTCTCCAGAGCATTTGCTCTATGAATCGGGACTTCTCCTTTTTCTCATCTTTTACATAAAATAGGTACACCTCCTCAGCGCCCATCAGAAGAACATCGAAATAATATGAAAGCAAAGACTCTTTATCTTCAGCTAATGGAAGCCCGAGTGCCCTTCGAAGACCAGCTGGTAAAAGAAAATCGTCACTGGATTCAGGGAATATCCCCTCATTTAAATCCAGAAAAAATACCCTTTTAAATCTGATATTCCTTGTCTCCAGAAAACCAAGGATCTGAAGCCCTTTAAGGGGAGTGCCATCAAAGGGAACTCTTGATGAAGCAATATATCTCCTGAGGAATGTGAAATATGATGAAATCTGCTCAAATGACATATTTTTAATCGATGATGTAGAAATCCTTTCTAACTCCTTTATGAAGCACTCATAGAATGGAAAGAACAGAGGGTGAAATCTTGCTGTGCTATAATCATAGATATAAGTAAGAAGCTCGATGCATTTTTTTGTAAAATCACCAAGATCTGATATGCTTAAAAATTTTCTTATTGTATTGTCATGGATCTCTTTCAGATGATTCCTCATATCATCCAGACCGAAAATTGATTCGCTCATTTTCATTTTCCCAAATACTTCTGAAGAAATAACATCCTCAACCTCATAAAGCGTGATCAAAAATTTCCTTTTGTAAGTTTTCAGATACTCCTCCAATGCATGAATGATTATCCTTGTTGTCTCTGCACTCCCATGGAACATAATGTTCTTTGTATAGGGGTGAAGCATAAAACGAAGATAATCGGGTACATATAAAAATTCACCATCTGATGATCCTATAACCTGAAAAAGAAGGAGCAGGAATCCATAGATGGGTGTCCTGTGAAGTGGATATCCCATCGAGATATTATAATTTTCAGGAGAGATGTATGAGATTCCCTGTCGAATCAGTGGAAACACGGTTTCTGAATCAGGTAAAACAACAACAGTATTCTCATCAATTTCCTTTCTATCTCTAAGAATTGTTCCGACCGCATAAACCTCACCATGTATATCGGGTGAGCTGTAAATTTTAATTTCTGGATATTTAAGAATTTTTTTTGAGGGTTCATTTTCTGCATACAATATGCTTATATCATTTAACTCCATGCCAATTTGACTGATTCTTTCGCGTATCCCTTCACCATCATGAAATAAAAATATTACATTATTCATGGAATAAACCTTTTTTATCAGATCCTTTTCCGACTGTGTAAATGCGAATAGTCCTGCAAATATAATCTTCTTGATATTTTTAAGCATCGATGGATCAAACCTTTCTGATACATAGCGGTATCTGAACGATCTCGTGGATAGCATTCTGCTTCTAAGCGTTTCATAAAATCTTCCATATATTGATGAAAAGCCCCTTACTGTTTCTGCCGATTTAGATGGAATATTTATCAGTGAATCAACAATGCTCAATCTTTCATAAGGAATCTTTTCTATGTAAAGCTCTTCGAAGTTTTTAAACAGCCTTAACCCGAAGGGATAGAAATTTTCAAACTTTCTCATACGCTCAGAAGAAACAAGGATATTATCATGGGATGATATAAGAATTTCATAGATAATACCAACAGAGGTAAGTGGATCTATATTCCTGTAAGTATCTGTGAGTTTTTCGAAAAGGAAATCAATAAAACCATCCATTGAAAGGATTTTTGGGGGTATGTTGCTTCTTCCAATCACTGATGCAAGTTTTTTTCTTAAGTAATAAGATGGTCTCTTTCCAGGAAAGACAACGAGATAATCAGAGAAGTCGGGTCCGCATGGATCCTCTTCACTTATAATTCTGATGATCCTTTCGATCATATCCTCTTTCGGACTTATTAGAAAAACACTCATTCTATCCACCTTACTTTTCTTAAATCAACATAGTATATAAGCCCTTTTACTGAAAGAGAAGGATAGATCTCGCTCAATATTGACATATAATTTCTAACCTGTTCAACATATTCATCCTCGGATGACGCATCACCTGTTTTGTAATCAATGACAGTGACAGTATCTTTGTCAATAATCACTCTATCCATCCTGTTGAGATTTCCATATTTATCGGTTAATTCATATTCATTCCTTATAATTCTCTCCGGCCTGGGAAGAAATAATTCTTTAAGCTCCGGATTATTTATAGTATCAAATATAATGTCTGCTGTTTCTTTGACATCATAAATGCCTCCGATTTCAGAATTTAATTTTTCTATTGTTTTTATCACTTCCTCATCAATCCCATCGAAAATATACTTTATCTTGGAAAGAATTCTGTGAATAAACTCACCCCTTTCAACTTCAAAGACATTGATCCTTACAGAAGAAACAGGAAATTTCAAAGAGCCAATGTGATGAATAAATTTCAGACCACGCTTTTCTTTTTTTTCAGATGGCTCAACCGCTGTTACCGGAATTGATGATTGCCCAAATTCCTCAATGGAAATGAGGGAGGAAAGCTTTTCCCTTATTCCCCTGGATGAAGAATTCTTCCATCCAACAACATAAAGTTCCTCCTTTGCCCTTGTAAACGCAACATAAAGCCTGTTAAGGAGATCCGCAATGTCATCCGTCTCCTTTTCATGGTATATTCGCTTAAGTTCATCATTATTCTCTGAAAGCTTCTTTGTAAGTTTAAGAAGTTCTACCCCCCTTTCTCCATCACGAAGAATAATATTATCATAACCAAGTGATGGATCAAAAATCATCACAACAACAGGAAATTCAAGACCCTTTGCCTTATGAACTGTCATAACCTGAATGGCATCGATATCCTGTGGAATACTAAGCTCCCATATTGCCTCATCATCACCAGCACCTTCAGCAAGGAAAAGAAAATCTTTAATCCCTCCCAAACCTTTCCCTTCAAGAATTTTTATTACTTCAAGGATTCTTGCAAACGTTGCCTCTTCATCAGGATGTTTTTCGAATACCTTAAAGGTATTGAAAATCTCTGTAATAAGATCGTAAAGGGGAAGATACCCTGTTAGTCTAAAGAGATCTGAAAAATATATATTCCAGATTTCCGGAAATTCTTCCTCAAAGGCTTTATAAAGTGGTTTCGAAACCTCATCCCCTCTCCTTATCTTCCTATGCTTAAATATAAATTGTCTGGCTATATTATTCCAATCAGACGATGAAATAATCGCATTAAAACATGCCCTGCATATATCACCAAGGATAAACTCAGCAAAGGAGATGTCATCGACTGGGGAGTCAAGAAATCTCAGAAGGGAGAATATTTCGGCAGTTATTTTCCTTTTTCTTATATCGAGACTGCTTAAAGAGATAAAGGGGATACTGTTTTCATTTAGCCATGTGCTCACATCCATAACAGTTTCATTCTTGAGTGCAAGGATACCTATTTTGCCGTAGTTCCAGTTCCTCTCCCTCAACATCCTGATGATCTCCAGAACCCTTCCTTTCAAAGCAAAATCTTCGTCTGCCTCTTTTTCCATCAGCATAACTCTCACATGTCCCTTACCCTCTTTTTCCTTTGGAACCCCCTGTTCCCACTCAGTAAGTCCACTTAATATTGCACCATTATAGAGTTCTGGATAATTTCTTATCGCCTCTTTAAAAATCCTCCTGTTAAACTCAATGATCCTCTCATTGCTTCTCCTGTTTATCTTTAGTTCTTTTAAAATATGCCTAGACTCTGGAACCGATCGGAAACTGGATTTTTCAAGTTTCTTCATTATTCTGTAATCCGCACCTCGAAATCTGTATATTGCCTGTTTTGTATCTCCAACAATAAACAGACTGCCACCCTGCGATAATGAATTCTCTATTAAAGGAAAAAGGTTATACCACTGGATAGGAGAGGTATCCTGAAATTCATCTATAAAAAAGTGGCATATTCTTTCTCCAAGCCTGAAGTATATTTCTGGAACAAGATCAGAGCTTATATATTCACTTATCTTCTTGTTCACATCATCAATAAAAACTTTATCTTCTTCTATTTTAACTTTCTCGAGTGTTTCCTGAAAATGGTGAAGGATCTGAACAATCGGGGAAAAATATGTTTTTGAATACAATAAAACATATTGCGATGCTAAATTTCTGAATTCCTCCCAGACTTCCAGAATTTCATTGTATATAATATTCTCTTTTTCTCTTTTATTTCCAGGCTTATTTACTGGAACTGATTCAGGAAATTTATCAACAATGATAGTGAAATTTCCCTTCTTAAGGGCTTCAAGAATTTCAGGAAATCGACTTTTTTTGTTTCGCTCCAGATCTGAAGACTTGATTTTTCTATCAATCTTCTCTTCTGCATACCATAAAAGTCTATCCTGTATACGGCGTTTCTCTTCGTCCAGTTCCTTTATAAGTTCGATATTGATATCCTTTGGAGCTACAGATATAGCTGAATAAATATTGCTAATAACAATAAAGATATCATTTGCAGGATCCCATAGAAATCCACTTTCTCCCCTGCGTGATCTCTCAAGATCATCCACTATCTCTGAAAAAATCCCTGCGAGAGTGGAACCTTCTGTGATATTTTTCAAAAATATATCAAATGCCTTTCTTAGAAGCGCCTCCCTGTTCATTAAAATTTCAAATTCTGGATTGTATCCGAAATCCTGTGCCGAGGCCCTGAGAATTGTTGTCATGAAACTGTCTATCGTCCTTATTTGAAAATTGGAATAATTCCTGAGTATCTCCTCTATGAGTCTTTCTGCCTTTGCTACAAGTGCTTTTTTTTCGGATCCCAGGAGTTCATGAAATTCGCTTATTACCTCTTCCTTCATGAAATATATATCCTTAAGCCACTGAAGAATCCTCTCCTTCATCTCGCGTGCTGCATTGTTTGAAAAGGTGATTGCAAGGAGATTTTTAAGGCTGTTTCCGGGAATGCGATCCCATAGCAGAAATTGAACATACCTTTTTGTCAACTCGTGTGTCTTTCCTGATCCAGCGGATGCCTTTAACATTAAAAAATGCGGAAAGTCATCAGGAGTGATTCCCATGAAATCGCTTGACTCATCTATATTCTTCATATCCCTTCTCGGGGCACTGAGTTTTATAATAATTATATGCAAGAGGTTATAATTTTCAAAATGGGCAATGTATTGCAGCAACATCAGGGGTTTGATAAATGATAAAATTAAAAAATAATATTTAATTCGAAAAGAAGGGCAAAATGCGCACGATAAAAATTGAATTTACTGTTAGAAAACAAAGGGTGGCAGGAGATCTGCATCTTCCTGATGGCTCGGGTCCTTTCCCATGTGTGGTTACCTCTCATGGTTATAAGAGTCATAGGGGCGGGAGAAAATACATTCGGATCGCAAGCATCTTCCCGCAAGAAGGCATTGCCATCCTGAGATTTGACCACAGGGGTTCAGGAGAAAGCGAAGGGGACTTTGAGAACGTCACATTAACAGGAAGGGTTGAGGATCTTGAGGAAGCACTTCATTTTCTAAAGAATTTCAGAGAGATTGACAAGATACGTTTGGGATTACTTGGCTCAAGCCTTGGTGGAATGACAATCCTGGCACTTCCGCATATTGAAAAAATCAAGGCTATTGTTCTGATTGCAACACCAGTTTCCTTCCCGGAATTGGATTTAGAAGCAAGGGAATGCCTTGAAAAACAGGGATATTACAACTATCCTGATGGAACCCGAATAAGAAAAGGATTTTTTGATGATATAAGAAAATATGATTTCTTGCAGGAGGCAAAGAAAATAAACTGCCCTCTTTTAATTATTCACGGATATTCTGATGAAGTAGTTCCTTACATGAATGCAGAGTTGCTATATAATGCAGCTCAAAGCAAAGTCAAAGATCTTAAACTGATCGAGGAAGCAGATCATGCCTTCAGTGATCCAGACAAAATGAATGAGGTTTTAAGCTTATCCCTTAAATGGTTTAAAAAACATCTGTGAAAGGACAGCCCATGAAATGGCCAACAGTTAAAGAAGCCCATGATATGCTTGAAGAATGGATTAAAGATGAAAACTTAAGAAAACATGCCCTTGCAGTGGAGGCTGCAATGAGAGCGTATGCCAGGCGTTTCGGTGAGGACGAGGAGAAATGGGCAGTTGTTGGACTCCTTCATGATCTTGACTATGAGAGATACCCTGACTTAAAGGATCATCCTTTCAAGACGGCAGAATATTTGAGAGGAAAGGGCTATTCCGAGGAGCTTATCGAGGCTATCCTAGCCCATGCAGAGCATACTAAAGTGAAAAGGGATACAAATCTCAAAAAAGCAATCTTTGCAATTGATGAACTGACGGGATTTATTGTTGCTGTTGCTCTGGTAAGACCATCCAGAAAGATTTTTGATGTTGAGGTAAAATCCGTGATTAAAAAATTGAAGGAGAGATCCTTTGCTGCAGGAGTAAATCGAGAAATAATCAGGAAAAGCGCTGAAGAGCTGGGGCTTTCACTTGAGGAACACATTGAGATAGTTCTTAATGCAATGAAAGGTATTTCCGAAAAGCTGGGACTTTAGGATTGTACCAGCAGGGATATGGCTTTCTATAAATTTATAGCTTAAAAATTTAAAGGGAGGTAAAAGAATGTATCTCTACCTTGTTCAGCATGGCGAAGCAAAACCTGAACATGAGGACCCCTCGAGACCTCTTACTCAGAAAGGAATCTCTGATGTTAGAAAATCAGCTTCCTTTTTAAGGAAGATCAATGTATCAGTAAGCCAGATTCTACACAGCGGAAAAACCAGGGCCCTTCAAACAGCAGAAATCTTTGCTAATGAACTCACACCTCAAAGACTATCACAAATCGATGGGCTTTCTCCCCTTGATGATCCAAAAATCTGGGTTGAAAGACTCTCACAGATAAGAGAAAACATTATGCTTGTGGGACACCTCCCTCATCTAAGCAGCCTTGCCTCTCTTCTCCTGACTGGCAATGTGGAAAAAACAGTGATTAATTTCAGGATGGGAGGCGTGCTATGTCTAAAAAGGAATGGTGGATGGGCAGTTGAGTGGATGATAACACCTGATATTGTTTAGTTTTATCTTAAATAATCCGATATCTATCTGTTAAATATACCCCCAAGGTTAGCGCTTTTGTCCAACAGTTTTATATTGGGGGGTTAATTTTGTATGCATTAGGTGTGAAATCTGGAGCGGGCGACGGGATTCGAACCCGCGACGTCAAGCTTGGGAAGCTTGCATTCTACCCCTGAATTACGCCCGCTCTTTCTCCTTTGCTAGTTTCCTCAGATGCAAAAGCTCCTTTTTCACTTCCATGAATTCACTATCCATATTATAAACTTCCTCCATAACAGTCAAGGCATCAGCAATCCTTCCAGATGCCTTATATGCCAGTGCAAGCTGGTATTTCAATGCAGCAATTTCCTGCTTTTCCAATTCGCCCTCACTGATAGTCTCTTCAAGCAATCTGCATGCCTCCTCACCCTCACCCTTATTGATCAAACATGAGCTTATCATAAGTATGGAGGAGATCCTCTTTTCGGAATCTGCCATAGCAATCTTGAACTCCCCAATTGCATCATCATATAAACCCATCTCTTTATATGCTATACCAAGGTCATAGTGGGATTCATAATCCTCCCTGGAGAGCTGTTCCTCAATACCCTTCTTAAATTCCTCAAAGACACTTTCAAAGGAATACTTGTCCTTTTCCGGAATTGATAAAATCTTTTCCCTTAGATCAAACTCCCCTTCTGCTCGTGCAGATTCTTTCTCCAACTCTTTTAAAATTAACTCACCTTCTGTTACCTCATCAACGGGGACTTCAGCAGGGGGTTCTTCATATCTTTCACCTTTTGTGAATTCTTCAGCGCTTATCTCGAATTTCTTACTTATTTTCCTGATCAGATCGGGTTTCCCTTTTTCCAAACAAATCTGATTAATCGTGGTTAAAACTTCTAATGCCTTTTCCCTCTCTCCCATCCTGAAATATGTATCACATAGTTTTTCCAGCAGATCTATGTTTCCAGGAAACTCCTCAAGTATTCCTGTATAAATCTCCTGTGCCTCTGAAAAAAGCCTTTTTGCCATGAGTTCTTTATGAATCTTATCCAGCTCCTGAATGGCATGATCCTTTAGCCCCTCTTTCCAGCAGATCATAACAAGCCTTGAACGCATGAGATAGTTTGAAGGGTCTGTTTCAAAAATCTTCTTTATTAACTCCAGTGCTTCCGAAATCCTTTTTTCCTTTTCAAGATGTCTTAAAACACCGAGATACTGAGCAACAGCTTCACCCACCAGACCCTGTTTCCTGTATAAATCGCCTATTTTTTCATTTATATCAATTCTCATAGGATCAACTTTCAGCACATGCTTATAGGCAGCGATAGCCTGCATATAAAAACCCCTTCTTGAATAAGCATCAGCAACTTTTATAAACTCTTCGGCTGCCTCGTTTTTTCTTCCTGCCTTGCCAAGGAGTTCACCGAGTCTGAGTCGTGTTATGTTATCATTGGGGTCAAGCTCAACAGCCTTCCGATATTCAAGAATAGCCCTTTCAACATTACCCTTCAGAAGATATCTCTGAGCCTGTTCGAGATATTTTAACTTATCCTTCATCGAGATTATCCCTATTTTTATTAAAAATTATCCTTGCGGCATCTAAAAGTCAAGGAAACTCGATCTTTTTTCCAGATTCCAGGTCTCTTTCGTATATTTATTTGCAACAAGAAGCTCAGCAACCCTCCTCTCCTCATCAGAAAGCCCGCTTTTAACCAAACAGATCCCGAGTTCTTTTTCAAAACCATTTATAATTGCCTTTTCAACCATCCCAGGTTTAATATTACCATTGATATATTTTTTTAAATACCCTATCTTCTCTACAGTGGACTCCCTCGAGAGGGAATTAAGAAATATTTTGGAATTCTTTTTAATGTCGAAATCTATGAGAAATGAGCCCTGCTGCAAAAATGCAGATCCATCCCGCCTCTGAGCACTTCCTATCAGCTTTTCATCGTTTATACAGATCTCATAAAGTGATGTTGAGGAAAAACAGAGTGAACTTCCCTTGCTGCCCCTCTTCTGTGATGCTATTTCCCCTTTAAGCCCCAGAAATTCAAGTGCCCTCAAGAAACATTTTGCAATAGTAAGGAAGGTCGTCGATAGCGTTCCAAAACCTTTGTGATCATCTATCCTTGCTGAAATGGAATACGTAACTTCCTCTTCGTGGTAAACAGCCCTTCCACCCGTCGGTCTTCTTACCAGCTCGCATCCCGTTTCTCTCAGTGCACCCATATTTAATTCGGTGAATGGATTCTGAAAGTATCCTATGGAAACTGACGGATTCTTCCAGCCATAAAGGCGAAGCGTTGGAGGACTTAAACCCATCTTTACGGAAATAAACAGAGCCTCATCTATCGCCATATTTTCAGCGGCATTAAAGTATTCAAAAGGGATCCATCTCCAGATTACCATTTACAGATACTTTTTCTCTACGAATTTTGTATCGTAATTCCCCTTTATAAAATCCGGATCCGAGAGGAGCTTTAAATGAAAAGGAATATTTGTTTTTACCCCCTCTATGATATATTCACTCAATGCCCTTTTCATCCTCACTATGCTATTATGGCGGTTTTCTGCGTGTACAATAACCTTCGAGATGAGGGAATCATAATATGGCAGTACCCTTTGTCCTGCCATAATATGTGAATCAACTCTTACACCAATTCCTCCCGGATGATAGCATTTTGTAATGACTCCGGGAAATGGAGTGAACCTCTCCGGATCTTCAGCATTTATCCTGCATTCCATCGCATGACCCTTTAATACTATGTCCTTCTGTCTGTATCTGAGCCTCTCACCGTAAGCAAGCCTTATCTGTTCTTTAACGATATCAATGCCTGTTACCATCTCTGTCACTGGATGTTCAACTTGAATTCTCGTGTTCATTTCAAGGAAGTAGAATTCCCCCTTCGGGGTAAGTAAAAACTCAACAGTTCCTACATTTGTATAGTTAACCTGTTTTGCTGCATTTACAGCAGCCTCACCCATCCTTGCTCTTAATTTCTCATTAACAACAGGTGAAGGTGATTCCTCAAGAAGTTTCTGATGCCTTCTCTGAATTGTACAGTCCCTCTCACCCAGATGTATTATATTTCCGTATTTGTCCGCCATTATCTGAATTTCAACATGTCTGGATCCTTCAATATATTTCTCAACATATACCTCAGAATCCCCGAATGCTGCCATTACCTCAGACTGGCTTGTCAAAAATGCATTTATGAAACTTGCAGGTGAATGGACAACCTTCATACCTCTTCCGCCTCCACCAAGTGCTGCCTTTATAACAACAGGGAAACCGATCTTTTTTGCTATCTCAAATGCCTCCTTCTCATCCTTGAGTGGTTTTTCACTACCAGGTAACACCGGAACACCTGCCTTTGAGACGATCTCCCTTGCCTTTATCTTATTTCCCATTAACCTCATATTCTCTGATGTAGGACCAATAAATACAACCCCACAGTTTTCACATATCTCGGCAAATGAAGCGTTCTCTGCCAGAAATCCATATCCGGGATGAACTGCCTCCGCATCCGTTATTTCAACAGCACTGAGAATGGAAGGGATGTTAAGGTAGCTGTCCTTGCTTGGACCCCTTCCTATACACACAGACTCATCAGCCAGTAGTACGGGAAGAGAGTCCCTCTCCTCTGTTGAGTGCACAACAACTGTTTTTATACCGAGCTCCCTGCATGCCCTGATAATCCTCAGTGCGATCTCTCCTCTGTTTGCAATGAGTATCTTATTAAACATCGCTGAAATCCATTTTTTCATCTAATTGTGAAGAAATAAATTATTCCTGATCCGAAACCTCAATTACAAATATTGGCTCCCCGAATTCTACAGGCTTACCATTTTCTGCAAGTATGGATACAATCTTTCCATTATATTCTGATTCAATCTCATTCATAAGTTTCATCGCCTCTATGATACAGAGTACCTGCCCTTTCTTAACAACACTGCCCTCTTCAACATAAGGGGGTGCATCAGGTGATGGAGCCCTGTAAAATGTTCCAACCATCGGGGCTGTTACAGTTTTAAGCTGTTTTCCCTTCTCCTCTGCCTGTTTTTGTGTTATATCTGCTGGAGGTGTTTTTACCACAGACTGAACATGCGGTGTTACTGTAAGTGGTGCTACCTGAACCATCTGAGGCTGCTGGTTTGTTTTTGTAGAACTTTCCCTTTTAATCCTTATCTTGATGTCATCCTTCTCAATCTCAATCTCCGTCACATCAGTATCCTTTAACATCTCGATAATGGCTTTAATGTCTTTGAGATTCATCTTTCTTCCTCTCCAACTGTTTTTTTCGCAAAATGGATATGGCTGCCATAAGACCAAGGACATAACTATCCTTACCGAATCCACAGATCTGTCCTTCGGAAACCTCTGCGATATAGGATTTCCTTCTGAAAGGTTCCCTACTGTATATATTGCTCATATGAACCTCAACAACAGGTATCCCTACCGCCGCGATACCATCCCTTATAGCAATGCTTGTATGGGTAAAGGCACCAGGGTTAATAACAATTGCATCACAATTTCCGTATGCTGCATGTATCCTGTCAATGATTGCGCCCTCTGAATTGGATTGAAAAAAATCCAGCTCCACACCTTCCTTCTCACCGACCTTCCTCAATTCTTCATTTATCTCCTCCAGGTTCACCTCTCCATATATATTCCTCTCCCTCAATCCCAGCATATTCAAATTTGGTCCATGAATAATGAGTATTCTCATTTCAAAACTCACGGGCAAGACGCATACCTGCGGTTCTCATAATGAATCTTCCCTTGGCTGTGTTAGAGCCGGGAAGCATGAGTATTGAGATAAAATAATCCTTATTTAACGCCCTCATTACAACATGTACCTTCTCACATGATAATGAAATTTCAACAAAACCACCGAATCCCATCTCCTCCATTATCTGATGAATCTTTCTTATAATACTTACCAGTTCTATGTTTATTGAAGAAATATCCAGTGCGTCCTCTCCCTTTATATACTGTGAAATAACAAGGCCATCACTTCCTATAATCACTGCACCAATACATCCATCTATTCTGTTTACTATCCTTGATAGTTCCTCTTTAAAGTCTGTCACTGTAGATCCTCCTTACCTTTTCCAGCCACTCTTCAAGGACTTTTATCTCTATACTCTCTTTGGTCTCTTCGGGTTCCCCTTTCAATTCTTTTAAAAGACTTTCATATCTTGTCCTGATTTCTATATTATCAGGCTCTTTTTTCAAAAGTTTTTCATAAACTTCAATGGCTTTATCATAAAGCTTCTGCTCCCTATAAATCTCTGCAAGGGTAAGTGTGCAGATCTCCTCCCTATCCTCTTCAAAAATCTCCCCGGCAGATCTGATAACAAATCCATCCGCTGATATATCTTCTTTTTCCTCTTCAGGAATTTGAAGCACAAGACCCTCCTCATTTACAACTAGTTCACCCTCCACCTCACCTCCCAGATCCCCTATCTCCTCTTCCTCTCTCTTTACAGCCACCTCATGCTTCTCTTCAACTCCTGAAAGTGCTTTTAACAACCTTATCCTCTCACTGACTTCCTTATCCCCGGGGTTTAAGAAAAGCACCCTATCAAATTCCTCAAGCGCCCTTTTTTGATCCCCCTGAATAAAATAGATTTCTCCAAGAAGTTTACGGGCAACAATATTCTCTGGACTTAATCTTAAAGCATTTTCCAGTTCCAGCCGCGCCTCTTCATAAAGCCCCTTCTCAAAATATATCCTTCCAAGAACAACCCTTCCGCCTGTATGATGCGGATGATATTTCAAACCCTCAGTGCACACCCTTAAGGCATCATCAAGCATCCCGGCTTTTCTGTATGCATCTGCAAGTGGTGCAAAGACAACAGATTTCGGATCCTTCGCAAGTAACGATTCGTATTTGATAATTTCAGGTGAGAGCTGGATTTCTTCTGGTTGATTCCTTTTCTCCTCCATCAGACACATCCTCTAATACGGGGAAGATACCCTAACAGCTCGGCCACCTCAACTGGCCTCAACCTAACACACCCTATACCCTCTGTCAAGACTAAACGGACCTTCCCCTCTTTGATCTTTTTGTCTCTCTCAAGGTATTTAATAAGGAATCTACCCGATATATCAGGTAAATCTGCTGGAAGTCCATAGGATCTTATAATTCCCTCAATCCTTTCAGAAGTAGTTTTTTCACAGCACCCAAGGAGGAATGAGAGCCTTGCTGCTGCAACCATTCCAATTGCAATGGCCTCTCCATGGGTAAATCTGCTGTATCCACCCCATGCCTCAAAGGCATGACCAAATGTATGACCAAAATTCAGTATGGATCGGACCCCTTTTTCCCTCTCGTCCTCCTCAACAACCCCGGCCTTTATCTCGCATGCTCTCTTAATAATAAGCATGAGAAGTTCAGGGTCTCTCTTTAAGATATCATCCCTCTTGTTCTCCAGGACTTCAAAAAGCCCTTTGTCCCTGATTATTCCGTATTTTATAACCTCAGCCATTCCCGAAAGATAATCCCTGCCCTCCAGGGTTTTCAGGACATCGATATCAATAAATACGAAAATCGGCTGATAGAATGTTCCTATGAGATTCTTCCCAGATCTGTGATTTATTCCGGTTTTTCCACCAACACTGCTATCCACCTGTGAAAGGAGTGTTGTTGGAATCTGGATGAAAGGCACACCCCTCAGATACGTTGATGCAACAAATCCTGCAACATCGCCTGCAACACCCCCTCCTAATGCTACAATAGGCTCATTCCGTTCAATTTTTACCTCTATCAGTTTGTTGTAAAGTGCCGAAACAGTTTTTATGTTTTTATGTTTCTCACCCTCTGGAAAAATAGCATGAAAAACTGATATTCCATCCCTGTGAAGACTTTCAAAAATAGGAGAGAAATATAATTCAAAAACACGGCTGTCTGTAATGATAAACACCTTCCTTGTATCAATATGCTTTTTCAGAAAAGATGCGAACCCTTCAAGTATACCCTTTCCTATATATATCGGGTAGGATCTATCACCAAGATTTACATCCACTCTTTCAAATTTTTCCATCTTCCCTCAACGAAAGGAGATCGATGATCTCCTCTGCAACAACATAAGGACTCTTTCCCGTTGTATCAACAGTAAAGTCTGCCCTTCGATAGTAGGTATCCCTCTCCCTCATAAGAGCCCTTATCCTTCCTGACCTGCCTCCCTTAAGAAGTGGACGGCTGTCATCAACCCTTTTTGCTATCTCATCCTCCTCTGCTGTGAGACAGATTATAATACCATTTCTCTTCATTATCTCATAATTCTCAATATCGATGATAGCACCTCCGCCAGTTGCTATAACAAGATGTGATCCTGATGCTACCTCTTTTATAACTTTCTTTTCGATTTCCCTGAAGTATGTTTCACCAAATTTATCAAAGATCTCCGGTATTGACAATCCTGCTTGCTCGACTATCCTTTGATCGGTATCAATAAACTCCCATCCCATCTTTGATGCGAGCACCTTTCCGGTAGAACTCTTTCCCGTGCCCATGAAACCAGTAAGTATAATATTTTTTGAAAATTTAGAGCTCATTTATCTTTGCCAGATAGTTATTATAGTTATCCATGCATTCTCTAATTGTATCGCCTCCAAATTTCTCAAGCATACAATCAGCAAGGACAATTGCAACCATAGCCTCTCCCACAACAGCTGCAGCCGGAACAGCGCAAACATCCGATCTTTCAACAAGTGCCCTCTTCTCCTCTTTAGTTATTATATCAACAGTTCTTAGTGGGGAAAGCAGTGTCGATATGGGTTTCATAGCACATCTCAATAAAATTGCTTCACCATTTGTTACTCCACCCTCTATACCTCCCGCCCTGTTTGTATTTCTGTAAAACCCCCCTGAAGGATGCATATTACTTTTTCTATAAAATATTTCATCATGAACCTGTGAACCAAAAAGGGCTGACCCTTCAAAACCGATCCCAATCTCAACCCCTTTTACTGCCGGAATACTCATAAGTGCCTGTGCAAATTTCCCATCTATCCTTTTGTCCCACTGGGTATAACTTCCAAGACCTGCAGGAACACCCTCAGCAATTATCTCAAATACTCCACCAACTGTATCACCCCTTTCTCTTGCCTCATCGATCCGCCTTTTCATTAGTTCTTCAGTTTCCCTTTCAGCGCATCTTAAATCTGACCCCTCCGCAAGGTCCTCTATTTCTGATATTCTCTCTAACCTCCTTTTTACCCTCACTCCACCAATTTCTATTACATGACTAATTATTTTTATACCAAAGCACTTTAATAACTCCTTCGCAACAGCTCCCACTGCCACCCTTGATGCAGTCTCCCTTGCACTGCTCCTTTCAATTATATTTCTTATATCTTTCTGCTGATACTTTAATATACCTGCAAGGTCAGCATGACCGGGTCTTGGCTCCGTGACAGGTTTAATAGCTTCTTCAAAGGGCTTTATCTGCATTATCTTCTTCCAGTTCTCCCAGTCTTTATTCGAAATAACCAGTGTTATCGGCGCCCCTGTAGTATAACCACCCCTTACACCAGAAATTATGCTAACCATATCCCTCTCTATCTGCATCCTTCCACCCCTTCCATAACCGATCCTTCTCCTTGAAAGTTCATAATTTATAGGATCTTCTGTCAGAAATAGACCCGCAGGTATTCCCTCAACAATGGCAGTTAGCTGTGGCCCATGGGATTCACCAGCAGTGATATATTTCAAGCTCCCCATAATTCAAAAGGTAAATTTTACGGTTGGAAATATCTCTAAAGCTGTTCCCTTCTTATAATCCGAGGCGTGACAAAGAGAAGGAGTTCTTCCCCCTTTGTCCTCTGGGTGTATTTCTGGAAAAACCATCCAAATACAGGAATCTTTCTTAGCCACGGCACACCAGATTCGGAATATCCCGTATCTGTAACATATATGCCTCCAAGCACAGCTGTCTCCCCATCCCTGACGAGAAGCTCTGTAACTGCCTCCCTCTTATCAATACTCGGTGCCCCGCTTGCCCCCCTTATCGCCGTATTTGGTGCATTGCGGCTTGCCTTAATCTTCATTATAACACTTCCATCGGGTGTTATATGGGGTGTAACTGTAAGGTTAAGGTTGGCATCGATGAACTGTGTCTGTGTGCCTGCAGCTGAAGTTGTTTCAAAGGGGATGGAAGTTCCTTGCTGGATTACTGCCTCTTTATTATCGAGGGTTACAATCTTGGGACTTGAAATTACCCTTCCCCTTCCTTCATTCTCAAGGGCAGAGAGCACAAGGTCAAGGCGGAAGTTGTCCCTCAGGATCCCGAAGGCAAGACCCATTCCAGTTCCAAGACCTGCTGAAGCAGGTGCATTTACAACAAATGGTGATAACGTTGAAGCTGTTGGAGATGAGAGGGGATTTGCACTCCCGGGAGGGTTTGAGCCTGAAACCCCAATGGTTGTATGCTGTGATGTTGTGATCCCCACTGCACCCCACTGAATGCCAAGCTCCCTTGAGAAATCCGTGCTCGCCTCAACAATCTTTGCCTCGATAAGCACCTGAGGTGTGGGTATATCGAGTGTTTTTATAAGGGAAACTGCACTTTCTATATTCTTTGGTATATCCTTTATAATAAGCCTGCTTGTCCTCTCATCAACATCAACAGAACCCCTCTCGCTGAGAAGGCTCTTTATCTGTTTTGCCATATCGCTTGCCTTTGCATAGTTTATCGGAATCGTTTTGATTACCAGATCCTCAAGCTTCTCCTTCTTCCTCTTCGCCTCCATCTCCGCTTCCTCTTCAGCCTTAATCCTTGTTTTGGGAGCTATCCATATAACATTTCCAACCCTTTTCATCCCCAGCGCATTTGTCTGGAGGATAATGTCAAGTGCCTGGTCCCATGGAACATTTATCAGCCTGATTGTGATCTTCCCTTTGACATCATCACCTGCAATGATATTCAGATTACTTACCTCCGCAATAAGTCTGAAAACATTTTTTATATCAGCATCTTTGAAATCAAGTGATATCCTCTGACCCGTATATACCTTACCTTCCCCCTCAACAGGTACCGCCTTCTTTTCAACAGGCGCTTCTACAACTTTCTCCTCCTTTACTTTCTGCTCCTCCACCTTCTCCTGCTTCTTTTCCACCTCGACCCTTTCTTCCTTCCTCTCAACCTTCTCCTCGGGCACCTGGGCTATCTCCTTCTTCTCTACCTGAGGGGCCTTTTCTTCAACCTTCGCAATTGATGGAGGGTTATTGAAGGAAACGATCAGCTTATTACCCTCCTCAGTAATTTCATAGAGACTTTTTTCTTTGAGTTTTATCACAACACTGACATCCTCTCCTGATGCTGTCTTTGATTGATACGCTGCTATAAATTTAACAGGGCTTATAAACTCGCTTGTATCAAAGGTTCTCTGCAATCTTGCCGGGATAAAGGCGTTCTTTATCTGGATTGAAAGTATATCTTCTGCTGTTTCCGACTTATCAAAACGCATCTTTCCAACAGTTTCAATAACAATTCGCGATTTTTCCTTTGTGTATTTAAAATCGATTGCTTTAACAATATTTGGTTCCTTTTCCTTTTTTAACAACTTTGCTGTTGAAGGAAGGGCTTTCCCCATAAGAACAACTATTTCACCATCTCTCTTTTCAACCGCAAAGGGAGGAAGTTTCTTTACAGGCTCTATAACAACTCTTACCTTACCTTCATGCACGCCGACCCTTATCCTTTTAACATACCTGCCCTTTCCTTTTATTGTAGAGGGAATCTTTCCCCTGTCAGAGTCCCTTATGTCAATGACGATCCTCTCGGGTTTCTGCAGTTTGAATGAATTAATATCTGCAAATGCCCTGTCACCCTTTATGAGGATCTCACTATGCTGTTTCTTTTCATGGATCTCTATTGCAGTAATCCTTGTCTTCTCAACCGACTTCTTCTCAGTCTCCCCCTTTTCCTTCTCTGATTCCTGTGTTTCAATAGTAGATTCCTTTTCTTTTTCTTCTAATTGAGGTTTTTCGGCAACCGAGGAAACTTCAATTATACCTTCTTTTTTTTCCTCTGCCTTTTCTTCTTTTACTTCATTTGATGAAGCAGGGCTTGATGCCTCTTCATGTTTAAATCCTGTAAGTTCAATATATAATATGTTCTGTTCCTTTCGGGCATTAAACTCAAGATTTTCAAGAATTCTTATTTCGATCTTTGTTGTTGACCTCTTCTCATCCCTGAGCGCTGTTATTGAATCAATGCCGGATCTCCCAACCTTTATAGGCAATGAGAGCTTATCAATCCTGATATCAGGAATTTCAACAACAATCTTTGGTGGTGTATCCTCTTTAAAAACAGTATAGGTAAAGGGCTTTGATGCCTCTACAGTAATAACAGATTTATCCTGATCCTGGGAGAATTTTATTGCTTCTATATAAATATCTTCTTTACCTTCCCCCTCCTTTGTTAAAGCGGAGACCGATGCACAACCATACACGATAACCATAAGAGCAAGGGCTATTCTTAATGTTTTTTTATTAATTAGTATCATTTAATCCCTCCTTCTTCCTTTGGTAGCCCTATTGAAATATAATGCGTCTTTGTTTCTCCGAAAACATCTGTGTATCTCTCTTCTATAATGACTTCATCCTGAAGGATTTTTACAACTTTACCGCCATTCTTACCAACCAGTGTTCCTGGATAAACCACATAACCCTTCCCCTCAGCATCCTCTATCAATGCATATCTTCCCTTTTCACCCCACATAATGCCAACAACCTTAAGCTGGGATATATCGTATCTCTGAAGTGGTGTTAACGGAAGTTCCCTGGCTTTTGCTGCAGGCTGCTGTGAGATAAATGGCTTGAATGGATCCCTTTTTCCTTCAGGCACATATGCATATTCCTTCTTTTCCACCTGAACTGCCTTTTCCGGTTCAACCTGTTTCTTCTCCTCTACCACCTTTTTTGAAGGAGCAACTGCAGGCTGCTTCTCCTGAGTTCCTCTTGAGCATGAGGAAAAAAATATAAGTAAACATACAGGAATTATTATGAATTTACTTTTTTCCATCACCCTGTTCACCTCCAAGGAAGCGGAATGTTACAGCATTACAAGATGTTGTAAGCAGGATTTTCCCTCCGCTTTCCTTTGGTGAGCCCATATTTATGTTCCTAATGTTAACAATTCTTGACATTTTGGAAACTTTGTCAAAAAATAAAGCCACCTGGTGATAAGTTCCAACAACCTGAATTTCTATTGGAACTTCTGAATAAAAGCCTTTCTTTACCTCCGAATGTGGACGAAACAAAAGAAATTCAAGACCGACACTCCTTCCTGCATCAGAGATATTTGTGAGAAGTGAGGGTATCTCCTTTTCTCCAGGAAGTTTTGCAACTGCCTTTTTCAACTCTTCGTTTAGTCTATCGACCTCTTCTTTATACCTTTCAAGGTTCCCTGCAATAACCCTGCTCTTCTGAAGTTGTGCCTGAAGGTTTGAAAGCTCATCCCTTAATACCTTGATTTGGGCAGCCTTAACACTGTGAAAAAACCACCAGTAACAGAAGAAAATAACAAAGATTATGCTTCCGAGAATGATCATCTTTTTTCTTGTTGAAAGTTTTGTTATCCTTTCTACATATGAAAATATATCGATCTTCATCTAATCATCCCCGCGGTGGAACTTCCACCTGGCATCTTATAACAAATTTTTTAAGCTTTAGATTTTTCTGTTCAACCTGTTGTGTCACTATCAGCTCAACACCTTTAAAGTATTGTGAGGCTTCCATTCTTGCCATGAAATCTGCTATTGTTTGATTATCCACAGCAACACCTTCAATATCAATTGTGTTTTCCGTCTGCTTGAATGAATCGATCCACACCCTTTGTGGTATAATTTGAGTTAATTCATCGAGAAGATGGACTGAAACGTCCCTGTCTTTTTCAAGATTATCTATGATGTTTATTTTCTCCTTGAGTATCTTCTGCTCGTTTTCAAACTTTGATACCTCACCAATCATCTTTTTCAGTCTCACGAGCTCTTCCCTCGAGGCATTGATCTGATAGTTGAGATTATCTATCTCCCTCTTAAGAGTGAAATTTACATAGAAACATATTACCAGACAGAGAAGGATACTCATAAAAAATACGGATATTTGAAACCTGATCGTCTCTTTTTTCTTTATTGCCCTAACCGGGAGAAGGTTTATTCTTATCATGTCTCATCTGCCCTTCTCAAAGAAAGCCCCATTGATATTGCTATCTCAGGGCCAATCTGGACTGCTTCTTCCTTTGAAAATCTTCTGCTAACTATCTCCACCTTTCGGAAGGGATCAACAAGCTCAACAGGAATCCCCATATTCTTCTCAAGCATCTCCATGAACCCCTTTGTTTTTGCAGCTCCACCGAAAATGATTATCCTTTCAATGGGGCTATCAGGGTAATTTGTATTGAAGACTGCAATATTTCTTTGTATCTCTGCCACAATTCCAGATGCAGCCCGCCTGATACCCTTTTCAATCTCTGACTCCTTTCCAGGGATTACCTTCTCACCCTTTTTTACACTTTCTGCTTCTTCAAAGCTCAAGCCCATCTGCCTCTGGATCTCAAGGGTAATCTGATTCCCGCCGATCAATGCATCCCTTACAAAAGCAGGCACTCCATATCTCACAATATTGATATTCATTAAGCTTGCCCCAATATTAATAAGAGCACAAACACCATCAAGATATTCCGGATAATTTAATTCAAATATGTTTTCCATAGCAAAACTATCAAGATCAACGATCTTCGGGATGAGACCTGCCTCTGTTACCACACCAACATAATCTGTGACTATATCCTTTCTTGATGCAACAAGAAGTGCTTCCATCTTTGTCTGGTCATCTCCTGCGGGGCCAAGGATCTGAAAATCAATATTCACTTCATTTACATCGAATGGGATATACTGCTCTGCCTCCCATTGTATTGACTCCTCAAGTTCGGCTTTTGTTACTGAAGGAAGAACAATTCTCTTCACTATGACTGAATGTCCCTTAACTGAGATAGCAGTATCCCTGTTTCTGCTTCCAAGCTTTCTTATACCCTCTCCTATCGCATTAATAACAATTCCTGCATCCATTATTGTTCCTTCAATGACACTCCCATGAGGAAGGGGGATCTTTTCAAAGTTGATTAGTTTGTATGCTTTTCCAGTCTCTTTAATTTCGGAAATCTTAATCGAACTACTCCCTATATCGAGTCCGATGAGATTTCCCTTTCTCCTTAAAAAAGGTATATTCATTGCTCATTCTCCAAAAACCTTTTTTCTATCAGAGATCTTCAATCCAAGGGCCTGAAGTATCTTCCTTTTCGTCTCAGGCCTGCAATTAAGCCCCTTCTCTATCCTGTTTATGGTCATTATTGATAAACCAGCCTTTCTTGCAAGTTCTGATTTGCTCATAAGTAGCTGCTCCCTTATTCTCTTCAAGTTATTCCTGCCCATTTCAGCACCAGATTTATAAATAGAATTTAGAAAAAGTATACACAATTTTAACTATCTGTCAATAGAATTATTAAATTTTTATAAAAATTTTATATCATTTTTATTCTCCTTCCTCACGGTCAATATATCTCCCTCCATGTCTTCCTTGTAACAACCGTAAAGTTGGGACTGAGTCTTCCTGTTGAGAGATCATAGTTGTACCAGACAGAGGGGTTGCCACCTGCAGCAAATCCCTGTTCTGCTACAACTCCTCCAAATATCCTGAAGTTACCGCCTGCATCAACCCTTCCCGTTACATAAAGTGCTCCCTTATAGTGAACATTGAGATTTGATACATTTATCCTTGTCCCTGTTTCAGGATCAGGCCATGGAGGTGTTTGAGCCTGGAAGTTTTTACCTGTTCCGGAACCTGTCTTCCTCAGGCTTCCTACCATATAGATATTGCTTTCTGTCCAGTAATTTCCAGAAGCAGTAAACGTTATATGAGTGGAACCGCCAAATTTTGGATCATCAGGATTATCAATGAATATAAACTCATTAACCTTACCATTTGTCAGTGCTTCAAAGCTAACAGGTGTCCCTGTGAAACTGCCATTAACATCACCCTTATAAAGCATGCCGTTTGATGGATTTGCACGGTAGTAGTAACCATTCTCTATTGCAAACTGCTTGAGCTTATTATAATCCCACACAACTACCTCAATATTGGGAACATGCTCAAAGAGGTTTTTATGATCTGTATCACCACTAAATTTCGCAGATCCATTCTCCCATGTTCCTATACTCGATGGGTTCTGATAGCTTCCCGAAATGTACATTTCAAGCCAGAGGTCTTTGTTATTAGTCGAGCCATAATCGAGATTTTGGTTGATTATAGTCTGTGCCTCAGAAAGGGAGGAGGCTGTCACCTTATATGGAACCTTTTTTAACTGGTTGCCAAAGTCTGCACTTCCGTTTCCTACATAGACCCTCCCCCAGTGAACATTTACATGTCCATTCCAGTTTGCACCGAGTCTTGTTTCAATAGCGGATTTCATGCCTGGAATCACACCTGCACCAAGAACCTGCTCTATAGTCCTTCTTGCACCTGTTACTGTTTCCGCAGTTACCCTCACCGTGCAAACCTCCCCAGCTGATGCACCATATATGATCAGCTTTTTTATTCTTCCAATTGGAGCAAGACTCTTGAATATTTCATTTAGGAATGCCTGCTGGGCCTCCCTCATGGCTGATGTATTTGAGGAATTGTCAGGATCAATTCCAAGGGCAGGATTTGTTTCGCTTGTGTCGGCATTTCCATCAGCATTTATTTCTCCATAACCTGTATCCGTAAACTGGCTCAGATTGTTGTGTGATGAACTTATAAAAGACAAATTACCCCCTTCTATCCTCCTCTTTTCAAAGAATCTGTTTAGCGGATTTACCGAGGGGTTGTATGGATTTGAACCTCCCCAGATAAATTTTGATGGATCAACACCTGCCCTTGTTATATCATCCTGAAAGCTCTGCGGGTTCTGAAACCAGGAAATAACCTTGGAAACCCCTGCCTCAGCAAGATAGAGCGCCTGGGTGCTTGATTTTTCATTTCCCGCTATTTCCATTTCTATACCCGAAGTAAATATTGACGCAAGACCGAGAAATGTCATGATTACGAGAATAAAGAGTGCAAGAACGAGGGCAACGCCTCTCTGATCCAGGAGCTTATGACCTGAGAAAATGATCTGGCTTGATATGTCAATCCCTCTGATCTTCATTGGACCATCAGGTGATTTATTTTTTATGCCCGGCATATTTAACTCCTCTTCTCACTGATTAACTCCTCCTTTTATTTAATCACGGACACACCGTTGAACACACCGTGCTTGCTGTGGCCGTTGTAAAAAGTGTCTTTGCAGCCATTATACTAACGTTTACTGGATTTGAAGAGTTCGGAAATACAGGAGATATACCCTGATAAGTTCCTTGTGTTGATGTCTCAGTAAGCTCCAGTATATAAATAGTTCCTGTTTCCGATTGAATAAGGACAGCACTTACTTTTGCTCCTGAAACAGAAGCTCCATCCTGGTCTTTTAATATAACAGTAACTCTTACCCTCTTTTCTGCAGCTGTTGTCCAGCAAGCAGTAAGATTAATAGTGAAAGATGACTTCTCATCATATACATATGCCCTGAATTCTGAAGGATTAAGGGGGTTTACACCTGGAACCATTTCTGAATTCCCCTGGTCATCTGTTGCGACTATATAGAACCATACCCTTCTTCCCGTTGCCTGTGGAATTGTTGCCTCATAATAACCCTCTCCTGAAGAGTTCACAAAAACAGGGTTCATGGTTAGAACCGTGTATCCTGAACCTGGGAACGGGGGAGTTGATGTTTTTAAGCTCTGGATGAGATAGTAAAGCTTGACACCTCCTGAGGGAATAGTTGTTCCTGAATACGGAGAGACATATGCAGTAACTACAACTGATCTATTTGCCTCAACAGTAACATCACCTATCGATGTGCTACAGATAGTTCCTGGAGAAGGTTCACTCTGGGTTACAGGGTTCACGGATGGGCCATAGGGAACCGTGAACCTGATAAGTGGCGATGTACAGAGAACCCCGTCCTTATAATATTTGAATGTAACCTCTATTACATTTCCCCTCATATCAACAGGATTTCCCGATGGATCTGTAAACTCAAATATAACCTGCGTTCTTCCTTCAGAGCCTGTCGGAATGTTAAGTGTTGTCCCCGCCTGGGTAAGAGAAAATTCAAAGCCTGAAACCTTGAAGGGCTCATTATTGAGAAGCCTGATCGTTTGCGTTGCTGGTTTCATATAAACCCTTCCCAGCCTTATGCTATCCGTATTTATTGCCCATGTAACGGTTGCGAGTGCCATAGTAAGTTGTGTGCTCGATGTGTTCTCAATTATGAAACTTACAAAATTGTGATAGATGGTATTTGGATCATCAACACTACCACCGAATGATTTAATTACAGCTGATTCATCCCTTGTAAGACCACCGGTATGGACTGTAACCTCATTAGATGGAGAACTCTCATTGTGGACAGGTAGAACACAATCGAGCGCTGTTACCTGATAGTAGTATGTTCCGCCTTCAATTGCGGTAGTATCGACGAATTCATTTGTTGTTACTGGAGATGTATTGAGTTTTGTTCCAGTGCTTCTTGCACCTGGTGTTGTTGATCTGTATATATTATATCCTATAAGATCACCAGCATTTGATGTGGGTGCCTGCCATGTAAGCCTTACATTTCCACATGATGTTGCTGTAAGATTCAGTGGCTCGGAAGGTGAGCCAGGGAAAGATGCGTCCCCGCAAGGAAGGGCTGATGCAGCTGAAACAGCACCAGCACTGAAATTTCCACACCTGTCATAAGCAAATGCCCTGTAGTTGTATCTTGTATTGTTCATTAAGTTACCATGTCTGTATGTAACTGTCTGACCCGGATTTTTGACTCCGGGTCTTGGATCAAGATCACTCCGATAAACAAGATCGCCATCATCCTTATTTGAAGGAAATGTGCTGTAATTAGGATCACCAAGGATATATTTCACCATTACCCTTACACCCGCAAAATCAGCTTCACCGGGATTTATCCAGCTAAGATAAACCTCGCTATCACCTGCTGCTGCCTGGAAAGATGATGGATCAGATGGTGGAACAGTATCTGAGGGATAGGTATTTGCACCGAGTGGGCTTCCACTTCCTGGATCCCCTGTTCCCTGGATATTCATTGCTCCTGCAAAATCCTCATTTGGAACACAATCGATCGCGGTAACTTTATAGATGTAAGGATAGGTTGGACATGTTATTACATTTGTGTCCGTATATGATGTGGTATCAGAAGAAAGAGGAGTTGTGGTAAGTTTAGTCCATGAGCCTCCATTATCAGCACTTCTGTAAACATTATAGCCTACCACATCAGCACTTGAACTCGGACTCCAAGTAATCTTTACACTTCCCGAAGTTGATGTTGCAGAAATTATAGGAGGAGGAGATGGTGGTGTTGTATCATCTGGTTTCGTATCGGAAGGATATGTTGTTCCATGAACTGGAGTTGAGAGAGAGCTGCTGTTTCCTGCATAATCGTATGCTGCTACAGCAACCTCATAAGTTACTCCATTTAGAAGTGGTGTCGTAAGGGTATCCTGAAGTATGTATGTGGTGGTGTTTCCTACATCTATGATATTTGTATATGAGGCTCCACCATATGGTCTGTAATATACCCTGTATCCGGCTATATCTGCCTCAGGATTTGCATCCCATTTGAGAACAAGCTTCGTGCATTCTCCAGGATCTTTTGATGTTAAACCTGTTGGCGCTGATGGAGGAATTACATCTGCACCCCTCTCCTCAACACCCATATTCCTGAGTTTCACATCCGTTACAATTGTCCTCTGCACCTTCTTGCCAAGGATTGGATCTTTTATTGGTGTTTCTACTGTAATGGATATTTCGACCCTTCTTACCTGCTCGGTTAATGTGGTATCTGTACCAGGAAATATTTCATTATTTGAAACATCGTAATACTTGAAATTAAGGGCAACGATGTTTCTGGCAACCACCTGTTTTGCCTGACTCTGCTGTGGCTCCCAAGCACCTCCAGTATACTCCTGAAAAGTCCTCATAAGGGATGAATTTTCCAGGGCATACTCTATCCTGTCCTGCGTCCCATCCTTTTCCATATCACCTGCAACAAACCTGAATCTCGTGGGTGATGCCTCTTCAATACTGGGAGGCTGTGGAACAAGGGCATTGTAGGATGCGAGTTTGAGTCCTGCCATCCTCATCTCCCTTGTCATCTGCTCTATTGCAACTCTTAGATCTTCCTGTATATCTGCTATGCTTTCCTGACCGAGATATGTTTTATAGGTAAGTATAAATATTCCATAGATTGCAAGCATCACTATGGCTGCAATAGCAAGACCGATTAACAACTCGAGTATTGTGAATCCCTCTTTATTTTTTCCTCTGTTAAAAGTAATGTTCCAGCTCATATAACTTCACCTCGAAACCATTGTCCTTATCTCAACCTTATGCTCCCTTCCCGTTGAATCCTTCCAGAAAACCCTGATTTCAACATTCTTGAGTATTGCAGTATTAACTGCTGCTGCCTGTGCCTCTGAGATACCATCGCAAACACCATTGTTATTGATATCAACATAAATACATGTTTCTCTTCTGAATTCTGGATAGTTTTTGTCAACCCCTGAATCATATATGCTGTTGTTATTAACATCAATGTAAACTCCCCCATTGCCTCCTCCATAATTTTCCCTTAATATGCCATCACTGTCTCCGAAATTACCAGAACCTGTTGAAAAATAATCATTATGAACATAGTCATAGTTTATACCTCTTATCTTCTCCAGTCTCTCAACTGCAAGTGATTCAGCCTGTGTTAATTTTGCAGAGAATGAATTTCCACTAACAGCCCATCCCATCATCATCCATATACCAAGAAGCCCTATCGAAAGGATAACAAGTGCAATCATGGACTCAAGTAGTGTAAATCCTTTCTGCATGATAATTTTTTCTCTAACCAATTTACTTATTTCCATGGACCATGTCCCTGTGTTGCTGAATAGGGATCGTATGCCCAGACCTTTATATTTCCTGAATAAATGTTAACATTAACTGCCCTCATCCTTGTTTTCCTTTGCGAAGGAATATCAACTTCAGGTATCAGGTATACGGAATCATCATTAATATTCGAGATTGTTGAAGGAGAACCGGTATTCTTAAAGATAACTGTATTGCTTGCAAAATTTATTCCATCACTTTCAATTGATCCACCCTGAATGCTTGTTATATTTGCAAGTGCACCGATCCTTATCCCTTTGAATTTTTCCTGAAAGTTTATAGTCCCGATCACATCGTCACCTGCCGAATATGTATTATCCATATCTTTGTCCCTGAATATAACAACCTGATATGGGGGGTTGAAATAAAGGCCATATCTCACTGTTCTCTCCTTGATCGCTCTTATCCTTGCAAGCTGAAGCTCTCTGGCTATCTCCCCTGCGGCAGCATTAACCCGTATCTTTATGAACATTTCAGGCATATAGTGAATTGCAATAGCAAAAATAATACCCATGATGGCCACAGTAACCATCATCTCAATTACTGTAATTCCCCTGTTTGCTTTAATAATCATCGCCCCATATCCTCGCAATATTTGTACCAACACGGTATTCTGGCACTGGATAAAAATCCAGTGTGAAATCAAATATTTATGAATTGAAAATCCTTTCCGTGAATTTAAAGGTATGAAATTTTTACAGGGTTTGAAATTTTTTCACTCTATTCCATATTCCTGCATCTTGTAGAGAAGTGCCTTGTGACTTATCTCAAGGAGTCTTGCAGCCTTTGTTCTATTACCTCCTGTATACTTAAGGGCTCTTTTTATTAGCTCCTTCTCTAAGGCTGATGATGCCTTCTTTATTGAGAATTCCCCCTCCGTTATGGAAACAACAGGTTCAGTTACAGCTTTTATGATGCCTTCAGGGAGATGCTCTGTGGATATGCATTCGCCATCAGCAAGGATTACAGCCCTTTCGATTACATTCTCAAGCTCCCTTACATTGCCCTTCCATTCATAATCCATTAGCATCTTCATTGCATCCGATGTTATTCCTTTGATGTTCCTTCCGATCTTCTTGTTGAATTTTTCTATAAAGTGATTTACAAGAAGGGGTATATCCTCCTTTCTCTCACGAAGTGGAGGAAGATGTATGTTCAAAACATTCAGTCTGTAGAAGAGATCTTCACGGAATCTCCCCATTTTCACCTCATCTACAAGATCCCTTCCGGATGCAGCTATTATCCTCACATCCACCTTAATAGGTTTTGTATCACCAACCCTCCTTATCTCGTCCTCCTGTAAAACCCTCAGGAGCTTAACCTGGAGTGAAAGCGGGAGATCACTTACCTCATCAAGGAATATTGTTCCTCCATCAGCCTCTTCAAAAAGCCCCTTTTTTGTGAATATCGCATCAGTAAAAGCCCCCCTTACATGACCGAAGAGCTCGCTTTCAAGGAGATTTTCGGGTATTGCGCCACAATTTATGGGGATAAAAGCTTTATTCTTTCTGGGGCTGTTGTAGTGGATTGCCTTTGCAATAAGCTCCTTTCCTGTTCCACTTTCCCCTATTATAAGAACAGTTGATTTATATGAGGCAATTTTTGATATCGTCTCAAAAATCTCAAGCATATTTTTACTTTTGGCAATAATATTGGAAAATTTATATCTTCCCTCCACTTCTTTTTTTAAAAAGATATTCTCCTTCCTGAGCCTTTCCCTTTCCTCTGCCTTCTTTATTGTGAGGATTATTTCATCGGATTTAAAAGGCTTGGAAATATAATCGTAAGCACCTATTTTCATTGCTTCAATAGCTGTATCCATGGTTCCATATGCAGACATCATAATTATCGTAGAATTGCACCCCCTCTTTTTTAGCTCTTGAAGAAGGGTAAGACCATCCATACCTGGCATCCTTATATCACACAGGATGAAATCATAATCATCCTTTTCAGCCGCCGTCAGAGCCTCATTGCCATTGGAAACGGAGGTAGTTTCATAGCCCTCTTTCTTCAGTATTATTGAAAGCATATGTCTCATTCCTTCCTCATCATCAACTATGAGTATCTTCTTTCCCTCCATCTTTTCTCACCCCATTCTGTTTTTCCTTCACTGCTGAAGGCAAAATAATAAGGAATGTACTGCCCTCCCCATACCTGCTTTTTACAAGTATCTTTCCACCCATAGATTCTATAATACTCAGGGCAACGGAAAGGCCAAGCCCTGTTCCCCTGCCTGCTGGTTTTGTTGTAAAAAATGGATCGAATATATTTTTTATATCCTCATCCTTGATGCCTGTGCCTGTATCAGATATCTCAATTTTTACAACTTTTTTCCCCTTCTCAATTATCCCGGAAGAGATCGGATGGAACCACAATCTTCTCATAGAGGTAAAATCCGCTTCAGGTGGATCATCCCTTCTTCTTTTTGCATGAACTAAACCGATATCCTCTTTTAATACGTCTTCGTCTGTCTTTAGAAAAAGTTTTCCTCCATCAGGCATCGCATCAATTGCATTCATCAATATGTTAATTATAACCTGAGATAGTTTGTTTGCATCGCCCATTACAATAGGTGAAGGTTCTTTCAGAGATAAATTGATATCAATTTTATCGCATTCCTTTCTTGCTGAACAGAGCTTCAAGCAGTTTTCAATAACGGGGTTAACATCGATCAGCTGAATTTCCATCTTTGATGCACGTGAATAATTAAGCAGACCCCTTACGATCTCATTAATCCTCTGGATCTCCTTTTCCATCCTGATGAGACATTCCCTCTCACCATTTGAAAGTGATTGATTTGATTTTATAATCTCAACATAACCCTGAATTATCCCGAGTGGATTGCCAATTTCGTGAGCAAGACCTGATGCAAGTCTTCCAATTGATGCAAGTTTTTCTGATTGTATCAGCTCTTCCTGAACTTTTCTGAGCTCTATGTTAATTTTCTCGAGTTCCTTAAGATGATTCTCCATTGTCTCCCTGTTTCTCTTAAGATCATCGATCATCATGTTAAATGAGGAACAGAGCATTCCTATTTCATCATCCCTTGCAACATTGACGCGACAGTTAAGATCACCTTCCCTTATTCTTTCAGTTACACCAATAAGCCTTGACAATGGCTTTAAAAATTTCCTCTCAAGCCACCATCCTCCAAAAAAGATAAGAATAAAAAAATCCATAAAAAGAAAAAGAAAAATAAACTTCCTGAACCTTTCAATCCTCCCCTTAACATCCGATAGATCCATCCTTACCTTTATCCCTCCGAATAGTTCATTCTTCAGATAAACAGGGGATGTGAGTACAAGCTCTCTGGGTGTGGAAAGAAGAAGCGAGCTGGTCCAGAGAAACTTTCTGAGAACAAGGCGGCGCTCTATGGATCTATTGAGGTCTTCATCCTTTATAGCTTTTCCTATTCTGTCTTTCTCACTGTGTGCTATTATCATTCCGTTTTTGTTTACAAATAATATCTCCTTTACTGAACCATCCTCCATCATTCTCTCAACAATAGAATTCAATAATTCAGTTTCTGTTTTTCTTGTTCCTGTTGAACCGACTATGTCTATCATTTTTTGTATATTTTCAACAGCAATTGCAATAGACTGAGCCTTCTGAAGGATTATTTCCTGTTCGCTAAATCGGAGAAAAAGGTATCCACTTAAACCTGCTGCAGCAGCAACAAGGATTATAACTCCAGAGAGGATCTCAAATCTTATGCTTCTCCATTTAGCTACCATAACATTCTCATTATAAGGGGATTAAGTACATTAGTCTTACCAAAAAACAGGTAGAACAGTGCCCCTATGGAAAGGAAAGGACCAAATGGTATCGCAATCTTCAAATCCTTCTTCTCGATAACCATAATGGTTATACCGATAATGGTCCCGAGAAGTGAGCCAAGGAATATGGATGTAAAAGCACCTTTCCATCCCATAAATGCTCCAATCATTCCAACAAGCTTAACATCCCCTCCCCCCATTCCTTCTCTCTTGGTTACATATTCATATGCGAGTGCAACAACGAGCAATCCTCCAGCCCCTGTTAATAGCCCTATGAGAGATTCAAAAGGCGATATATCAAGAATGAAAAAAGACATTATTAAACCTGCTATCATTCCAGGGATGCTGATAATATCCGGAATTATTCTGTGCTCAAGATCTATGAAAGTAACAGCAACAAGCGCTGAAGAAAATATGAGATTCGCGGCATAAAGAGGTGTAAATCCATATACGTGATATAGTAAAGTAGAAAGGATTAACATAATCGCTTCAACTATAAAATATCTTATCGGTATCGATTCTTTACAATATGCACACCTTCCTCCCAGCATAATATAACTGATAAGCGGTATGTTATGATAGAATCTTAAAGGATTCTTACAGGAGATACAGTAAGAGGAAGGATTTATAATGGAAATATTTCTCGGTATCCTGTATATACAGACATTAAGGAAGCTTCCAACACATCCTCCAATTATGGCAGAAAGCAGGTATCCCCATTCAGGATTCATTGTTTAACTGCCTTCTTCCTGATAAATAATCAATTCTCTTTCTCAAATTCTCATCATCGGGATTAATAGATTGCGCTCTTTTATAATATCGAAGAGCCTCCTCCCTCTCCCCCTTCTCTTCCATGACTCTTCCAAGATTATAATATACACGAAATAATACAGTGTCTGCATTATAAATTATATTCCTTTCCCTTCTTCCAACATGATAGAAATTAGGGCCTCTGCTGAGAAAGATAAGATTTTTTTCAAGCTCCTTTGAAGCACTATCAAGGTCTTTTTCCATCATAGCTATTTCCGCAATTAGAAAATGTGCTTCAAAGATATCCTTGATATCGGGATGAGAGTAGTTGAAATAATCATCCTCAAGCTCGACAGCCTTTCTCAACTCTATTTTTGCATTATCGAGTTTGCCAAGATACATATACGCCTTCCCCAGTGTGTAATAAAGAAATGCATCACCAGGAGTTATCTCAATTGCCTTTTTAAATTCTTCAATCGCTCTATCATAATCTTTTATCATCCAGTAGATAATACCGAGCTCCCTTCTGAAGAAAGGATTAAGTGGTTCCATCTCGATTGCTTTTTCCATATATTGAATACCCTTTTCGTAAAACTCTCTCTTTTTATAAACATCACCCATTGTCTTATAAATCTCAGCCTCACCGTAAAAATATTCCCCTCTCAGTGGAAAAAAGCGTCTTGCATTGCGTATTTCATTAATTGACTCTTCATACTTTCCCTGATCGAAAAGCGATCTTGCCATGGAAAAATATCCATCGGAAAGAAAGGGAAGTAATACAATCAAGCATACTGCTGCTGTTAACATTGATGAAAAAAGATATCTGATGATGAGCCTTCTCTCTGATGGAATAATTAATCTGGATCCATTTTCCAATCCTCTCGATCCCGAGTAATTAATTATTGAAAGGAGAAGGAAAAATGTTGCGACAATGCATGGCGATTCCCAATCGAAATCCATGGTATTGTGTAAAAGAAAAAGAAGCATGGATATGATCCCGAAAATATATAGAAGTCTTTTTTCCCTGCGTGGCTTTATTTTCAAACAAGGTATGAAAAGAAGAACAAATGATGCAACCCCCAGAAGACCGGTTTCACTTGCAATCTCCAGGAAAATATTATGTGCATATCGAGAATAAAATACCCTTTCCTGATAATGGGGATATGCATGCATAAAAGTTCCGATACCTGTGCCTAAGAATGGATTGTCGCTTATTATATTAAGCGCACCTTTCCACAGGATGAGTCTTCCCTGAACCGACATGCTACTGAACCCAAGTTTTGAAATCCTTTCAGATATGGATGGAAGATCCCTGTTTACAATATCTGTTGAGTAAGATCTCAAAGAAAAAAATAGCAAGAAAGCAATGATTATCGCGATAAAAATAGGAATAACTTTTTTAAATGGAATTTTTTCCCAAAGCATAACATATAAGAATAACAGAAAACCTATTACGCATGTGATCCATCCACCCCTTGAATAGGTAAATAGGAGAGATGTTATCAATACTGCATAAACACCTGAATATATTATTCTCATTATAGGATTTTTCTCCTCAACAATCATATACATACAGAAAGGAATAACAATACACAAATATCCAGCCATTGTGTTCGGATGAATAAATGTTGAAAATGCCCTTGTCTGAGATCTCGCAAGAATCAGTAAATCGCCAGAGATCCCAATTTCCTGAGCCTTCTTTACTATATTCGCAAAGCCAAGCAGGACCTGATAGATTCCGATAAGTGAAACAAAAATCGCAGAAAAAAGAACAACATTTAGTATTACCTTTTCTTGATCAGTTAAGAGAACCTCCCTTGAGATAAAGAAAATGAGGGATCCTGATAGCAATGGCATTATCCTCAACGCAGATTCCCATCTATTTATCGAATATAAAATTGAAAAAGCGGAAATTGTAAAAAATAAAATAACGAATTTTTCAGGCTCACCTCTGATAAATTTAAACGCCCCTCTTCTGGATTTTTCCATGAAACATGCAAGCATTGATAAAAGTGAAAGTTCTGCTATTATTGTTGTTCCAAGAAGTGGATAAATATTAAGGAGATAGTTTCCTCCTCCGAGAAGAGGGATGAAAAAAAGGAGTAAATAGAAGATTATTCTGAACACCTTATTTACTTCTCGCCGATATAGAAATCCTGATTCTCAAGAAGCTGTTCCTTAGGGACATCCTTGAAATATTTCGCAGGTGAACCCATAACGATTACCTTTGCAGGAACATTTCTTGTAACAACTGAACCTGCAGCAACAACACCATCCTCATCAATGATAATCCCGGGAAGGATTGTAGCGTTTGCACCAACCCTTGCGCCTTTTTTCATTGTTATACCTTTATGGTATTTAAACCTCTCCTTTGTTCTTCCCATAAAGTTATCATTTGTGAATGTTACTTCCGGTGATACGAAACAGTAATCTCCTATCTCAGATAGGGCTGTGATATATGCCTCTGTTTCTATCTTGCAGTATTTTCCTATGGTCACCTTATTTTCAATTGTTACACCTCTTCCAATTATTGTTCCCTCGCCGATGATGCAATCCTCCCTTACACTTGCAAAATCAGCGACAAGTACATTTTTGCCTATTTTTGATCCTGCATAAATGATAGCGGATGTTCCAATTATTGCCAAATCCTCTATGATTGCGGGATCAAGTTTTTTATCCTTTGTTATGGCACTCATTTTAGCTTTCATGGGCATTTTTCCGATCACTGCATGATCATCAATGCGGACGCCACTGCCAATATTTGTTCCCGGGTAAATAACAACATGTGAGCCTATCTTGCTTTCATCCCCTATAACGGCATTTTCATAAATTACAGTAAATGGTCCTATTTCACAATTTTTGCCTATTTTTGCTTCGGGATGGATGTATCGATCCATATAATAACTCTCCTTTCAAATCTTATTTCTTACCAGATTAAACTTACCATTTTATTTGAACAGCCTTCCCATGTAATTTCAATGACTCCTGAGCTGCCTCAAGAATCTTGACAACCCTCAGACCTTCATATCCATCCGAAAGGGGTTTTTCACTCTTTTCCACGCACTCGATGAAATGCTTGCACTCCTCCTTTAACGGCTCCTTCATCTCGACCTTTGGACTGTAGATATCACCGATCCTCAATGTTAATGAATCCCCATAAGATTGGTAGCTTATAGGATAATCAACACCCCTGTCAAAAATCCTTATCTTTTCAACATTGGCCACATCATTAAAAACCACCATCTTCTTGCTGCCAACAACAGTGAGCTCCCTTCTTCTGTGCGGATCAAGCCAGGAAACATGTATATGGGAAATAATATTTCCCGGGAATTCAAGAACGATGAATGCAATATCCTCGACATTCTCCTGAATGTAATCCTTACCTATTGCCCAGACCCTTTCAGGGGTAGAGTTAAGCAGAAAAAGAGAAACACTTATATCATGGGGAGCAAAATTCCAGATGGCGTTTTCATTTTTTCTTATCACACCAAGATTAAGCCTTCTTGAATACATATAGAAAATTCTTCCGAGTTCGCCTTCATCTATAAGACCCTTTACCCTCCTTACAGCAGGATGATACAGCATCAGGTGGCCAACCATAAGAATAAGATTCTTTCTCTCTGATAGTTCAACAAGTTCAATTGCATCAACTGATCTTGTTGCCATGGGCTTTTCAATGAATACATTCCTTCCGCTTATAAGGAATTCTTTTGCGATCATGTAATGCGTAGATGATGGTGTTGCAATGGCAACAGAATCTATCTTTCTGTTTCTCAATATAATCTTATAATCGTTTATTGTTCTTAAACGGGGGTAAATTTTCTTTATCCTTTTCAGAGCATCATTGTCCCTATCACATATATACACAAGGTCTTCTCCAAGTAGCTCATAAAAATTCCTGATAAGATTCTGCCCCCAGTTTCCTGCGCCAATTATAGCAAGCTTCATACTAACCTCCGTTCCTATTTAAAAAACCCCGGAATAAGTGTCATAATTAATCCGGCCATTGCCATCAACAGACCCAGGATAAGAAATATACCTCCGGCGATCTCCTGCCAGTGGATATTTCGAAAGATTATGAAAAAACCCGTAAATATTATTAAGACTCCTGAAATGATCAGAACTACCCCCATAGGGTTTCCCATTTAATGTGCTTTGATCATTCCGATAATCCATATTGCATAACATGAAAGAAACATCAAACCTGAAAAAACAGAGACACCTGTCTTCAATTTCTGTTCTCTTCCAATTCCAGCCCAGATAAATAAAACCGTTGCTCCAATCCATCCTGAAAGACCAAGAATTGAAAGAGCTGCCCAGAATGGGTCAGGATCTCTTTGTTTTTTTAATTTATCCCGCATGCGTCTTACCTCCTCTCCTTCTTCATCCTTACGTGCATCTGATCCCCTTCTTGCATAAAAATACAAAATCTTATCATTGCAGAGATCTATCCACTTTCTGCCCGGCTGGTAAAAGCTTCGGACAGAGTAAAAAGAGCTTCTCAACCCCTGATAGGCAGAAAGTGCAAGTGCATATTTTCCCTCATCCTCAGCCTTCTTTCCAATCTCCCATATCCTCTCCGCAGCCATTTCTGAATAACCAATAACAGGGACATACCAGTGTATCGCACGCTCGTAATGAAATAACGAATCTTCTAACATACCTCTGGAAAACAACCTCTCAGCCTCTCTAAACTCCATCCATGAGCCTATGTATATCCTCGTGACGAATCCCAAGAAAATGATCACAATTAAAAGAATTAACTGGCAAAGTAGTCTTTTCACTTCAAATCCCTTTTTTCAAAAATGATGCACGAAGAAAACAAAAATACAACGATGTAGATTAAGCCATATGTAAAAACAAACAGATAGTAATCAGGAGAAATTTTAAGATCATAAACAATTACCGATCTTAAATTGAAATTCTCAAGATTGGGCAAAAAATAGTAAAAGAAAAGGATCAGTAACTTTACGAATCCACTTTTAATCTCATGAGAGATTTCCATTAGCGTGTTTAAAAAGTGTCCGATAACATAAAGTGAAAAGGTAAATATGCCACTGAGTATAGGTGTGCTGAATGAAGAAAAGAATATTGCAATTGCTGTAATAATGCAAACTTCCATATATGTAAAAAATGCAGCTTTTGCAATGCTTATAGATTTTAATCCCTCAAAAAATGAATCCATCATAATAAGTATAACTCCCATCGAGAATTCGATTATTGCAAGCGTGAGGATTAATCCTGCATACTTTCCGATTATAAATTCATACCGTTTCACAGGTTTTGAAAGTATGTTATACACTGTTCTCTTCTCCATCTCTTTGTAAAGCAGATTAATGCCAACAAATATAGAAAGCATTGCGCCAAAAATTGACATCATTGAAAGACCAAAGTCCTTTATAATCTTTGTCTGCTGCCCAACTGTAATTTCATCGAGAATAAGAGAAAGTGAGATCATAAAGAAGGAAAAGAAAACTATTGTATAGAGGATTCTGTCCCTTAAGGCCTCCTTAAGTGTAATTGATGCTATTGATAGTATCCTTCCACTCATAAATTCTTCATCTCACGACTCATGCATAACTTCAACAAAAACTTCCTCGAGCTTCATCCTCTGCCTTCCGAAGGATATAAGCCTCCCCCCATGAGAAATCACATAATGGACAATCCCCTCCGCCACCTTCTCATCTCCGGTTGTGAATATCCATCTCTCACCCTCCTTTTTCAATTCATAATTGCCTCTGAAATTATTTATTATAGGGACATCCGTCAACCCTTCTGCAACTATCTCAAAACCAATGCCTTTCTGCATTAGCAATTCGTCAAGACTTCCAATCCTTTTTACACTTCCTTTTACAATAATGGCAATTCTGTCGCAGAGCATCTCTGCATCGGAGAGTATGTGTGTGCTGAAAAAAATTGTTTTACCAAGCCTCTTCAATTTTAAAAGCAGTTCCTTGATCTCAATTCTTCCCACCGGATCAAGCCCGCTCATCGGTTCATCAAGGATGAGAAGTTCAGGATCTGAAAGGAGTGCCTGGGCAATACCTATTCTCTGGAGCATACCTTTTGAATAATTCCTTAGCGGAACTCCCCCTGCTTCACGCAATCCAACGAGATTAAGGAGAAAACTTATCCTTTCATTGAGAAAACTTGAAGGAATCGATAAAAGTCTTGCGTAAAAATAGAGAAGTTCCCTACCTTTAAGGTAATCATAAAAATAGGGGTTCTCAGGGAGAAACCCCACCTTATTACGCCAGCTTATATCGGAAGGTTGTTTTCCAAAAACATTAACCCTTCCTGATGTTGGTCGCAGTATATCCATAATGATCTTTATCGTTGTGCTCTTTCCCGCACCATTGGGACCGACAAAACCAAAGATCTCACCTTTTTCTACACTCATGCTAACACCCTTTAAGGCGAAAAATGGCCTTCTCATAAACCCCGTCCTGAATTCCTTAACAAGGTTCTCTATTACTATCACTTCCATGGATTATCCACTATTCTTCATTTCGGGATTGCCTTTTTTCTTCAACTCCTTTTCAGTCTCCATTATCCTCTTCATGATCTCCCTCCTCATATTCTCATCCCTTGTATTTATATATGTTTCTTTAAGGATGGTAAGGGCGATCTCAGGATTCCCCGATTCTGCATAAAGTCTCGCTGCAAGGGATTTTAAATAGCGGGGTGAACCAGGGATACGGGATGCGATCTCAAAATAACGTGCTGCCTTCTGATAGTCCTTTTCAAAGAAAAAGTAGTTAAAACCTATATAGAATGGAAACTGCCAGACATTCGGGTGATTGGCCATCCCCTTGCGGAGAAGTGCATTGCTTGATCCTATATCTTTCCCTTCAATGGAAAGCACAAGCCCGCCAAAATGGTATGGATACTGAAATCCTGGGTCAAGGGTTGTAACGATATCAAGCATGTGGTAGAGCCATATATATTTTTTGTCTCCCTGATAGTGTTCACCAAAATAGCCGATTGTTCTCATCCAGAGAATATCAGCAATAACATCGTTGAATCCAAGCGATGCTATATTAAGCAACTTTCCAGAAAGAAGGTAAAGTGGCTGCTCTTCGGGGAGTGTGCCTTTCTTTGTATCTATAATGGTCTGAATGGAAAAAATTGTAAGAAAAAGGAGTATGTACACGGTTATGTATACTATTCCCCTCTGCATTCTCTTACCCAGCTGTCCCATAAATTAAGGATAAGAAGTGAATATATCCTGTGGCTGTTGTCCTCATAGCCTCTGATATGATTCTCCAGAAGTTTCTCAACATATTTTAGATTAAAAAATCTATCGCAGAAACTATTTTTTGCAAATAGTACACTGTATACGAAATCCTTCAGTTCATTTTTAATCCATCTTGCAAGTGGAACAGCGAATCCCTGCTTTGACCTGTGAATGATTTCTATGGGCAATTTCCCCTTGGCCCATTTTTTCAGGATATATTTTGTTGTAATTCCCTTTATCTTCAGATGTGAGGGAAGCCCTGCCATTAACTCAACAAGTTTATGATCAAGAAATGGTGCTCTCGTCTCGATGGAGCATGCCATACTCATCCTGTCAACCTTTGTTAAGATATCGCATGGCAGGTAAAATTTAAGATCGTAGAGGATCGCCCTTGAAACATCATCCATCACTTCGTCTGAATCGAATTGAAAATATCTTTTCCCCTTTTTGCCATGGTTCATGTAAAAATCATCCCTGAAAAGAGACCTTTTTTCATCCTCGCTAAATGGGCAGTACCAGTATAATCCATTCTTTATGGAGGAGAGAAACCTCATGAAAAGCTTTGCCTTTTTGATGTTGCTCCTTCCGTAATATTCCGTTCCCTCACTTATGAGTGAAAGTGGATTTTCTATCAGATACTTTCTGATTCGGGGAGGAAGAATGTTGAAATACCCAGCCATCTTCCCTGCAACATATCTCCTGTATCCACCAAAAACCTCATCCCCTCCGTCACCTGAAAGGGCAACCTTAACATAACCGGATGCCATCGCCGATACGTAGTATGTTGGTATTGCCGATGAGTCAGCAAAAGGTTCGCCAAAGTGGGGGATAATTTTTTGAAGAATATCCTCTATTTCATATTTTACTATGAATTCATGATGATCTGTTTTCAACATCTGAGAAACCAATCGCGCATATGCAAGTTCATTGTATGTCTCGTCCTCAAACCCTATGGAAAAGCTTTTAACACCTGGACCCTTCTCCATTGCCATGAGATAGCAGATGACGCTTGAATCCAATCCACCGCTTAAAAAGACACCAAGGGGGACATCACTTATCAGCCTGATGCGCACTGCCTCCCTTAAAATCAGATCCAGTTCCTCTAAGACCTCCCTTTCGTCCCTGTTTTGATGTGTTTTATGAGGAATCTCCCAGTACCTCTCAACACGGAAACCGTTGCTGTCAAGAAGAATATAATGGGCAGGTGGGAGTTTCTTTATCTCATTGAATGCACTGAGAGGATCAGGGATAAACTGGAGGGAGAGATATGAATCAATGGCTTCATAGTTGTATGTTAATCTTAAAGATGGGATGCAGAGAAAGGTGCTTATCTCTGATGAAAATATGAATGATTCGTTGTTTACCGAATAGTAAAGGGGCTTTTTACCAAGCCTATCCCTTGCTAAAAACAGTGTGCCGCTTTTCTCATCAAAAAGGGCAAATGAAAACATACCGCGAAGATACGAAAGGCAGTCCCTTCCCTTTTCTTCGTAGAGATGGACTATCACCTCGGTATCACTATTTGTTGAGAATTTATGACCATTCTTTTCAAGTTCACTCCTTAGATCCCGGAAATTATAAATCTCTCCATTGAGAACAACCGCGATATCCCTTTTTTCATTAAATATGGGCTGATTGCCAGTTTGAAGATCAATTATGCTCAGTCTTCTGTGACCCAATCCCGTGTTTCCGCTAATATGATAACCTTCGCCATCAGGACCTCTGTGGACAAGGGTGTTTCCCATTTTGATTAAAATGTTTTTATCAACATTTCTTTCTCTGTTAAAGTAATGGATACCAAATATGCCACACATTATCTACTATCCGTGAAATGTTATATTGCAAGACCTGACCCCAAGTATAGCTTTATAGAAGTTGAGGTGTTTGGTAGCACAATCCTCCCATGTCAGACCAAGCTCCCTTATTTTCCTTTTTCCATTTAAACCCATGTTTATCCGCAGATCCCTGTCATTTAAAATTTTTATTATGCACGCTGATAGTTCCTCACTGCAGAGGGGCTTGAAGAGGAAACCTGTTTTTCCATCCCCGATTATCTCCCTTATCCCTGGTATATCACTGCCTATGACAGGCAAACCTTCTGCCATAGCTTCTAATACAACATTGGGTCTTCCCTCCATGGTGCTTGGTAGAACAAAAAGTGAAGCCTTTTTCATCCATTCACGCACCTCACGCGGAGTTAATGCACCTGTAAAATGCACCCTTTCTTTTATCCCCAGTTCTTCAGCCATTCTATTCAGTCTCTGGAATTCAGGTCCCTCCCCTACTATAACAAGAATAAGATCGCCTTTCTCCCTGAGCGCCATCTGAAATGCATGGAGAAGCGTATCAAGCCCCTTTATCTTCCTGAGGCTTCCAGCAAAGAGGATTATACTACTTTCTGATCTCTTTGAATTAAAAAAATTTGCGCCTGTATCATCCATGTTTTCCATCTTTATACCATTCGGTATGAATACAATATTGCTTCTATCCAAACCCATCGAGAAAAGCTCATCCCTTAATGATTCACTGACTGTTATTATCCCGTCGATCCTCCTGAGTATTGTCCTGTTTAGTTTCCTGAAAACTCTGCTTTTTACTATGTTGAGATCGCTTCCACGAATGGTGAGAACAGATGGAATAGAAAGTGTGTAGCGAGAAATCATAGCAACAACCCCCGATGGATACCAGTGGGCATGGATGATATCAGAGTCTTTTGCATGCTTGAGTGTGCTTCTCAAAAAAGAGGCAATGAAGAATGGAATGAGGGAATAGAGTAATCTTTTCTTTTTCAAGTTTTCCAGAATTCCTCCTCCTCCATAAGCAAGCTTCTGCCATCCCTTTATAAAATAGTCAAACCTTATAACCTCAACACCGTCCATAAATTCCCTTTCCCTTGATCGATCATCATTAGGACAGATAACCCTTATGTAAACACCCTTATCAATCAGTGATTTTGCGAGCTCAAAAATAAATACACCCGAGTAATCATCTTTAAATCTCGGAAATGATGTTGTGAGGAATGTTATCTTCATCTCAAGTGCTTATTATAATCCATATCAAACCACATCGCAAAGAAGAGGGACTGAAGCCCGGTTATTATCAGAAAAGCTGAAAAAAGTGCACTTGTTGCTGAGACAGGACCATAGAAGATTCTCAGATAGAGCAGATAAAGTCCAAAAATAAATCCAACAGGAAAAAGAACAAGACCCATAAGGTAAAAAAAGACAAGGGGATGAAAATCTCTTATAACATATTTCTCAAAGAGCCTCCTGAAGAATCCTTTAATAAGTAACCAGGAGATCCGTGGTATCACCTTGTGCAGCCTTATACCTGAGTCCTCTCCAATATTGTAAACAGGTCTTACTGAAACATCGCGAACCCTGAAATTATGTATATTAAGCTTAATTAACAAATCATTTGGAAACCCATACCTCTTATATAATGAGTCAAGATCAATTCTCTTCAAGGCAATCCTGGATATGGCAGTATAACCGGACTGTGAATCAGCGATGTGCCAGTAACCCGAAGCGATCTTAGTTAAAAGGGAGAGTAAGGCATTTCCAAAATATCTTATTCGCGGGATCATCCTCCAGGATTCACCACGAAACAACCTGTTTCCTTTTGTATAATCCACTTCACCCCTTACAACCGGTTCAATTACCCTCTGTAGATCCTCAGGATCCATCTGCCCATCACCAGCCATTACTGCAACAATATCCATATCCTCTTTAATCGCCATCTTATAGCCTGAAACAATCGCACCTCCCACCCCTGTGTTTTTCTCATGCCTGATAAGTATAATCCTTTGATCACCATTTTTCTCTATATAATCTAAAACAGTCTCATATGTATGATCAGTGCTTGCATCATCAACAACAATTACCCTGTCAACAAATGAAGGCATCGTGGAGAGCACACGCAGTATGAGTTTTTCCTCGTTGTAGGCAGGAACAACAACAGCTATTCGTTTTTCAAGATACATCTCGCACCTGTTTTTAATTATCCTTTAACTGCTCATTCATTCTTTTTATTAATTCCATCTCCTTTTCAATTATCTCCCTTAATTCCTTCTCCGGCTTCATTGAAAGGGCTTCCTCGAAGCAGGAAACCGCTGATGGGAAGTTCTTTTCAAGTGAATATACCCTGCCCATTCCGTAAAATGACCAGGGATTCTTCTTCCCCTTCATAACAATATTGAGGTGAGGCCTTGCATCTTCGACCTTCCCTATATCTATCAGAACAAGACCGAGGCCCAGATGAGCATCAGAATCGTCTGGATGCTTTTTGAGGATATCCTCGTATACCTCTTTTGCCTTTTGAAAATTTCCCATCCTTGCATAGCAGAAGGCGATCTCTTTGTCTATACCCAGATCCTCCGGTCTTATTGCCTTTGCAATCTTGTAGAGATTTATGGCATATCCCTCCCTTTTGATCAAGATAAAATAATCAGCAATACCTCCTAGTAAATAAGAATAATAGATCTGTGCCTCTCTGTCATTGAACAGGTCAATCCTTTCAAACTCTTTTTTGAAAAATCCTTCCATCCACTGGAGATATGCTATAATGGATGCATCATCAAGGTTCTCCTTTCTTTCAGGGCTGATCCTCAGGAGAAACCTATATGGTCTTAGGTTTCTGTAAAGCTGCTTGATGAACTTTGAAGGCTCCCAGTAAAGGGGGCGGTTTTTAATATTAAGGGAGATAAGAGAAATAATAAACTTCTCCCAGCTCTCTCTTGTTTCAGGAAAAGCAAGATCCGGAAATCTATCCTTCACCACAGGATTGAAGTACTGGGGTGATAGAAGATCACTAATCGAAATAATTATTATATCCTGCCTTAATCCTTCTATATCCTGCATATGCCTGAAGGGAAACCACATTGCCATACAGAATATTACCGCATTCGGTTCAGCGGAAAGGTAGTCCTCCCTTGCTGTTACATAAGCATTGTAATAGGATGATTTGTTAATGGAGCCAAAGTTTTTAAAGATTTGAAAACATATAAATATAATCGAAAGGGCTATGATAGTTTTCTTTGAAATAATTCGAAAGTAAGGCAATGAAAGGAAAAACCAGTTGAGACCCATTGCAATCCAGATTGCGAGAATCAGAAGGCTGGGTATAAATGCTATACCATTATCCCAGTAGGGAAAAAAGAAAAGGCTATTTCCCAGTGTTATCCCGAAAAAAAGAAGAAAGAGCCTTCTATTTTTCTTAATGTTAAAAATAATCCCTGCTATGGAAAGTAAAACACCGAAAAGCGTGAGTTCATCAACAAGCATCTTTATATAGAAGATCGATCTTCCTTTTAGATCAGCATGCAGAAATGAATAGTGGAATCCACTGTCCTTTCTATCTGTTATATGAACAAGAAACTGTCTGAATGTTTCTGGATTCCCCCAGTCAATGGTCGGATTGGAGAGGGATCGTACAGGCAGATAGAGGTATATGGAAAAACCAAGGAGAAAGAAAAATACCACAAAGAAAATGTCTCTTATTTTGAGTAGCCTTTTATTAGCAATCAGAAACAGAAGAAGTCCCGGGAGAAAGAAGGCAACTCCTCCATGGACCCCTGTGCTTAATCCGTAAATAAAACTCCCGGTAAGGAGATATCTCTGATCCTCCTTTTCCATCCATGAGACTGCAAAATAAAGAATGATGACAAGGAAAAGGGCATTAAGGGTATAGACCTCAGTTACTGTTGTGTTCATCCAGAAAGAGTATGAAAAGGCAAAAAGGAGTGTGGAGAGGAGGGAAATTGTTTTAATTGAGACTTGAGCTGTTTGCTTATCTCCGGAATCTGAAATAGAGCAGGATGGTGATATGATGGAGAGAACCTTAACTATCAGTTGATAAAGCATGATGATGGTAAGGAATCCGGAGATAAGTGAAAGGAAATTAGATCTAAAGGTTATATCTCCAAAGGGAACAAAGGAAAATCCCTTTCCTATGAGATTATAAAGCGGATGCCCCGGGGGGTGCGATATGCCAAGATCCCAACTGGTAATAATAAACTCCGGTGCATCACTCCAGTAAATGGAGGGGGAGATTGTGATGAGATAGATGAAAAAAATAAAAAGGAGGGGAGAAAGGCTTCTCACCCCCCCCTTTAGATCATTAGATAATGGATGCTGGACCATCAATCGGAAACGTCATTTACCGTATTGGTAGGCTCTCTTTGTGTTTCAGTCACCTTCCATTCATCAATCGTCGCATCTGTGTCGATATTTCCTTGTGCCCGTGCTGTAAATTGATTTCCAGTTGTATTTATACTTGCCCAGAATGTTTTATAGTACTTGGGAATAGATGCAGGAACATATCCTATTGCAGCA